>NZ_JBIRWL010000003.1:117993-452350 GCF_044387825.1 Streptomyces sp. NPDC020299
CGGCGGACGGAGTCCGTCGCAGCGCACCGACGCCTGCGCAGCAGTGCGAGGGGCGCGGACAGAAGGGGCCCGCGAGGCCATGCGCAAGCAGGGCAAGTCCATCATCCGCATCACGCCCGAGCGCTGGGGCCCGGTCGCCACCGGGGGCTTTCCGGCGCGGCTGGTGTCCGAGGAATAGTCCGGGACGCCCGGCCCTCCTCGACGGACGGAGTCCGTCGCAGCGCACCGACGCCTGCGCAGCAGTGCGAGGGGCGCGGACAGAAGGGGCCCGCGAGGCCATGCGCAAGCAGGGCAAGTCCATCATCCGCATCACGCCCGAGCGCTGGGGCCCGGTCGCCACCGGGGGCTTTCCGGCGCGACTGGTGTCCGAGGAATAGCAGCGGGCCTGGAGTAGCCGGGGGCCTTCGGGCAGCCGCGGGCGACCGTCGCCGAACGGAACGAGAGAGGCGGCGACCCTCCGGTCACCGCCTCTCCCCGCGTCCCGGTCTCCATCGCGACCGTCGCGACCACCGTCAGCCGCTGGTCTTCTGCGTGAGGTCGTAGAAGGTGGCCGAACCGGCCGTCACCTTCTTGAAGTTGCTCTGCACCCACGAGGTGATCTGCGACGACGTACCGCTGTTGCCGCCGCCCATGCCGCCGCCCGAGATGAAGTAGTGGATCCTGCCTTCCGCCACGTACTTCTTGAACTGGGCCAGTGTCGGCGACGGGTCGGTGCCGTTGAAGCCGCCGATCGCCATCACCGGGTCACCGGTGGCCAGCTGGTAGCTCGCGGCGTTCTGGGAGCCGATGGACGCGGCGACCCAGGTGTACTTGCCGGCGTCCGTCTCGAGCAGCTTCTTGGCCGCGGAGCTGACGCTGGCGCCGTTCAGCAGACCGCCGACGCCACCGGCGCCGCCCATTCCGCCGCCCTCGCCCATCCGACCGCCGCCGGGGAAACCGCCGCCGTTCTGCTGGTTCTGCGTGGTGCCGCCGCCGTTCTGCTGGTTCTGGCCCGGCATGCCGCCGCCGGGGAAGCCACCGGTGCCGTTGCCCTGCTGCCCCTGCTGCCCCTGCTGGTTCTGGCCCGGCATGCCGCCGCGCATACCGCCACCGCCACCGCCGGGACCGCCACGGCCGCCGCCCATCATGCTCGCGCCCGCCGGGCCCGCCGTCACGATGGAACCGGTGTGGCCCTCCTGGAGGGTGCTGAGCGTGTACGCGGTCGGGCCGGCCAGCGCGGCCACCAGGCCCACCGCCGCAGCCCCGAGAGCCAGCTGACGGCTCATCCGGCCCGCGAAGACCAGGCCGAGCGCGGCGGCCAGGCCGCCGATCAGCACCAGCCACCTCAGCCAGGGCAGGTAGTCGGAGGTGCGGTTGAGCAGCACGTACCCCCAGGCCGCGGCCGCGACCACGGAGGCGGCGAGGGTGATCGACGCCCACATCTCCTGCCGCTTCTCCCACAGCAGCCCGGCGCCCATGCCGATCACGGCCGCGAGGTACGGGGCGAGGGCCACCGTGTAGTACTGGTGGAAGATGCCCGCCATGTAGCTGAAGACCACCATGGTGATCAGCAGCGAGCCGCCCCACACCAGGAACGAGCCGCGGGTGACGGACGTCCGCTTCAGCCTCCGGGTGGCCACCAGGCCCGCGACGAGCAGGATCAGCGCGGCCGGCAGCAGCCAGGAGATCTGGCCGCCGATCTCGGAGTTGAACATCCGGTCCCAGCCGGTCTCACCCCACATGCCGGTGCCGCCGCCCGCGCCACCGCCACCGCCGCCGCCGACGCTGCCGGTCTCGTCGCCGTTGAGCCGGCCGAGGCCGTTGTAGCCGAAGGTCAGCTCCAGGAAGGAGTTGTTCTGCGAGCCGCCGATGTACGGGCGGGAGGAGGCGGGCCACAGCTCGACGATCGCGACCCACCAGCCACCGGAGACGACCAGCGCGAGCGTCGCCGCGGCCAGCTGCCCGAAGCGCTTCTTCAGCGACACCGGCGCGCACACCGCGTACACGATCGCCAGCGGCGGCAGGATCAGGAAGGCCTGGAGCGTCTTGGCGAGGAACGCGAAGCCGATCGCCACGCCCGCCCAGACCAGCCACTTCGTACGGCCGTCCTCGAGCGCCCGGACCACCAGGTAGCAGGCGAGGGCCATCAGCAGCGCCAGCATCGCGTCCGGGTTGTTGAACCGGAACATCAGCGCCGCGACGGGGGTGAGCGCGAGTACCGCACCCGCGACCAGACCGGCCACGGGGCTGAACCGGCGGCGCACGCCCGCGTACACCACGGCGACCGTCGCGACGCCCATGATGACCTCGGGGACCAGGATCGCCCACGAATTGAGGCCGAAGATCCTGACCGACAGCGCCATCGGCCACAGCGAGGCCGGAGGCTTGTCGACGGTGATGGCGTTGCCCGCGTCCAGCGAGCCGAAGAAGAACGCCTTCCAGGACTTGCTGCCCGCCTGCACGGCCGCCGAGTAGAAGGAGTTGGCGTAGCCGGAGGCACTCAGGTCGTACAGGTAGAGGAGGAAGGTGACGGCCAGCAGACCGAGGAAGGCCGGGCGCACCCAGCGCGGGTCCTCGGGCCGGCCGCGCCACAGTCTCCGTACGAAGGGCTGCTGCGGCTCACCCGAACCGGGCGCCGGAGCAGCGGGCGGCTGCTGCGTCTGCGGGGTGGCCGGGGGCGGCCCCCAGCCGGAGGGACCGGTGCCCCCCGGATAGGTCGTCTGGTCGGGGTGGGTGGTCATCGGGCGTCCCTCGGGTCGGTGTCGTGGGGACGGACCGGCTGCAGCCGCATCGTCGCGTCCCTCCAGGTGCCGTCCGCGGCTTCACCGGCGCGGAACTGGGTCGTCGTGCCGTACGTCGTGTCGTACGGCGTGCGGGGCTGGTGGGGCTGGTGGGTCGTCGGGCGCTGCGGCAGCGGCGCGTACGGGCCGGTCTGCTGCGGGATCACCGTGCTGTGGGTCGGCGAGGACGGATGGTGCGCGGCCACGCCCGTGGACTCCTCGTCACGGTCGTCGCAGTCGTCGGCGCCGTCGCGGTCCGGGAACACCCACGCGCGGAAGAGCAGGAAGCGCAGCACCGTCGCCGCGAGGTTGGCGGCGATCAGCACCGCCAGCTCGGTGGAGTGCGCGGGGTCGGAGGTGGCCGCGTTCAGGGCGGCGAGCGAACCGCTGGTCAGCGCGAGGCCGATACCGAAGACGACCAGGCCCTGCGCCTGGTGCCGGACGGCCCCGCCCCGGCCGCGCACCCCGAAGGTCAGCCGCCGGTTGGCCGCCGTGTTCGCCACGGCCGAGACCAGCAGCGCCAGCGCGTTGGCGATCTGCGAGCCGGAGAACTGCCGGAAGACGCTGTACAGGACCAGGTAGAAGAGCGTCGACAGACCGCCGACGACACAGAACCCGACGAGTTGGCGGGCCAGCCCCTTCGGTACGTCCTTGATCTCCCGGTCGCGGGGGTCGTCGCCGAACGGCCGGGCGACCCGGTCCAGCGGCAGCGAACCGGTGGCCAGGGCCTTGCCCACCCGCCACACGCCCTTGAGGTCGTCGGTCGCCGTCTTCACGATGTGCACCGTCGAGTTCGGGTCGTCCACCCAGTCGACCGGCACCTCGTGGATCCTGAGGCCCGCGCGCTCCGCCAGCACCAGCATCTCGGTGTCGAAGAACCAGCCGGTGTCCTCGACGAGCGGCAGCAGCACCTGGGCCACATCACGCCGGATCGCCTTGAACCCGCACTGCGCGTCCGAGAAGCGGGCCTGGAGCGAGCCGCGCAGGATGAGGTTGTAGGCGCGGCTGATGAACTCCCGCTTGGGACCGCGCACCACCCGCGAGGAACGGGCCAGCCGGGACCCGATCGCCAGGTCGGAGTGGCCCGAGATCAGCGGCGCCACCAGCGGCAGCAGCGCGTTGAGGTCGGTGGACAGGTCGACGTCCATGTAGGCGAGGATCGGGGCGTCCGACGCGGACCACACGGTCCGCAGGGCGCGGCCCCGGCCCTTCTGCTCCAGGCGGAAGTTGGTGACCTCCGGGATCTCCGCCTCCAGCCGCGCCGCCACCTGGGGGGTGGTGTCCGTGGACGCGTTGTCCGCGATCGTGATGCGGAACGCGTACGGGAAGGTGCGCGTGAGGTGCTCATGCAGTCTGAGCACGCATGGCTGGAGGTCCTTCTCCTCGTTGTAGACGGGGATCACTACGTCCAGGACAGGCGTACCGGCGTCGCCGGCCGGGAGGTGCTCCCGCGCCGGCAGGGTGCCGGGAGAAGAGTCGGTTCGCATGACAACGACTCTGGTCAAGCCCCCTGTTGCACCCATGTGGTGGCACTGTGGTGTGCCTGTGAGTGCGATTGCCAGTTCGTTTCGGGCGCCGGTCGCGGCACGGCCGGGCCCAGTGCGGGCAGGTGCACGGTGAACACCGTCTGCCCCGGCACGCTGTCCACGGTCACCGCACCGCCGTGCGCGGTCGCGACCGCCTGGACGATGGCGAGCCCCAGACCGGTCGAGCCGGTCGCCCTGGACCGGGCCGCGTCGCCTCGCGCGAACCGCTCGAAGACGTGCGGCAGCAGGTCGGGCTGGATGCCCTGGCCGTTGTCCTCGACGTCCACGCACATCCACGGGCCGCGCCGCTGCACGCGCGCGATGATGGTCGTACCGGGCGGGGTGTGCTTGCGGGCGTTGCCCAGCAGATTGACCAGCACCTGCTGGATCCGCGCCGCGTCCGCCGCGACCAGCGCCGGTTCGTCGGGCAGGTCGAGCCGCCAGTTGTGGTCCATGCCGGCCGCGCGGGCGTCGCTGATCGTGTCGACGACCAGGGGGATCAGGTCGGTCTGCTCGATCTGCAGGGGCCGTCCGGCGTCGAGCCGGGCGAGGAGCAGGAGATCCTCCACGAGGAGGGTCATCCGCCCGGCCTCGGACTCGATCCGCCCGAGCGCGTGCCGGGTGTCGGGCCCGACCTGCTCGCGCCCGCGGCGCGTGAGCTCGGCGTACCCGCGGATGGAGGCGAGTGGCGTCCGCAGCTCATGACTGGCGTCGGCCACGAACTGCCGTACCCGCATCTCGCTCTGCTGCCGGGCGTGCAGCGCGCCGTGCACATGGTTCAGCATCCGGTTGAGCGCCGCGCCGACCTGGCCGACCTCGGTATGCGGATCGGTCTCGGACTCGGGCACCCGCTCGCTGAGGTTCACCTCGCCGGTGTGCAGGGGGAGTTCGGAGACCCGGGTGGCGGTGGCGGCGACCTTGCGGAGGGGGCGGGTGGCCACGCCGACGAGCACGTATCCGGCGAGGACGGCGGCGCCGAGGCCGGCGGCGGTGATGCTGATCTCGACGAGGATCAGGGTGTTGACGGTGCCGTCGACATCGGCCGTCGGCAGGGCGACGTAGTAGGCGTCAGTGCTGTCGCGGCTCTGGACGTATTCGACGCGGTAATCCCCCCGGCCGGGGATGTCCACGGTGTGCGGCTTCTGGTCCCTCGGTACCGAGTCGAGGGCGGCCCGCTGTGCCGCGTCGAGGTAGTCGGCGGCCATGTTCTTGAAGAAGCCGGCGTTGTCGTTCGTCCGCTTGGCGATGGCCGCGCTGGTGACCTTGCCGTTCTCCACGTAGGCGGCGATGGTCTTTTCCTGCGTGGGACCGTTGGTGACGAGGTTCTTCACCTTGCCGCGCGCCGAGGTGTCGACCTTCTGCACGGTGCCCTGGCTGCCGGGGGCGGTGGGGGCCTTCCCGTTCGGACCGTTCGCGTTCGGGCCCTTCGGCAGCATGTTGCCGCCTCCCGCACGCATGGCGACTTCGTGCACCTTGCCGTTCAGCTGCTCGTCAAGGTGTTGCTTCAGCGCGAGGGTCGTCACCGTGCCGATCACCGCACACACCACCGCGATCAGCGTCACCGTCGAGACGACGAGCCGCGTCCGCAGGGTACGCGGCTTACCTGCTCGCTTCTGCGCACGCGGCCGTCGTCGCCCGCTCATGACGCGGCGGGCTTGATCAGATAACCGGCCCCACGCCGGGTGTGGATCATCGGCTCACGCCCCGCGTCGATCTTGCGCCGCAGGTACGAGATGTAGAGCTCGACGACATTGGCCTGGCCGCCGAAGTCGTACGACCACACGCGGTCGAGGATCTGCGCCTTGCTGAGTACACGCCTGGGATTACGCATGAGAAAGCGCAGGAGTTCGAACTCGGTGGCGGTGAGGTGTATGGAATCCCCGGCCCGCGACACCTCGTGGCTGTCCTCGTCGAGGGTCAGATCGCCGACGACCAGCACGGAGTCGGACCGCCGGTCGGCCGCACCGGACCGCCGGATGAGCCCGCGCAGCCGGGCCACGACCTCTTCGAGGCTGAACGGCTTGGTGACGTAGTCGTCGCCGCCGGCGGTGAGACCGGCGATACGGTCCTCGACCGCGTCCTTGGCGGTCAGGAACAGCACCGGCACGTCGGGCAGTTCGCGCCGCAGCCGCCCGAGGACGGTCAGCCCGTCCATGTCGGGGAGCATCATGTCCAGGACGACGGCGTCGGGCCGGAACTCGCGGGCCGTCTGGATGGCGCCCTGCCCGTCACCCGCGCTCCTGATCTGCCAGCCCTCGTAGCGAAGGGCCATGGACAGGAGTTCGGTGATCGACAGTTCGTCGTCCACCACAAGCACTCGGACGGGGCTCCCGTCCGGCCTCAGCAGTTCGGTGCGCCCCTGGGGCGAGGTCGTGGTCATGGTGGACACCTTGTCGGGGTCCTCTGAGAAGACGCTTTCTCTTGTCTGTGATTTTCCTGAGAAACACACAGGGATCTCTCAGGGAACCCCGAACTCACGGCCCATTTCCAGCAGTTGCGGCCCTTTTGACACGCACAAACCAAGGCACGTGATGTGCGTCACCTGTGAACGCGCTTTCCGCTTCCTGTCCGTCCCGTCAGCGCCCCATCAGAACAGCTCGTCCTGCGTGCTCCTCGCTCTCACACACTTCCGGGTCAGTACGGTCAGTTCCGTCAGTCCACCGGAGCCGGCGCGCACCAGCTCCCACCCGGTCACCAGCCGCGTGTCGAGTACCGCGACCCCGCCCCCGGTCGCCAGATGAAGATCCGGCCCGGCGGCTGCCACGAGCTCACCGTTCACCGAGCCGCCGGCGACCAGCTCGGTCACCACCAAGGCGGCGGGCGGCAGCCGGTCCAGCCCGAACACGCCCACGTGATCGACGGGTTGGTACGGCGCCCGGGTGAGCGAGTCCGGCCAGCCGGCCAGCGCCACGGCCCGCGCGTGCAGTTCCCCGATCTCCGCCGCCCGCTCCTCCGCCGACCCGGGCAACGCGGCCCGCACCGCCCGTTTCTCGGCGTACGGGATCCGGTCCGGCACCCCGAGCGCGGCACGCAGCAACTCCTCGGTGCGCCGCGCGGCCATCAGCGGCCCCGTGCCGAGCCAGCTGAAGCAGACGGCCCCCTGCTCGAGCAGCCGCGCCGAGCCGCGCTCGGCCGCGGTGATCCCCACCTTGACCATGCCGGGCCCGAACCACGCCAGATATACGCGGTACGGCCGCGGATCATCGGCGATGGTGTCCGCGGCAACGGAGTGCGCCCGGTCCAGCCGCGCACACTCCTCGCACCGCGCCCCCGTACTCCGCCCCGGCACCGCCGCCCGCACCGGACAGGGATGCGCCCGCGCCCCCACACATGTCCGCACTCCCCCGTCCGCGACCCCGAAGGCCACCCGCTTCCCCCACGGCAGCGCACTGCTCCGCCCGCCGCCCCACACGAGCACGGGCCCGTCCGCCGACCACCGCAGCCCCGTGCACTTCCATGCCTGTGCCATCACTCATGAGAGTAGGACGACCCACTGACAACGTCCCGCGGCGGCCGGAAGGCGGTACCGTACGCAAAGGCCCGAAGCCGCAACTTAGTCTTGCGACTTCGGGCCTGCATCGTCTTGCCTTACGGCAGGACGTAGACGGGTGCCCCGTCCGGCGTACATCCCGTCTGCCGCATGCAGCCCCGCTTGATCAGCATGCGCAGACAGTCACGGACACGGTCGAGCGTCAGCCCCGTGCGTGTGGCGACGTCCTCCAGCTGACACCGGACCGGGCCCCGCACCAGCGCAGGCGCCAGGTACGCCGCCACCGCGTGCACGTCCTCCGTGACGACCAGGTTCCTCGCCCGCCAGCCGGCCAGCAGCTCCTGGGGCGTGATCGCCGGGACCTCCGCAGCGGGCGCGGTCGGCCGGAACCGTTGGGCGAGGAGGTCGAGGGTGTCGGCGATGCGGTGGAGTGCTTCGCCGATGGACCGCTCGGTGGACCGGGACTGTTCCTTCATGACCGCCAGATGCTCGTTGGTCTGGCGCATCTCCGCGATCCGCTCGGCCTGGGCGACCGTCAGCGCCTCATCCGCCTGGATGTTCCGCTCCTCCAGGCGGACGATGGCGTCAGCGACCTGCTCGGGCATGAGGTACGCCGTGCCGCCGTTGGGGGCGGGTTGCACGGGAGCCGGTTCCAGGCTGTAGGAGCCGTCGCGCTGGATGATGGCGATGACGTCGGAGACCCATCGCTTGAAGGGCTCGCATTCGGGTTTGGTGCAACCCTGTACGAGCTGGATCAGGCCCTTGAGATTCACCATCTTCATCGACTTTTGCAGCCTGTGAGCTGCAAGTTTGCTCAAGGTGTCTGCTGTACAGACGCCTTGTGCAATCTCGCTCAGGCGCTCCTGGCAGTTTGCCGCGACATGCATCTGCAGTGCCTGCCGGGTGTTGGTGTACCCCAGCTGGCGCGCCACGTCCGCCGCCGGGAACCAGTACTCCCCATCCGGCAAGGTAAGCCTCCGCACCCGCGCCCCCGTGGCCGCGAACACGAAGTCGTTGATGTCGATCGCGTCCTGCTTCCGTGCCGCCGGCGCTTCCGGCGGCATGTCGTTCTGCTCGTACATCGAGCATCACCTCCACACCGGAAGCTATGAGCACATACGGCCAATCCCCGTTCGCATGAGGCACGTTCACTCGAAAGGCGACAGAGGTACCGATTCTGCCAACTCGTCGCCCACCCCGTCCGGCACCACGGCCGCCGCACTCCGCCGCCCCCGCCCCGCCAGCCGACACCCCACGCACCCCGCGTGCCCCTCTCGCGCCAGCGGATCACGCACCCGCATCCCCCACTGCCCCCTGGGCCGCCGTCCGGGCGGCTTGCCCCAGCCGGAGAGGTGCAGGCCCCAGGTGACGAGAACGCTGAGTACGACAACCGCCAGCCCCGCCCCCAGAGCGGCGACCGAGCCCGTGCACACCCCCAGCCCCACCAACCCGCCCCCGGCGGTCGCGATGCCGAAGCCGGTCCAGCCGGCGACCGTGTGACCCTCGTCGTACAGATGCGCGCTCATGCACCCGCCTCCCTCACCCGGGACATGCGTGGGCATGCGCGGGCAGCAGAATCGGCTCGAAAGTGGGGGACACTGGAGCCCCTCAAGATGCACGGCACGCCGCGCCCACCAGCCACCCCGGCCCAGGCGCTGTCCGCGATGGACCACCTCATCGCGGCCCACCTGATCGGACAGCAGGAACTGGCCCGGCGGTTGGGTCTGAACGTCACCGACCTGACCTGTTTCGCCTTCGTCCTGGAGGCCGGAGACGACCTGCTCACGGCCGGCGACCTGGCGGCCCGCGCCCACGTCACCACAGGCGCGGTCACCGGAATCCTCAACCGCCTGGAACGCGCCGGGTACGTCACCCGCCGCCCCGACCCCACCGACCGCCGCCGTGTCCGTGTGGCCGCCCTTCCCGAGGCGGTCGAGCGGGTCACAGCCGTGTACGCCGGCCACTACGCCCGCCTCAACGCGCTCTTCGCCGACTACTCGCCCGACGAACTCGCCGTCGTCAACGACTGGTTCACCCGCGCCACCGCACTCGCCCACGAGTACCTCGAGAAACTGAACAAGGGCGAGCCCGGCGGCGGGGAGTGCTGAGCGGACCGTCAACCGGCCAGCCTGGTCATGGCACGGGTCTCGCCGTACGGCGAGCGATCTCGAAGCCGGTGAAGTCGCGGATCGGGGCCTGATACAGCGTGGAGACCCGTGAGGTGTGAGGAAGGTTGTAGTGGCGTCAGACGTCCCCGAGCTCGGCGGCCAACCGGGAAACGGCCGCCAGATCCGGAACGCTGCGCAGGCAAGCGACGACCTGGTCGCTCGCGAACTCGCGCTGCGCGGCGGTCACGGTCGGGTCGATCGCGCACTGGGCCTGTACGTGGATGAAGTTCAGGTCCGTCGCGAAGAGCATCGAGAAAGACCGCGGTCCGGAAATCGTGGCGCGGCCTCCGGCGCTCCGGTAGGCCCGCGCCAGTCGCCGGGCGGAATCGATGTTCACCCGGTTACCGCCCGCCCATACGTACACGGCGCGTGCGAGTTCCCGTTCCGCCGAAACGGTCCCGGCGTTGTCCCAGTCGAGGAGGACCGGTCCGTCCGGGCCGACCAGGACGTTCTGGGGCCGCAGGTCGAGATGCGAGGTCACCAGATCACCGGGGTCGGACGCGGTCACCCAGTGCGCCAGCTCTGCCGCCGACGTGCTGATGAACCGGCCCAGCGCGTCCGACCACGGCAGGCCGGCCCGGTGGACCCTCTCGTGCAGGTCTTTCCAGTCCGCTTCCCGGGGGCACTGCTCGTACCAGGAGCCCGGCATCTCGCTCGCGCCCTCCCCCGCCGTGTGGAGGAGTGCCATCGTCCGGCCGAACCAGTCCAGGACGTCCGGGTCGGAGGCATCCGCCTCGGTGCCGTCGATCCAGTCGTACACCTTCACGTAGGACCCGCCCGAAGAAGGGCTGATCTGTGAGACGTGCGTACCGTGGCGATTGGGGATGAGCCGCGGTGACGCGATTCCCAGGTTCTCCGCGGCCTGCCGTAATGCCGCCTCCCGGCGGACCTGTTCTTCGTCGCAGCCGAAGAGGAGTTCCTTTATCGCCCAAGCGGAACCGTCTCCGGAAAGCTTCCAGATCTGCCCCAGTGCACCACGGGTGACGCGCGCCATGGTCCACGGCCCGGCGCCGAGCGCGTAGGTCTCGGCTATGAAGTCGGCGGTGTCGCGCATGCAGCTACCTCTCAGGATGCTGGTGTGCCACCCGGATTCAATGCGGATCGATTCGGGTGCTCAGTTCCGTCACGAGATGGTAGGACCCGGCGAGACCGACGTCGGTTCGCTCCCTGAGGATCTTGATCGCGGAGTCGCGGTGGCCGCTGATGAGCAGGTCCGTCATCCCTGGGTGAGCAGGTCCAGTGCCACGGAGGCCGCGCCCAGCCCCAGGCCGGATTCCTTGCGCAACCGGCGGATGGCCTTGGCCGTGCGCCCCTCGTCGGCCAGCGTCATCGCCTCGCTCTGGGCCACGCGCTCCACGGGTGTGATCAACACAGTCGTGCGTGTCCTGCTGCTCGTCATGAAGCGTCGAAGCAAGGCCGCCGAGTACGGCGCCCAGTTCACTGATCTTCTCCTCACCGCGTCCTGAAACGCCAAAGGCCCCGGAGTGATCCGGGGCCTTTGAACTGTTGTGCACTCGGCAGGATTCGAACCTGCAACCTTCTGATCCGTAGTCAGATGCTCTATCCGTTAAGCTACGAGTGCTTGTTTTGTTTTTTGTCCCCGCTCCCGGCCCTTCCGGCCCGCTCGCGGCGACAGGAAGAACATTACATGACTGCCGCCGCCATGTGAAATCCGTTCCGCACACCCCTTGTGACCTGCGGAAATGGCGATGTCGGGAGCTGTAGAGCACCAAAGCCCCGGTCCGTGTGGACCGGGGCTTCGGTGATCAGGGGCGGAGGCGGAGGGATTTGAACCCTCGATGGGCTGTAAGGCCCAAACCGCATTAGCAGTGCGGCGCCATAGACCGGACTAGGCGACGCCTCCAGCACAACCGCTCACGCGAGCGCGCGATCGGTGCGTGCAGATGATGACACAGTCGAGCGTGCTGTCACCAATCGGCTCCCACGGTACTAGGCAGGCGGGCCACAGGGCAAAGGCCTTCCTTGTCGGCGAGCCGGTCGGGGCCGGGAGCGCAACGTCCGGGCGGCCGGAGCGTTGGGCAGGACATGTTGCAGGACATGTTGCCGGTCATCTCGCGGGCGCACATCGCCGCAGTGGCCGCCGCCGCTCTTTCCGCCCTCTCCGCCGCGCCCGCTCTCGCCGCCGCGCCCGCTGCCGTACACAGCGGTGTCTCGGCGCCCCCGCCCGTACGACCCGAGGACCGGGCCGCCACCACCGCCACCTCCGGCGATCACCTCACCGTCACCGTCCGGCACGCGGGCGGTGGCCGGGACGGCCGGTACCGGCTGTCCTGTCATCCGGGGGCCGGCAGTCACCCGGATGTGGGTGGTGCCTGCCGGACGCTGGACCGGAACACACGGTGGGGACGGGACACCTTCGCGCCGGTCGCGCCGGGCCAGATGTGCACGATGCTGTACGGGGGCCCGGCCACCGCCCATGTGACGGGGGTCTGGGCCGGGCGGCCGGTCGACGCGACGTACGACCGGAGCAACGGGTGCGAGATCGACCGGTGGGACCGGCTCGTCCCCCTGCTGCCCGACCTGCGTGCGTAGCGACCGGCCACAGACTTTCCGTGGCGGAATCCCCGGTCCCGTAAAGGTCCTGCGAAAGTCTCGCGGGCCAAAGACCGAGGCAGAGCGGAGGCTGGGGCGGGCGGTCACACGTTCCCCGTCACTTCGTCGTGCGACCTCCCTCTCATCCGGCGTCGCGAGCGCAACCGCTGCCCTTAGACTCCCTCGCGTGACACGCTGCGGGCCGGTTGGCAAGATGGCCCGAGCGGTCGGCAAGGTGCGGTAACAGGGAGGAAGCGTTTCGTGAGCAGCAGGCCATCCCGAGGCGCTGCTCGCCTCGCAGCCATACTGGACGCGCTGCCCGACGCGTTGGTGCTGGTCAACGCCAATGGAACGGTCGTCAACGCCAACACCATCGCCCTGGAGGCCTTCGAGACTCCGGGTACGGCTCTGGTGGGGCGGGGGCTGCTCGATCTGCTGCCGGAGTTCGACTCCAGGCTGATCCCGGGCTCCATGCGGCGGCCCGACCAGATGGACCCGCAGGGCCGGACCAAGCCGACGCGGATGATCGCCCGGCGGACCGACGGGACCGAGTTCCCGGTCGAGGTCACCAGCGCGAATCTGGAGAACGGGCAGCAGGCCTACGACGGTTACGGCTACACCGGCGACGAGCTGCTGATGCTCGTCGTACGCGATCTGTCCGGCACCGTCGACACCGAGGCGGAGCTGGCGCGCTCACAGCGGCAGACCGAGATGATCCTGCGGGCCGCGGCGGAAGGTGTCGTGGGCACGGACACGGACGGGCGGATCGTGCTCGTCAATCCGGCCGCCGCGCAGATACTGGGCTACCGGGCCAGCGAGCTCGGCGGCAAGGAGCTGCACACCCTCGTAGTGCACTCCCGCGCCGACGGCTCGCCCTTCCCGTACGACGAGTCGCCGCTCGCCGACACCCTGCGCTCCGGGCGCAAGCACCGGGTGCGCGGGCAGGTGCTGTGGTCCAAGTCCGGGGACGAGGTGTCGGTCGATCTGACCACCGCGCCCGTGCGCGACGGCGACCAGCTGGTCGGCGCCGTGATGACCTTCACCGACCGGCGGCCCCTGGACGCGCTCGCCGAGGAGAAGGCGGCCCTGGAGCAGGCGCACGCCCTGGAGCTGGAGAAGCTCTCCGAGGAGCACGCCTCCGAACTGACCGCGCTGCGTCAGGAGCACGTCACCCGGATCGAGGAGCTGGAAGAGCGGCACGCCGAGGAGCTGGCGGCCGGCGAGGAACGGTACGCCGCGCTCGGCGAGCGGGAGAAGGACCGCTACGAGGCCCTGGCCGGGCGGCACGAGCAGCTGCTCACGCTGCTCGCGGGCTCCCTGCGCGGGCCGCTGGACGAGCTGCGCCGGGAACTGGCCGCACTCGCCGCGGACGACGCCGGGCAGCTGTGGCCCGAGGCCAACCAGGTGCTGCACCACCTCTCCGCCGGCTACTCCCGCATCACCCAGCTGATCGACAACGTCCTCGGCTACCAGCGGCTCGACGCGGGCACGGAGGACGTCGCCCGTACGAAGGTGATGCTGGACTCGGTCGTCGCCGCCGGTGTCGAGGGAGCCGTCGAGCTCATCGGGCCGGGCCGGGTGCAGTTCGCCGTGCACGCGCCGCCCATCGAGGCCGAGGTCGACCCGCAGCGGCTCGCGACCGCGCTCGCGCATCTCGTCGCGGACGTCGCCGGGGTCGACGCGACCGGCAACGCGCCCGTCTCGACGGGCGGTTACATGGACAACACCGTCGTCGTGGCGGCCGCGCAGCGCGGTGAGGTCGTACGGATCGAGGTGCGCGGGCCGTACGCCGGGGGAGACCCGGTGCACGAGCCGATCGTCCGCGGGATCGTACGGGCGCACGGTGGTGTGCTGCAGACGCACGAGGTGCCGGGGATGAGCGGCAGTGCGTATGTGCTCGAGGTGCCGATCGGCGGTGGGGCCGGGGCCGTCCCGGCGCCGGAACGGGTGCCGGGGGCCGAGGTGGCCCTGGTGGGTGATTCGACCGCCGACGAGGAGGCCGTCGTCGAGCACGGCTCCGGTGGCGGGCGGCGGCGGGCCCGGCGGGGCTCCACCGATGCCTTCCTGGAGAGCGAGGACCCGGGCGAGTCCGGTGGTGACGGGGCGGAGGCGCCCGCGCCGACCGGGCGGCGCCGCAGGCGTGCCCTTGAGCAGGTGGCCCAGCCGACGGCCGAGGGTGCGGAGGTGTCCGGGGGAGCTGAGGTGTCCGGGGGTGCTGAGGCGTCCGGCGGCACCGGGCGGCGGCGGGGACGGCCCGCCGAGGACGCCGGTGACGGAGCCGGGTCCGGTGCCGATGATGCCGGGGGCACCGCTGGTGCCACTGGTGCCACTGGTGCCGCCGCTGGTGTCGGTGGTGAGCAAGGTGTCGCCGAAGGCGCTGTCGTCACGGCGGCCGAGCATGCCGCGGGAGCCGCGGCCTCGAACACGGGACTCGGCGGAACCGTGCCGCCGCAGGGCGTGCCCGCGCCCGGTGGACGGCGTGCCCGGCGTGACGACGGAGACCGGCAGGCCCTGCCGCCCGCGCTGCCCGCGGCCGGTCCCCAGCCGGGCCCCGAGGCCGTCCCGGCGGCCGAGACCGCGCAGCCGACCGGACGTCGTCGCCGTGCGCTGGCCGCCGCGGCCGAGCGTGCCGCCGCGCAGGAGACGGGGGCCCGTACGGTCTTCGCCCTGCCGCCCGCCGAGGCGGACCGCCCGGCCGAAGGGCCGGACGGGCAGGCGCAGGCCGTGGGGCAGGCGCAGGTCCCGGGTCAGGTGCAGGCGCCGGCCGTGGAGCAGCCGGAGGCTGCCGGGCAGGCGCCGGGTGTGGGTGCGCCGGTGCCGGCCGGTGTGCCGGTCGACGACGGCCGGCACGACGCCGTCGCGCACGACCAGTCCGAGGACCACACCCCGCCCCAGCCGCATCCCACCAGCGCGCCGACGGGCCGCCGCCGACGGGCCGTGGTCCCGGCGCAGCAGTCGGCGGAGGCCGCCGGCGCTCCCGGCCAGGGCACGGCTCCGGCGCCGGGAAGTTCGGTCCAGATCGCCCCCGGCCAGCCGGTCGCGGTTCCGGCCGGGCTGGGTCAGACGGTCCCGCCGCAGGTCACCCCGGGTGAGCTCCCCGCCGCGGCCCAGGCCACTCCCGCTCAGGCCGCCGCCGTGTCGCTCCCCGCGCAGAACACCGGGCCGCTGCCCGCCGCCCAGCCACTGCCCGCGGAGGCCGTTCCCGGCCAGTCCGCCACAGGCCAGGCACCCGCGGGTCAGGCCCCCGAGCTCCCGGCTCCGGCTCCGGCTCCGGCTCCGGCCGCGGACGTCCCCGTACCGCCCAACGCAACGGCCACCCCGGCCCCCGGTACCCCCCTCCCCCCGGAGCACGCCGCCGCGCGGGCCCGGGCCGCCCAGCCGTTGCCCGCCGAGGCGGGTGCCGCGCCCGTCGACGTGAACTCGACGCAGGGGCAGGGCTTCAGCGTGCGGACGCTGGGGCAGGGCGTGCCGTTCAGCAGGCAGGCCCTGCAGGTGCAGCAGCCGACGGCCACGCCGCCCCCGCACCAGCCGGGCGGTTCCGGGCGGCGCCGCAAACTGGGCACGCCGCCCGACCCGGCCACACGTCCGGAGCAGGGTGCCCGCCCGCATCCGCCCGCCGAGCAGGCGCCGGGACAGCCGGTCGCGCAGCCCGTCGCCCAGGCCCTCGCACAGCCGGTGGCGCAGCCCGTCCCCCAGCCTTCTCTGGCCGGGCAGTCGCGGCTCGCCCCGGCCACCGAGGGTGCCGGACGGTCGTACGCCATAGGCGCCCCGGACGAGAACGCCGCCGAGGGTCCCGAGCCGCTGGACGGTCCGGGCGGGGCGATCGAGGTCGCGGACCCCCCGCGCCCGCAGCCGATGGACGACGAGCTGCCGCCGGAGCCGCTGGACAACCCGCGCCGGCTGCTGGTGTGGCCCGCGCCGGACGTCACCACGCAGCAGGCGCTCAGCGACCGCGGCTACCGGCCGGTGATCGTGCACTCGCGCGAGGAGGTCGACGCGCAGATCGCGGCCTTCCCCGCCGCGCTGTTCGTGGATCCGCTGACCGGGCCGATCACCCGTACCGCGCTGCAGTCGCTGCGGCAGGCGGCGGTCGCGGCCGAGGTGCCGGTGCTGGTCACGGCCGGGCTCGGGCAGGCGACGCGCGAGGCGGCGTACGGTGCCGATCCCGCCGTCCTGCTGAAGGCGCTCGCGCCGCGCGACAGCGAGCAGCACCCGCCGCGTGTCCTCCTGATCGAGGAGCACGCGGAGATCGCCCTCGCCCTGACCGCGACGCTGGAGCGGCGCGGGATGCAGGTCGCGCGGGCCGCGAGTGACGCGGACGCGGTGACGCTGGCCGGGCAGCTCAGGCCGAACCTGGTCGTGATGGACCTGATGCAGGTGCACCGGCGCCGGGCCGGGATCGTGGACTGGCTGCGCACGAACGGGCAGCTCAACCGCACCCCGCTGGTCGTCTACACCGCCGCCGTCGACCAGGCCGACCTGCCGCGGCTGGCCTCGGGGGAGACGGTGCTGTTCCTGGCGGAGCGCTCCACCAGCGGCGAGGTCCAGAGCCGGATCGTGGACCTGCTGGCCCGCATCGGCACCAACTAGACCGACCTGGCCCAGGACCTGTCCGGCCCTAGCGGGCCACCAGCCTGCGGGCCGCCTCCTTGATGGAGGCCCGCAGGCGCTCGCGGTCGCTGTCCTCGGGGCCCGCGAGGATGCGGCGCATCTGCGGGACGACGGCCATCCAGTTGGTGAGCGCGGTCAGCAGGATCAGCAGATCGCCGGCCGGGATGGCGTCGGTGACGACGCCCCGGGCCTGGCCGTCCTCGAGCGTGGCGACCTTGCGGGCGTAGTGCTCCTGGCGGGCGGCCTCGTCGGGCAGCTCGGCGGTGCCGTACTCGATGCCCTCCCAGAAGAGCAGGCGCAGCAGCTCGGGGTGGGCCGCGTGGTAGTCGAGGAGGCGGTCGACCCAGCCCTCGATATCGTCCGCGTCGATGGGGACGGCGGCGGCGAGGTCGACCATGCAGATGCCGAGGACCTGTGAGAACAGCTCCGCCTTGTTGCCGAAGTAGGCGTAGATCAGCTGTTTGTTGGCCTTGGCCTCGGACGCGATGCGGTCGATGCGGGCCCCGGCGATGCCGTGCCGGGCGAACTCGGCGACCGCCGCCTGGAAGATCCGCGCCTTGGTGGCCTCGGGGTTCCTCACTGCTGCCATGGGGTCAGGGTAGCGCCCGAAGCAACCAACTATTTGGTTGACAGGGAATTCGGCGGCGGGGCACGCTGTTCCCACTTCCAACCAACCAGTTAGTTGTGAGAGTCGGCTCCAAGCCCACCAAGGAGTACATCCGGTCATGCCGTCAGCGACCACCACCCAAGAGGCACAGGAGATCCGGGTCCCCGCCCGCGAGCAGGCCGGCTCCGGCCGCCTCCTCCTCGTACTCATCGCCGTCTGCACCGCCGTCACGGCCGCCAACATCTATCTCGCGGCCCCGCTGCTCCCCCTCATCGCCCACGACTTCGGCACGGTCCCCCCGGCCGTGACCTGGATCGCCTCGGTCGCGCAGCTCGGCTACGCGGCCGGGCTGCTCTTCTTCGCCCCGCTCGGCGACCGCGTCGACCGGCGCCGGCTGGTCGCCCTCCTGTCGGTGGCCGCGACGGCCGCGCTGGTGCTCGGCGCGGCGGCCTCCGGCACCGCCGCTCTCGCGGTCGCCGTGTTCGTGGCGTCCGCCGCGACCGTCGTCCCGCAACTGCTCGTCCCGCTGGTCGCCGAGCGCGCCCCCGCCCACCGCCGCGCCCGTCATGTAGCCGCCGTCATCGCGGGTCTGTTCACCGGCATCGTCGCGGCCCGGGTCGTCGGCGGCCTGGCCGGGCAGGCGTTCGGCTGGCGGTGGGTGTTCGCCGGTGCGGGCGCGCTGACCCTCGTACTGGGACTCGCCACCGCCCTCGCCCTGCCGAGGGAGCGGCGCCGCCGTACCGGTCCGCTGTTCGCCGGCCTGACCGCCCTGCCCGAGCTCGTCCGCAGCTCGCCCGACTTGTGGCGGGCGTGCGTCAGGCAGGCCGGGATGTTCGGCGCCTGGAGCGCCCTGTGGACCTCGCTCGCCCTGCTGCTGACCGGCCCGGCGTACGGCCTGTCGACCGCGACCGCCGGTCTGTTCGGCCTCTTCGGCCTCACGGCCAGCGCGGTGGCCCCGCTCGCGGGCGGGCTCGTGGACCGCTTCGGCGCCGCGAAGGTCGTATGGTCGGCCTACGTCCTCGCCGCCGTCTCCGTGCCGCTGTTCTGGCTCGGCGGGCAGGTGCTCGTCGCGCTGTTCGTGGCCGCGGTCGCCGTCCACGCGGCCCTGGTCGCCTCGCACGTCGCCAACCAGACCCTCGCCCTGACCACCACCTCCGCCCCCGCGACCGCCAACACCGCTTACGTCGTGGCCGGTTTCACGGGCGGCGCGCTCGCCTCGGTCCTCGCGGGTGTCGCCTACGGCCAGTGGGGATGGGACGGCGTCTGCGCGGTGGCCGCGCTCTGGCTGACGCTCGGGTGGCTGACGACGGCCGTACGACGGTGACGGCTGCCCTCCTGAGCGGAGGGGCGGGCGTACGCAGGGACCGGGGTGCCGGGTGCCCGGGTGCCGGGGTGTTCTCGCACCCCGGCACCGGCGTGTGCGCGGTCGCGGGGTCAGAGCTGGGTGACGTCCAGCTCGCCCCCCGCGTATTGCCTGCGCAGCACCTTCTTATCGAACTTGCCCACGCTCGTCTTCGGCACCGACTCGATGACCGTCCAGCGCTCCGGGAGCTGCCACTTGGCGATCTTGCCCTCCTCGGCGAGGAAGACGCGCAGGGTCTCGAAGTCGGCGGTGGCGCCCTCCCTGAGGACGACGGTGGCCAGCGGACGCTCGCCCCACTTGTCGTCGGGGACGGCGACGACGGCGGCCTCGGCGACGTCCGGGTGGGACATCAGGGCGTTCTCCAGGTCGACGGATGAGATCCACTCGCCGCCGGACTTGATGACGTCCTTGGCGCGGTCGGTGAGGGTGAGGAAGCCGTCGGGTGAGATCGTCCCCACGTCTCCCGTCTTCAGCCAGCCGTCCTCGCTGAACTTGTCGGCGGGGCGCAGGGGTTCGGCGTCGGGGCCGTTGTAGTAGGCGCCGGCGATCCACGGGCCGCGCACCTCCAGCTCGCCGGCGGACTCGCCGTCCCAGGGGAGGCGCTCGCCGCCGGGGCCGGTGAGGCGGCCCTCGACGCCGGCCGGGAAGCGGCCCTGGGTGAGGCGGTAGGCGAGCTCCTCCTCGGTGCCGATCGCGTGGGCCGGCGGGCGGGCGACCGTGCCCAGCGGGGAGGTCTCCGTCATGCCCCAGGCGTGGCAGACCCGCATGCCGAGCTTGTCGAAGGCCGCCATGAGGGAGGGCGGACAGGCGGCTCCGCCGATGGTGACCTGGGTGAGGGAGGAGACGTCCCGGGGGTTGGCGGTCAGCTCGGCGAGCAGGCCCTGCCAGATGGTGGGGACGGCGGCGGCGTGCGTCGGCTTCTCGCTCTCGATCATCTCCGCCAGCGGGGCGGGCTGCAGGAAGCGGTCCGGCATCAGCATGTTGACGCCGGTCATGAAGGTGGCGTGCGGCAGGCCCCAGGCGTTGACGTGGAACTGGGGGACCACGACGAGGGAGGTGTCCTGGTCGGTCAGGCCCATCGACTGGGTCATGTTGACCTGCATGGAGTGCAGGTAGATGGAGCGGTGGCTGTACACCACGCCCTTGGGGTCGCCGGTGGTGCCGGAGGTGTAGCACATGGCGGCGGCCTGGCGTTCGTCCAGCTCCGGCCAGTCGTACGTGGTCGGCTTCCCGGCGATCAGCTCCTCGTACTCGTGCACGGGGACGCCGGCGTCCGCCAGCAGCGTACGGTCCCCGGGTCCCGTGACCACGAAGTGCTCGACGGTCTTGAGGTGCGGCAGCAGCGGGGCGATCAGCGGCAGCAGAGAACCGTTGGCGATCACGACCCGGTCGGCGGCGTGGTTCACGATCCAGGCCAGCTGCTCGGCGGGCAGGCGCAGGTTGAGCGTGTGCAGCACGGCACCCATGGAGGGGATCGCGAAGTAGGCCTCGGTGTGTTCCGCGTTGTTCCACATCAGGGTCGCGACCCGGTCGTCGTCCCGTACCCCGAGGTCCTTGCGGAGGGCGTGCGCCAGCTGGGCGGCGCGGGCACCGATCCCGGCGAAGCTGCGGCGGTGCGGCTCACCCTCACCCGTCCAGGTGGTCACCTGCGACGCACCGTGGATCGTCGACCCGTGGGTCAGGATCCTCGAGATCAGCAGCGGTACGTCCTGCATCGTGCTCAGCACGGCGTCCTCCCAAGGCGACATTGCCTGCGCGGCGGTATGGGCTGCCGCTGATTCTGCGCACATACCGTGCGGTATGTCACTAGGGGAAGGAAAACTCGCGGGCTTCGCGGGCCTATCTCACCAGGCCGAGCTCGGGATCCTCGCGCAGTTTGCCGAGTGCCCGCGACACCGCCGACTTCACCGTGCCGACGGACACCCCGAGCACCTCGGCCGTCTGCGCCTCGCTCAGGTCCTCGTAGTACCTGAGGACGACCATCGCCCGCTGCCGTGCGGGCAGCTTGCCGATCGCCCGCCACATCGCGTCGTGCAGCGCCTGCCGCTCGGCCGGGTCGTCGTCGCCGGGCACCGGCTCCGGCTCCGGCAGCTCGTCGCACACGAACTCGTCGACCTTGCGCTTGCGCCACTGGGACGTACGCGTGTTCAGCAGGGCCCGGCGGACATAGCCGTCCAGCGCGCGGTGGTCCTCGATCCGCTCCCACGCCACATACGTCTTCGTCAGCGCGGTCTGCAGCAGGTCCTCGGCGTCGCTCGGGTTCGCGGTCAGCGACCGGGCGGTGCGCAGCAGCACCGGCTGGCGGGCCCTGACGTACGACGCGAACGACGGGTACGGCCGGGTCTGCCTCGCTGGTGCAGCGACGGCCGACGCGCTGGTGCAGACGGGTGTGGTCATGGCTCCACGCTATGAGCGACCCCTGTTCCCGCGGATCGGCCCCAGGTCCCGAAGCGAGGTCCGCCTCAGGTTGTAGGGGTGGGGCGGGCTCCACCTCCTGAAGGTGGACGGACACCCCCCGCGTACTACGGGTTTACCCGGGCGGGCTCATCCGTCCGCCGCGAGGACCAGCCCCGACGTCGGCACCCCCGTGCCCGCCGTCACCAGGACCCGGGCCGCCCCCGGTATTCGGTTGACCGCCGTGCCCCGCAGCTGGCGCACACCCTCCGCCACCCCGTTCATCCCGTGCAGATACGCCTCCCCCAGCTGGCCGCCGTGCGTGTTCAGCGGCAGCCCCCGCGCGGCCACGAAGTCCGCCGCCTCCCCTCTGCCGCAGAACCCGAACTCCTCGAGCTGCATCAGCACGAAGGGCGTGAAGTGGTCGTAGAGGATCCCCACGTCGATGTCGGCCGGGCCCAGCCGCGAGGTCCGCCACAACTGGCGGGCCACCACACCCATCTCGGGCAGGCCGGTCAGGTCGTCGCGGTAGAAGCTGGTCATCTGCTCCTGCGCCCGGCCCGCGCCCTGGGCGGCCGCCGCGATCACGGCGGGCGGGTGCGGCAGGTCGCGGGCCCGCTCCACGGACGTCACCACCAGCGCCTGCCCGCCGTCCGTCTCCTGACAGCAGTCCAGCAGTCTCAGCGGCTCCACGATCCAGCGCGAGGCGGCATGGTCGGCGAGCGTGATCGGGCGGCCGTGGAAGTACGCCGCCGGGTTGGTCGCCGCGTACCCGCGGTCGACGACGGCCACCTGCCCGAAGACCTCGGGTGCCAGCCCGTAGGTGTGCAGGTAGCGCTGTGCCGCCATCGCCACCCAGGAAGCCGGGGTGAGCAGCCCGAAGGGCAGCCCCCAGCCGAGCGCCACACCCTCCGCCGACGGCTCCCGGTGCCGCACCCCCGAACCGAAGCGGCGCCCCGACCGCTCGTTGAAGGCCCGGTAGCAGACCACCACCTCGGCCACACCGGCGGCGACGGCGAGCGCCGCCTGCTGGACGGTCGCACAGGCCGCCCCGCCGCCGTAGTGGACACGGGAGAAGAAGGACAACTCACCCATCCCGCAGGCCTGGGCCACGGTGATCTCCGGGCTGGTGTCCATCGTGAACGTCACCATCCCGTCCACATCGCCCGGCGTCAGCCCCGCGTCGTCCAGCGCGGCCCGCACCGCCTCCACCGCCAGCCTGAGCTCGCTGCGCCCCGAGTCCTTGGAGAACTCCGTCGCCCCGATGCCGACGACGGCCGCCCGCCCCCCGAGGGCGTCCCGCGTCCGCCCGCTCATGCCGCACGCTCCGCCGGGACGATGACCGTCACCGTGCCGGTCACATGGCGTCCGATGCCGTTCTCCCCGACGACTCGGACCGTGGCGGTGGTGCCGGCCACCTCCTCGACCGTGCCCGACAGCACCATCGTGTCGCCGGGGTAGTTGGGTGCCCCCAGCCGGATGGACACCTTGCGGAGCACGGCGGTGGGGCCGAAGTGGTCCGTGATGTACCGGCCGACCAGGCCGTTGGTCGTCAGGATGTTCATGAAGACGTCCGGGGAACCCCTGCGCCGCGCCAGCTCGGGATCGTGGTGCACGTCCTGGTAGTCCCGCGACGCGATCGCACCCGCCACGATCAGCGTGCGCGTGATCGGGATCTCCAGCGGGGGCAGCTGCGCGCCGGCCTTCACCTCCGCCATGTCCCACTCACCGTCCCACTCACCATCTCGCTCCCCGCCTCACTCCCCACTCGCGATCAACTCCCCCAGTTCCTGCAGCAATTCGCCGCCGCATCCCAGATAAGCGTCCAGTTGCCGCCCCCACAGGAAGTGCCGGTGGACCGGGTGGCCGAGGTCGGCTCCCGCGCCGCCGTGCAGATGCTGGCCCGTGTGCACGACCCGCTGTCCCGCCTCGGACGCCCACCAGGCGGCGGTCAACGCGTGCGTGGCGTACGGCAGTCCGGCGTCCCGCCGCCAGGCCGCCTCGTACGCGGTCACCCGTATCGCCTCGGTGTCCATGTGCGCGTCGGCGGCCTTCAGCTGCACGGCCTGCCGGGTGGCGAGCGGCCGGCCGAACTGCTCGCGGGTGTTCACATGCGCCACGGCCCGGGCGAGGGAGCCCGCGCACACGCCCGCCTGGAGTCCGGCGAACGCGGTACGCGCGGTGGCCAGGACGTCCGCGCAGGCCTCAGCCCCGCCGAGCCGCTCGGCAGGCGCCCCGTCGAGCGTGAGCCGCCCGGCCGACCAGGGCGCGGTCAGCTCGACCGGTGTGACGTCGGTGCCCTCCGCGAGCGGGACCAGCCACAGCCGGAGGTCGCCGTCGGCGAGGAGGAGGTGCGTGGCCTCCCGGAGCCAGGGGACGACGGGGACCGTTCCGGTCAGCTCCGCCCGGCCGGTCGCCCCGCCTCGCGCGGAGACCCGTACACCTCTCTGCGCCGGAAGCGCCCCGCTCACCACCGCCGATCCGTCCCGGATGCCCGGCAGCAGCCGCTCCCGCTGCTCCGGGGTGCCGTGGGCGGCGACCGCCAGCAGCCCGTACGCGCAAGTGGCGGCGTACGGCACCTGGGCCGTGGTGCGTCCCTGTTCCTCCAGGAGCAGCACCAGTCCGAGCAGGCCCAGTTCCTCCACGGCGCCAATGAGTCCCGCGCCGCACAGGGCCTTCCACAGCTCGGGGTCGCTGCCGGTTCCGGTGGCCGCCAGCCGCTCGTGCGTGGCCAGGTCACCGAAGATCCGAGCGGCCAGCTCTCGGGCCCCGGCCTGCGCCTCGGTGGGCGTGAAGTCCATGTCAGGCCTCGCTCTCCAGGACCCGGAACACCGGCAGGACCTGCGCGCCCCCGTCGTCCCCACCGGCCCCCTCGTCCTCGTATCGCCGGAACTCGACCCGGACCGGCAGCCCGATGCGCACCTTGTCGTGGGTCACCCCGACCACGTTGCTCACCATCCGCACACCTTCCGCGAGTTCGACGAGGCCGACCGCGTAGGGACCCGCCGCGTCAGCGGCATGATCGGGTTCCGTGAACGCCGGGAAGGGCGGGTGGTGCATCACGACGTAGGAGTAGACCGTTCCCTCGCCACCGGCCTCCACCGTGTCCCAGTCCAGGCAGCCGCAGGCGTTGCAGCCCGGCAGCCAGGGGTGGCGCAGGGTGCCGCAGCCCGTGCAGCGCTGGATGAGCAGCCGGTGCTCGGCGACGCCCTCCCAGAAGCCGGCGTTGTCGCGGTTGACCACCGGGCGGGGGCGGCGGGGCCGGGGCTCCCCGGGGGCCTTCCGCCGGGCCGGGGCGTACTTGAGGATGCGGAAGCGGTGCGTGCCCGCGAGGTCGCCGGCCACGCGCACGTCCGTGCGGGTCGTGACGAAGTGCCCCGAGCCGAGCTTCGTCGTCTTGCGCTCCGACACCGACTCGATCACCGTGTCGAACGTGACCTCGTCCCCCGGCCGCAGGGGCCGCAGATACTCCTGCTCGCAGTCGGTGGCCACCACCGAGGTGCAGCCCGCCTCGTCCAGCAGGCCGAGCAGTTCGTCGTACGCGTCCGTGCGTCCCTCGTGGCCGGAGAGGCCACCCATGATCCAGGCCTGGAGCATGGTGGGCGGGGCGACGGCTTCCGGGCCGGTGTACGCCGGGCTGGTGTCGCCCATCGCCTCGCACCAGTGCCGGATCATCGGCTGGTTGACCGGATCCTTGCCGACGCCGGACACGGCGGCCGCCCGCCCTTCGTACGCCTTGAGCCGCACCTCGTACGCCTTGAGCCGTGTCTCGTCCGCCTCGGGCCGCGCCGCCGGCCCGGCGTCCGGCTCCCCGGCCGGCGCGGTCACCGCCGCCCCCTCGTCATCCCGAGCCGCATCGTCGCGACGATCTCCCGCTGCACCTCGCTCACCCCGCCCCCGAACGTGTTGATCTGTGCCGCCCTGTTCAGCCGCTCCAGCTCTCCGGCCCCGAACTCTCCCGGGGAACCGGAGCGGACGAGTCCTGTATCGCCCACGATGTGCTGACACATGCGATACGTCGCGACTGCCGATTCCGTTCCCGCGAACTTCACCCCGCTCGCCTCGCCGGGGGCCAGTCGACCGGCCCCCACATCCGCCACCAAACGCCAGCTGAGCAGGCGCGATGCCGCCAGCCGGGCATGTGCCTCGGCCAGCTGAAAATTCACCCACGGCTCGTCAATGCGGCGCCGCCCCGTCACCGGATCGGGGATACGGGCGGCGATCAGCGCCGCCGCGAGGAACTCCTCGGCCTGCATGCCGATCGCGGCGAGGGCGACCCGCTCGTGGTTGAGCTGGTTCGTGATCAGCGACCAGCCGTCGTTCTCGGCGCCGACCAGGCTGCCCGCCGGAACCCGGACCCCGTCGTAGTAGGTGGCCGTCGTCGTCTGGCCGCCCACCGTCTCGATCGGCGTCCAGGAGAACCCGGGCGCGTCCGTGGGCACGAGGAGGAGGGAGATCCCCCGGTGCTTGGGGGCCTCCGGGTCGGTGCGGCAGGCCAGCCAGATCCAGTCCGCGTGCTGGGCGCCCGAGGTGAAGACCTTCTGCCCGTCGATCAGCCAGCCGTCGCCGTCCCGCACCGCCCGGGTCCGCAGCGAGGCCAGATCGGTCCCGGCGGACGGCTCGCTGTAGCCGATCGCGAAGACGAGCTCGCCGCGCAGGATCCGGGGCAGGAAGTAGGCCTTCTGCTCCTCGCTGCCGTACTTCATCAGCGTGGGCCCGACCGTGTTCAGCGTGACCATGGAGACGGGGGCGCCCGCCCGGTACGCCTCGTCGAAGAACACGAACTGCTCGTCCGCGCCCCGGCCCCGGCCGCCGTACTCGACCGGCCAGCCGAGGCCCAGCCAGCCGTCGGCGCCTATGCGACGCAGCAGCGTGCGGCGCTCGTGCGGATCGGTGTCGCCGGTCAGCAAGTCCCGGAAGTAGGCGCGCAGTTCCGCGCGCAGCCGCTGCTGGCGCTCGGTGGGGGCGAGATGCATGGTTTCTGACTGTCCGTCAGATTCGGCCGGGTGTCAAGGTCGTCTCCAGGCATCCGGAAACGTCTGCGCGGCGGCACCGAAGCACCGCCGCGCAGACGCGACACATCCCCACTGAGCGCACCCCACAAGGGCCTTGAGCCCCCCCATGCCCCCCTAGCGGATCACCACAGACGGGTGAAGCGGATGGCGACGTTCCCGTCCCCCTGCTGGATCTGGTTGAGCGCGGAGCCATTGACCTGGGCGGTATTGCTCTTGTTCGAGGCGCCGAAACCGACCGCGTTCTGCCCCGTGGTCGACGAGTTGCCGTAGTTGTCGAGGCCGACCCCGTTGTCCGCGGAGGCGACGCCGGCGAAGAGGGCGGCCGCGAGGGGGAGGGCGGAGACGGCGGCGAGAACGCGGGCGGTACGGATGCTTGCCATGATGTTCCTCCAGAACAGGTGCATGAAGTACGTGCATGAAGTACGGCTGTTGCCAAGGCAGTTGGCCGACCGCCCCGACGGTTGTGCATTGCACGACGTCGCGCATCCAGAGTTGCCCACCGAATCCCCGGCGAACCACCCTGGAAGCCCCATTCGCACGTAAGCGTGAGGACAAGTCGATAAACCCTTTTCGCCACCTTTAACCAGTCAAAGGAGCCGGTCGGGACAGTACGGGACAAGGCGAGGTCCAGACGCCACAGGCGGCGAATCGTTCCGGCGCACATCCGGCGCACATCCGGCCGATCACTCCCGCAGAGCGAGCCGCGTGGCGCGTCGCACCTCACCCCTCTTCCCTTTTTCGAACACACGTACGACCATGGAGTATGGCCACCACCGACCGGCAGGCCACGACGCTGGCCCTCGCACACGCCCTGTCAGCCGCCGAACGCGGCCTGGCCGTCATCCCCTTGTCCCGGACCAAACTCCCGGCCCTGCGCTCCCCCCACCGCGACGACCCCACCGCCCCCGCCTGCCACGGCGAGTGCGGCCACTTCGGCCACGGCGTGTACGACGCCTCCAGGGACCCGGCACGCATCCGCGAACTGTTCGCCGCCGCCCCCTGGGCCATCGGCTACGGCATCGCCTGCGGCCTGCCCCCGCACCACCTGATCGGCGTCGACCTCGACACCAAAACGGGCACGGACGCCTCGGCCGCCCTGCGCGAACTGGCGCTGCGCCACCTGTTCACGATCCCCGTGACGGTCGTCGTCCTCACCCCCAGCGGCGGCCGCCACCTCTGGCTGACCGGCCCGCCCGACGTCGTCGTCCCCAATTCGGCCGGACGGCTGGCCCCCGGCATCGACATCCGCGGCGCCGGCGGCTACCTCGTCGGCCCCGGCTCACGCACCGACCACGGCGTCTACTCCACCGCTCCCGGCACGGCCCACATCGCCCCCGCCGCCTGCCCACCGGCCCTGCTCCGCCTGCTCCTGCCGCCCCCGCGCGCCCCGCACCCCACCCCGCCGTCCACCGGACACCACGGCCAGGGTCTGATCCAGTTCGTCCTCGCCGCCCACGAGGGCCAGCGCAACACCCGCCTCTTCTGGGCCGCCTGCCGCGCCTACGAGAACGGCATCGGCCCCGCCCTCACCGCTCCGCTGGTCGACGCGGCCGTCCACACAGGCCTGCCCGAACACGAGGCCCGCGCGACGATCGCCTCGGCGTCCCGCATGACCGGCCACCGCCCGTAAAACCACGAGCCCGCGCCGACCAGGCTTCCCTAGGGTGTGGCCCATGGCCCTCACCCACGTCGTCCTCACCTCCGGCCGCTCGATCGAGCTCATGGAGCTCCAGCTGTCCTCGACGTACGGCAGGTTCCTGGAGGGTTATCCGTGCGAACGCGTCAACGAGATGAAGATCCGGGGCCTGCTGCGGGCGGCGGAAGCCGCGTCCCCCACCATCCCGGTCCACCTCGTCCCACCGCCCCGTGAACGCCGTGACGGGGAGTCGGGCCCCTTCGGCCCCGTCGAGATACTCCCGCCCGTGGCCTGCGTCGGCACGTTCCGCTCCACAGCCATGGCCCCGGACCACGACCCGGTGCTGTACCGCTCCGCCCTCACCGTCGTCTGGTTCCAGCAGAGCCCGCAGGCACCGTCGGGGGACAGGGCGGACGCGGGGCTGCGTTCGGTCCCGTGGGAGAAGTCGGCCCAGGACTACGAGCTTTAGTGACATTCTGCTAATGACATGTCACTCAGCATGCTGTCGTGGCACGTACTGCACATGAACACGGCTACTCAGATGCACCGCACTTGTCACCGTGGCGTACGCGTGGCGCGCGACCGGCGTCCTGAGTAGTCCCCCCCCCCGGTTACCGGGCACAAGAACGGCCCCTGACCAGACGTCCAGGTCAGGGGCCGTTCTCACTGCTCATCGCGCGGAGGCGGTGGGATTTGAACCCACGGTGACATCGCTGCCACGACGGTTTTCAAGACCGTTCCCTTCGGCCGCTCGGGCACGCCTCCCCGCGCCGCGCGAGATCGGCGGCGCGGGGACAAGAGTAACGGGTTGGCAGGTGGGCGTGGGGGTCAGCTGTCGCCGGCGCGGGAGCCCAGGGTGAGATCGACCGTGTGTTCCTTGCCGTCGCGCTTGTAGGTGACGGTCACCTTGTCGCCCGGCTTGTGGGTCCAGATCTCGCCGATCAGGGTCGGGCCGGAGTCGATCACGTGGTCGTCGAGCTTGGTGATGACGTCGCCGGGCTTGAGGCCGGCCTTGTCCGCGGGGCCGCCGGCCTCGACGGCGGAGGCGCCGCCCGTACCCTGGTCGGTGATCTTCGCGCCGTCGGTGCTCTCCTCCAGGGAGACGGACGCGCCGATCTTGGCGTAGACGGGCTTGCCGGTCTTGATCAGCTGCTGGGCGACGTACTTGGCCTGGTTGATCGGGATGGCGAAGCCCAGGCCGATGGAGCCGGACTGGCCGGAGCCGCCCAGGCCGCCGCTGCTGCTGGACTGGATCGCGGAGTTGATGCCGATGACCGCGCCGGAGCTGTCCAGCAGGGGGCCGCCGGAGTTGCCGGGGTTGATGGAGGCGTCGGTCTGGAGGGCGCTCATGTAGGAGGCCTTGCTGGTGGAGCTGCCGTCGCTGGAGGCCACCGGGCGGTTCTTGGCGCTGATGATGCCCGTGGTGACCGTGTTCGACAGCCCGAAGGGGGCGCCGATCGCGATGGTCTCGTCGCCGACGGCCACCTTGTCGGAGTCGCCGAGGGCGAGCGGGTTGAGGTCGGAGGGGGCGTTCTTGAGCTTGATGACCGCCACGTCGTAGCCCTGGGCGTGGCCCACGACCTCGGCGTCGTACTTCTTGCCGTTCGGGAAGGTGGCGGTGAGCTTGCCGCCGTCCACCGCGTCCGCCACCACGTGGTTGTTGGTGACGATGTGGCCCTGCTTGTCGAAGACGAACCCGGTGCCGGTACCGCCCTCGCCGCTGGTGCTCTCCGCCTCGATGGTGACCGTGCTGGGCAGCGCCTTGGCGGCCACGTTCGCGATCGTGCCGGGCGCGCGCTTGACCTGCGCGGCGCTGCTGGAGGCGGAGACGGTGGTGGAGCCGGTGTCGTCGTTGTTCTTGGCCAGGGTGTAGCCGAGGCCGCCGCCCAGGCCGCCCGCGACCAGCGCGGCCACCAGGACCGCCGCGACCAGCCCGCCGCGCCCGCGGCCGGACTTCGGCGCGGGCTGCTGCTGGTACGAGGAGCCCCAGCCGCCGCCCCCGCCGTCACCGCCGTAGCCCGCACCGCCGTAGCCGGCGCCGGCGCTCCCGTCGGCGTACGAGGGCGTCGCGGGGGGCGGGGGCGGCCAGGAACCGTCGGGCGCGGGCCCGGAGGCGTGCCCCTCCTGGGCGAAGCCCTGGGGCACCTGGGCCGCGCCCTGCTCCGGCGCGCCGGGTGCGCCCTGGGGCACCGGCGGGAGCGGAGCGGTCGGGGCGGCACCGTCGGGCGCGGCTGCCTGCGGGGAAGCACCGGGAGTCGCCACCGGCACTGGAGGTGCGGACGGGGCAGGGGGTACTGCGGTGCCCTCGTTCTCGGTGCTCACAGGTCTTCTCCTCGATCCACGGCTGTTCTTCTCGGTCGCACTCGGTCACGCTCGTTCACGCTCGTCGTAGACCCGGCGCGCTGCAGCTGTGCATGTGCTTTTGTATGCCTCAGCTTTTCCCACGGGCCGTCAGAGCACCATAAGCGGTGACTGTGGGTCCGCGGCTATTCCTTATATCCGACATTAGGGATGGAGTAGCCGCATCCCCGGAACATCTAAGGGGGTTCTCAGATACGTGCGTACCCCTTCGCGGTGGCACCATGACGCGGTGACCACCCATGCACGACAGCACCACATCCAGGTCGTCGCCCACCGGGGGGCCTCCGAGGACGCCCCGGAGCACACCCTCGCCGCGTACCGGAAGGCGATCGAGGACGGCGCGGACGCCCTCGAGTGCGACGTCCGGCTGACCGCGGACGGCCACCTGGTCTGCGTCCACGACCGACGCGTCAACCGTACGTCCAACGGACGCGGGGCGGTGTCGGCCCTGGAGCTGGCCGATCTGGCCGCGCTGGACTTCGGCTCCTGGAAGACCCGCGAGAGCTGGCGCGTACGCGACGAGGAGCCCGACTGGGAGCACCGCCCCGAGGACCGCGAGCACACCTCCGTACTGACTCTGGAACGGCTGCTGGAGCTGGTCGCCGACGCCGGGCGCCGGGTGGAGCTGGCCATCGAGACCAAGCACCCCACACGCTGGGCCGGGCAGGTCGAGGAGCGGCTGCTGCTGCTCCTGAAGCGGTTCGGCCTGGACGCCCCTGCCGCCGCGGCCGCCGAGTCGCAGGTGCGCGTCATGAGCTTCTCGGCGCGTTCGCTGCACCGGGTGCGGGCGGCGTCGCCGACGCTGCCGACGGTGTACCTGATGCAGTTCGTCTCGCCCCGGCTGCGCGACGGGCGGCTGCCCGCCGGTGTCCGGATCGCGGGCCCCTCGATCCGGATCGTGCGCAACCATCCGGCGTACATCGAGCGGTTGAAGCGGGCCGGTCACCAGGTGCACGTGTGGACGGTGAACGAGCCCGAGGACGTCGACCTCTGTGTCGAGCTGGGCATCGACGCCATCATCACCAACCGCCCGCGCGCGGTACTGAACCGGCTCGGCCGCAGATCTTGACCCGGGCACCCGCTTGAAGCATCCTCCCCTTTCGGCCATATCAACGAAATCCAGCCACTCCCTCACAGGGAGTGCTCCGGCGCGTTCGATCTGTATTCGACTGCGGTGAATGCGTCACCGGAAGTGGATTGGCCGGTTTCCGGTACAGGCCAAGGGGGCATCCACACCGTGGCGTGGGGCGAAGGAGGTCTCGGGGGTGGCGTTGGTGGTGGCACAGGAGGTGCCCACGTCGTCGAGCATGGCCGTACCCCATGGCCCTGCGGGCGTGGGGGAAGCCAGACACCGTATGCGCGCACAGTTGCGCGGGGGTGGAGTGTCGGAATCGGTCATCGACGATGCCGTACTGATCCTTTCCGAGCTGTTGAGCAATGCCTGCAAGCACGGTCGCCCTCTGGGTGATGCGGCCGTCGGTGACGGTGACGTGCGGGCCGCGTGGCAGGTGGACCCGCGGGGCCGCCTCACCGTGGAGGTCACGGACGGCGGCGGCCCGACCCGCCCGGCTCCGGCCACCCCCTCGGTGACCGCGCACGGCGGCCGCGGGCTGAACATCATCACCGCGCTGGCCGACGACTGGGGCGTCCGGGACGACGCCCGGGGCGAGGTCACGGTGTGGGCGGTGGTCCACGAGGACGTACACGATCCGGACGCCACGCACCGTCGCGACGACTTCGCCACGCGCGTCACCGCGCCCCCGGTCTCGGCGATGGCCGTCGAACTGGACTTCACGGACGTGTTCGACGACCTCGACTGAACACGCCGGGGCCGAACCCGCGGAGACCGAACATGCCGACGGCCGACGACCCCGGGCCAAGCCCGACCGCCCGAGGCGGACACGGGCCACGCCGCAACCCGGTCACCTGCGACTTCGCCATCCGGCCCTGATCCAAGGCTGCCGATCGCCGGACGACCGGTGCCACCCTGCGGCCGAACCCGCCGACCGCCGACACCCCCCCGGCAGGCCCGACCAACCACCCCCGGCCCGCGAAGGGGCTGCCGCGCGCCCGGGCCAAGCCTCACCGTCTCAGGCGGACACAGGCTGCCGATCGCCGGGCTACTGGTGCCACGCCATGCTCACGCCGCTCCGGGGCTGTCGTGGACCACGAGTTCACGTTGTCCACAGCTCCCCGTCGGCCGCCGCGTGAGCGACTAGGCTCGCGCCCGTACGAGACGAGCCGTAACCGGGAGACACCCACGATGGCCAAGAAGCGACCCCAGACGAAGGCCAAGCGGCCGCAGCTCACCGACGGGGCCCGCGCCGCAGGCGCTGATGGACAGGTTCCGGTCGTCGGCGCCCGCGAGCCCTGCCCCTGCGGCAGTGGCCGCCGGTACAAGGCCTGCCACGGCCGGGCCGCCGCGCACGCCGTGACCGAGCTGGTCCAGCGGCCCTTCGAGGGGCTGCCGGGCGAGTGCGACTGGGTGGCGCTGCGTGAGCTGGTGCCCGCCGCCACGGTCGAGCTGTCCCTGAAGGACGGCCTGCCCGAGGGCGTCCCGTCGGTCGTGCTCGCCACGGTGCTGCCGATGGCCTGGCCGGCCCTGCGCCGCGACGACGGCTCGGTCCTGATCGGCCTCCAGAACGACACGTCGTCCGGCGACATCAGCCGCGACCTCGCCGACACCCTCCAGCGGGCCCTCACCGCCGAACCGGGCACACCGGTGCAGGGCCGCCGCGCCCCGGCCGACGGTCCGCGGCTGCAGGATCTGATCGGCCCCGAGGGCGCGTTCGAGCCCGTGGTGCACAGCGGCTTCGAGTTCTGGGTGCCGGACCCGGAGAACGCCACGCCCGACGTGACCGCCTCCCTGGAGCGTGCCAACGCCGCCGCCATCCCGACGGTGAAGCTGACCGGCGTGGACGCCGCGTACTGGTGCGAGACGCCGGAGAAGAACCACCTGCGCTGGGTCATGCCGCACCCCGAGGAGCAGCTTCTGGACGCTCTTGCCCGGCTGCACGCGGCGGGCCGGTCGAGCCTCGGGGAGGGCACCCGGCTGGTGGGTTCCTTCCGCGCTCACGGGCTCACCGTGCCGGTCTGGGACCTGCCGAGCGGGGTCGGCGCGGAGGATGTGGAGAAGCCAGCCGCCGAGTTCACCGAGCGCCTCGCCGCCGCCCTGGCCTCGGACGCTCCGCTCACCCCGGACGAGCGCCGGGCGCGCGGCGGGCTCACCAACCGGCAGGTCACGCTCAGCTGAAGCACAGCCGACGCACGGGCCGCGACTGACCGGCCGGTCAGTCGCGGTCAGGCCCTCCGGCCGGGTGACTCCTGTCACAACTCCCCGATGTGACAGGCAAATCCGTGTCCGAATAGCCGAGATCGAATTTGCGAACCGGCGATCTCTTGTTACCGTTCCAGTAGCCCGGTTGCTGGTGCATCCCCCGTCGCCAGCAACCGGGTCTTTCCATGTCCGCCTCCGGTGTACGGAACGCTGTCGTCCGTCAACTCCCCGTGGGGACTTCGGAGTTGCTGCCGGATCGCAGCAGCAGCGGCCCGTCGGCGCCGCGCGCCGCGAACTCCGTGACGGCCGTGTAGCCGTCCGGTCCGCCCCGACTGCGCTCCCTGGGTGTCTCACACGTGCCGGGCTCGTCGTCGGCGCCCACGGCGCAGCGCATCTGCACCGTGTGCCCGCCGGGCCCCATGAAACTCAGGACGGCGTCGAGCGCCTCGCCGGTGGCATTGCGGTAGTAGGTGCGTGCCCAGGTTTCCGCGCCCTGCGCCATGACACAGGTCTGGGCCTCGACACCGTCGGGCGAGGTGAGTTCGGGGCCGCAGCGGGCGGCGGTGGCCAGGCCCAGACCGAGCAGCAGCGGGGACCGGACGGGGGTGGGCGCGGTGGAGGGGTCCTTGGCGTCGGCACCCGGAACCGTGGCGTCGGCACCCGGAGCCGCGGCGTCGGCGCCCGAAGCCGTGGCGTCGGCGCGCTCGGACGTACGTACGGCCGCGCGCCGCGCCTCGCCCACCTGCCCGGCGGACGCCACGGTCAGCGGCAGCGCGACCGCGCACGCCACGACGCCCGCGAGGGCGAGCAGACGAACGTTCATGAACAGGGAAGATAAGTCCCAGGACGCGCCACAGACCTCGCGCGCGCCCGACACCCTTACAACTCGGGCGCGCTCACACCCGTACGAGTGAGGGCGTCGACCACGGCGTCCACCACGGCCTCCACGTCGGGCACCCACGGCACGGCCGAGCCGGGCAGCGGGGCGCGCTCCCAGCGGATGGCGCCCTGGCCGGTCTCGGAGGGGGGCAGGGCGAGGTACCCGCCCTCGCCGTGGAAGCGCAGGGAGCCGGGGACGAAGTCCTTGGCGTACAGCAGCTCGCCCAACTGCTCCATGGAGTAGGGCTTGACCAGCAGCGACCAGCGGGTGGGCGAGGCGATCACCGGGCCCAGGCGCATGCCGGCCCGGTCGAGGGCGTCGAGGGCGCGGGCCGCCGCGGCGGCCGGCAGGCTGACCGCGCAGGGCGCCGTGCCGCCGGTCGCGAGGACGATGGGCGCGCCCGGCCGGTTGGCCCACCACCAGCGCACCATGCGCTCGTCGGTGGTGGCCGCGAGCAGGCCCGGGTCGAAGGGGTGCGCGCCGGGCACCGTGCACTCCGGGTCGGGGCAGGTGCAGCGGGACCGCCCCCGCGGGTCCGGGGCCACGCCCGGGAGTACGGGCCACCGCCATTTGGTCGCGAAGGTCAGGGCCGCGTTGATCTGCTCGGGCCTCCCGTCGTCACGCCCGGACAGGAGCCTGCGTCGCCTTCCGAGGATCTCGCGCATGAGCGCTCGTTCCTTTCCGTTGCACCGCTGGCAACACCGTGGACCACATACACGTCATGTGTCGATCACTTCACTGTGCGTACCTGTTGGCGCATCACACCCCTGCGCAGAGCAAGGGGAACCCCAGGGGGTCGAGCGTTGGCCGCGTCCGCGTCCATACTGCGTCCATCAAAAACACGGCCGCGGCGCGGGGGTGGCGAAGTCTGGCGTTTTGCCGTCGCGCGTATTTCTCTTCGCCTCCGCCACGGGAGGATGGGGCACGGTCGTCGGTGGCTAAGACGCCCGGGTCCGTCGCCAGGTTCCGGGTAGTTCCCAACCACCCCTGGCCTTCTCCGAGTACGTACCCATCACGACCGCTGTGACGCTCCGTGGAGCAAGCCCAGTCGACCGCAATGAACCGTTACCTGAGGCAGTTTCAAGCCAACTTAGCCGTTATGCAAGACCTCATACAGATACCCACAAGTGGCCCACGGACACCAGGAATCCCGGCAGGACAATGCTGGACATCCCCTCACGAGTGCGTGTACATGTGGAGGCACTGCTAGCGGCGCAGAAAGACATGGGGGTTTGCGATGCTTTTGAGCAATACGCACAGGTCCGAAGGCCGGGCACCATGAGCGCCCCTCACCCCCCGAAAGTGGCCGGAATCGACTCAACGCTTCCCACGCCCGCCCACACTGCCGCACCCGCACCCGCACCCGCCGCACCCGGCACCCCGCTGGTCCCCACCGCCCACCAGGCGAACTCCCCGCACACCACGCCCGCCCCCGCCCCCGGCACCGTGCTCCAGGACCGGCTCGCCGGCTGGGTCTCGGACCTCACCACCCTCCACGAACTCACCGAACGCCTGGCCCGCACCGGCACCCTCGATGCGGCGCTGACGGAACTGCTGCGCGCCGGCGCCGCTCTCGTCGGCGCCCGGCGCGGTCTCGTCGCCCTGGAGCCCGGTGACGGACTCGGCCCCCGCACGACCGTCGGCCTGGGCCTGGGCCGGGCCGACCTCGGCCACATCGAGACCGTGCCGCGCGGCGCCCTGCCCTACGGGGAACTCCTCGACCCCGCCGGACCGCCCGCCGGGCGCGGCGAGAGCGTCCACCCCGACCTGTTCGCCGAGGACGGCCTCGACCCGCGGCACCGCGAGGTGGCCGCCCGCCTCGGCTACGCCGCCAGCTACGCCCTCCCCCTTGCCACCGAGACCGCCGGCCGCCTCGGCGCCGTCGGCTGGCTCTACGACGAGCCCGCCGAGCCGGACGAGCGCCGCCGCCATCTGGCCGGCCTGTACGTCCGCTACGCCACCGAGCACCTGGCCCGGCTGCTGGAAGTGGAGCGCACGCGCGCGTGCATGGCGACCATCGCCGAGGAACTGCTTCCCTCCCGGCTGCCGCGGGTCGCCGGTGTCCAGCTCGCCGCCCGGCACCGCACCGGCCCGCGCGGCGGCGGCGACTGGTACGACGCGCTGCCGCTGCCCGACGCCGCCCTCGGCCTCGCGGTCGGCTCGGTGACCGGCTCCGGGCCCAGCGCGGTCGCCGCCATGGGGAGGCTGCGGGCCAGCCTGCGGGCGTACGCGGTGATGGAGGGTGAGGACCCGGTCGCCGTCCTGTCCGACCTGGAGCTGCTGCTGCGCCTGACCGAGCCGGCCCGTTCGGCCACCGCCCTGTTCGCCTACTGCGAGCCCGCGCTGCGCAAGGTCACCCTGGCCGGCGCCGGGCACAGTCCGCCGCTGCTGATCGGCGAGCGGCGCACGGAGTTCGCGGAGACCTCCGTATCCGCTCCCCTGGGGATGCTCGCCTGCTGGGAGGCACCGAGCGCCGAGATCCAGGCGGAGGCCGGGGACACCGTCCTGCTGTACACCGACGGACTGCTGCACCGCACCGGCGACCCCATGGACCGCGCCTTCGCCCGGCTGCACTCGGCCGCCGCGAGCGCGCCGCGGGCGATGCGGCAGGACCCCGGTGCCCTCGCCGACCATGTGCTGCGCACGGTGCTGCCGGATGGGCTGGACACGGCGGACAGCGAGGAGGACGTGGTGCTGCTGGCGGCGCGGTTCGACTGATCGGTGAGTCAGGAGGGCAGCTCACCCGGTCATGAGCGTTCGGCTCTGTGGCCCTGTCCGGTACGACCGTACGATGGACGGGATCGAGCGCAGTGTCGAGGAGGATGACCGTGGCGGACGAGCTCACCCCGCAGACCCCGGAGACCCCGGAAACGGCGGAAACCGAGTCCGAAGAGCCCATCAAGCAGCGCAAGAACGGCCTGTACCCGGGGGTGTCCGACGAGCTCGCCGAGAACATGAAGTCCGGCTGGGCCGACACCGAGCTGCGCGACCTGCGGCCCGTCGAGCAGGCCGGGCAGACCGCGCGCCGCCGCGCCGCGCTGTCCGCCCGCTTCCCGGGCGAGCGTCTGGTGATCCCGGCGGGCAACCTGAAGACCCGCTCGAACGACACGGAGTACCCCTTCCGGTCGTCGGTCGAGTACACCTACCTCACCGGCAACCAGACCGAGGACGGCGTGCTGGTCCTGGAGCCCACAGCGGACGGCCACAAGGAGACGATCTACCTCCTGCCGCGCTCCGACCGGGAGAACGGCGAGTTCTGGCTGTCCGGCCAGGGCGAACTGTGGGTCGGCCGCCGCCACTCGCTCACCGAGTCCGAGGCGCTGTACGGCATCCCGGCCGCCGATGTGCGCGACCTCGCCGACAAGCTGCGCGAGGCGACCGGCCCGGTCCGCGTGGTGCGCGGCCACGACGCCGGCATCGAGGCCGCCCTCACCGACAAGGTCACCGCCGAGCGCGACGACGAACTGCGCGTCTTCCTCTCCGAGGCCCGGCTGATCAAGGACGACTTCGAGATCGGCGAGCTGCAGAAGGCCGTCGACTCCACCGTGCGCGGCTTCGAGGACGTGGTGAAGGTCCTCGACAAGGCCGAGGCGACCAGCGAGCGCTACATCGAGGGCACGTTCTTCCTCCGCGCGCGTGTGGAGGGCAACGACATCGGCTACGGCTCCATCTGCGCGGCCGGCCCGCACGCCTGCACCCTGCACTGGGTGCGCAACGACGGCCCGGTCCGCTCCGGCGACCTGCTGCTGCTGGACGCGGGGGTGGAGACGCACACGCTGTACACCGCGGACGTCACGCGCACGCTGCCGATCAACGGCCGTTACAGCGACATCCAGAAGAAGATCTACGACGCCGTGTACGACGCCCAGGAGGCCGGCATCGCGGCCGTGCAGCCGGGCGGGAAGTACCGGGACTTCCACGACGCCGCGCAGCGGGTGCTCGCCGAGCGGCTCGTCGAGTGGGGTCTGGTCGAGGGCCCGGTGGAGCGCGTCCTGGAGCTGGGCCTGCAGCGCCGCTGGACGCTGCACGGCACCGGTCACATGCTCGGCATGGACGTCCACGACTGCGCCGCCGCGCGCGTGGAGACGTACGTGGACGGCACGCTGGAGCCCGGCATGGTGCTGACGGTCGAGCCGGGCCTGTACTTCCAGGCCGACGACCTGACCGTGCCGGAGGAGTACCGGGGCATCGGTGTCCGCATCGAGGACGACATCCTGGTCACCGAGGACGGCAACCGTAACCTCTCCGCTGCGCTGCCTCGGCGGTCGGACGAGGTCGAGGCATGGATGGTTTCGCTGAAGGGCAGCAAGGGCTGATACGAGAACGATGGCCGGGTACCTGAGCGGTGCCCGGCCATTCACGTGCCTAGGGGGAGGGTGTTCGTGGAAGATTTCTGGTCCGGTATGGGTGTCGATCTGCATCTGGAACCGAACGCGGTGAACGGGCGGAGGGCCGGGCTCGAGCGGGCTTTGCGGGATGCCGTGCGGGAGGGGCGGCTGTCACCCGGGACGCGGTTGCCGGCCACGCGGCGGCTCGCGGTGGAGCTGGGGATCTCGCGGGGGACCGCGAAGGCGGCGTACGACCAGTTGGTGGCCGAGGGGTACCTGTCGGCGCGGCAGGGGTCGGGCACCCGGGTGGCCTCGCTGCCCTCCGTGGACACCGACGCTCCGGAGGCGGTCGCACGCGCGCGTGCCCCGCGTCTGGATCTCCGGCCCGGTAGCCCGGACGTCGGGGCGTTCCCGGCGGCGGCCTGGCTGCGGGCGCTGCGCCGGGCCATCGCGACGGCGCCCTCGCTGGCGTACGACTACGGCGATCCGCGCGGGCGGATCGAGCTGCGCACGGCCCTGTCGGGCTACCTGGGGCGGGCGCGCGGGGTGATCGCGCCGCCGGACCGGATCATCATCACCTCCGGGTACGTGCAGGGCCTGGCGCTCCTCACGCGCGTGCTGGGCGGCGACATCGCCATGGAGGACCCGGGGCTGCCCTTCCACCGGGACGTGGTGCGGCACAACGGCGGGAGCGTGATCCCGGTACGGGTCGACGAGCGGGGGGTGTGCGCGCAGGACCTGGGCGAGGAGTCGGCCGTGATCGTCACGCCCGCCCATCAGTACCCGACCGGTGTGACCCTGCACCCCGAGCGGCGGCGGGCGCTCACCGACTGGGCACGCGCGCGTGGCGGGCTGATCGTCGAGGACGACTACGACGGGGAGTTCCGCTACGACCGTCAGCCCGTCGGAGCCCTCCAGGGCATGGCGCCGGGCCGGGTCGTGTACCTGGGCACCGCCTCCAAGACCCTCGGCCCCGCGCTGCGGCTGGGCTGGATGGTGCTGCCGCCGAACCTGGTGGACCAGGTCGCCGACGCCAAGCTGCACAGCGACCACCACACCGAGACGATAGGTCAGCTGGCGCTCGCCGAGCTCATCGACAGCCACGCCTACGACCGTCACGTGCGCGCGTGCCGGCTGCGTTACCGGCGCCGCCGGGACCAGCTGCTGGACCGGCTGGGCGGGCGCCGGGTACGCGGCATCGCGGCCGGGCTGCACGCGTTGGTGGAGGTTCCCGACGAGGCGGAGGCGCTGTCCCGCGCGGAGGCGGAGGGCCTGGCCGTGGGCCACCTGGGCGGCCACTGGCACACCCCCGGCCCGGGGAGGGCCCAGGGCCTGGTCATCGGGTACGGCACACCTCGCGAACGGGCGTATCCGGAAGCGCTGGAGGTACTGGCGAAGGTGCTGGACGCGGGGTGAGCCGGCCGGGGCGGCGGGTCACGGGGTGGCAGGTCAGGGGGTGGCAGGTCAGGGGGTCGGCTCGTCGTCGTGCAGGATGCGCTGGAACATCCGGTGGTCCCGCCAGGCTCCGTTGATGGCCAGATAGCGCGGGGCCGTACCGATGTGCTCGAAACCGCACTTGGCGAGCACACGCTGGGAGCCGGCGTTGTCCAGGACGGTGGTGGCCTCGATGCGGTGCAGCCCCACGGTCTCGCGGGCCACGCGGCACACCGCCCGCACGGCGGCGGTCGCCAGCCCGCGCCCCTGGTGGTCGGCGGCGATCCAGTAACCGAGGTAGGCGCTGCGCCAGGGGCCGAGGACGATCCCGGACAGCGTGATCGTCCCGGCGATCCGTCCGTCGGCGGCTTCCAGGACCCACGGGACGGTCCGCTGTTCGGCGAATTGCCGCAGCTTTTCGCCGAGCACGGCCGCCTGGCCGGCGGCGGTGAAGAACTTCTCCGGACGCCGGGGCTCCCAGGGGGCGAGATGCTCGCGGTTCTCCACGTACGCCGCGGCGAGTGCCGGAGCGTCGGCTTCCGTGGCCGGCCGCAATATCACGCCGTCCGTCAATTCCTCGGCCGCAATGTCCATGCGGTCACCCTAGGCGGCTACGGTTGCGGCGTCCGCCGGGCCATGAAAGCCGGGCGTGGAAGCCGGGCCGTTAAAGCCCGGCCACGAAAGCGGATTCCGGAATTCAGGCCGCCGGCAGCGAATCCACGAACAACGCCCCCGCGAGCAGTCCCGCGCTTCCCCGTGGGCTCCACGCGCGCGCGTGCAGGTCCGCGTCCAGCGCGGCCAGCGCCTCGGCGCCCGCGGGTGCCGCCGTGCCGCCCGCCTCCAGGATCCCGCGGGCGCCCGCCTGCACGTGGCGCAGGCCCAGCGGGCCCGCCGTGTAGAGCAGTTCGGTGTCCTGGAGGCTGGACATCACGGTGAGCAGGGCGTCCAGCCGGGCCTCGGCCTCGGTGGCGCCGGCCGAGCGGGCGGCGGCGAGCGCGTCCAACGCCCGCCGCACGTGCGGGAATCCGGCCTTCGCCTCGCCGCGGGCCCCGGCCGCGCCGTACTTGGCCGACACGGAGGAGCCCCGCGAGGGCCGCAGCGGGGCGCGCCGGTCCGGATGCGCGGCGATCCGCTTGGCGACCGTCAGCACGTCCCGTGCCCCCGGCCTCGGGCCCAGCGCGGCCGCGGAGACCAGCAGGCCCAGCGTCCACAGGGCGCCCCGGTGTCCGCCGCCCGCCAGACCGACCGAGTGCTCGGTGCACCGGCCTATCGCGCCCAGCTCCGCCCGTAACGCCGGCGTGACGTCGCCGGTGCGGCGGGCGGAGGCGGCCATCGCCGCGAGGCCGGGTGCCAGCGCCTTCGCCGACCAGCGCAGGGCGACGTGGTCCCGGCGGGTGGTCCGGGCGGCCAGGTCGCGCGGGTCGGGCAGCCCTGGTTTGGGTACCAGGGCCAGTTGCCCGGTGAGCGCGGCCACCGCGGCCCGCGCCAGCGCGTCGTCCTCGCGACTGCTCATGGCCGTACCTTACGAGGACGCGGAGGCCGAAGGGGAGGCGCTGTCACTCGGGGCTCCGCTGGGCGGGGTGCCCGTCGGGGCGCCGCTGGGGGCGCCGCTCGGCGGGGTGCCCCCGCCGCCGCTGCCCGCGCCGGTGTTCTCGGCGTCGGGGTCGATGCCCAGGGTGAGGTAGCCCTTGTAGCCCTTGGCCGGGTCCTTCTTGTGCACGGGCTCCAGGGTCAGCAGACCGCTGGAGGCGCCGCCGCCGTCGTAGACCATGTCGTCGGCGAGCTCGGTGTAGCTCCCGGTGTGCTTGGAGTACGGCTCCAGCGCGAAGACCGCCTCGGCGATGTCGTCGTCGAAGAACAGCTGGCCGGTGAAGTTGACCTTGCCGCCCTCGTAGGTGCCGTCCTCCTTCTCGCCGCCGGTGTGCACCTTGACGTGGATGTGGCAGGTGCGCGGGGTGTACCAGCCGGGGAAGATCGTCTCGAACTTGACGACCCCGTTGGCGTTGGCGACCTGGTAACCGCGCAGATAGGTCTTGTCGTCGGCGCTGTCGCCCTCCTCGCTCTCGGCCGGGGCCGAGCCGCCGGGGTTGGCGGTGGTGTAGCCGGAGTAGTAGCCCCAGGCGTCGCAGTGCCAGATCTCCACAGCCGCGCCGGAGACCGGGGTGCAGCCGTCGGTGGCGTCCACGACGGTGAGACGGAGCGTCAGCGGGACACCGCTCTTGCCCTCGGTGATGTCCTTGCGCACCAAGGCACCGTCGAGGTAGTAGGGCCCTTCCGTGACGCTCGGCATCAGCTGCGCGCAGGTACCGCCGGTCGAGGTGGCCGAAGCGGACGCGCTCGCCGAGGCCTCGGTGGTCGTGTCGGCGAACGCCGACTGGTAACCGGCGACGGCGAGCCCGCCGGCCGCGGCCGTGCCCCCGGTCACCGCGATCGCGCGACGCCGGGTGATGTTGTGCTTGTGCTTTCCCGTCATGGTCGAGGAACGTAGGAACCGGGCTTGTCAGGGACATGAGCCACGGCTGGGAAAAGCCTGTGAAAGCCCGGAAGGCTGAAGCGCTAGACCGCCATGAGCGGCGCGTCGTCGCGCCACTTGAGCATCTTGTCGAAGGTGACCACCGTCCCGGCCCGGCCCGGCTCGGGCCCGATGTGGACGTGGTCGGCGAGTTCCCGGATGAGGCACAGGCCGCGCCCCTGCTCGGCGTCCACGCGCGGAAGCCGGATCTCCGCGCCGCGGGCCAGCCCCGGGCCGGAGTCGGTCACCTCGATGCGGCACTTCTCGCCGTCGAGGTAGGCCGTCACCCGGTACGCCTCGGCGGAGTCGCCGAACGCCCCGCCCCCGCCGTGCTCGACGGCGTTCGCGCAGGCCTCGCTGAGGGCGACGGACAGGTCGTACGAGACGTCGGGGTCCACGCCCGCCGTCTCCATCGTGCCCAGGAGCAGGCGTCGGGCGAGCGGCACGCTCGCGGCCTCGCGCCGCAGATGGAGTGACCACCAGATGCTCATGCTCCAGCCTCCTGGCTGCGGCTCGACATACCGTTACGTATTGCCGCCCGTGGCCATGTGTAAGCACCCCGTTGACGTGACGCCGCCCATACGGGGGATGCGGCCGAGGACGAATCGGTGTATGAGGGTCGGCCGGGAGGTGCCCTTCCCGCGGACCTGCCGTGGAGCGCGGGTAAGGGCAGTGCGATGATGAGCGCGCCATGACTGCCCCCCACCCGCGCACGACGCGCACCGGAGCGGAACTCCGGATTCTGCGGGCCGCGGTGTTCGCCGCGGTCTGTGTCGTGCTGGCCGCGGCGGGGCACAGCCTGGCCGCCTGCGCCGCCGTCCCGCTGTGGACGCTGGGCGCGGGATTCCTGGGCGCACTCGTACTGGTGGCCCCGCTCGCCGGGCGGGACCGCTCCCTTCCGGGGATCGCGGTGCTGCTCACCCTGGGGCAGGCCGCGCTGCACACGCTGTTCGGGCTGGCCGAGCACGCCATGGCCGCGACGGCCTCCGGCACGATGTCCGCGGCGTCCATGGGCTCCATGGGCGCGTCGGCCGGGATGAGCGACCAGGCCCTCGTGGCCCGCGCCGCGCGACTGCTGTGCGGGAGCAGCGCGGCCTCCCTGACGCCCGCCCACGCGTACCGGCTCCTCGCCGACGCGCACCTGGCCACCGGGGCGGACCTGGGCTCGGCGGCGGGCACGGGCATGAGCACCATGCGGCACGCGGCGGACACCACCGGCTCCTCCGCCTCGCTGCTCTCCCTGCTGCCCTCCCTGCCGATGCTCCTCGGCCACCTCATCGCGGCCGTCGCCGTCGGCTGGCTGCTGCGTCGCGGCGATCTGGCGGTGCTGCGGCTGCTGGACCTCTCGGTGCATGGAGTCGCGGAGGGAGCGCTCGTACGTTCCTTGCGCGCGGCGCTCGCGCTGGCGTGCGCCCTGTGTGCCGGGCTCCCGGGCACTCCCGACCCGCGCGCGCGTGACCGCCGTACCGCCTCGGACGACTCACCCGCCCCGCACACCACCGCACTCCAGCACACGGTGATCCGGCGCGGCCCGCCTCCCGCCGCCGCACTCGACCTCGCCGCCTGACGCGACACGAGAGCCACTCCACACGACATCCGTGCTCGGAGAGGGGACGCCGTCGCGCCACGCGCGCGTATCCCTCTTCATCACCGGGACTCACCCCGGCTTCATCACCGGGACTCACCCCGGACTCACTCAGAGTGGAGTGCTGTCTTTCATGAAGTCCATCAAGGCTTCCCGTCTCGCCGCCGCCACCGCCGTCGCCGGCGTCTCCGTGCTCGCCCTGTCCGCCCCCGCCTTCGCGCACGTCAGCGTGCAGCCGGAGGGCACGGCCGCCAAGGGCGGCTACGCGGTCGTCGACTTCAAGGTGCCCAACGAGCGCGACAAGGCCTCGACCACCAAGATCGAGGTCAGCCTCCCCACCGACCACCCGCTGGCCTCGGTGATGCCGCAGCCGATCGACGGCTGGAAGGTGAAGGTCACCAAGTCCAAGCTGGCCAAGCCGATGGAGATGCACGGCGAGAAGATCAGCGAGGCGGTCACCAAGGTCACCTGGACCGCCGACGGCAAGGGCATCGAGCCCGGCTACTTCCAGAAGTTCCCGCTGTCCGTCGGCGCCCTGCCCGACGACACCGACGAACTGGTCTTCAAGGCGATCCAGACCTACTCCGACAAGGAGACCGTCCGCTGGATCGAGGTCCAGCAGGACGGCCAGGAGGAGCCCGAGAACCCCGCCCCGGTCCTCGAACTGGCCGCCGCCTCCGAGGACGGACACTCCCACGCCTCGAGCACCGCCGAGGACGCCTCCGACAAGACGGACGAGAAGGCCGGCGCGAAGACCGAGACCGCGGCCGCCGCCGGCGACTCCGGGGGCAGCGACACCACCGCGCGCGTGCTCGGCGTCGTCGGCATCGTCGTGGGCGCCGCGGGCGTGGCCTACGGCGTGCTCGCCGGACGGCGCCGTACCACCGCCTGACCGCCTCCCCTCCGCACCGCGCACAGGGGACCGTGCCACGCTTGCGTACGGCCCCGGTGCGCGCCGGAGCTCTCTACTCTGGGACCTTTCCATGCGCAACAAGACGTTCGCCGCGGCCGCGCTGCTCGCCGCGGCCACCCTGACCCTCTCCGCCTGCGGCAGCGGCGACGACGACAAGTCGCCCATAGCCGTGGTCTCCGAGGAGTCCGGCTCGGACAAGCCCGCCACCGTTCTCGACCAGCCGTTCGAGAAGCCGGACCTCGTCCTCACCGACACCCACGGCAAGAAGTACGACCTCCGCAAGGAGACCAAGGGCAGGCCGACCCTCGTCTACTTCGGCTACACCCACTGCCCCGACATCTGCCCGCTGACCATGAACAACATCGCGGTCGCCAAGAAGTCGCTGCCCAAGGCCGAACAGGCCGCGCTGCGGGTGGTGTTCGTCACCACCGACCCCGCCCGCGACACCCCCACCGAGCTCGGCAAGTGGCTGAAGGGCATCGACCCCCAGTTCATCGGCCTGACCGGCGACTTCTCCACCATCCAGGCCGGCGCCCGCTCCCTCGGCATCTCCATCGAGCCGACGAAGAAGGACAAGAAGGGCAAGGTCGTCTCCGTCCACGGCACCCAGGTCATCGCCTTCTCCCCGAAGACCGACGGCGGATACCTCCTCTACGGCGAGGACACCACGGTCGACGACTACACCAAGGACCTCCCCAAGATCATCAAGGGAGCCAAGCCGTGAGGCGTTCCACCCGTTCCGCACGGCACGCCGCGACGACCGCGGCGGCCGCGGCGACCGCCGGCACCCTGGCGCTCGCCGGCTGCGGCGGATCCGGCGACGCCGCGGCGGAGCTGTCGGTCCGCTCCTCCTACATGCCCCAGCCGGTCTCGGCCGACATGGCGGCCGGTTTCCTGACGATAGTCAACAAGGGCGGCACGAAGGACGAGCTGACCTCGGTCACCAGTGACGCCGCCGGTGACGTCACCATGCACGACACCGTCGGCGGCGCGATGGAGCAGGTCACCTCCTTCCCCGTCCCCGCCCATGGTCAACTCGTCTTCAAAAGCGGCGGCAACCATCTGATGTTCGAGAAGCTGAAGCACCGGCCGGCACAGGGCCAGACGATCACCCTGAAACTCGGCTTTGCGAAGTCCAGGCCCCTCACCGTCGAGATGCCGGTGAAGTCCGCCACGTACAACCCGTCGACCGGACACTGAGGGAGGGACCACCTTGACGCGGACCATCACCCCCCGCCTGCGCACCCTGGTGCTGCTGTTCCTGGCCGTCACCGGCGCGCTGCTGGCCGGTGCGGGGCCTGCCTCCGCGCACGCCGCGCTGACCGGCAGCGACCCCGCACAGGGGGTGGTGGTCAAGAAGGCGCCCACCCAGGTGTCGCTGACCTTCTCCGAGCAGGTGTCGATGAACGACGACTCGCTGCACGTCCTCGACCCCAAGGGGAAGAAGGTCGACGTCGGCAAGCCGTCCAACATCAGCGGGACCACCTACGCCGTGCAGCTCAAGAGCGGCCTGGCAGACGGCACCTACACCGTCGCCTACCAGGTCGTCTCGGCGGACAGCCACCCGGTGTCCGGCGCCTACACCTTCTCCGTCGGGGCCCCGTCCCAGACCACCGTCTCCGTCTCCGGGCAGACCGCGGGCGGCGGCGTCGTGGGCTGGCTGTACGGGTTCGGGCGCTACATGTCGTACGCCGGCTACATCGTGCTGGTCGGCGGCGCGGCCTTCGTGCTCGCCTGCTGGCAGCGCGGCTCCGGGGTACGGGCCATGCAGCGGCTCGTCGTCGGCGGCTGGCTCACGCTCACCGCGGCCACGCTCTGGCTGCTGCTCCTGCGCGGCTCCTACACCAGCTCCGGCAAGGTCGGCGCCATCTTCGACCTGGACCTGCTCGGGCAGGTGCTGCAGACCAAGACCGGCGCCGCGCTCGTCTCCCGGCTGCTGCTGCTCGCCGCGGCGGCACTGTTCATCGCCGTCCTCTTCGGCGCCTATGACAAGCGGGAGGACGAGGAGAAGCGGGACCTGACCTTCGGGCTAGCGATCGGCGGCACCGTGGTGGCCGCCGGGCTCGCGGCGAGCTGGGCGATGGCCGAGCACGCCTCGACCGGACTCCAGCCGGGCATCGCCATGCCGGTCGACGTCGTCCACCTGCTGGGGGTCGCCACCTGGCTGGGCGGGCTCACCGCCCTCCTGGTCGCCCTCTACCGGGCGCCCGCCGAGACCCCGGTCGAGACCGCGGCCGTCCGCCGCTTCTCCCGCCTCGCCTTCGGCTCCGTCGCCGCGCTGGTCGCGACCGGCGTCTACCAGTCCTGGCGCCAGCTCGGCTCGTGGTCGGCGTTCACCGACACCCGGTACGGACAGCTGCTGCTGGTCAAGATCGGGCTCGTGGCACTGCTGGTCGGCATCGCGGCGATCTCCCGGCGGTGGACGGCACGGCTCGCCGATACGGCGCCCGTGTCGAAGGCGGGGAAGCAGTCCAAGACCGCGAAGGCACAGGCGAAGGCCGAGGCCGACGCCGACGCTGAGACCGAGGTGGAAGCCGAGGTCGAGGCCGAAGTCGAGGTCGAGGTGAAGGAGCGCGTGACCGCGCCCGCCGCGGCCGGGGACGCCAAGCGCGCCGCCCAGCTCGCCCGGCAGCGCGCCGCCGAGGACACCGCCCGGGAGAAGCGGGTGCGGGACGCCGACCCGGGCCGCTTCGGACTGCGCCGCTCGGTCCTCGCCGAGGCGGGCGTCGCCGTGGTCCTGCTCGCGGTCACCACGGTGCTCACGCAGACCGAACCGGGCCGCACGGAGCAGGAGGCCAAGGCGGCCGCGTCCTCGTCCTCGTCGTCAGCCTCCTCGTCCTCCTCCGGTGCGCTCACCCTGGACATGCCGTTCGACACCGGCGGCCAGGACGGCAAGGGCGTCGTACGGCTCGACTTCGACCCCGCGCGCGTGGGCGGCAACGAGATGCACGTCTACGTCCAGCGGCCCAACGGCCGCGCCTTCGACATCCCCGAGGTGAAGGTCGCCTTCACCCTCACCGCCAAGAAGATCGGGCCGCTGCCCGTGACCCCCGACCACGTCACGACCGGCCACTGGGCCGCGACCGGGGTGCAGATCCCCATCGCCGGTGAATGGAAGATCGCGGTGACCGTGCGCACCTCCGACATCGACCAGGCGACCGTCTCCAAGAACGCGCAGATCGGCTGAACCGCACCATGGCTGACCAGTCCATCCCGAAGGCTCGTCCTTCCGACACCGCCGTGGAGTCCGACACCGCCGTGGAGTCCGGCACCCCCGTGGAGTCCGACGCCACGGCGGAGCCCGGCACCGCTGTGGCCGAGGCCCGCGGCGGCGGCTCCGCACGGGACGGCCTCTCACGGCGCAAACTCCTCGGCACGGCCGGTGCCACGGGTCTCGTACTCGGCGCGGCGGGCGGGGCCGTGGGGTACGCCGCCGCCCCCGCCGGAGCCACGCCGCTGACCGCGGTGGGCGCCGACCGGGTGATGTTTCACGGGAAACATCAGCCCGGCATCACCGAAGGCCTCCAGGCCCGCGGCCACCTCGTCGCCTTCGACCTCGCGGCGGGCGCGGGCCGCAAGGAAGCGGCGGCATTGCTGCGCCGGTGGTCGGCCACAGCCGAGCGGCTGATGGCGGGCGAGGCGGCCGCACACGACGACACCGACGTGGCCCGCGACGCCGGACCGTCGTCGCTGACGATCACCTTCGGGTTCGGACACAGCTTCTTCGGCAGGACCGGGCTGGAGAAGCAGCGCCCGGTCTCCCTCGACCCCCTTCCCGACTTCTCCTCGGACCACCTCGACAAGGCCCGCAGCAACGGTGACCTCTGGGTGCAGATCGGCGCCGACGACGCCCTCGTCGCCTTCCACGCCCTGCGCGCGATCCAGAAGGACGCCGGCAGCGCGGCCCGTGTCCGCTGGCAGATGAACGGCTTCAACCGCACCCCGGGCGCCACCGCCCACCCCATGACCGCCCGCAACCTGATGGGCCAGCTGGACGGCACCCGCAACCCCAAGCCCGCCGAAGCCGACTTCGACAAGCGGATCTTCGTCCCGGCCTCCGGCTCGAGCGACCCCGCCTGGATGGCGGGCGGCTCCTACGCCGTCGTACGCCGGATCCGCATGCTCCTCGACGACTGGGAGAAGCTGTCGACCGGGGCCCAGGAGGCGGTCATCGGACGCCGCAAGTCCAGCGGGGCGCCGCTGTCGGGCGGCACCGAGACGACCGCGATGGACCTGGAGAAGGCGGACGCCAAGGGCGACTACCTCGTACCGCTCAACGCCCACTCCCGCATCACCCGGCCCGACCAGAACGGGGGCGCCGCCATGCTCCGGCGCCCGTTCTCGTACCACGACGGAATCGACACCGACGGGGCGCCCGACGCGGGCCTGCTGTTCGTCTGCTGGCAGGCGGATCCGCTGCGCGGCTTCGTGCCCGTACAGCGCAAGCTCGACCGGGGCGACGCCCTGTCCCGGTACATCCGCCACGAGGCCAGCGGACTGTTCGCGGTCCCCGGCGGCGCCGCGCGGGGAGAATACGTGGGGCAACGGCTGCTGGAGGGGTGAACCCACGCCGGTTCACTCCCGACGGGGGCAGTCGTGAGACACCGGGGCCGGGTTCGCGCGCGGCCATTAGGGTGAGGACATGCCAGCGAGCTATGCCTATCTGGGCCCTGAGGGAACCTTCACCGAAGTCGCCCTGCGCACGCTTCCGGAGGCGGCCACCCGGGAGCTGATCCCGTACGTGTCGGTGCAGTCGGCGCTGGACGCCGTGCGCGCCGGAGAAGCCGAGGCCGCCTTCGTACCGATCGAGAACTCCGTCGAGGGCGGCATCACCACCACCCTGGACGAGCTGGTCGCGGGCGCGCCGCTGATGATCTACCGCGAGGTGCTGCTGTCCATCACCTTCGCGCTGCTGGTCCGGCCGGGCACGAAGCTGTCCGACATCAAGACCGTCACCGCCCATCCGGCCGCCCAGCCCCAGGTCCGCAACTGGCTCAAGGCCAACCTCCCGGACGCCGTCTGGGAGTCCGCCGCCTCCAACGCGGACGGTGCCCGGCTGGTCCAGGAGGGCCGGTACGACGCCGCCTTCGCCGGCGAGTTCGCGGCCGCTCGGTACGGCCTGACCGCCCTGGAAACCGAGATCCACGACGCGGAGAACGCGCAGACGAGGTTCGTGCTGGTGGGCCGCCCCGCCCGGCCCGCGGCCCCGACCGGCGCGGACAAGACGTCGGTGGTGCTCTGGCAGCGCGACGACCACCCCGGCGGGCTGCGCGACCTGCTCGGGGAATTCGCCACCCGGGGCATCAACCTCATGCTGCTGCAGTCCCGCCCGACGGGCGCCGGCATCGGCAACTACTGCTTCTGCATCGACGCCGAGGGCCATATCTCCGACCAGCGGGTGGCCGAGACGCTGATGGGGCTGAAGCGGATCTGTCTGCAGGTACGGTTCCTCGGCTCGTACCCGCGTGCGGACATCGCACCCGAAGGAGTACGACCCACGCTGCCCGGGACGTCCGACGAGGAGTTCGTGGCGGCGGCGGACTGGGTCGCGCGGTGCCAGGACGGGCGCTTCTAGCGTTATCCACAGGAGTTATCCACAGGCCCCCGTGTGGACCTGGGGACAAGTCGACACGGTAGGGCGACTTCGTCGACAAATCGCCCTACCGGCGGCACCGAGGGACACCACCAGGGACATCACCCTTCGTCCACCTGTTTCCTTTGGTTCATCTTTTGGGGCGACCCCTTTCCACCCGAAAGTGGGTGTCAGACCAGTTTGAACCGGGAATTCTTCACTCTGCTCGACACTTCCGGAGTGATCGATTCCGAAATCCACAGACCTTCCGCACAGCCTGTGGATAACTCATCGGGGGGTGGGGATCGCTGTGGACAACCCAGTCTCCAAGTGCCGCTCTCCACAAGGGAATCGAGTCAATGTGCCGCCTCTCACATACCTCGTCCCAGGGAGTGAGACGGCACCTATTGACACGATGCGCAATTCCCTCATAACGGTATGTAAGCCGTAGTCCACCGCAGTTCGGAAAACCGAGTCGTGAGCCGGAACGCGGCACCGGTAGCCTTGACCGCGTGATTGACCTTCGCCTGCTCCGTGAGGACCCCGACCGTGTGCGCGCGTCCCAGCGCGCCCGTGGAGAGGACGTCGCGCTCGTCGACTCCCTCCTGTCCGCCGACGAGCGGCGCAGGTCGTCCGGCGTCCGCTTCGACGAGCTGCGCGCCGAGCAGAAGCAGCTCGGCAAGCTCATCCCCAAGGCCTCCGCCGACGAGAAGGCCGAGCTGCTCAAGCGCGCCGAGCAGCTGAAGGCCGACGTCAAGGCCGCCGACGCCGAGCGCGACGCGGCCGACGCCGAGACCCAGCAGCTCCTGCTCCAGCTCGGCAACCTCGTCCACCCCGACGTGCCCGTCGGCGGCGAGGAGGACTTCGCCACGCTGGAGACGCACGGCACGATCCGCGACTTCGGCGCCGAGGGCTTCGACCCCAAGGACCACCTCGAGCTCGGCCAGCTGCTCGGCGCGATCGACGTCGAGCGGGGCGCCAAGGTCTCCGGCTCGCGCTTCTACTTCCTCACCGGCGTCGGCGCCCTGCTGGAGCTGGCCCTGGTGAACGCGGCGATCGCCCAGGCGACGGCCGCCGGCTTCACCCCGATGCTGACCCCGGCCCTGGTACGCCCCCAGTCCATGGCCGGCACCGGCTTCCTCGGCCAGGCCGCCCAGGACGTCTACCACCTCGACAAGGACGACCTGTACCTCGTCGGCACGTCCGAGGTGCCGCTGGCCGCGTACCACATGGACGAGATCCTCGACGCGGACCGGCTGCCGCTGCGCTACGCGGGCTTCTCGCCGTGCTTCCGCCGCGAGGCCGGCTCGCACGGCAAGGACACCAAGGGCATCTTCCGCGTCCACCAGTTCGACAAGGTCGAGATGTTCTCCTACGTCGCTCCCGAGGACTCGCAGGCCGAGCACCAGCGCCTGCTGGACTGGGAGAAGCAGTGGCTGACCTCGCTCGAGCTGCCGTTCCGCGTCATCGACGTCGCCACCGGTGACCTCGGCGCCTCGGCCGCGCGCAAGTTCGACTGCGAGGCGTGGATCCCGACCCAGGGCAAGTACCGCGAGCTGACCTCGACCTCGGACTGCACCGAGTTCCAGTCCCGGCGCCTGTCGATCCGCGTCCGCGAGAAGTCCAGCGGGAGCGAAGCGACCTCCGGCAGGGGTGGTGGTCGGGCGACGGGCGGGCAGGTCCGCCCGCTGGCCACGCTCAACGGCACGCTGTGCGCCGTACCGCGCACGATCGTGGCGATCCTGGAGAACCACCAGCAGGCCGACGGCTCCGTGCGGGTGCCCGAGGTGCTGCGCCCGTACCTGGGCGGCCGGGAGGTCCTGGAGCCGGTCGCCAAGTGAGCGAGAGCTTCCCCTACCGGCTCATCGCCACCGACCTCGACGGAACGCTCCTGCGCTCCGACGAGTCGGTCTCCGAGCGCACTCGTGAGGCGCTCGCCGCGGCCACCGCGGCGGGCGCCGCGCACATCGTCGTCACGGGCCGCGCGGTCCCCTGGACCCGGCACATCCTCGACGACCTCGGCTACGACGGCCTCGCCGTCTGCGGCCAGGGCGCGCAGGTCTACCACGCCGGCGAGCACCGCCTGCTGACCTCCGTGACCCTGGACCGGCAGCTGGCGGGCCTGGCGCTGGCCAAGATCGAGGCCGAGGTGGGCCCGCTGTACCTGGCGGCGAGCCGCGACGGACTGAACGGCGACGTGCTGGTGGGCCCGGGTTACGCGGTCACCGGCACGCTGCCCTCGATCCCGTTCACGGACGCGTCGGACCTCTGGAGCGCCCCGCTGAACAAGATCTACATCCAGCATCCCGACCTGTCGGACGACGAGCTGGCCGAGGCGGCCCAGCGGGCCGCGGGCGGGTTCGTCTCCGTCGCGATGGCGGGTGCGGGCATCGTGGAGCTGCTGCCGCTGGGCCTGTCCAAGGCCACGGGTCTGTCGCTGGCGGCCCGCCGCCTGGGCCTGAAGGCCGCCGACACGCTGGCCTTCGGCGACATGCCCAACGACATCCCGATGTTCGCCTGGGCGTCCCGGGGCGTGGCCATGGCCAACGCCCACGAGGAACTCAAGGCGGTCGCCGACGAGGTGACCTCCTCCAACGAGGAGGACGGCATCGCGGTGGTGCTGGAACGATTGCTCGGCTGAGCTATCGGTCTCGCCTGTGCGGAGGATGCACGGATCGAACGTGCGCGGGCTTTTTCAGGCCCGACCTAGACCTGCTTCTGATTGAACACAGCGCAAGCCAGTGCCTTACCACTCGGCCAATCCTCCGGGTGGGCGGTCCACGCGAGAGCGACATCGCGTGCTCGAAGCGACCGCCCCGGGCAGCTCCCCGTGCGGGGAGGGCTCCACAGTGGGGTAACTACACCGGAGCCCGCCGCGGGCTGCCCTGTCGGGAGCCGGACGTACTGTCGTGCATGGACATCGCCCGGCTCCTCTCCCAGAACGTGGCGCCGGGACACTCCCGGCGGATGGGGCACAACCACTCTGCCCCGCCGCCCAGTTGGACGCCACTGAATTAACCGCGGCCCCGGTCCGCTACCGGCGCCGCCATCTGCGACGACGTGCCTTGCTGAAGAACCACCCGGCCGGCGGCTCGTCCGATCGCCAGGGCTGCGGCTCCGGCGACTCCGCACGCCAGCGGGCGGCGAGCATGCGGGCTCTCGCGGACGGCTCGGAGGTCTCGGCGCCCCGTATGAACGCGTCGTCCAGGACGACGTCGTCCCAGACGCCGCTCTCCGGTGTCTCCTCTGCCATCCCCGTCCTCCTAGCCGTTCATCCGCTTTGTCCAGTGTGCGCGGACGGAGGTGAAGTCCCCGTCAAGACGCCGTCCGCGCCTGCTCCTCGCGCGCCTACTCCTCGCCCGCCAGCGTCAGCGACCGCAGCTTCTGGCCGGCGTACCAGGTGGCCAGCACGGTGACCGCCACCAGCAGTACCGACGCCGTGGTCAGGGAGACGTCCGAGGTGACCAGGTCCCCGCCGGCGACCTTGTGGGCGACGGCCAGCGACCACTGCTGGACGCTCAGCGTGCGCGCGCCGGGCACCAGGGAGCCGAACAGGGCCTCCCAGACGAGGGCGTAGACGAGCCCGAACACCACGGCGTGCCGGGACACCGTGCCGAGCAGCAGGAAGAGTGCCGCGTACGCGATCGAGGCGACCAGCGTGGCGACGGTGTAGGCGACGGCGATCTGCTGGCCGTTGCCGTTCAGGATCAGGCCCGCGATCATCGTCGGCACCGCGGAGAACACCATGGTCACGGCGATCGCCACGATCAGCTTGGTGAGGATGATCGTCGGCCGCTTCAGCGGCTTGGACAGCAGGTAGACGACGGAACCGTCGTCGATCTCCGGTCCGATCGCCCCGGTGCCCGCGATGACACCGATGATCGGCACCATCGTGGCGAGCGCGAAGCCGCCGAGGACGTCGGAGGCCGTCTGGTCGTCGGCGCCGGTCAGAGCGCGTACGGCCACGGAGATCACGATCAGCAGCAGGGGCAGGGCGCCCAGGATGAGGGCCCGGCGACGGCCGAGCAGGGCCCGGTAGGTGAGCCGGGCGACTGTGGGGTCGTACATCATGGGCCTCCTACGCCGCGACCAGGTACGAGAAGACGGACTCGAGGGACTCGTCGGACGGCGAGACCGTGAGCAGCCGGATGCCGTGGTCGCGGGCGACCTTCGGCAGCAGGGTGGTGAAGCGGCCGAAGTCGACGGCCTGGATGCGCAGTGCGCCCTCGGTGAGGTCGACCTCGATGCCGGAGGTCGACGGGTCGGCGATCAGCGCGGCCGCGAGGGCGCGGTCGTCGCTGGAGCGCACCAGGTAGCGGTGGGGGCGGTCGGTCATCAGGCGGCGGATCTTGCGGAAGTCGCCGCTGGCCGCGTGCCGTCCGGCGACGACGACCTCGATGTGCCAGGCGAGTTGCTCGACCTCCTCCAGGATGTGGGAGGAGAACAGCACCGTACGGCCCTCGTCGCCCATCCGGCGCAGCAGGTCCATCAGATGCATGCGCTGGCGCGGGTCCATGCCGTTGAAGGGCTCGTCCAGCAGGAGCAGGGACGGGTCGTGGACCAGCGCGGAGGCCATCTTCACGCGCTGCCGCATGCCCTTGGAGTAAGTGGAGATCTTCCGGTCCTGCGCGTACTCCATCTCGACCGTGGCCAGGGCGCGCTGGGCGGCCTTGTCCCCCAGCCCGTGCAGCTCGGCGTTGGCGACGACGAACTCGCGGCCGGTGAGGAAGTCGTACATCGCCTCCCGCTCGGGGACGATGCCGATCTGCTTGTAGATCTCCTCGTTGCGCCACACCGGCTGCCCGTCGAGGGTGACGGTGCCGGTGGAGGGGGCGAGGAAGCCGCCCATCATGTTGATCAGGGTGGACTTTCCGGCGCCGTTGGGGCCGAGCAGGCCGGTGACGCCGGGGCCGATGGTCATGGTGATGTCGTTGACGGCGACCACGTTGCCGAACCAGCGGGAGACGTGGTCGATGGAGAGCGTGGTCATCAGAGGCCCACCTTCTTGTAGCGGCGCGTCAGGAGGCCGTAGGCGGCGGCGATCAGGCCCAGGACGACGAGGACGTACACGACGCCCTGCCCGCTGGACGGGCCGACCCCTCCGGGGGCGGCCGAGGTGCCGCCGAGGAAGGCGGACTGCACCCCGTCGATCAGGGTGACGGGCGAGAAGAGGCCGATCCACGGGATGGCGCTGGCGCTGCTGCTGCCCCCCTGGTTGTAGGCGATGGCCTGGAGCGTGGTGACGGCACCGTAGGAGATGGTCATCACGGCGATCACGGCGGCGATGCCGAAGCCGCGGCGCGGGGTGACTGCGGCGATGACCAGGCCGATGCCGGCGAAGAGCAGCGAGAGCAGGGCCACGGCGACCAGTCCCTGGGCGAATTCCTTGGTCTGGTGGGCGAAGCCCATCTTGGCGAGCAGCGAGCCGATGTACATCACCAGCAGCGGGGCGCCAGTGAGGATGAACATCGCCGAGGCGAGCGCCGCGAACTTCGCCTGTACGTAGTCGGCGGTCTCGATGGGCCGCGAGAAGTACAGCGGTACGGTCTTGAAGCGCAGGTCGCGCGAGACGGACTGGGGTGCCTGGGAGGCGACGTACAGGCTGATCACGGCCTGCATGACGATCGCGTAGCGGGTGTAGGACAACGGCAGCTCGTGCGCCTTGGTGGCGACGGCCACGGCCACCATGATGGCCGCGGGCACGCACATCACCGCGAACAGCAGCATCGGCAGGACCTTGGACTTCACCGAGCGGCCGAGGCCGTAGGCGCCGCGCAGGGACTGCGAGTACAGGGAGCGGCGGGCGTAGGCGCGGCCCAGGCGGGGGCCGTCGTAGCTGCGGTAGCCGATGTTGTGGATACGGGTCTGGTCGCCCGGCGAAGTCGAAGGCGCTGCCGGGGGATGCTCAACCGCCATGGCCGACGGCCTCCTTCCGCTGCTCGTCGCTGCTGGTGAACACCTCGGAGATGTGGTGCCTTCGCTGTTCCATGCGCACCAGGCCCAGTCCGAGGTCGGCGACGGTGTCGCGCACGAGGTCGTACGTCTCCTCGCCGGAGGCGGTCAGCAGCAGGATGTGTCCGGCACCGGGCAGTCCGGCGCCCTCGGCGTGGGTGTCCACCCCGCGCGCGTGGAGTGCCTCGCGGACCGCGCGGGTGCCGTCGGGGTGGGTGTCGCTGTCGGTGACCTCGATCGCGAGGGTGGTCGTGGTCTGGGTGAAGTCGGTGGTGGAGCTGGAACGCAGCAACTTGCCGCCGTCGATGACGACGACGTGGTCGCAGGTGCGCTCGAGTTCGCCCAGGAGGTGGGAGGTGACCAGGACCGAGATGCCGAAGTCGGTGTGGATGCGGCGGATCAGGCCGAGCATCTCGTCGCGGCCGACCGGGTCGAGGCCGTTGGTCGGCTCGTCGAGGAAGACCAGCTGCGGGTCGTGCACCAGGGCCTGGGCGAGCTTCACGCGCTGTTTCATGCCGGTCGAGTAGCCGCCGATGGGGCGGTAGCGCTCCTCGTACAGGCCGACGTGGCGCAGGGTGTCGGCGGTGCGCTCGCGGGCCGCGGCCGGCGGCAGGCCGGACATGCGGGCCATGTGCACGACGAACTCGGTGGCCGAGACGTCGGGCGGCAGGCAGTCGTGCTCCGGCATGTAGCCGACGCGCTCGCGGATGGTGGCGCCCTTGGTGGCGACGTCGAGGCCGAGCACCTCGGCGTGGCCCTCCGTGGCGGGGGACAGACCCAGCAGGATCTTGATCAGTGTGGACTTGCCGGCTCCATTGGCACCCACGAGCCCCGTCACACCGGGTCCCACGTCCACGGAGAGCCGGTCAAGCGCGGTCACCCGGGGGAACCGCTTGCTCAGGCTTTCGGTCGCGATCACAGTCACGTCATAGAAGGTAGTGACGGGGGCCACTCAGGGCGTCAGACCGGAGAGCAGTATTGGCGTCAGACTCCAGTCGTACGGGGCCTTAGGGGTAACCCTGAGGTCGGACGACCGGCCGCACTGTTGACGATCGGTCTAACAGCTGGAACAGTCGCGTGGACCGGGCCGCGGGCACGCGGTGAGACCGGAGCCGACAGCGGGCGGAGGCGGGATGGCAACGCTGGAGGGCGCGCGGGAGCGCCGGGTGCGCACGGGCGGGGTCGAGCTGTGCGTGGCGGAACTGGGCGACCCGGAGCAGCCGACGGTCGTCCTGGTGCACGGCTATCCGGACAGCAAGGAGGTCTGGTCCGAGGTCGCGGTCCGCCTCGCCGCCCGCTTCCACGTCGTGTTGTACGACGTCCGGGGCCACGGCCGCTCCACGGCACCGCGACCGCTGCGCGGCGGCTTCACCCTGGCCAAGCTCACGGACGACTTCCTGGCGGTGATCGACGCGGTCAGCCCGGACCGGCCGGTGCACCTCGTCGGGCACGACTGGGGCTCGGTGCAGGCCTGGGAGTTCGTCACCGTGGAGCGCGCCAAGGGCCGGATCGCCTCCTTCACCTCGATGTCCGGGCCGTCCCTGGACCACTTCGGGCACTGGATCAACGCGCGCGTGAAGCGCCCCACGCCCCGCCGCGTGGGCCAGGTCCTCGGCCAGGGTGCCAGGTCCTGGTACGTGTACCTGCTGCACACCCCCGCCCTGCCCGAACTGGCCTGGCGCAGCCCGCTGGCCAACCAGTGGCCGAAGATCCTGCGGCGGATGGAGAGGCTCCCCGGTGACGACTACCCCACCGAGTCCCTGCCCGCGGACGCGGCCCACGGCACCTGGCTGTACCGGGACAACGTACGGTCCCGGCTGCGCAGGCCCCGCCCGGACGCGCACGCGCACGCGCCCGTGCAGCTCATCACGCCCCTGGAGGACGTGTTCCTGTCGGAGCGGCTGTACGACGATCTGGAGCAGTGGGTTCCGCGGCTGACCCGCCGCACGCTCCCGGCCGGGCACTGGATTCCCCGCACCCGGCCCGACCAGCTGGCGGCCTGGATCGGGGAGTTCGTCACGGGCATCGAGGAAGGCCGCCCCCTGTCGAAGCCGACCGGCCGCCACGCCGACCGCTTCGCCGGTCAGCTGGTCCTGGTGACCGGCGCGGGCAGCGGCATCGGGCGGGCCACGGCGCTCGCGTTCGCGGCAGCCGGCGCGCGCGTGGTGGCCGTCGACCGGGATGCGGAGGCCGCCGCCCGTACCGCGGAGCTGTCCTTGCCGCTCGGCGCCCCGGAGGCCTGGGCGGAACCGGTCGACGTCTCCGACGAGCAGGCCATGGAGAAGCTGGCCGAGCGGGTCGCCGCCGAGCACGGTGTGGTCGACGTGCTGGTCAACAACGCGGGCATCGGACTGTCCGGCTCCTTCTTCGCCACGACACCGGACGACTGGCGCAAGGTCCTGGACGTCAACCTGTGGGGCGTCATCCACGGCTGCCGTCTCTTCGGCGCCCGGATGGCCGAGCGCGGGCAGGGCGGCCACATCGTCAACATCGCCTCGGCGGCGGCGTACCAGCCCTCCCGGGCCCTGCCCGCCTACAGCACCTCCAAGGCGGCGGTGCTCATGCTGAGCGAATGCCTGCGGGCGGAGCTGGCCGGCCAGGGCATCGGCGTGACGGCGGTCTGCCCCGGCTTCGTCAACACGAACATCACGTCGACGGCCGTCTTCGCGGGCGTGGACGACGAGGAGCAGAGGCGGCGCCGGAAGCGGACCGCCCGCCTGTACGGCCTGCGCAACTTCCCGCCGGAGAAGGTCGCCGGCGCCGTCCTGGACGCGGTGGCCCGCAACAAGCCCCTGGTCCCGGTGACCCCGGAGGCCCGCGGCATGCATCTGCTGTCCCGCTTCGCGCCCGGGGCACTACGGGCACTCGCCCGGGTGGAGCCGCGCTTGTGATCCCGTCGAACTCCCCTGGAACGGCAGTGAGTTGTCCACAGAATCACCAACTGACCTGTGGATAACAGCACTTGCTTGTGGACCAAACCTCACCGGCAAAACAAAATGCGTGATCCCCGTCTCTCCCGCCATGCTGAGCGGATGGACCAAAAGGGAATGGGTGAAAAGGGGATGGACGAAAGACGCACCGTGAAGGTGTCGAAGTACCTCTCGAAGCACCTGCGCCACCAGCCCGAGCGGATCGGCCTCACGCTCGACGCGAGCGGCTGGGTCGAGATCGACACGCTGATCGCCGCGGCCGGCGCGCACGGGTTCCGGTTCACGCGCGAGGAACTCGACCACGTGGTGGCCGCCAACGACAAGAAGCGGTTCGCGGTCGAGGGTCCCCGGATCCGCGCCAGCCAGGGCCACAGCATCGACGTCGACCTCGGACTGCCCCCGGCGACACCGCCGGCGTACCTCTACCACGGCACCGTGGCCCGCAACCTGGACGCGATCCGCGCCGAGGGCCTGCGGCCCATGAACCGGCACGACGTGCACCTGTCGGCCGACCGCGAGACGGCCGAGCGTGTCGGCGCCCGCCGCGGCCGGCCCGTCGTCCTCCCCGTCGACGCGGCCGCCATGCACCGCGACGGGCATGTCTTCCACGTCAGCGCCAACGGGGTGTGGCTGACGAAGGCCGTGCCGCCGCAGTACCTGCGGTTTCCCGGGGCGCACTGACCCCCGTTTGGCATGATCGGTCGCATGGACCGCCTCCCGACGACGGAAGCCGCCGTCTCCGCCTGCCGTGCGATCGCCGACGAGTACGCGCGTGAGATGGACGTCACGCACGACATCGGCGCCGACCAGACCTCGCGCCGCACCGCGGTGGGTGTCGGTGTCACCACCGACCCTGACGGCTCGTTCCCGCACGAGGCCTTCGTCGAGTTCGGCGGTTCGCCCGGGGTGACCGTGCGGCTGTATCCCGAGGGCGACGCACTGATCGCCGTCGAGGGCGTCGAGTGCCCCGACATCCCACGCGACGACGTACCCGCCTTCCTTCGCTCCGTCTTCGGTGGCCTGGCGTACGTCAAGGCACGCCGCTTCCCGCCGGACTACTTCCTGATGGTCCCGCTCCCCGGTGACCGTACGCACAAGGAGTACATGCCGCCGATGGGTCTCACTCCGTGGCTGAGCAGCCGCGTGCGGTGACCGTTTCACGTGAAACATGGCCCGGGCCCTAGGCTCGAGCTCATGAGTCTGCGTCTGAGCACCGTGATCCTTCCGTACCGCCGCTGGAGCGAGGGCGGCCGTTCTGCCTGGACGCGGGCCGAACAGCTGGGCTTCCACACGGGATACACCTACGACCACCTGTCCTGGCGCAGCTTCCGCGACGGCCCCTGGTTCGGTGCGATACCGACGCTGACCGCCGCCGCGTCGGTCACCGACCGGCTCCGGCTGGGCACGCTGGTGACCTCGCCGAACTTCCGGCACCCTGTGACGCTGGCCAAGGAGCTGATCTCCCTCGACGACATCTCCGGCGGCCGGGTCACGCTCGGCATCGGCGCGGGCGGCACCGGCTTCGACGCCACCGCGCTCGGGCAGGACCCCTGGACCCCGCGCGAGCGGGCCGACCGGCTCGCCGAGTTCGTCCCGCTGCTGGACCGGCTGCTGACCGAGGACGGCCCGGCCGGGGTGTCGTACGAGGGCGACTTCTACTCGGCACACGAGGCCCGCAACATACCCGGCTGCGTCCAGCGTCCCCGGCTGCCCTTCGCGGTGGCCGCCACCGGCCCGCGCGGCCTGCGGCTCGCCGCACGGCACGGCCAGGCGTGGGTGACCACCGGCGACCCCAAGCTGTACGAGAACGGCACGTCCGAGCAGTCGGTCGAGGCCCTGCGCGGGCAGGTCGAGAAGCTGGCCGACGCCTGCGCCGCGATCGGCCGGGACCTGGCCGGGGTCGAGAAGGTCCTGCTCACCGGCTTCACCCCGGACCGCGGCCGCCCGCTGGAGTCCCTGGACGCCTTCGTGGACTTCGCGGGCCGGCACCAGGAGCTGGGCTTCACGGAGATCGTGCTCCACTGGCCCATCCCCGACTCCGTCTTCGCGGCCGACGAGAAGGTCTTCGAGCAGATCGCCATGGAGGCAACGGCGCAGCTGCGCTGACCTCGGCCGAATGCGGTCCGTGCACCGGCTGTGACTCATCTGTGCGAAGTCCCGCACGACCGTGCGGGCATATGCGCGAGAATGGCGCGGTGACCTCAGCGACTCGACAGCCAGAGACCCCGGCCCGCGCCCTCCCGCCGCGGCTGATCGCCACCGATCTCGACGGCACCCTGCTGCGCGACGACAAGTCGGTCTCCCCACGCACGGTCGCCGCGCTGGCCGCCGCCGAGGAGGCGGGGATCGAGGTCTTCTTCGTCACCGGCCGCCCCGCCCGCTGGATGGACGTCGTCAGCGACCACGTCCACGGCCACGGTCTGGCGATCTGCGGCAACGGCGCCGCCGTGGTCGATCTGCACGGCGGCCCCGGCACCCACCGGTTCGTGAAGGTGCGCGAGCTGGCCAGGGCCAACGCGCTCGACGCCGTACGGCTGCTGCGCGACGCGGCCCCCGGCACGGTGTACGCGGTCGAGCAGACGTACGGCTTCCACCAGGAGCCGGACTACCCGAAGCTCCACATGGAGATACCGGACGACCTCGCACCCGCCGAGGACCTGCTGGCCCCCGGTGGCGCGGCCCCCGACGAGCCCGTCCTGAAGATCCTGGCCTACCACCCCACGCTGGACCCCGACGCGTTCCTCACTGTCGCCCGCCTCGCCATCGGCGACGGGGCCACCGTCACCCGCTCCAGCCCCAGCGCCCTGCTGGAGATCAGCGGCCCCGGCGTCTCCAAGGCCAGCACGCTCGCCCTGTGCTGCGCCGAACGCGGTATCTCGCACGAGGAGGTCGTGGCCTTCGGGGACATGCCCAACGACGTGGAGATGCTGACCTGGGCGGGCCAGTCCTACGCCATGGGCAACGCCCACCCGGCGGTCGTGGCCGCCGCCTCGGGACGGACCGTGGCCAACAACGAGGACGGGGTCGCCGTCGTCATCGAGCGGATGCTGGCGGAACGGCTGTAAGGAGCCGGGGCGCCCGGCGTCAGCGGACGCCGGCCGGCGCCTCCGCCGCCGCCTCCCGCTGAGCCATCCCGCGCAGCGGACCGTCCACGGCAGCCAGCTCGGTGTACGGCCCGCGCTGCACCACCCGCCCCCCGTCCAGCACGACCACCTCGTCCACGGCCTCCAGCCCGGCCAGCCGGTGCGTGATGAGCAGCGTCGTACGGCCCTCGGTGGCGGCCAGCAGATCGGCGGTGAGCGCGTCGGCCGTCGGCAGGTCCAGGTGCTCGGCGGGCTCGTCGAGCACCAGCACGGGGAAGTCGGCCAGCAGCGCACGGGCCAGTGCCAGCCGCTGCCGCTGGCCGCCCGACAGCCGCGCCCCGTGCTCGCCGACCAGGGTGTCGAGCCCGTGGGGCAGTGCGTCCACCCAGTCGAGCAGCCGGGCCCGCACGAGCGCCTCCCGCAGCTCCGCCTCCGTGGCGTCCTTCTTCGCCAGCAGCAGGTTCTCGCGCACGGAACTGTCGAAGAGGTGCGCGTCCTGTGCGCACAGCCCGACCAGCCGCCGTACGTCGTCGCCGTCGAGCGCACGGGCATCCACACCCGCCAGCGTCCAGGAACCCGCCCGCGGATCCAGGAACCGCAGCAGCACCTGGGCGAGAGTCGTCTTGCCGGACCCGGACGGTCCGACGACGGCCACGCGCCGCCCCTCGGCGAGCGTCAGATCCAGCCCTGCGAGGGCGTCCCGGTCCGCTCCCGGGTAGCGGGCGGTCAGTCCCTCGAGGACGACCGGGAACGGCGACGCGGGCGCCTGCCGGGGCCGTGCCGGTTCCCGTACGGGCTCGGGCGCGTCCAGCACCTCGTACACCCGCTCCGCGCTCCGGCGCACCCGCTGCCGGTACCGCACGGCGAGCGGCATGCCCAGTACGGCCTCGAAGGCGGCCAGTGGAGTCAGGACGACCACGGCCATCGCCACCCCGCTCAGCCGGTCCCCGGCGACCGCCTGGGCGCCCAGCAGGGCGGTGGCGGCGACGGTCAGGCCGGAGCACAGCGCGGTGAGCCCGTCGCCGAGCGCGGTGGCGGTGGCGGCGCGCCGCGCGATCCGGGTGAGGGCGCCGTCGGCTCGCCGCGCCTCGTCCGTACGGGCGGGCAGAGCGCCGGCGACCGTCAGCTCGGCGGTGCCGGTCAGCAGGTCCGTCACCCGGGTCGCGAGCACTCCCCGGGCGGACGCCAGCCGCCGCTCGGCGCGCCGGGCCACGGCACCGGTCAGCAGCGGCACCCCGGCCCCGGCGGCCAGCAGCCCCGCCGCGAGCGCGGCCCCCGCCTCGGGGAGCAGCCACGCGGTGAAGCCGACGGAGGCGGCGGAGACTGCCACCGCGACACCCGCGGGCAGCAGCCAGCGCAACCAGTAGTCCTGCAACGCGTCCACGTCGGCGACCAGCCGGGTCAGCAGATCGCCCCGCCGGGTCCGCCGCAGCCCGGCGGGGGCCAGCCGCTCCAGCCGCCGGTACACGGCGACCCGGGTGTCGGCCAGCATCCGCAGCACGGCGTCGTGCGACACCAGCCGCTCCGCGTACCGGAACACGGCCCGCCCGATCCCGAAGGCCCGCGTCGCCGTCACGGCCACCATCAGGTACAGCACGGGCGGCTGCTGCGAGGCCCGGGAGATGAGCCACCCGGAGGTCGCCATCAGCCCCACGCCACTGCCGAGCGCCAGCGATCCGAGCAGGAGCGCAAGCGCGAGCCGTGCGCGGCGGGGACCGGCGAGGGCACGGATGCGGCCGAGGACGTCCCCCGAGGACACCGCGAGGTCCGTCTCGGGCTCGTCCTCGGCGAGGGTGCCGTTCGGTGTCTGTCCCGTTCCCGTGGCCGCGGACGTCCGCGACTGGGAATCCGCGGGCACGGGGGACACGGGGGACTCGGCCGCCTCCAGCCGCACCACCCGGTCCGCCACCTCCAGCAGCGCCGGCCGGTGCACCACCAGCAGCACGGTCCGCCCGACGGCCAGCCGCCGGACCGCCGCCACCACGTCGGCCTCCGTCGCGCCGTCCAGCGCGGCCGTCGGCTCGTCCAGCAGCAGCACGGGCCGGTCGGCGAGAAAGGCCCGGGCCAGCGCGAGCCGCTGGCGCTGGCCGGCGGACAGCCCGGCCCCGTCCTCGCCGAGCACCGTCGCGGCACCCTCGGGCAGCGCGTCCACGAACTCCAGGGCTCCCGCGTCCCGCAGCGCACGGCGTACCGCGTCGTCGTCCGCGCCGGGACGGGCCAGCCGTACGTTCTCCGCGATCGTCCCGGCGTACAGGTGCGGCCGCTGCGGCACCCACGCGACCCGCGACCGCCACCGCACGGGGTCGAGGCCGGCGAGATCGGCTCCCCCGATCCGCACCCGGCCCGCATCGGGCCGCACGAACCCAAGCAGCACGTTCAGCAGCGTCGACTTGCCCGCTCCGCTGGGCCCTACCAGCGCCACCGTCTCCCCGGGTCCGACCGTGAAGGACACATCCGTCACGGCGTCCGCGGAGCGCCCCGGATAGCGGACGGTCACCCCTTCGAAGGCCACCTCGAGGGCCGCGTCGACGGCCGACGCCCCCGACGGCACCGCCCCGGTCCCGGCCGCCGGAAGGGGCGTCTCCAGCACGGTGAAGATGTCCTCCGCCGCCGCGAGCCCCTCCGCCGCCGCGTGGTACTGCGCGCCGACCTGGCGCAGCGGCAGGTACGCCTCCGGCGCCAGCACCAGGATGACCAGACCGATGTACAGGTCCATGTCGCCGTGGACCAGGCGCATGCCGATCGTCACGGCGACCAGCGCGACGGAGAGCGTGGCGAGCAGTTCCAGCGCGAAGGAGGAGATGAACGCGATCCGCAGGGTCCGCATGGTCGCCTGCCGGTATTCGCCGGTGATGCGCCGGATGGACTCGGCCTGCGCCTTGGCCCGCCCGAACACTTTCAGGGTGGGCAGTCCGGCCACGACGTCCAGGAAGTGCCCCGAGAGCCGGGACAGCAGCCGCCACTGGCTGTCCATGCGGGACTGGGTGGCCCAGCCGATCAGCACCATGAAGAGCGGGATGAGCGGCAGCGTGCCGACGATGATGGCCGCCGACACCCAGTCCTCGGTGACGATCCGCGCCAGCACCGCGACCGGTACGACCACCGCGAGCCCCAACTGCGGCAGATAGCGCGAGAAGTAGTCGTCCAGGGCGTCGACGCCCCGGGTGGCCAGCGTGACCAGCGAGCCGGTCCGCTGCCCGCTCAGCCAGCCGGGGCCCAGCGCCGCCGCCCGGTCGAGGAGCCGCCCGCGCAGTTCCGACTTCACCGCCGCACTGGCCCGGTGCGCGGCCAGTTCGGTGAGCCAGGAGACCAGGGCACGGCCGACCGCCACGGCTGTCAACAGCAGTAGGGGAGTGCTCAGTTCACCGGACGTCCGGCCGTGCTGGAAGGCACCGGCCACCACCTCGGCGATGAGCATGGCCTGGGCGATGACCAGTCCCGCTCCGATGGCGCCCAGGCCGATGACCGCCACCAGGAACAGCCGGGTGGCACGGGCGTACCGGAGGAGACGCGGATCGATCGGTTTCACGTGAAACACACCTCAGTGCGCTGCTTCGGCGATGTGCTGGGTACCGATCCGCTTCCGGAACACCCAGTAGGTCCACCCCTGGTACAGCAGCACGATCGGGGTGGCGATCGCCGCGCACCAGGTCATGATCTTCAGGGTGTACGGGCTGGACGAGGCGTTGGTGACCGTGAGGCTCCAGTGCTCGTTGAGCGTGGACGGCATGACGTTCGGGAAGAGCGACAGGAAGAGCATCGCGACCGCGGCCACGATGGTGACTCCGGACAGGGCGAACGACCATCCCTCGCGCCCGGCCTGGTTCGCGACGAGTGCCGCGACCAGTGCAGCGACCGCCACGACCAGGGCGACCAGGCTCTTGCCGTCACCGCTGTCGGCCTGCGTCCACACCAGGAAGGCCAGCGCCAGCACGGCGGCGACGAGGCCGACCCGGAGAGCGGTCTTCCGTGCCCGTGTCCGGATGTCCCCGACGGTCTTCAGGGCCGTGAACACCGCGCCGTGGAAGGTGAACAGCGTCAGGGTGACCAGCCCGCCGAGCAGCGCGTACGGGTTCAGCAGGTCCACCAGGTTCCCGGTGTACTCGAAGTGCTGGTCGATCTTCACGCCCCGCACGATGTTGCCGAAGGCCACGCCCCACAGGAAGGCCGGGATCAGTGAGGTCCAGAAGATCGCCGTCTCCCAGTTGCGCTGCCAGTTCTCCTCGGGCCGCTTCGCCCGGTACTCGAAGGCGACGCCCCGGACGATCAGGCAGACCAGGATGACCAGCAGCGGCAGATAGAAGCCGGAGAACAGCGTGGCGTACCACTCGGGGAAGGCGGCGAAGGTCGCGCCGCCCGCTGTGAGCAGCCATACCTCGTTGCCGTCCCAGACGGGACCGATGGTGTTGATCAGCACCCGCCGCTCGGGCCGGTCACGGGCGAGCAGCTTGGTGAGGATGCCGACCCCGAAGTCGAAACCCTCGAGGAAGAAGTAGCCGGTCCACAGGACGGCTATCAGGACGAACCAGACGTCGTGAAGTTCCATGACAGTGCAGCTCCCTTGACCCGAGGCCTAGTACGAGAAGGCCATCGGCTTGTCGGCGTCACGGGTGTCGCCGCCGATCTTCGTGGGCGGGTTGAGGTCGGCCTCGGTGAGCTCGGGCGGTCCGGCCTTGACGTACTTCACGAGCAGCTTGACCTCGACGACGGCGAGGACGGCGTACAGCGCGGTGAAGACGATCATCGAGGTGAGGACCTCGCCCTGGGACACGCCGGGGGAGACCGCCTGGCGGGTCTGCAGGACGCCGTAGACGACCCACGGCTGGCGGCCCATCTCGGTGAAGATCCAGCCCCAGGAGTTGGCGATCAGCGGGAAGGCCAGCGTCCAGATGGCGATGCGCCAGTACCAGGTGGTGAGCTTGGGGCCGAGCGCCTTGTTCGGGAGCAGGACCAGATGCGGCACCTCGTCGTCGCCCACCCGAAGGTGCTGTGGCAGCAGGAACTTCTTGCGGGTCAGCCACAGCCCGGCCAGGCCGATGGCGAAGGACGCCATGCCGAAGCCGATCATCCAGCGGAAGCCCCAGAAGGCGACGGGGATGTTGGGCCGGTAGTCACCGGGCCCGAACTTCTGCTGCTCGGCCTTGTTGACGTCGTTGATGCCGGGCACGTACGAGGAGAAGTCGTCGTCGGCGAGGAAGGACAGCAGACCCGGTATCTCGATGGCGACGGTGTTGTGGCCCTTGTCGACATCGCCGTAGGCGAAGATCGAGAACGGCGCCGGCTTCTGGCCGTCCCACAGCGCCTCGGCGGCGGCCATCTTCATCGGCTGCTGCTTGAACATCACCTTGCCGAGGGTGTCTCCGCTGACCGCGGTGAGCAGACCCGCGATGACGACCGTGACCAGGCCGAGCCTCAGCGAGGTCTTCATCTCCCGGACGTGCTTCTTGCGGGTGAGGTGGTAGGCGGCGATGCCGACCATGAACGCGCCGCCGGTCAGGAAGGCCGCGGAGAGGGTGTGGAAGGCCTGGCTGAGCGCGGTGTTCTGGGTCAGCACCGCCCAGAAGTCGGTGAGTTCCGCGCGGCCCTTCGCCTTGTTGATCCGATAGCCGACGGGGTGCTGCATCCACGAGTTGGCCGCGAGGATGAAGTACGCCGACAGGATCGTGCCGAGCGAGACCATCCAGATGCAGGCCAGATGGATCTTCTTGGGCAGCTTGTCCCAGCCGAAGATCCACAGACCGATGAAGGTGGACTCGAAGAAGAACGCGATCAGGGCCTCGAAGGCGAGCGGGGCGCCGAAGATGTCGCCGACGAAGCGTGAGTAGTCGGACCAGTTCATGCCGAACTGGAACTCCTGCACGATGCCGGTGACGACCCCCATCGCGATGTTGATCAGGAAGAGCTTGCCCCAGAACTTCGTGGCCTTGAGGTACTTCTCCTTCTCCGTGCGTACCCACGCCGTCTGCAGCCCGGCCGTGAGGGCGGCCAGGGAGATCGTCAGGGGGACGAACAGGAAGTGGTAGACGGTGGTGATGCCGAACTGCCAGCGCGCCAGCGTCTCCGGCGCCAAAGCCAACTCCACGTCGCCGGCCTCCTTACATCGACGAGCTTGTGAATGCGTTCACATTCACAAGCCATTATGACGCATAGCCGTTCGACGCCGGAGAAGGGGGGTCCCTCCAACCGGGCCGACCGGCCCCACCAGGCAGGATCCGGCCGGCCCACGGCCGCCTAGGACTCCTTGCGGAACTCCTCCGCCACCTTCACGAAGATGTCGTTCGCCTCGGCCTCCCCGACGGTCACCCGCACACCCTCGCCCGGGAACGGCCGGACCACGACGCCGTGCCGCTCGCAGGCCTGCGCGAACGCGACCGTGCGCTCCCCCAGCCGCAACCACACGAAGTTGGCCTGGGTCTCGGGCACCGTCCAGCCCTGGGCGCGCAGCGCGTCGACCACGCGGTTGCGCTCGCACACCAGCGAGCCGACCCGGCCGAGCAGCTCGTCCTCCGCGCGCAGCGAGGCGATCGCCGCCTCCTGCGCCAGCTGGCTCACGCCGAAGGGCACCGCCGTCTTCCGCAGCGCCGCCGCCACCGGTTCATGGGCGATCGCGAAGCCGACCCGCAGCCCTGCGAGACCGTACGCCTTGGAGAAGGTCCGCAGCACACAGACGTTCGGCCGGCTCCGGTAGAACTCGACACCGTCGGGCACCTCGGGGTCCCGGATGAACTCCCGGTAGGCCTCGTCCAGCACCACCAGCACATCGCGGGGCACCCGGTCGAGGAAGCGCTCCAGCTCGGCCCGCCGCACGACGGTGCCCGTGGGGTTGTTGGGGTTGCAGACGAAAATCAGCCGGGTCCGGTCGGTGATCGCGTCCGCCATCGCGTCCAGGTCGTGCACATCGCCCGGCGTGAGCGGCACCTGCACCGAGCGCGCCCCGCTGATCTGCGTGATGATCGGGTACGCCTCGAAGGACCGCCAGGCGTAGATGACTTCGTCGCCCGGCCCGCTGGTGGCCTGGATCAGCTGCTGGGCGACGCCCACGGAGCCGGTGCCGGTGGCCAGGTGGGAGACGGGCACGCCGAAGCGGTCCGAGAGCTCCTCCATCAGGCCGGAGCACGCCATGTCCGGGTAGCGGTTGAAATTGCAGGCCGCCGCCGTCACGGTCTCCATCACCCCGGGCAGCGGCGGGTAGGGGTTCTCGTTGGAGGACAGCTTGTACGCGACCGGTCCACCGGCCGCGGCAGGCCTGCCCGGCTTGTAGGTGGGGATACCCTCCAGCTCGGCGCGCAGCTTGGGGCTCGTCTCGCTCACCGCAGTCCTCCTCGCGACCACCGGCGGACCGTCAGCGCCGCCGGCTTCCAATACTCCTCACCTTATGAGGATTCGGCGTTTCTGCGTACAGCTGAGCGATGACAGCGACGGCCTCGGACAGCTCGCTGCACTCATGCGTTCCGCCACACCGGCATCACGGGCATCACCACCCCAAGGCGTACGTATCGGGGGGCGCGCCGCACATATATCTATGCGCCGGTGGCTCGCGCCCTGGCGCGCATCACCCGTGAAGGTGAGTTGAGACCTCTTCGAGACATCGGACACTTAGCAGGCCTATGCGCGCCAACAAGTCACGTCTTGCCTTTGGAGCGTTCAACTACCTTTTTTTCTAAGGTAGTTGACCCCCTATGACCATGCAGAAACGTGCCTGTCAACGCGTGCATATGCGTCCGCACTACCCCACCGCATGAGCCCTACTATCGGCTCGCCATGACAGCAGCAGGGAAGCACCAGGTGAGCCGCGCGGAAACCTCACGTCGAGGCAGTCGGCCGGGCCGGGCAGGCATCAGAGACGTCGCCGCCGCCGCCGGGGTCTCCATCACGACCGTCTCCGACGCCCTCAACGGCAAGGGCCGGCTCCCGGACGCCACCCGCCGCCATGTCCGAGAGGTCGCCGACCGGCTGGGGTACCGGCCCTCGGCCGCCGCCCGCACACTCCGTACCGGCAAATCCGGTCTGATCGGCCTGACCGTGACGACCTACGGGGATGAACCTTTCACCTTCACCGAGTTCGCGTACTTCGCCGAGATGGCCCGCGCGGCCACCTCGGCCGCGCTCGCCCGCGGCTACGCCCTCGTGATCCTGCCCGCGACCTCCCGCCACGACGTGTGGTCGAACGTCGCCCTGGACGGCACGGTCGTCATCGACCCCTCCGACCAGGATCCCGTGGTCAGCGAGCTGGTCCGGCAGGGCCTGCCGGTCGTCTCGGACGGCCGCCCCGCCGGGTCCCTCCCGGTCACCGCCTGGGTCGACAACGACCACGAGGCCGCGGTCCTCGGCATCCTGGATCACCTCGCCGCCGCCGGGGCCCGCAGGATCGGCCTGCTCACCGGAACGACCACGGACACCTACACCCACCTGTCCACCACCGCGTACCTGAACTGGTGCGAGCGGGTCGGCCAGGACCCGGTGTACGAGGCCTACCCGGCGCACGACCCCTGCGCCGGCGCCGTCGCCGCCGACCGGCTGCTCGCCCGGCCGGACCGGCCGGACGCCGTCTACGGCCTGTTCGACCCGAACGGCACCGACCTGCTGGCCGCCGCCCGCCGCTACGGCCTGCGCGTCCCGGACGACCTGCTCCTGGTCTGCTGCAGCGAGTCCACCGTGTACGCCAACACCGAGCCGCCCATCACCACGCTCTCCCTCAAGCCCCGCCGCATCGGCACGGCCGTGGTTCAGCTGCTCATCGACGCCATCGAAGGCGTGGAGTCGGACCACCCGGTGGAGCAGGTGATACCGACGGAGCTGATCGTGCGCACCTCCTCCCAGCGCCGGCCGCCCCGTACGACCATCAGCCCGCCGCGCGCGCCGGAGAGGAGCTGACGGCCGGTCCCGGCGCCGCGACCAAGGGGAGTGCCCGGAGACTCGCCGGCGAGGCCCGAGGGGGGACCACAGGCGGCCGGCACCGGGATCAGCAGTCGGTCGAACCCCTGCCCAAACGGGGCGAAAGCCGCGGTGAACTGGCGTCTTGCTCCGATTCACCACCCCTGGGTCATCACACGGCGCGATCCGCATTCCTATGATGGGCCCACGACACCGCGGGCCGCTGCGACCAGGCAGTCCGATGCGGTGCAGATGCGGCGCGATGGTGGAGGGGTCTGATGACTCAGGGGGCCGGTCAGGGACCCGAGGTGGAGCGGACGGCGACGTTGCGCGACTTCCGGGTGCCCGCGTACGTCAACGAGACCGGTCCGTACGTGCGCAGCACCCACCCCGGTGACACCGCGCCCGCCGTCGAGGAGGCGTATCCCGAGGGGTACACGCCCACCGAGCGCGACCTGCCCGTCATCCACCGTGGCGACACCGTCCAGGTGACCGTCGAACCGGGACCCGCACCGGCCGCCCAGCCCAACACCGGCCCGGGCCCGCTGTACGTCGTCGGCGACGTGCACGGCTATATCGACGAGCTGGTCGCCGCCCTCCAGGAGAAGGGCCTGATCGACGCCGTCGGCCAGTGGTGCGCGGGCACCGCCCGGCTGTGGTTCCTCGGTGACTTCACCGACCGCGGCCCGGACGGCATCGGCGTCATCGACCTGGTCATGCGGCTGTCCGCCGAGGCCGCCGCGGCCGGCGGCTACTGCAAGGCGCTCATGGGCAACCACGAGCTGCTGCTGCTCGGCGCCAAGCGGTTCGGCGACACCCCCGTCAACTCCGGCGCCGGCACCGCCACCTTCCAGGCGGCCTGGCTGCTCAACGGCGGCCAGAAGACCGACATGGACCGTCTCCAGGACCACCACCTGCAGTGGATGGCCCGCCTGGACGCCGTCGAGGAGGTCGACGGCTACCTGCTCGTCCACTCCGACACCACCGCCTACCTCGACTACGGCGACTCCATCGAAGCGGTCAACGACACCGTCCGCGAGACCATCACGCGCAACGACGCGGACGAAGTCTGGGACCTGTTCCGCAAGTTCACCAAGCGCTTCTCCTTCCGCGAGGGCGGCGCCGAAGCGGTGCGCTCCCTCCTCGATACGTACGGCGGCACCCGCATCGTTCACGGCCACAGCCCCATCCCCTACCTGCTGGGCGAGGCCGGCTCCGAGGAAGAGGACGAGGACACCGGTCCCGTGGTCGAGGGACCCCACGTCTACGCGGACGGGCTGGCCATCGCGATGGACGGCGGAGTGACCATGGCCGGAAAGCTGCTGGTCCAACAACTTCCGCTAGGTGGCTGAGCGTTCGCCGGGCAGGCGTTCCCCCGGCGGCGTTCGTGCAGGCCGGCACCCAATTTCCGGCAACCCCCTGTCACCACGCGCCGTGACGGCTCTACCATCGGCTTATCCGTAGCAGGCTCCCCTCCGTTTCTGCCCGACGGCTCGTCGACGTGCGAGCCCCAAGCCCTACGGAGCATCGGGGGATGCACATGAACAGCGTTCCGCAGCACCTGCTGAACGAGGACCGCCAGGAATACGAGCGGATCCTCGATGAGGCGCTGCGCTCCGCACCACACCGCCCGGAACTGGTCGCTGTAGGACAGCGGCTCAACCCCGAACAACTGCGCACCATGGCGCTCAACGCCACCGCACTCATCACGGCGGCCGCGGCGACCGAGTACCAGTACTACGTAAAGGTCCGCGAGGAACTGCGCCGGCCGGCGCCGCCCACTCCGTCCTCCGTCCCCCTGGCCAAGTCCGCGGAGCCGGGCACGGGTCCGATGGGGCTCGCCACCACCCTCGGCGAGGCCGCCGAGACCGCCGGCGCGGGCGCCGTCGCCATCGTCGCGGTCCTCGCTCCCGTGCTCGCCGGTACCGCCGCGGCGATCTTCCTCCTCGTCGGCTACATCCTGAAGATGCTGGACCCGGCTCCGGCCTTCGCCCAGACGATGATCACCACTGGCTGGGTGTTCGGCGCCATGACGGCTGCCGCGATCCTGGTCGCCGCCGTCGGCCTGCTCCTCACCGCCCTGCGCAACAACCCCTCGCTCGACGACGGACTCCACGGGGAGGCGACCGAGGAAGTGACCCGGGCCAGGGAGGCCTGGCACGAGGCCCTGCTGGAGCGCGGCATCCTGCCCTTCCTCCAGGAGGCGCTCGCCGCCCCCGGCACCAGCTCCCTGCACCACATGACCCCGCCGTCGCCGACCGGGCGCATGCCCCGGCTCGGCTACGACCGACCGGGATTCAGCAGCCCCGACGACGGCACCACTCCGGGCTCTCGCCCGAGCTTCAGCAGCCCGGACTACACGAGCCCGGACTTCGGTGGCCCGGAGCACCAGCCGGAATGACCCCTGGCTTGCGCCCCCGGCGGGGGCGCAAGCCGGAGACGGGGCACGCCTGCGCACTACAGACGTCTGAGGACCTGCGCCTCCACTCGTTCGACGCTCGTACGGCTGAACACATGCACGAGACTGAGATGGAACAGGGCGGGTGCCAGAGGCGCCCACCGGTGGACGCGGTCCTCCCGCAGCATGTACCTCACCACCGACGCGGGGCGGAAAGGAACGTAGTCGATCGTCTCGTGCTCCCACCGGTCCGCGACACCCCGGCTCATCCGCGCCTGGAGATCCTCGCTGCGCAGCTCCTTCAGCCGGGCGTAGAAGTGACCGCTCCAGTGGCGCTTGTTCGTGTCCAGTACGAACGCCAGGAGCTCCAACGAGTACTCATGGGGCTCCAGTGACAGTTCCTCCCGCATGCCTCGGCACGCCACGGCATGCAGATCGGGTGCGCTGCGCCCCGAGGAGTCGATGTGGCGGGAAAGCCCCTCGTTGACAGAGGAGTTCCACACACCCGGAGCCATCCGCACCCGCTCGCTGCGCCGGCTCACCACCAGCATGTCGTCGGCCGTCACCACCGCGACGTTGACGGCGAAGCTGCACTGCAGGAAGGCCGGCGCGGTCAGGGGGCGGTCGGGATCCAGGTAACGGGACCGCGGTGTCGTTCCGTCCGGCAGCCGGCGGTCGAGTTGCTGGGCGGCGAGGAACGTGTAGTAGTCGGTCGGACGCAGTCTCAGATGGACCTCGGGCTTCTCCTCCAGCGCGGTCCGGGAGATGTCGAACGACTCGACCGCGTACCGCGGGCCGTTCCACAGCGGGACGCGTCCCTCGGCTCGCAGGCGTTCGCTCTCCCCGGCGATCTCATCCAGCCAGGGCGCCATGTCATCAGGCAGTTTCACCTCCTCGTCGAGCACATGGACGAAGACCGTCTCGGCAGGAACCGGGGTCTCGCCGTCGCCTTCCACGATCAGGGCGGACGTCTGCAGAGGCCCGAGCGAGAACGTCCGCCAGGCGGGCCCCGACTCCTCCTGGCGCCTCAGACCGCGGATCGCACTCGACGAACGCCTCCGCAGCCAATACCAGCCGTCCTGCAAAGGCTGCTGGAACAGCACCGCACACAACATGCCGAGTACGGCACCCACCACTCCATTGGCAACATCGATCCCGCCCATGCCGGAGACAGTAGTGATCTTGCCGGGCGGCGACCGGCGGCTTGCCCTTTCCGTTACGACGAGCGGCCCTCGGCGGACGGTCCCGGGTCAGCCAGGCTGTGCCGGGAGAGACCGGGCGGTCCGTGCTCCCTGCCGGCTTCAGGCCATCCGGCAGCACGGACCACCCGTCGTCCGGGCTCAGTCCGCGATCGGCAGATACACACGGTTCCCGCTCGCCGCGACCTCCTTCGACTTCTGCGCCGTACCCTCCTCGATGTCGGCCTGAGTTTTGCCGTGTTCACGCCTGATGTCGTGTGAGATCTTCATGCTCGACAACACGAGCCAGGAATCGGAAAGCACCGGGGCAACCGCAGGTTGTGCGCGTCCGGCCTCAGAAGGTTGCCCACTCCGAGCTCGGAAGGCGGTGATAGACGTCGTCGATCCATTCAGAGGCGACAAAGACCGGCCGAGTGAGCACGACATCTCCGACCCTCTGCACGCACATCACCAGACCGAGAGTCTGTGAGCCCGGGTCAGCCCCGGGCATGTAGAAGAGTTCGCAGTACGGTTCTCTCACCTCGGCGCGCTCTATGAGCCACTGCTCCATCTCAGAGGGGACACGTCCGACGAGCGCCTTCCCGTCAGCCAGGACCTGGGGCCCGAGGCGGGCGTCCACCGTAATGCCGGCCAAGCGGACGCCATCCGCGTAGTAAGCGGTCAGGCCCACGTCCGTGAAGCCCTCCAGACCCGTCACGGTGTCTCCCCACGGGATGCTCTTGCGGTAGCCCGCTGCACCCCGGCCAAGGGCACTGGCCACTTCTGCGGGGCGCATTCCGAACATCAGCGGGCCGATGCGCTCGAACGGCTCCAGCGTCCATTGCAACCGCTCGTCGTCGCGCTTCACATCCCATATGCCCATGCCCGTGAGCCCACCTCTTCCTGACGATCGAGCGCTGAAGCAGGCAGCTTACGGTGGATCACAACCCGGCCATACGGCCAAGCGCCGCCCCCGGCTTTCAGCTTTTCTGGGGACGGCGCCTCTACTGGCGTCGGTCAATCCGCTATCGGCAGGTACACCCGGTTCCCCGCCTCAGCGAACTCCTTCGACTTCTGGAGCATCCCCTCGGCTACCTCCTCAGCCGACGCCCCCTCAGCCGCCGCACCACCGAACCGCTCTGTGATGCTTTGACTGATCTTCATGCTGCAGAATTTCGGCCCGCACATGGAGCAGAAGTGGGCCGTCTTGGCGGGCTCGGCCGGGAGCGTCTCGTCGTGGAACTCCCGTGCCGTGTCCGGGTCGAGGGCGAGGTTGAACTGGTCCTCCCACCGGAACTCGAAGCGGGCGTCGGACAGTGCGTCGTCCCATTCCTGGGCACCTGGGTGGCCCTTGGCGAGGTCGGCTGCGTGGGCGGCGATCTTGTAGGTGATGACGCCGGTCTTGACGTCGTCACGGTTGGGCAGGCCCAAGTGCTCCTTGGGCGTGACATAGCAGAGCATCGCCGTGCCCCACCAGGCGATCATCGCGGCACCGATGCCGGAGGTGATGTGGTCGTACGCCGGTGCGACGTCCGTGGTCAGCGGGCCGAGCGTATAGAACGGAGCTTCATCGCAGATCTCCTGCTGAAGGTCGATGTTCTCCTTGATCTTGTGCATCGGGACGTGTCCCGGACCCTCGATCATGGTCTGTACGTTGAAACGCTTGGCGATCCCGTTGAGTTCCCCAAGCGTTCGGAGTTCCGCGAACTGCGCCTCGTCGTTGGCGTCCGCGATCGAGCCCGGCCTGAGACCGTCGCCCAGCGAGTACGTGACGTCGTAGGCGGCGAGGATCTCGCAGAGCTCCTCGAAGTTCTCGTACAGGAACGACTCCTTGTGGTGCGCCAGGCACCAGGCCGCCATGATCGAGCCGCCGCGCGAGACGATGCCGGTCTTGCGGTTCGCGGTCAGCGGCACGTACGCCAGACGCACGCCGGCGTGGACGGTCATGTAGTCCACGCCCTGCTCGGCCTGTTCGACGACCGTGTCCTTGTAGATCTCCCAGGTCAGTTCCTCGGCCTTGCCGTCGACCTTCTCCAGTGCCTGGTAGAGCGGCACCGTTCCGATGGGGACGGGGGAGTTGCGCAGCACCCACTCGCGGGTGGTGTGGATGTTGCGGCCGGTGGACAGGTCCATGACCGTGTCGGCGCCCCAGCGGGTCGCCCAGGTCATCTTCTCGACCTCCTCCTCGATGGAGGAGGTCACCGCCGAGTTGCCGATGTTGGCGTTGACCTTCACCAGGAACCGCTTGCCGATGATCATCGGCTCGATCTCCGGGTGGTTGACGTTGGCGGGCAGCACTGCCCGGCCCGCCGCGATCTCCTCACGGACGACCTCGGGAGAAACGTTCTCCCTCAGCGCCACGAACTCCATCTCGGGTGTGATTTCGCCACGGCGTGCGTAGGCGAGCTGGGTGACCGCCTGGCCGTCCCGGCCCCTGCGCGGCTGGCGGGGCCGTCCGGGGAAGACCGCGTCGAGGTTGCGCAGGCCGCCCCGGGGCGAGGTGTGCTTGATCCCGTCGTCCTCAGGGCGGACGGGACGGCCCGCGTACTCCTCGGTGTCTCCGCGGGCGATGATCCAGTTGTCCCGCAGCGGCGACAGGCCCCTGCGGACGTCGGTCTCGACAAGTGGATCGGTGTACGGGCCGGAGGTGTCGTACAGCGTGACCGACCGGCCGGTGGTGAGGTGCACCTGACGGACCGGCACGCGCAGGTCGGGGCGCGAACCCTCGACATACCCCTTGTGCCAGCCGATGGACTTCCCGGCCTCCCCGTCGCTGGAGAGCTGCGTGGAGGCAGGCGTGCGTGCGTCCTTGTTGGTCATGAGACCTACTCCCTACGCCGGCATTACCCGGTAACAGGTTCGGCGGTCGACGCAGCGGTTTCCGTCTGTCGGTGTTCCACGTGAAACATCGCGAAGACGGAGGTCAGCGCCCTCTCAGCCCGGTGCTCCGAGCTCCCGCGTGTGCAAAGGTGCCTCCACGCTAGCGTCATTTGTGGCGCGGTGAACAGTCCGCCTCTGCCCGTTCTTGCAATGATCGGGCGGTGACCACGACGCAACAGCCTCCGTACCCGCCCCCCGAGCCGCCACACGGGCACGGCCCTGGCGACGGCTCAGAATCCGGCCACGCCGCCGGTGAGGGGCGCGGGGACGGCGGAGAACACGGACAGGGCGGGGGACACGGGCACTCCCACAGTCACAGCCACGGCCCCGCGGCCCCGGTCTCCAAGCATCTGCGCAAGGTCATCGCGGCCATTCTGATCCCGTTCACCGCGGCGGTAGTGGTCGGGCTCGTGGTTCTGTGGCCCGGCGGCGCCCCTCCGCACAAGCGAACGGGCGTCGGCTTCGACCGGCAGACGCAGCAGGCCACAGTCACCAAGGTCGTGGAGGTCAGCTGCAAGTCGGTGTACGCCTCCGGGGGCACCTCGACCGGCGACACCTCCACCGCCGGGGTCAGCTCCGCGCAGCAGGAGGCGAGTGGCACCTGCAAGAAGGCGACGATCCGGGTCGACACCGGCAAGGACAAGGGCCGTACGTTCACGGAGATCGTGCAGCCGGACCAGCCACGACAGCTGCACCAGGGCGAGAAGGTCGTGGCCGCCTACGAGCCCTCGGCGCCGAAGGACCTGCAGTACTCGGTGACCGACGTCAACCGGCGCTTCCCGACGGCACTGCTGGCCGGGATCTTCGCACTCGCCGTCGTGGTCGTCGGGCGGATGCGTGGCGTCATGGCGCTGGTCGCGCTGGCCATCAGTTTCCTGATCCTCAACTTCTTCATCCTGCCCGCGATCCTGCAGGGGTCGAACCCGCTGATCGTGGCGGTGGTCGGCGCCAGTGCCATCATGCTGATCGCGCTCTACATGTGCCACGGCCTGTCGGCCCGTACATCGGTGGCCGTCCTCGGCACGCTGATCTCGCTGTCCCTGATCGGTGTCCTCGGCAAGCTGTTCATCGGCTGGGCCGCCCTCACCGGCAACACGGACGACAGCACCGGTCTGATCCACGGCCTGTATCCGTCGATCGACATGAGCGGTCTGCTGCTCGCCGGTGTCATCATCGGCTCGCTCGGTGTCCTGGACGATGTGACGGTGACACAGACCTCGGCCGTGTGGGAACTGCACGAAGCCAATCCGTCGATGGGCTGGCGGGGGCTGTACCGCGCGGCCATCCGTATCGGCCGTGACCACATCGCATCCGTCGTCAACACGCTCGTGCTGGCCTACGCGGGTGCCGCGCTGCCGCTGCTCCTGCTGTTCTCCATCGCGCAGAGCAGCGTGGGCACGGTCGCCAACAGCGAGCTGGTGGCGGAGGAGATCGTTCGCACGCTGGTGGGTTCGATCGGTCTGGTGGCCTCCGTACCGGTCACCACCGTCCTAGCGGCTCTGGTGGTGGCGGCCGACCGTCCGGGAGCGGCGCCGGCCGCGGCCGGCGTGAGTTCGCCGGCTCCGGCACGCGGTGGACGGGGTCGGCGCCGGAAGCGGTGAGGCTGCGGCAGGAGTTGACGGAAGCAGGCGGAGAAGCGTTACTGCAAGCTCCCCGGTGCCGAGGCGGAGCTCCCCGGGCCCTGCCGTGACGCTTCAGCCGGCGCTCTGCTCCTCGGCCAGGATGCGGTCCAGAGCCTCGTCGAGGTGGGTGTCGAAGTCGGCCAGCGCCCCCTCCTGCCCCAGCGGCACCAGCTTGTCCGTACGGTCGAGGAAGGCCACCAGCGGGGGCGTCGAGGAGCGGAACAGGGCCTGGTCCGCCCCCACCTGAAGCCTGATCAGCACCTCACCCAGCGCCTCGGGGCCTGCGGGCGAGATGCGCACATCGCCGTCGCCGCACGGCCGGCCCACCCCGTCAACCAGCAGCTCGCGCCCGAAGGCCCAGGTCACCGGGGCATCACCAGGCAGGTGGAAGGTCAGCCGCACGGCATAGGGATCACATGTCTCGTACCGCAGTTCCACGGGGATGCGGAAGGAGAGCTCCTCCGACACGAGAAAGCTCATCATGACTTCTGCCTGTACGGACTCGCGCATCGCCCATCCCGTCATAGGACACCGACTGGCCGGTAATGACCCCTTTGACACTGATGAAATCTTGCTGAAAGTACACAGGAGATCACAAGGAGTGAGTTTTCAGATACTGATAGAGACCGCGATCGAGCCCAGGTTCCGGCCGATTTCCGTCTGGAGCCGCTGGACCGCGGGCAGCAGCCGGTCGGACTGATGGGACGGCAGGGAGATGGCCATCGTGGCAGCCGTGGTGCCGACGGTGATCGGGATCGCGGCACAGACCGTGCCCAGCGCGTACTCCTGCCGCTCTGTCACCGGTTCCATCCGCCGGATCCGCTCGAGGCGCCGCAGCAGGGCGTGGTCGTCGCGCACCGTGTACGGCGTGAGGGACTGCGCGGGATAACGGTCGAGGTGGTCCCGGCGGGCCTCCTCGTCCAGTTGGGACAGCAGACACTGACCGATGGCGTGCGCGTGCCCGGTCTCGCGGAAGTCGGCCCACTCCTCGACCGCAGGGTTGCCCGGGGTGTCGGAGACACACATGACCTCGATCTCGCCCTCGCGGTACATGGCGTAGTACACCGGCACACCGAGGGAGTCCCGGCAGTGCGCCAGCGCGTCGGCGACCGTGCTGCGACGTTTCTGCTTCGCTCCGCTGCTGCTCAGCCGTTCGGCCGCCTCACCGAGGAAGAACAGTCCCTTCTCCCGGCGCAGATAACCCTCGTGCACCAGGGTGCGCAGCAGGTGGTACGCCGTGGGGAGGGCGAGCCCGGTCTCGCGGGCCAGTTGCTTGGCGGGGGCTCCGTACTCGTGACCGGCGACGGTCTCCAGCAGGCGCATCGCGCGTTGCACCGATCCGATGAGGGTCGCGGACTGCCGCTGTTCGGGAATCGCCACGGTGTGCGGCCGCCCGGCCGCAGGTGTGGCGGTGCGTGGCTGGGGCTGGGTGGGGGGTGCGGGCGGTTCCGCGGGTGCGGTGTCGACCGTGGCCAAGAGGTCACTCCCGAAGCGCGAGGGGGCAGCCCGTGCAGCAGGAACACGGGGTGGGGGTGTATGCCGTCCCCGGGGCTGGGCCCCGTGGCGAATTCCGGACTCTAATCGCCCGCCACCGCTCGCGGACCGCTCGCCCGGAAAACTTCCCTCGCCCGAGGGAACCGGCGCTCCCTGTTACCGTCACCGGCTCCCTCTACGGCTCACCAGTCGCTGCGCGACGAGGAGCCCGCCATGAACTTCCGCACGATGTAGATGAGTCCGCCGACCAGGGCCACGAAGACCAGCGCCTTGAAGAGCAGGCCGATCACGAACCCGACGACGGTGGCTATCAGACCGCCGAACACGACCAGGGCGATGACCGGCACCGCGACCCACTTCACCCACCACGGCAGACCCGCGAAGATCTCTCGCATTGCCCTTGTCCCTTGCTCTCGAAGTCGTGCTCCAGATGTCCTGCCTCGATGCTAGGTCCGCGAGGGGGCTCGGCGGGGGCCTCGCACCCCTTGTCCTCCCCTGACCGTTCCCCTAGGGAATCACCGGGGTCGGCTTCACGCTTCGGGCGGAGAGAACACCACCAGGACCCTGAGGTCCTCGCTGATGTGGTGGAACTTGTGAGCGACCCCGGCCGGCACGTACACCACGCTGCCGCGTGCCACCTGGATGGTCTCCAGGCCGACCGTGATGGAGGCCCGGCCGCTGACGACGAAGTACACCTCGTCCTGGTTGTGCGGCTTCTGCGGGTCGTGCTCGCCCGCGTCGAGGGCGTACAGGCCTACCGACATGTTCCGTTCTCGCAGGAACTGGAGGTATGCACCCGCGTTGGCGGCGCGCTCCGCCTCCAGTTCGTCCAGCCGGAATGCCTTCATCCTGTTGTCGCCCTCGCCCTACTGCTCGCAGCCGTTCAGGTCTGCCACGATCAGACACATGAAGAATTTCATAGTCAAGACGATCGCCAACGCGGGCGCTCTGGCGGTCGCCGTATGGCTGCTCGACAAGATCACTCTGACCGGTGACAACACCGCCAAGAAGGCCGGCACGCTGATTGCCGTCGCGCTGGTCTTCGGCCTGGTGAACTGGCTGGTCAAGCCGCTCCTCAAGGTGCTGACCTTCCCGCTGTTCATCCTCACGCTCGGCCTGTTCACCCTGGTGGTCAACGCGCTGATGCTGCTGCTGACCTCGTGGGTGTGTGACAAGCTCGACCTGAGCTTCCACGTGGAGGGCTTCTGGACGGCCGTGCTCGGCGGCCTGATCATCTCGATCGTCTCCTGGGCTCTGCACGTCGTCCTGCCCGATGAGGACTGAGCCAGTCATGACCTACCGCGTCTGCTTCGTCTGCACCGGCAACATCTGCCGGTCCCCGATGGCCGAGTCCGTCTTCCGCGCGCGCGTGGCGGAGGCCGGGCTGGAGGATCTCATCGAGGTCGACAGCGCCGGCACCGGCGGCTGGCACGAGGGCGACGGTGCCGACCCGCGCACCGTCTCCGTCCTGGACGGCCACGGCTACGACAGCGACCACACGGCCCGCCAGTTCCAGGCGTCGTGGTTCGCCCGCCTCGACCTGGTGATCGCCCTCGACACCGGGCACCTCAAGGCCCTGCGCCGCCTGGCACCCACTGAGGAGGACGCACGGAAGGTGCGGCTGCTGCGCTCCTACGCCCTCCCGTCACCCGACCACCACCCCTCAACGAGCGCTTCGCACACACCTGCCGATTGCGCGGGCGACGACCTCGACGTACCGGACCCGTACTACGGGGGCCTGGACGGCTTCGAGGAGTGTCTTGAGATGGTGGAGGCGGCGAGCACCGGTCTGCTCGCCTCGGTACGGCACGAAGCGGAGGGACGAGCGGCATGAGCGAGCCGGCTGCGGGCAACACCGGCCCGGGCGCGGAGACGGGCCCTGGAGGCGCCGGACACGGTCTCTCCAGCCCGGGCGAGGGCACGCGCGCGGTGCGGGCCGGGCTGCCCGAGCCGGTCAAGCACGAGCCCACCCTGCCCGGGCCCGTGTTCGCCGCCCACTTCCACCTGCCGGGCGATCCCACGGGGCCGTACACCTACGGCCGCGACGAGAACCCCACCTGGACCCTGCTGGAGCGCGCCATCGGCGAGCTCGAGGCCCCTGGGCAGGACGGCGTGGAGACGCTGGTCTTCTCCTCCGGCATGGCCGCCACCTCGTCCGTGCTGTTCTCCCAGTTGCGTACCGGGGACGCCGTCGTGCTGCCCAGTGACGGCTACCAGGCGCTGCCCTTGGTGCGCGCCCAGCTGGAGGCGTACGGCATCGAGGTGCGCAGCGCGCCCACCGGCGGCGACGCCCAGCTGGAGGTCCTCGACGGGGCGAGGCTGCTGTGGATCGAGTCGCCGGCCAACCCCGGGCTCGACGTCTGCGACATCCGGCGGCTCGTGGGCGCGGCTCACGCACGTGGCGCCCTGGTCGCCGTCGACAACACGCTCGCGACGCCGCTCGGGCAGCGGCCACTGGACCTGGGCGCCGACTTCTCCGTGGCCAGCGGCACCAAGCAGCTCACCGGACACGGGGACCTCCTGCTCGGATACGTCACCGGCCGAAACGGCGAGGCCATGGCCGCCGTACGCCGCTGGCGCAAGATCGCCGGAGCGATCGCCGGGCCCATGGAGGCATGGCTGGCCCACCGCTCCCTGGCCACGCTCCAGCTGCGGGTGGACCGGCAGAACGCCACCGCCCTGACTCTCGCCGAGGCCCTGCGGGAACGGCCCGAGGTGAGCGGGCTGCGCTATCCGGGCCTACCGGACGACCCCGCGCACAAGATCGCCGCACAGCAGATGCGCCGCTACGGGTGTGTCGTCTCCTTCACGCTGCCCACGCGCGCGCGTGCCGACCGGTTCCTCGACGCCCTCCGGTTGGTGGACGACGCGACCAGCTTCGGCGGGATCCGCTCCACGGCCGAACGGCGCGGCCGCTGGGGCGGGGACGCGGTGCCGGAGGGATTCATCCGGCTGTCGGTCGGCGCCGAGGACCCGGAGGACCTGGTGGCGGATGTGCGCCGGGCGCTGGACGAGTCGGCGGGCTGAGGGCGGGACGAGAACCCGCTGGGATCCGTGCCGTGCACGACGGACGGTCCGAGCCTCCCCCCTCGTGGCTCGGACCGTCCCGGTTCCGCACGCGCAGAACCGCGCGAACAAGGCTAGTTGACTCTCTGTCAGTGTCCAATCACGCTAGCGACAGAGACCTATCGACTTATTTATAGTTGGACCTGTCCGGGGGACGGGAGAAGGGCAGGGAAAGGGGAGGGCGTTCCATGGATCTGGCCTTGCTGCGCACCTTCGTGACCGTGCACCGGGCCGGCTCCTTCACCCGCGCCGCCGCGCTTCTCGGTCTCTCCCAGCCGGCCGTCACCTCCCAGATCCGCACCCTGGAAAGGCAGCTGGGCCGCCCGTTGTTCCTGAGGCAGGCCCGCGGGGTGACCCCCACGAGCATCGGCGACGAGCTCGCGCACAAGGCCGCGCCGCATCTCGACGCGCTCGTGGAGATAGCCGAGACCGGGCTCGACGACGAGTCCTCGCTGCGCACCCTGCACCTCGCCGGGCCGCCCGAGTTCACCGCGGAACGCGCGCTCCCCGCCCTCACCGAGCTCGCCGGGAACGACGGGCAGGGTTTCGCGCTGCGCGCCTCCTTCGGGACCGCCGAGGAGATTCTCGAGGGGCTCGCCGCGGGGCATCACGATCTGGTCATCTGCACGGCCCGTCCGCGCGGTGCACTGCTCACGGCGACTCCGCTGTGCGATGAGGAGCACGTCCTGGTCGCCGCCCCTCACTGGGCCGAGCGGATCGGCTCGGGGAAACCGCGCCGCAAGGGGGCCGCCGCCCTGGAGAACCTGCCTGTGGTCGAGGTCCACGAGTCGCTGCCCTTCGTCTCCCGGTACTGGGCCTCCGTCTTCGACTCCCGTCCCTGCGCGTCCGGCACCGTCATCGTTCCCGACCTGCGCGCCGTCCTCGCCTGCGCGAGCGCCGGGGCCGGGCTGGCGGTACTGCCCCGCTATCTGTGCACCGCCGCCGTCCAGCAAGGTGACGTGGTCGCACTGCACGAGCCGGACGTGCCCCCACTGCGGACATACTTCCTGGTGGTACGTACCGGCACGCTCGCGATGCCCCATATCGCGCGGGCGCACGAGTGGCTTCAGCGGGCGGCGGCCGACTGGTGCTGACGCGAGGGCGCACTGCGGTCACGGCGTGCGCTCACCCGGTGGCGCTTTGCGATGTTTCACGTGGAACCAACCGGGCGACATTTCTCCCATGACCGTCCGACCCGTGGTCAAGCGCACCGCCCGTGCCGTTCTTCTCGACGGTGACGACCTGATCCTGATCAAGCGCACCAAGCCTGGTGTCGATCCCTACTGGGTCACGCCCGGTGGCGGTGTCGAACCGAGCGACACGACCGTCGTCGACGCCCTGCACCGCGAGGTGCATGAGGAGCTCGGCGCCAAGATCACCGATGTGGTGCCCTGCTTCGTGGACACCGTGGAGCACATCGGCGAGGACGGCGGCGCGACCGGCGTGAAGGTGCAGCATTTCTTCGTCTGCCGACTGGAGTCCATGGACCCCTCGTTGCGCCACGGCCCCGAAATGGACGCGCCCGCCGGCGAGTACGAGATCGTCCGTGTGCCCTTCACGCGGGTCGGTATCGCCTCCGTCCACCTCGTCCCGCTGTCCTTGCGGCACTACCTGGACGGCAACATCGAGGGCGTGAGGGCCATGCATGCCCCGGATCTGGGCTGAGGCTCAGTTCGCGGCGACCACGAGTTCCTCGACCGCGTCGTGGCGTATCCGCTCCGGGGGGATACCGACGTTCCTGAGCGCGTCGACGCCGCTGCGGATCATTCCGGGCGGCCCGGAGAGATATGCCTCGTACTGGGCCCACGGGCCGTACTCACGCACGGCGTCGGGAAGCTGGAGGTTCGCCTGCTGGTCGACGATCGCGCGGACGGAGAGCCAGGGATGGCTCTGCTGGAGCCTCAGCATGGTGTCGATGTCGTACAGGTCGTGGTCCGTGCGGGCGCCGTAGAACACCTCGACGGGGCGGCGTTCGCCGTGCTCGGCGACATCCTCGACCAGTGCCTTGATGGGCGCTATGCCGGTGCCGCCGCCGAGACAGAGCAGACCGCTGTCGGTGGTGTGGTCGACGGTCATGGACCCGGTGGCCGGACCGAGCCGGACGACGTCTCCGGGGCGCGCCCGGTGCACCAGGGCATTGGAGATCCAGCCCGCGGGAACGGCCTTCACGTGGAACGTCAGCAGCCCGTCGCTGCGAGGGGCGGAGGCGAAGGAATAGTGCCGCCAGACGCGGGGCCACCAGGGCGTCTCCACGCTCGTGTACTGCCCGGCGAGGAAAGGGTAGGGCTGGTCCGGGCGAAGAGTGAGGACCGCGACGTCCGGCGTCCTGAGATCGTGCGCGACGACCTCCGCATGCCACCAGGCCGGCAAGCGCAGTTCGTCGGCGGCCGCCGCGTCGATCATGACCTGCGACATCATCGTGTAGGCCCGCACCCAGGCCGCCTCTGTCTCAGCGTCCCAAACGGCGGAGGCGTACTGGCTCAGGGCGCCGACCAGACACTCGCCGAGGGCCGGGTAGTGCTCGGGCCGGGTGCCGTACTTGCGGTGACCGCGACTGAGATTCTGCAGGTAGTCGACGAGGACGGGCGTGTTGTCGATGTGCTCGACCGCCGTCAGCAGCGCCTTCAGCAGCCGCTCCCGCTGAATGTCCATCGCGGGTGGGAACAGCGGTCGCAGGTCGGGGTGGCGCACGAAGAGCAGAGCGTAGAAGTACGAGGTGACCTTGTCGGCCACAGGAGCGACTTCGGCCATGGTGCGGCGTATGAGGAGGGCGTCCGGGGAGGGGTGTTCCGGACCACCACCGCCCGGTGGGACAGCTGGCGCGGTGTGCGGCGTGAACCAGCCGCCCCCGCCGGACGTGCCGTTGTCCGCCGACGTGGTGGTCGGAGCGTCCATAATGTGCCTCGCCTCGAACATCTTTCGGTCGGTCTGCGCACCTCCGGAACCGGAAGATGCCCGCTTTCCCCCCCACGGCCGGCTGCAGCATGCCCCCAGAGCGGATACTTCTGGCCGCATACCCAGAAATACGTCCTTCGATCTTTCCGTCTCAATTAGCTGGATCGCCGTGAACCGGAGTCGACCCTACCGGCCACCGCCCGCCACACAATTACCGGGCAGGGCCCACCAATTGGTAGGCATCCCACAGATCCCGCCCCGTGTAGGAGTGTGTCGCGAGACCCGTCAGACTTGCGTCCGCATTGATCGCGACGGACACCGGCACCACCGTGAAGAGATCCCGGTCCGACATCGAGTCGCCGTAAGCGACACAGTCGGCACGCGTCACCCCGAGCTTCTCGCACAACTGGTCCGCGATCCGCACTTTGGCGGCGGAGTTGAGCGCACCGGCCGGATCCACCGGCTCGGTGAACGGCACAGCGGGAAAGCGGGACCCGAACGCCGCATGCGCTCCCCAGCCCAGGAGCCGTTCCACGAAGAACGAAGGCGAGAGCGACACCACAGCGCAATAGTCACCGCCATCCCTGATCTTCGCCCACACATCACGAATCCTGGCCAGCCAAGGAGCCCCCTCGAAAGCGGCGATCACATGCGCCTCGGTGAGTTCCGCCCACAGCACACGCGCATGCATCGCGTATTCCGGCGGTCCGATCCGTCCTGCCGCCATCTCCAGATCGAGGGCCACCGCCTCGGCCTCCAAGCCGAGTTGGCGGGAAATTTCCACTGGAGCGGTCGTGCCATGCAGCAAAGTTCCATCAAGGTCGAAGAGATGAAGTCTCGGCATGCCATAGAGGCTAATGGGAAGGCTTGGTGACCCTTCTGCGGCCTGCCGGATGCTCGTCGTTCGCCGACGTTTCACGTGAAACACCCCGTGCCTGTCCGTGCGCTGTGCGGATGGCTACGACATGGCCAAAAGCACCTGCGTATGCCGCGAAACCGGTGGACGCAGAGGGCACCGGTCGGACAGCCTGACCTGCGTGCCGACTCCATCCCTCGATGCTCTGCCCATTCGCCGTCTGACGCTGCGCGATCTCACCGCCTGCGCCGACTTGTCCGAAGACCGGGGGTGGCCACGGGAGGAACACAAGTGGGGCTTCCTTCTCGTCGCCGGACGGGGTTACGGCATCGACGATCCCGAGGGTGGTCTGGTCGCCGCGTGCGTCGTCACGCAGTACGGCCCGCAGGACCGCCCGGCTCTCGGTGCCCTCGGCATGGTCCTGGTCGCCGGGCGGCATGCCCGCCGGGGCGTCGGACGCCGCTTGATGCGCCACGTCGTCTCCGCGATGGGGACCACTCCCCTGACCCTGCACGCGACCCCGCACGGGCGCCCGCTCTACGAGGAGCTCGGTTTCAAGGTCACCGGCCGGGCGGAGATGGTGATGGGGCACTTCACCCCGGGTGGGCCGGAGCACGGCGTCCCGACGCGTGCGGCCACCGCGGAGGACCTCACCTCGATCCTCCGGCTCGACGAGGAGGTGTTCGGGGCCGACCGCACCCACATCATCACGCGGCTTCCCGCCTTCGCCGACCAGTTGCGCGTCGCCGAGGAGAACGGCCGGCTCACCGGGTACGCGGGCGCCTGGTCCAATATGGACACGCAGGTCGTCGGACCGCTGATCGCCCGGGACGCCGAGACGGCGCAGGCCCTCATCGCCTCACTCGCCGCCCACACGGACCGCCCGCTGCGCACCGACATCGACGTACGGCACGAAGGGCTGCTGACGTGGGTGAAGGAGCGTGGGCTGGAGTCCATCGCCTTCAACTCGGTCATGACCTACGGCGTCACAGACCTGCCCGGGGACTGGGCCCGCCGATTCGCTCCCCTGACGGTGGCGGCGGGCTGAGAGGCCCCCGTACGCGGAACGCCGGCCACCGCTGAACCGCGTGGCCGGCGCTGACGGTTTCCGTGATCAGGCGAGCGTCTCCACCGCGGTGAGGGCGAAGCCGTGGTCCTGCTCCGGCGTGCCACCGCCGACGCCGATCGCTCCGATCAGACGGCCGTCGCGGTGGACCGGGATGCCGCCCGCGATGAACAGCAAAGGCCGGTCGAGCGCGGTGGGCAGGGTGTGGAAGGGTGCGCCGGGCTGGACGGCGTCGACGAGGCCGGCGGTGGGGGTGTTCAGCTGAAGCGCCGTGTAGGCCTTGCGGGTGCTGGTCTCACCGGAGATCAGTACGGCCCGGTCGTCCCGGCGAAAGGCCAGCAGGTGGCCGCCCGCGTCCAGGACGGTGACGCTGACGGTGGCTCCGGCCGCCTCGGCCGCCTCGCGGGCCGCCTGCACGAGGGCTTCGGCGTCCTGCGTGGTCAGCGGGGCGACGGTGGTGGTGCTCATGAGGGGTGCTTCTCCTTGTGGTGTTCCGGACATCGTGCTCGGGGAGCACGATGGTTCAGTGATGGACAGCTGCGCGCTGCTCGGCGGGCGTACCGGCGTCCATCACGGTGCTGCGGACGCTGTCGCGGCGTTCGAGAGCCGCGGAGAGCAGGGCCAGTACCAGGGCCGCCGCGGCGAGGACGGCACCGACCCAGTTGGGGGCGGTGTAGCCGAGGCCCGCGGTGATCACCAGACCGCCGAGCCAGGCGGAGAGGGCGTTGCCCAGGTTGAACGCGCCGATGTTCACGGCCGACGCCAGTGTCGGGGCGCCATGCGCCTGGTCGAGGACACGCTTCTGCAGGGGCGGCACGGTCGCGAAGCCCAGGGCGCCGATCAGGGCGATCGTCACCGCTGCCGCGATCTTGTTGTGTGCGGTGAGCGTGAACAGCGCGAGTACGACCGCCAGGGCACCCAGCGAGATGTAGAGCATCGGCATCAGCGCCCGGTCGGCGAACTTGCCACCGGTCAGGTTGCCGCCGACCATGCCGAGGCCGAACAGCACCAGCAGCCAGGTGACGGACCCGTCGGCGAAACCGGCGACGTGGGTCATCATCGGCGCGATGTAGGTGATGGCCGCGAAGACACCGCCGAAGCCGAGGACGGTCATCGCCATGGCCAGCAGGACCTGGGCGTTCTTGAAGGCGGCCAGCTCGTGGCGCAGGTGCACGCCCTGGGGCCTGGGCAGCTCGGGCACCAGCTTGGCGATGCCGGCCAGGCCGACCACACCGAGGGCCGCGACGATGCCGAAGGTGACACGCCAGCCGATGTGCTGCCCGACGAGCGTGCCGAGCGGGACACCGACGACGTTGGCGACGGTCAGGCCGGTGAACATCATCGCGATGGCGCCCGCCTTCTTCTCCGGTGCCACCAGGCCGGCCGCGACGACCGAGCCGATACCGAAGAACGCTCCGTGTGCGAGGGAGGCGACCACACGGCCGATCAGCATGACCGCGAAGACGGGGGCGACGGCGGACAGCAGGTTCCCGGCGATGAACAGACCCATCAGCAGCATCAGCATCCGCTTGCGGGAGACCTTGGTGCCGAGTGCGGTCATCAGGGGAGCCCCGAGCACCACGCCGAGCGCGTAGCCGGTGACCAGCATGCCCCCGGTGGGGATGGACACCCCGAAGTCGCCCGCGACCTCGGGCAGCAAACCCATGATCACGAACTCGGTCGTGCCGATTCCGAAGGCCCCGATCGCGAGGGCCAGAAGCGCGAGAGGCATGTGGGGGTACACCTTCCCAGACGATTGCAGGTGCGCTTTGCGTGCGTCCACAATAGTTGCAGACGCGGGTTAAATGCAATCGCAGGCTATCGCGATACTGCCCTATCCTTGGATTGCAGCCGCTCCGGGACCGAGGAGAACGCCACATGACAGCGACGGACCCCGCGCTCACCGCGCTCGCACAGGGCTGGTGCGCCCTCTCCCTGCTGCACGGGAGGATCGAGGCGCACATCGAGCGCGCCCTGCAGAGCGGGCACGGTCTGAGCGTGCGCGAGTACTCCCTGCTGGACGTACTCAGCCGGCAGCACGACGGCGAGGGAGGCCACCTGCAGATGAAGCAGGTCGCCGACGCGGTCGTCCTCAGCCAGAGCGCCACCACACGCCTGGTCACCAGGCTCGAGGACCGCGGGCTGCTCGAGCGCTACCTGTGCCCCACCGATCGCCGGGGCATCTACACCAACGTCACCGAGGCCGGGCTCAAACTGCTCGACGAGGCGCGCCCCACCAATGACACCGCCCTGCGGGAGGCCCTCGACGAGGCGGCCAGGAGCCCCGAACTGGCACCGCTGGTAAGCGTGGTGGAGTCGCTGCACGTGCCCGCATAGGGTGCGCCCATGGGAGATCACTTCGAGATTCGCGCCGCCGTAGCCGACGACATCCCCGCCATCATCGGCATGCTCGCCGACGACCCGCTCGGCGCACAGCGCGAGTCACCGGACGACCTGTCCCCCTACCTGAGCGCGTTCAAGCGGCTCGACGCCGATCCGAACCAGCATCTGGTCGTCGCGGAACGCGAGGGCCGAGTCGTCGGCACGCTTCAGCTCACGACCATTCCCGGGCTGTCGAGGCGCGGGGCCACCAGGTCGATCATCGAGGGCGTCCGCATCCACGCGGACGAACGGGGCAGCGGCCTGGGCACACGGCTCATCGAGTGGGCGATCGAGGAATCCAGGCGGCTGGGCTGCCAGTTGGTGCAGCTGACGTCCGACACCACACGCACCGACGCCCATCGGTTCTACGAGCGGCTCGGCTTCACGGCCTCGCACGTGGGTTTCAAGCTCCCACTCTGAGTACCGGCCGGTGGGCTTGTTTCACGTGAAACAAGCCCACCGGTGCGATCAGCTAGCCGATCCCCCGCCAGCCCTCCGCGTCCACGCCTCCGGGTACGGGAGCCTCCTCGTCGTACGGCTGACGTGTGAACACGAATGACCCGAGGTCGAGATGACTGAGGGCTCCGTCCGGGCGCCCTACAGGCCGCAGAAGCTCTCCGGCGTAGTAGCCCTCCAGTCCCGTCCAGGTGCCGTCACCGTTGGCCCGGAAACGCGAGCTGCGGCCGTTGCCGGACAGTGGCCCCAGCGAGACGAGCCCGTCGGCCGTCACCCGCAGAGCGAATGCATGTGTGCCCCAGTACCACTGTCCCGCGAGCTCCAGCACCGAGCGGTCGACCTCGGACAGCGGACGCCAGGGCTCGGGAATCCTCGGCTCGGCATCGGCGACGATACGTACGAGGTCGGCGCCCACCACGGACAGCAAGGGGCCGGAAGTGCAGTTGGCCAGCACCACCGCCGCGACATCGTCCGCCACGCTGAAGGTGAGGTTCGCCAGAAAGCCCGGCAACGACCCGGAGTGTCCCACGAGCAGTCTCCCGTCGCGGTGCTGGATCTGCAGACCGAGGCCGTAGGTGGCTCCGTCCATCACATCCGCGGCCTCGGCCGGCGCCGCGGGCGTCCGCATCTCCCGTACCGACCCCGCGCCGAGGACACGGTCGTCACCCTTGGCCAGGAAGGCGGCGAAGCGGGCCAAGTCACCCGTCGTCGACCACAGTTGGCCGGCAGGTGCCATTCGGCCGAGGTCCTCCACCGGCTCGGGCAGCAGCGCGTCGGCCCATGGGTGCACCGCCCAGCCACCCGCATGGGGTGCCTGCGGCTGGGCAGTCGTACGGTTCAGCCCCAGGGGTTCGAGCACCTCCCGCCGGAGGACCTCCTCCCAGGGGGCGCCACGCACCTCCTCCACCAGCGTGCCCAGCAGCGTGTAGCCGGGGTTCGAATAATGGAACCGGCGGCCGACCGGATGCAGCAGGGGCTGCTCGCCCAGGACGTCACTCAGCTCCGGACGCGAAGAACCGGGAGTCCGCTCCCACCAGGGCCCCGGCGACTCGGCCGCCAGCCCGCCCGTGTGCGCGAGCAGTTCGGCGATGGTGGCCTCCCCGGCACCGGTGCCCGGCAGATGCTTCTCCAGCGGATCACCGAGATCGAGCACACCTTCGTCACGCAGTCGCAGCACCAGGACGGCGGTGAACGTCTTGGTGATCGAACCGATCCTGTACTGCACGTTCTCGTCCGGCCCATGGCCGTCCACGCAGGTCCGCGCTCCGTGCCACACCGCTCGCCCGCCCCGCACCACCGCCGCGACCAGCGACGGTGCGCGCCCTTCGGCCTGGGCCACGGCGATCCGGTGCCGCAATGCCCGACAGGTGCCGGGCAGCAGCTCTTCCTCAGATGTCGTCATGCCGTCAGTCCACCCCGGGAGGCCCGTGGGCGTCGAGTTGATTTGCCACACGTGTTGACGTGGCCGACGTGTCGATGTGGGCGACGCCGGTGGATCAGGTCTGTGCCATGTCCACGAACCGCGAGTAGTGGCCCTGGAAAGCGACCGTGATCGTGGCCGTCGGGCCGTTTCGGTGCTTGGCGACGATCAGGTCGGCCTCGCCCGCGCGGGGGGACTCCTTCTCGTAGGCGTCCTCACGGTGCAGCAGGATGACCATGTCGGCGTCCTGCTCGATGGACCCCGACTCACGCAGGTCGGAGACCATGGGCTTCTTGTCGGTGCGCTGCTCGGGGCCACGGTTGAGCTGGGACAGCGCGATGACCGGGACCTCCAGCTCCTTGGCGAGCAGCTTGAGGTTACGGGACATGTCCGAGACCTCCTGCTGACGGCTCTCGGCACGCTTGGAGCCGCCGGACTGCATCAGCTGGAGGTAGTCGATCACGACCAGCCGGATGTCGTTGCGCTGTTTGAGCCGGCGGCACTTGGCGCGGATCTCCATCATCGACAGGTTCGGGGAGTCGTCGATGAAGAGCGGCGCGGCCGACACGTCCGGCATCCGGCGGGCCAGCCGTGTCCAGTCCTCGTCGGTCATCGTGCCCGAGCGCATGTGGTGCAGGGCGACGCGGGCCTCGGCGGACAGCAGACGCATCGCGATCTCGTTGCGGCCCATTTCGAGCGAGAAGATGACGCTCGGCAGGTTGTGCTTGATGGAGGCGGCCCGTGCGAAGTCCAGGGCCAGCGTCGACTTACCCATGGCGGGACGCGCCGCGATGACGATCATCTGACCGGGGTGCAGGCCGTTCGTCAGCGAGTCGAAGTCGGTGAACCCGGTGGGCACGCCCGTCATCTCGCCGCTCCGCGAGCCGATCGCCTCGATCTCGTCGAGGGCGCCCTCCATGATGTCGCCGAGCGGGAGGTAGTCCTCGCTGGTGCGCTGCTCGGTGACGGCGTAGATCTCGGCCTGGGCGCGGTTGACGATCTCGTCGACGTCGTCGTCGGCCGCGTATCCCATCTGCGTGATGCGCGTGCCGGCCTCGACCAGACGGCGCAGCACCGCTCGCTCATGGACGATCTCGGCGTAGTACTCGGCGTTCGCCGCCGTCGGCACCGTCTGGACGAGCGTGTGCAGGTACGCCGCTCCGCCGATCTTGTTGATCTCACCTCGCTTGGTGAGCTCGGCGGCGATGGTGATGGGGTCGGCGGGCTCGCCCTTCGCGTAGACGTCGAGGATCGCCTGGTAGATCGTCTCGTGCGCGGGTTTGTAGAAGTCGTGGCCCTTGAGGACCTCGACGACGTCGGCGATGGCGTCCTTGGAGAGCAGCATGCCGCCGAGCACGGACTGCTCGGCGTCGAGGTCCTGCGGCGGCACCCGCTCGAAGGAAGAACCACCGCCGTCCCACGCACCACCGTCGCCACCCCGGTCGTGCTGCTCATCGCGGCCGCGGCCACCACCGCCGCTACGGCGGGAGGCGGGCAGACGATCGCTGGGACCGCTGTCGGCCCACGGATCGTCCAAGGGCTCGGAAATGCTCACCGAGCCACCTCCTCCCGTCCGCCCGGGCGGACCTCGCCATGCCACTTTTGTACGGCACGGCACTGACAACTGAGAGACCCAATTCCGGTTGCACCGCGTCGGTTTTGTGAGGTTTCCGAGACCGGCGGAAGGAGCGGGCGCCGGACAACGGTAGGCCCCTCGGCACCGTCAGCCAATCTGGTTATCCACAGGCCATGTGGACGACGGCCCGGATGCTGTGGAGAACTTGCCAAAACCTGTGCACGACCCGGTGGACAGCCCTGTGAACAAGCCCTCGATCCTTCCCTCGATAACTCCCTGAACTGCGCTTTTCCCATCCACTGGCTGTGCAGAAGAAAAACTTGCCCAGTCGGACCAAGATCGCCCCAGGAGGGGTGTACAAGCATGTGACCCACAACCATAAGTAAGGGGTGCAACACGCTTGCATCTCTTACCTGTGGACGATTAGATTAGTGCTCATGCCACAGGCTTCCACGATCCCCGGAGCCGGCCCACGACGGCACGACCGCGAGATCGTCGCCCTGGCCGTCCCCGCCTTCGGCGCACTGGTCGCCGAGCCCCTTTTCGTCATGGCCGACAGTGCGATCGTCGGCCATCTCGGCACGTCCCAGCTCGCCGGCCTCGGTGTCGCCTCGGCCCTCCTCACGACGGCCGTGAGCGTCTTCGTCTTCCTCGCCTACGCCACCACGGCGGCCGTCGCCCGACGTGTCGGCGCCGGCGACCTCCAGGCGGCCATCCGTCAGGGCATGGACGGCATCTGGCTCGCGCTGCTGCTGGGTGCCACGGTCATCGCCCTCGTCCTGCCCCTGGCGCCCGCCTTGATCGACCTCTTCGGGGCCTCGCCCACCGCGGCCCCGTACGCGACGACCTATCTGCGGATCTCCGCCCTGGGCATCCCGGCCATGCTGGCCGTGCTCGCCGCCACCGGTGTGCTGCGCGGGCTCCAGGACACCAGGACACCGCTGTACGTGGCCGTCGGGGGCTTCGTCGCCAATGCCGCCCTCAACGTCGGTCTCGTCTACGGCGCCGGTCTCGGCATCGCCGGTTCCGCCTGGGGCACGGTGATCGCCCAGTGCGGGATGGCGGCGGTGTATCTCACCGTGGTCGTCCGAGGAGCCCGTCGGCACGGGGCATCCCTGCGGCCCGACACATCCGGCATCCGGGCCTCCGCCCATGCCGGCGCACCCCTGCTGATCCGGACACTCTCACTGCGGGCGATCCTCATGATCGCCACAGCCGTCGCGGCCCGCCTCGGCGACGCCGACATCGCTGCCCACCAGATCGTCCTGTCCCTCTGGAGCCTGCTCGCCTTTGCCCTCGATGCCATCGCGATCGCCGGGCAGGCCATCATCGGGCGCTGTCTCGGCGCGGACGACGCCCGGGGAGCCCGGGACGCCTGTCGTCGGATGGTGCAGTGGGGCGTGGCAGTCGGGCTGCTTCTCGGACTCCTGGTGATCGTGACGCGACCGCTGTTTCTGCCCCTGTTCACCAGCGACGGCGTAGTGAAGGACACCGCGCTGCCCGCGCTGCTCATGGTGGCGCTCTCCCAGCCGGTCTGCGGAGTGGTCTTCGTCCTCGACGGCGTACTCATGGGCGCGGGGGACGGGCCGTACCTGGCCGGAGCCATGCTGGTCACCCTTGCGGTCTTCGCTCCCGTGGCGCTGCTGGTCCCCGTCGTCGGGGGCGGACTCACCGCGCTCTGGGCAGCCATGACGCTGATGATGACCGTACGGATGCTGACGCTGTGGCTGCGTACCCGCTCGGGCCGCTGGATCGTCACCGGCGCAACGCGCTGACGGTTTCACGTGAAACACAACGAAGACAACACGAAGAAGGGGCCGCACCAGCAGGTGCGGCCCCTTCTCTCAGCCGTTCAGGCCGAGTTGCCTCAGCCGTTCAAGCCGGGTGCAGCGATCACGCAGCGACGACCTCGAGGTTGACCTTGGCGGCCACCTCGGGGTGCAGACGCACGGACGTCTCGTGGGCGCCCAGGGTCTTGATCGGCGAACCGACCTCGATGCGGCGCTTGTCGACCTCGGGGCCACCGGCAGCCTTGATCGCCGAAGCGATGTCGGCCTGGGTGACGGAGCCGAAGAGGCGACCGGCGTCGCCGGCACGCACGGCCAGGCGGACCTTGACGCCCTCGAGCTGGGCCTTCACCTGGTTGGCCTGCTCGATGGTCTGGATCTCGTGGATCTTGCGAGCACGACGGATCTGCTCGACGTCCTTCTCGCCGCCCTTGGTCCAGCGGATAGCGAACTTCCGCGGGATCAGGTAGTTGCGAGCGTAACCGTCCTTGACGTCGACGACGTCGCCCGCGGCACCGAGGCCGGAGACCTCGTGGGTGAGGATGATCTTCATGTGTCGGTCACCCTTCCCTTAGCGCGCGGTGGACGTGTAGGGCAGCAGCGCCATCTCACGGCTGTTCTTCACGGCCGTGGCGACGTCACGCTGGTGCTGCGTGCAGTTGCCGGTCACGCGGCGGGCACGGATCTTGCCGCGGTCGGAAATGAACTTCCGCAGCATGTTCGTGTCCTTGTAGTCCACGTACGTGACCTTGTCCTTGCAGAAAGCGCAGACCTTCTTCTTCGGCTTGCGCACAGGCGGCTTCGCCATGGTGTTTCTCCTGTGTGATCAAGAAGTTTGGGTACGACCCACCCTTGGCCCGAGGGCCTAGAAGGGGGGCTCGTCCGAGTAGCCGCCACCGCCGCCGGAGCCACCGCCCCAGCCGCCGCCACCGCCGCCGCCCTGCTGGCCACCACCGGCGGGAGCGCCGGTCGCCCACGGGTCGTCGGCGGGAGCGCCGCCGCCCTGCTGGCCGCCACCGGGGCCGCCGCCCCAGCCGCCGCCACCTTGGCCGCCACCGCCGCCGCTGTAACCGCCCTGGCCACCGCGGCCGGCGGTCTTGGTGACCTTGGCCGTGGCGTTGCGCAGGCTGGCGCCGACTTCCTCGACGTCCAGCTCGTAGACCGTGCGCTTGACGCCCTCGCGGTCCTCGTACGACCGCTGCTTCAGCCGGCCCTGCACGATGACGCGCATGCCTCGCTGGAGCGACTCGGCGACGTTCTCCGCCGCCTGACGCCAGACCGAGCAGGTCAGAAAGAGGCTCTCGCCGTCCTTCCACTCGTTCGTCTGGCGGTCGAAGGTGCGGGGAGTGGACGCGACGCGGAACTTCGCGACCGCCGCACCGGACGGGGTGAAGCGCAGCTCGGGGTCATCGACAAGGTTGCCGACGACCGTGATGACGGTCTCGCCTGCCATGGGGGAACCTCTCGGCGGGTTTGCTGCTGGCTGCTTGGTGCTACTCGAATCCCGGGATCAGCTGAGCGGGAGAGCTCAGTGCATCTCGGGGCGGAGGACCTTGGTCCGGAGGACCGACTCGTTCAGGTTCATCTGGCGGTCGAGCTCCTTCACGACCGCAGGCTCGGCCTGCAGGTCGATGACCGAGTAGATGCCCTCGGGCTTCTTCTTGATCTCGTACGACAGACGACGACGGCCCCAGGTGTCGACCTTCTCCACCTTGCCGTTGCCCTCACGGACGACGGAGAGGAAGTTCTCGATCAGGGGGGCGACAGCGCGCTCCTCCAGATCGGGGTCGAGGATGACCATCACCTCGTAGTGACGCATGTGGAACCCACCTCCTTTGGACTCAGCGGCCACGGTCGTTCCGTGGCAGGAGGGTTGTGATGCGTAGGCAACGGTATCGGCCGCCACTGACAACGCACTGAGGATCGGGGCCACTGACGAAGCAGGGCCGCTGACAATCAGATGACGATCAGGCCTGGGCAGACACCGGTGCAGACGGTACACACTACCCGCACACGTGCTTCCGGTTGAAATCCGGCCGGGAAGGACGTCAGTCTGTACACATCGGGTGTGTACGGCGCTACAGTGCGCCGCCTTCCGCAGGAGGTGCCCCATGGCACAACAGGCATTGCGACCCAACACCGCCGGATCCCTCTTCGCCACCGACGGCAAACCCCATCCGCTCCCGGACGCCCTGATGGCGGTCACGCTGGTGCTCGGCGTGACCGCCTTCATCACGGGCTTCTTCGGCAGTCTGCACCTGCTCAGCTCCTGGGCGGGCCTGGTGGGCCTGCTCACCGGCGCGTCCGGACAGTGGATCTCGGTGACCACGCGTGAGCGCTTCGGTCTGATCGTGGGTCTCGGTGCCTCGGGCGTCGGCTTCATGCTCGGCATGGCGAACGGCGGGCTGTTCGGCGGCCTCATCAGCTGAGCCTCCGGACGCCGTCCCTCCGGCTTCTTTCTGAACACCGTGGAACACCCCGGCGAACCGCTGGCCGGGGCGCGGGTGCCGTATGCCCAGCCGGGGCGCTCGCACGGCGCAGTAGGCTTCGGCGCGTGAGCCGGAGCCCCTGTACCCAGGGGGACACACCAGCCCGAGGAGCGCCCCGAATGAGCCTGACCCTGAGGACCATCAGCCGAGAGCAGCATCTGGCCTACATCCAGAGCCTGCCGTCGGCGAGCCACATGCAGGTCCCGGCCTGGGCTGATGTGAAGGCGGAGTGGCGTTCCGAGAGCCTCGGCTGGTTCGACGGGCGGACCGGCGAGCTGGTCGGCGTGGGCCTGGTCCTCTACCGCCAGCTGCCCAAGATCAAGCGCTACCTCGCCTACCTCCCCGAGGGCCCGGTCATCAACTGGTTCGCGCCGAATCTGGACGACTGGATCCAGCCGATGCTGGCGCACCTCAAGCAGCAGGGCGCCTTCTCCGTGAAGATGGGCCCGCCGGTGATCATCCGGCGCTGGGAGGCCAACTCCATCAAGCAGGGCATCCAGGACCCGGACGTGAAGCGCCTGCGCGACGTCGAGGCCGACTTCATCGAGCCCCGCGCCTTCGAGGTGGCCGACAAGCTGCGCCGCATGGGCTGGCAGCAGGGCGAGGACGGCGGCGCCGGCTTCGGCGACGTACAGCCCCGCTACGTCTACCAGGTGCCGCTCGCCAACCGGTCCTTGGAAGAGGTCCACAAGAACTTCAACCAGCTGTGGCGCCGCAACATCAAGAAGGCCGAGAAGGCCGGCGTCGAGGTCGTCCAGGGCGGCTACCAGGACCTCGCCGAATGGCAGCGGCTGTACGAGATCACGGCCGTGCGCGACCACTTCCGGCCCCGCCCGCTGTCGTACTTCCAGCGCATGTGGACGGCCCTCAACACCGAGGACCCCAACCGGATGCGACTGTACTTCGCCCGCCACAACGGCGTGAACCTCTCGGCCGCGACGATGCTGATCGTCGGCGGGCACGTCTGGTACTCCTACGGCGCCTCCGACAACATCGGCCGCGAGGTCCGGCCCTCGAACGCCATGCAGTGGACGATGCTGCGCGACGCCTACGCGCTCGGCGCCACCGTCTACGACCTGCGCGGCATCTCCGACTCGCTGGACGAGACCGACCACCTCTTCGGCCTGATCCAGTTCAAGGTGGGCACGGGCGGGCAGGCCGCGGAGTACCTCGGCGAGTGGGACTTCCCGCTCAACAAGCTGCTCCACAAGGCGCTCGACATCTACATGTCGCGCCGCTGAGCCCAGCCGTTTGATTCCATAGGCTTCACACCGTCCACACCTCTGCCCCATCGCAGCCACGAGAAAGGTCCCAGGTCCGGCCATGGCGCTCACGCTCTACGTCGACACCGCGCGCTGGCGGGCGCACCACAAGCACGTGCAGGAGCAGTTCCCCGGGCTCGTCCCGGTCTGCAAGGGCAACGGCTACGGCTTCGGGCACGAGCGCCTGGCGGAGGAGGCCACGCGACTGGGCTCGGACGTCCTCGCCGTCGGCACGACCTACGAGGCCGCGCGCATCAAGGACTGGTTCGGCGGAGACCTGCTGGTGCTCACGCCGTACCGGCGCGGCGAGGAGCCGGTGCCGCTGCCCGACCGCGTCATCCGGTCCGTGTCGTCGATCGACGGCGTGTACGGGCTCGTGGGCGCCCGCGTGGTCATCGAGGTGATGTCCTCGATGAAGCGGCACGGCATCAGCGAGCAGGACCTGCCGCAGCTCCATTCGGCCATAGAGAACGTCCGGCTGGAGGGCTTCGCCATCCACCTGCCGCTGGACCGCACCGACGGCTCGGACGCCGTCGAGGAGGTCATCGGCTGGATGGACCGGCTGCGCGCCGCCCGGCTGCCGCTGCACACGATGTTCGTCAGCCATCTCAAGGCCGAGGACCTCGCCCGGCTCCAGCAGCAGTTCCCGCAGACCCGTTTCCGCGCCCGGATCGGCACGCGGCTGTGGCTGGGGGACCACGAGGCCACCGAGTACCGCGGGGCGGTCCTGGACGTCACGCGCGTAGCCAAGGGCGACCGCTTCGGCTACCGCCAGCAGAAGGCTGCCTCGGACGGCTTCCTGGTGGTCGTGGCGGGCGGTACGTCGCACGGAGTGGGCCTGGAGGCCCCGAAGGCCCTGCACGGCGTCATGCCGCGCGCCAAGGGCGTAGCACGGGCCGGCCTGGCCACGGTCAACCGGAACCTTTCTCCGTTCGTCTGGGGCGGCAAGCAGCGCTGGTTCGCGGAGCCGCCGCACATGCAGGTGTCGATCCTGTTCGTCCCGGCGGACGCGCCCGAGCCGAAGGTGGGCGAGGAGCTGGTGGCCCATCTGCGGCACACCACCACGCAGTTCGACCGGATCGTCGACCGCTGATCCGGCCGGCCGGCAGCCGAAAGGCCGTACACGGGTCCTCCCGGACCACTGTGTACGGCCTTTTCCGTGCCCCGACCCCGGCGTGTTCGCTCAGGGCGAACCCTCGACGGGGGAATCCGGTCCTCGGCTGCCCCACTCCACCTGAGGCCCGTACGCCGGTTCTAGGTGCGCGGCGTGCCGCGGCGGGTGGGCCGCCGGGCCGAGGACGAAGACGTCCTCCGCACCGTCGAGCACCCCGCCCGAGGGATCGTCGTCTCCGGATCGGCGCACCACGTCGCGCTCCGGCATGAGGATGTCCCGCACCACGACGGCGCACAGATACAGCGTGCCCAGCAGGTGCATGGCGATCGCCCACTGGTAGCCGTGGGTCGGCAGCCCCTTGTGGGCGTCCCCGCTGGTCGTGTACGCGAGGTACATCCAGATGCCCAGGAAGTACGCGACCTCGCACGCCTGCCAGATCAGGAAGTCCCGCCACTTCGGCCGGGCGAGCACGGCCAGCGGGACCAGCCACAGGACGTACTGCGGCGAGTAGACCTTGTTGGTGACGATGAAGGCGGCCACCATCAGGAAGGCCAGCTGCGCGAAGCGCGGCCGGCGCGGTGCCGTGAAGGTCAGCACCGCGATGCCCACGAACGACAGCGCCACCAGCAGCGTGGCGAAGAAGTTGACCGTGTCGGTGCTGGGCGGGTTGCTGGAGTTCTGGGCCCAGATCAGCCAGAAGGAGCCGAAGTCGACGCCCCGGTCATGGCTGAAGGTGTAGAACTTCGACCAGCCGTCGAAGGCGAAGACCATCACCGGCAGGTTCACGGCCAGCCAGGCGACCGCCGCGCCGCCCACGGCCGTGAAGTACTCCCGCCACTTGCCGGCCCGCCAGCACAGCACGAGCAGCGGGCCGAGGAGGAATACCGGATAGAGCTTGGCGGCCGTGGCGAGCCCCAGCAGGACACCGAAGGCGACGGTGCGCCCCCGGGCCCACATCAGCATCGCCGCGGCGGTCAGAGCCACGGCCAGCAGGTCCCAGTTGATGGTGGCGGTCAGCGCGAACGCGGGCGCCAGGGCGACCAGGAGGCTGTCCCAGGGACGCCGGGCGTGGGTCCGGGCGACACAGACGGCGATGACGGCCGCGCACACCATCAGCATCCCGGCGTTGGCGAACCAGTACCACTGCTCCTGGTGCTGGATGCTGCCGCTGTGGGGCGTGAGCCAGGAGGCCACCTCCATGAACACACCGGTCAGGACCGGGTATTCGAGGTACTGCATGTCACCCTGGAGCTTGTCGAAGTACGGCACGAGTCCGTCGGAGAAGCCGCGCCCCTGATAGAGGTGCGGGATGTCCGAGTAGCACGCGTGCGTGTACTGCGAGCTGGCACCGAAGAACCAGCCGCTGTTGTAGCAGGGCGCCTTCTGGACCAGGCCGAGGGCGAACATGCCGATCGCCACGAGCGCCACGATCCGCACGGGAGTCCACCAGGACGTCCCGCGCAGGGCGCGCCGCCCGATGGGGCCGCCGATCAGCTCACTGCCGGCAGCGGCGACCTCGTCCTCCCTGGTCGGCCGCACCGTCTCCACCGGGGCGGGCCGGACCGACTCGGGCTCGTACGCGCTCGCGGGCGTCGTTTCTGCACTGGGCATGGGGCACATCCTGCCGTACCTGTCTAGGAATACGCCGAGGGCCGCCGCACCTCGTGAGTGCGGCGGCCCATGTTTCACGTGAAACACCCTTGGCGGGCGAAATGATCGCCAACCGGTCAGGGCTCCGGATCAGCCGTTCGTACCGGCGAACAGGCCTCCGTTGCCTCCGTTGCCGTTTCCATTGCCTCTGGTGGTGCCTCCGTTGCCGGTGGTGTCCGTAGGCGTTGGCGAACCGGTGACGCCTCCGTCCGTGCCGCCCGCGTCGGTGCCGCCGGTGTTGTCGCAGTTGAAACCGAACTGGCAGGAATCGGTCGGGCTGGGCGACTGCGTGGTGGGGGTGTCACTGGGCGTGGGGCTCGGCGACTCGGTCGGGGTCTCGGTCGGCTGCGTGGGCGTGATCGTGGGGGTCGGGGACGGGGCGCCTGCCTCGTCGTCGACCTCGCCGATCTTCTCGGCCGACGGGAAGCTTTCGTCCGACTTGCCCTTGAGCGCGGCCTTCATGTACTCGGTCCACACGGAGGTCGGGATGTCACCACCATGGATGGACGCCACGCCCGCCGTCCCGTTCATGGACAGCAACCTGTGGGTCTTGGGGTTCTCCCGGAACATCGCCACCGAGGTCGACAGCTGCCGGGTGTAGCCGACGAACCAGGCCGACTTGTTGCTGTCGGTGGTACCGGTCTTGCCCGCCGCCGTACGGCCCAGGGCCTTGGCATTCTGACCCGTACCGTTCTGGATGACGTTCTCCAGCGTGTCCGTGACGTTGTTCGCCACGTTCGCGTCCATGGCCTGGGTGCTCTTCGGCTTGGAGAAGCCGGGCTGGTCCGTTCCGTTGTACTTGACCTGCGTCACGGAGTACGGGTCCGTGTGCTTGCCGGAGGCGGCGAACGTCGCATAGGCATCTGCCATGCGGATCGCGCTCGGGGTCGAGGTGCCGATGGCGAAAGACGGATTGAGTCCCTCGAATCCCGTCTGAATGCCGGACGCCCTGGCGACGTCTCGCACCTTCGACAAGCCCACATCCACGCCAAGCTGGACGAACGGCGTGTTCACGGACTGCTCCATCGCCTTGCGAAGGGTGATGTAGCCCCAGGCGTGGTCACTCTCGTTGTTCTGGAAGAACGTTGAGTTGTCCTTGTTCAGGAAGTACGTGCCGTCCGGCCGTCTCACCTTGAGATGGTCATTGCCGTTGTACTTACTCATCGGCGAGAGGCCCGTGGGCGCGGTCTTGTATGTGCCGTACTCCATCGCCGCGGCCAGCACGAACGGCTTCCACGTCGAGCCGACGGGGACACCGGACGTGTCCGCGTTGTTCGTGAAGTGACCGTTCTCGTATCCCGCGCCGCCGTACAGCGCGACGATCGCACCGTCATTGGGTACCACCGACGCCGCACCGAACTGGACATACTTGTCCAGCTCCCGGTTCTTGGGGTCGAGGCGGTCCTTCTGGATCTTCTTCACAGCCGCGGTCAGGGCGGTGACCTTGTCCTTGTCGAAGGTCGTGTAGATCTGGTAACCGCCCTTGTCGAACTGCGCCTCCGTGATGTCGGAGTGCGCCAGGACGTACCTCTTCGCCGTGTCCGCCAGGTAGCTGATCTGACCCGTCATGCCCTTGATCGCCTTGCGGCCCTGAGGCGTGGGGTACTTCTTGATCGCTTCCTGGTAATCGGCGTCAGTGAGGTGCTTGTCCTTGTGCATCTCACCGAGGATCCAGCTCCAGCGGTCCTTGGAACGCTTGGTATTGGCATCCTGAGTCGCCGACTTGTCGAGGTCCGTGGCTCCGGCGGGGTCGTAGTACGTCGGGCCCTTGAGCAGGGCCGCGAGGACGGCGCACTCGCTCGGCGTGAGCTTGGCCGCGTCCTTGCCGTAGTACGTCTGCGCCGCGGCCTGGATGCCGTAGGCGCCACGGCCGAAGTACGAGGTGTTCAGGTAGCCCTGGAGGATCTGCGGCTTCTTGACCTTCGTCCCCACCTTGATGGAGATGAACATCTCCTTGAACTTCCGGGAGATCGACTGTTCCTGACTCAGGTAGGTGTTCTTGACGAACTGCTGGGTGATCGTCGAGCCACCCTGTGTCTGACCGCCCCGCGCCATGTTCGCCAGGGCGCGCGCGATGCCCATGGGGTCGACACCGGAGTCCGAGTAGAAGCTCTTGTTCTCGGCCGAGATCACCGCGAACTGCATGGCCTTGGGAATCTGCTCGATGGGGATGTTCTGCCGGTTCGCACCCGTACCGGTGGCCACCATCTGCGCGCCGTTGGCCCAGTAGTAGACGTTGTTCTGGGACTTGGCCGCGTCGTTCTCGTTGGGGATCGAGACCATCGCGTAGGCGATGCCGAACGTGGCGACCAGGCAGCCGACGAACCCGATGAACAGCCCGGAGACGAGCTTCCAGGACGGCATCCAGCGCTGCCAGCCGTACTTGCCGGCGCGCGGGTAGTCGATGAAACGCTTCCTTGCGGGCTCGCTCGCCCGGCCTCTGCCACGCCCGGGGCCGGGCGGCCCACCTGGACCACCGCGCCGGCCGCCCGGCCCGGTGTTGTCGGGCCCTCTGCGGCCCCCTCCGGTTCTCTGCGCCGCCCGGCGGGCCTCGGCACGACTGCCGTACTGGCGGTCGTCACCACCCGAGCCGTAGGCGTCGGAAGGGGACCCGGTGGCGTCACGCGGAGCCGCACGGCGGCCGGAGGACGAGCCGGACTGGCCGCGTCGGGCCGCGGCACGTCCGCCTCCCTGCGGCTGCGGCTGTTTGCGACGGTGCTCGCTCATCGAACGATTACTCCTCGGGCAGGCGCACCCATGCGCGCCTGGAAACGGCGGCTGGTTTCCGGTCCCCCCGAAGTACGGATGCGGTCGTTCCCGCATTCACCCGTACTGCACCGAGGACATCGACGCTCCCCAGGCATCACTTGGTTCCCGGCGGTATGCATGCCGCACAGACTACGCATCACCAAAACCAGCCGAGCCCCGAGGTTCGGAGCAAATAGGACAACTCGTCTCCTGAGAATCGGTGATGTGATCCCGTTCACCGTCTCCCCACTTGTCGCGTACGGACGGCCGTTCTATCGTCGTGATGTATCGAGTCGATACATCAGAGCGAGATAAGCGGGACGAGGACGAGGGGAGGCGACGATGAGCCGGCGTTCCGGGATCCTCGAGTTCGCCGTACTCGGCCTGCTTCGCGAGTCCCCGATGCACGGCTATGAGCTGCGCAAACGACTCAACACGTCCCTCGGTGTGTTCCGCGCGTTCAGCTACGGGACGCTGTACCCCTGCCTCAAGACGCTGGTCACCAACGGCTGGTTGATCGAGGAACCGGGGAACACACACGAGGACGCCCTCGCCGCGCCCCTGACCGGCCGCCGCGCGAAGATCGTGTACCGATTGACGGCGGAAGGTAAGGAGCACTTCGAGGAGCTGCTCTCGCAGACCGGCCCCGACGCCTACGAGGACGAGCACTTCGCCGCACGTTTCGCCTTCTTCGGCCAGACGTCACGCGATGTGCGCATGCGCGTGCTGGAGGGCCGGCGCAGCCGTCTGGAGGAGCGCCTGGAGAAGATGCGCACCTCTCTGGCGCGCACCCGGGAGCGCCTCGACGACTACACGCTTGAGCTCCAGCGCCACGGGATGGAGTCCGTGGAGCGCGAAGTGCGCTGGCTGAACGAGCTCATCGAGAGCGAGCGGGCCGGGCGGGACCTGAAGGGTTCCGCGTCCCGGGGGTCCGCTCCGCAGGACACCACCACTGGATCGACGGGCGGCCTGCCCCGTCCCGGGGAGACCCCCCGGACGGATACGCCCGACGACACCGCCACGTGAGACCCACTCAGGGCCTCACTCGTACACACAGGGAGCAACCGGAATGGGTTCGGTTCGCGTAGCCGTCGTCGGCGTGGGCAACTGCGCCGCGTCGCTGGTGCAGGGAGTCGAGTACTACAAGGACGCCGACGCGGCCTCCAAGGTCCCCGGCCTGATGCACGTGCAGTTCGGTGACTACCACGTGCGGGACATCGAGTTCGTCGCCGCCTTCGACGTCGACGCGAAGAAGGTCGGCCTCGACCTCGCGGACGCCATCGGCGCCTCCGAGAACAACACGATCAAGATCTGCGACGTGCCGAACACCGGTGTGAAGGTCCGGCGTGGCCACACCCTCGACGGTCTCGGCAAGTACTACCGCGAGACCATCGAGGAGTCCGAGGCCGAGCCGGTCGACGTCGTCAAGGTCCTCAAGAAGAAGCAGGTCGACGTCCTCGTCTGCTACCTGCCCGTCGGCTCCGAAGACGCGGCGAAGTTCTACGCCCAGTGCGCCATCGACGCCAAGGTCGCCTTCGTCAACGCCCTCCCGGTCTTCATCGCCGGCACCAAGGAGTGGGCGGACAAGTTCACCGAGGCCGGTGTCCCGATCGTCGGCGACGACATCAAGTCCCAGGTCGGCGCCACCATCACGCACCGCGTCATGGCCAAGCTGTTCGAGGACCGCGGTGTCATCCTGGACCGTACGATGCAGCTGAACGTCGGCGGCAACATGGACTTCAAGAACATGCTCGAGCGCGAGCGCCTGGAGTCCAAGAAGATCTCCAAGACGCAGGCCGTCACCTCGCAGATCCCCGACCGGGACCTCGGCGAGAAGAACGTCCACATCGGCCCCTCCGACTACGTGGCCTGGCTGGACGACCGCAAGTGGGCCTACGTCCGCCTCGAGGGCCGCGCCTTCGGTGACGTCCCGCTGAACCTGGAGTACAAGCTCGAGGTCTGGGACTCCCCGAACTCCGCGGGTGTCATCATCGACGCCCTGCGCGCCGCGAAGATCGCCAAGGACCGTGGCATCGGCGGCCCGATCCTGTCGGCGTCCTCGTACTTCATGAAGTCCCCGCCGGTGCAGTACTTCGACGACGAGGCCCGCGAGAACGTCGAGAAGTTCATCCGCGGCGAGGTCGAGCGCTAACCGACCGGCCACGCCGAAAAACGCTCCTGCCAGGGCTGAGAGGGTCCCCGGGTATACGCCCCGGGGACCCTCCCTTGTGTGAGGCTGTGCCTCATGCCCGTCGTCCGTGACCTGCGCGTCCTGCTGCGCCTGCGGGACTTCCGGCGCCTGCTCACCGTGCGCCTGCTCTCCCAGGGCGCCGACGGTGTCTACCAGGTCGCACTCGCCGCCTACGTCGTCTTCTCACCGGAGAAGCAGACCTCACCCGCCGCGATCGCCTCGGCCATGGCGGTACTGCTGCTGCCGTACTCGCTGGTCGGCCCCTTCGCCGGGGTCTTCCTCGACCGCTGGCGGCGCCGCCAGGTCCTCCTGTGCGGCAATCTGCTGCGCGCTCTGCTGGCGGCGGTCACCGCCCTCCTGATGGCCGGCGACGTCCCGGACGCGCTGTTCTACGTCTCCGCGCTGTGTGTCACCGCCGTCAACCGCTTCGTCCTCTCCGGCCTCTCCGCCGCGCTGCCCCGCGTGGTCGACACCGAGCGCCTGGTGATCGCCAACTCCCTCTCCCCGACCGCCGGGACACTCGCGGCGACCGCGGGCGGCGGCCTCGCGTTCGCCGTACGGCTGGCGATCTCCGACTCCGATGCGACCGTCGTCCTGCTGGGTGCGCTGCTGTACCTGTGCGCGGCCTTCGCGTCACTGACCATGGCCCCCGGACTGCTGGGGCCCGAGCGCACGCCGGGCCGGCCACGCCTGCGTGCCGCGCTCGCCGGAACGGCGCGTGATCTGCTGGCGGGGATGCGTCACCTCGCCGCGCCCGAGCGCCGAGGAGCGGCCTGGGCGCTGGCGTCGATGACGCTGATGCGCTTCTGCTACGGCGCGCTGCTCGTCATGCTGCTGATGCTGTGCCGGTACGCCCTCTCCTCAGGCCCCGCTGAGGGGCTCCGTCTGCTGGGGCTGGCCCTCGGGCTCTCCGGCGCGGGCTTCTTCGCCGCGGCCGCGGTGACCCCCTGGGCGGTCGGGCGGCTCGGCCCCGAACGCTGGATCGCCGTGTGCGCCGGGTCCGCCGCACTCCTGGAGCCCGCGCTCGGCCTGCCCTTCGCCACCGGTCCCCTGCTGGTCGCGTCCTTCGTCCTGGGGCTGATCACCCAGGGGGCGAAGATCGCCACCGACACCGTCGTCCAGTCGTCCGTCGACGACGGCTTCCGAGGCCGGATCTTTTCCGTGTACGACGTGCTCTTCAACGTCGCCTTCGTCGGTGCCGCGGCCGTGGCCGCCCTCATACTCCCGCCGGACGGCCGGTCGGTCGTGCTGGTGGTGCTGGTCGCCGTGGTCTACGGAGCGGTTGCGGTTGCTATGGGCCGCTTTGAGCGCCGGTAAGTGTCACATCACGGCCACAGAGGCTTCCTGGGTTACAGGGTTGTCAGAGGCAACCGCTAACTTACGTGGGTCTTATTTCGCGCCACGCGCATCCATGTTCGAGGGGGACCCCGAGTGACCACTCCGCCGCCGCAGGGCCAAACTCCGTATCCGCCCCAGGGCCAGGCGCCCTACCCGCCCCAGGGTCAGGCGCCGTACCCGCCCCAGGGCCAGGCGCCGTACCCGCCCCAGCCCGGTTTCCCCCAGCAGGCCGCCCCGTACGCGCCGATGCCGCCCCAGGCCCCCAAGCGCAAGATCAGCTTCAAGACGATCAGGCTCATCGTCGTCGTCGTGATCGCCCTCGGCGCAGCCATCGGCGGCTACCTGTCGAGCCGCAACGACGCCGACACGGCGAAGGTCGGCGACTGCATGCACCGCGGCAGCAGCAATGACAGCAACCCGGACCTCGAGGTCGTGGACTGCGGCTCCTCCAAGGCCCAGTTCGTCGTCCTGGCCAAGGTCAAGGGCACGTACTCCGGCGCCTCGGCTCAGATCTCCTGCGAGACCGAGGCCAAGGACTTCCAGTACGCCTACACCGAGCAGAAGGGCGGCAGCGACTTCCTGCTCTGCCTGAAGGACTACAAGAAGTAAGGAAGAAGCGGAGAGGGGCGGTGTTTCACGTGAAACACCGCCCCTCTTCATGTCCGGGCCGCATCCGGCGTGCATGTTTCACGTGAAACATGCACCACTTTCACGGTCTCAGTTCTGCTCGGCCCACCAGTCCTTGAGCGCCGCCACCGCGTCGTCGGGACCCATGGGTCCATGCTCCAGGCGAAGCTCCAGCATGTGCTTGTAGGCCTTCCCCACGACCGGGCCGGGGCCGACCCCCAGGATCTCCATGATCTGGTTGCCGTCGAGGTCCGGGCGGATCGCGTCGAGCTCCTCCTGTTCCTGGAGCTGGGCGATGCGCTCCTCCAGGCCGTCGTAGGCGTGGGACAGCGCGGCCGCCTTGCGCTTGTTCCGGGTCGTGCAGTCGGAACGGGTCAGCTTGTGGAGGCGGGTGAGGAGCGGACCCGCGTCACGGACGTAGCGCCGGACCGCGGAGTCCGTCCACTCCCCGGTGCCGTATCCGTGGAAGCGCAGGTGGAGTTCGACCAGGCGCGAGACGTCCTTCACCAGTTCATTGGAGTACTTCAGGGCCGTCATGCGCTTCTTGGTCATCTTCGCCCCGACCACCTCGTGGTGGTGGAAGGAAACCCGGCCGTCCCTCTCGAAGCGGCGCGTACGCGGCTTGCCGATGTCGTGCAGCAGCGCCGCGAGGCGGAGGGTCAGATCGGGACTGCCCTCCTCCAGCGCGATCGCCTGCTCCAGGACGATCAGCGTGTGCTCGTAGACGTCCTTGTGCCGGTGGTGCTCGTCCCGCTCCAGGCGCAAGGCGGGCAGCTCGGCCAGCACATGGTCCGCGAGGCCGCAGTCGACCAGCAGCGTCAGCCCCTTGCGGGGGTACGCGGAAAGGATCAGCTTGTTCAGCTCGTCCCGTACCCGCTCGGCCGACACGATCTCGATCCGCCCGGCCATCTCCTTCATGGCGCTGACGACCTCGCCGGCCACCTCGAAGTCGAGCTGGGCGGCGAAGCGTGCGGCCCGCATCATCCGCAGCGGGTCGTCGGAGAAGGACGCCTCAGGCGTTCCAGGAGTACGCAGCACCCGCGCGGCAAGATCTTGCAGCCCGCCGTGCGGATCGATGAACTCCTTCTCCGGCAGCGCCACGGCCATCGCGTTCACCGTGAAGTCCCGCCGGACGAGGTCCTCCTCGATGGAGTCCCCGTACGACACCTCGGGCTTGCGCGAGGTGCGGTCGTACGCCTCCGACCGGTACGTGGTCACCTCGATCTGGAAGCACCGATCAGCGTCTCCGACGCGCGCGTTCTTCTGCGCTCCCACCGTGCCGAAGGCGATCCCGACCTCCCAGACCGCGTCCGCCCAGGGCCGCATGATCTTCAGTACGTCCTCGGGCCGGGCGTCGGTGGTGAAGTCGAGGTCGTTGCCGAGCCGGCCGAGAAGCGCGTCCCGGACCGAGCCGCCGACCAGGGCGAGCGAGAACCCCGCCTCCTGGAAACGGCGGGCGAGATCGTCGGCGACGGGAGCTACCGTCAGCAGTTCGCTCACCGCGCGCTGCTGCGCCTGGCTGAGGGCGTTGGGAGTGTCTTCGTTGGCGTTCGGCACAACAGAAGAGGGTACGTGGCCCGGCCGCCCGGCAGCGCCTCCATTAAGTACATGGGAACAGAGGGATGTCTTTCCTCACAAAGACAGCCTTTGCCGCGTACGACCGTTCTCCGCTCGATACTGGAAATACAGGGCGGGGCGGCCGGAAATACAGGGTGGGGCGGCAATGTCTCCGGATCTTGTGGAGCAGACCGCGGCACTTCCCCTCAGCGCACATCGTTACCATGCGTGGACGCACATTCCGACGACCACTGACGACGACGAGGGACGGGCGAGCGCGTGGCCGAGGCGGCAGACTTCCAGGGGATGAGTCCCTCACCTGCCCGCCGCTGGCTGCGGCGCACCGGAGCACTGCTCGCCGGGGCGCCGCTGCTGGCCGGCCTGCTCCAGCTGCCCGCCGCCGCTCCGGCCCAAGCCGCCGCCTCGGACACGGTGGACGTCTCCCTCGACTCCCTGAGCCCCAGCGCGCCCACCGACGGGGACACGCTGACCGTCTCCGGCACGGTGACCAACAACGGCAAGCAGACGGTCGACAACGCGCACGTCGGGCTGCGCGTGGGCCCCCAGATGGACACCCGGTCGGCGATCGACACCACCGCCAACCGCTCCGACGACCTCCAGACCTCCGTCGGCTCCGAGGTCGGCGGCAAGTACGTCGCGAAGTTCGCCAAGCTGACCCCGGGCGTCGCCGAGCACTTCAGCATCTCCGTACCGGTCGACAAGCTCGACCTCGGCCAGGACGGCGTCTACGAGTTCGATGTCTCGCTCTCGGGCCGGACGTCCGCACAGCCGTGGGACCAGGTGCTCGGCATCCGGCGCACCTTCCTGCCGTGGCAGCCGGGAGAGGCCGACACCCGGACGAAGACCACGTATCTGTGGCCGCTGATCTCCACCGTCCACATGACGGCGAAGACCGGCGCCGGGGAACACCAGACACCGGTCTTCCTCAACGACGACCTCGCCAAGGAGATCGCCCCGGGCGGCCGCCTGGCGCAGATGCTGGCTCTGGGCAAGGACCTCGACGTCACCTGGGTGATCGACCCAGACCTGCTGGCCGCCGTGGACGCGATGGCGGGCAACTACAAGATCCAGGGCCCGGACGGCACCACCACGGCCGGCACCCATCAGGCCGTCGCCAAGCAGTGGCTCGCCGATCTTCAGGAAGCGGTGGCCGGCAAAGAGGTCGTCGCCCTGCCTTTCGCCGACCCGGACCTGGCCTCCCTCGCCCACAACGGGACGAGCGTCACCGGGTCGCTGAGCCACCTCAAGGACGCCACGGACGTCGCCTCCATCACCGTGAAGGCCGTGCTCCACGTCACACCGAGCACCGAGTTCGCCTGGCCCGTGGACGGCGCGGTCGACCCCTCGATCATCAAGGTCGCCACCTCCGCCGGTGCGGACAAGGTGATCGCCCGCAGCGACAGCCTCCAGGAGACCGGCGGCCTGTCCTACACCCCCTCCGCCGCCCGTCCGGTCGGCGGAGGCACCACGGCGGTGGCCGCGGACGCCCGGCTGTCCACGGCGTTCGAGGGCGACCTGACGAAGGCGGGCGCCACCACGCTCGCCGTGCAGCAGTTCCTGGCCCAGAGCCTGGAGCTCGACCACCAGACGGACAAGCAGCGCAGCATCGTCGTCGCCCCGCAACGGATGCCGTCCACCGGACAGGCGCAGGCGATGGCCCAGGCGATCACAGCGCTCCAGGGCGGCACCTGGAGCCAGTCGCAGGACCTCGCCGCCGCGGCCAAGGCCAAACCGGACTCCGGCGCCACCACGCGGATCCCGTCGACCTCCGCCTATCCCTCCTCCCTGCGCAAGCAGGAACTGCCGCGGTCGGCCTTCGAGCAGATCGCACGGACCGAGGACAAGCTCGAGAACTTCAAGGTGATCCTCACCGACCAGTCCCGGGTGGTGACCCCCTTCGGGCGGGCCATGAACCGCGAGATGTCCCTGTCGTGGCGGGGCAGGAGCACCAAGGCGGACAGCTTCCGGCAGGCCGTGGAGAACTACATCGACGACCTCGCCCAGCAGGTCAAGCTGATCCCCAAGTCGGAGACGAAGCTCTCCGGCCGCAGCGCCACCATCCCGGTGACCGTCCAGAACAACCTGGTCCAGGGCGCCGACCACCTCATGCTGCGGCTCACCTCGACCATGCCGACCCGCCTCAAGATCGGCGGCAAGGCCTATATGGAGCAGCGCGTCGCCGTCTCCGGCGGACACAGCCAGTCCGTGAAGTTCACCACGTCGGCCAACGCCAACGGCCCCGTGATGGTGACCGCCCAGCTGTACACGCAGGACGGCCAGAAGTACGGCGACCCGGTTCAGTTCAATGTGAAGGTCACCGAGGTCACGCCCACGGTGATGCTGGTCATCGGCGGCGGCGTCCTGCTGCTCGTCCTCGCCGGATTCCGTATGTACACCCAGCGCAAGCGCGCGGCCGCACGGCAGGCCGGGGGCGCCGGCACCGACGAGGCGGGGGAGGGCACCGACGGAGCGGAGAAACCCGAAGGCGCAGACGACCGTCTCACGGAGGAATCCGACACGCCCACCCGGGCAGGCGACCCGGAGCAGCCGAGTGACCCGACACCGGACACCGCACCGGAAAGCACCGACCCGTCCGGGACGGGTGAGAGAGTGGACCGTTGAGCGATGTCGTGGCCGGTGGGCCCGGGGATGAGGTGGGGTAACCATGAATTCGCCGTACGACGGTGACCGCGGCCAGGCCGCGGCCGGCTCGGGTTACCCCGAGCCGCCCGAGCCCGGTCAGGTGCCGCCGCAGCACGCGGCGGACATGTACCTCCAGGACGCCTACGACCAGGACCCCTACCGGGCACAGGACCTCTCCGCCCAGGACCCGGTCGCCGAGGCGCTGTACGACCGTGCCGCCCACCCCCCGCCGCCCCCGGGCACGTACCCGCAGCAGCAGCCGTACGCCCAGCCGGCCCAGTCGCCGTACGCTCCCGACCCGCACCTGTGGGCCCAGACCCCGGCGCCGGAACCGTCCGGCCCGACGCAGTACCTGCCGTACGGCGACGACCCCCGTACGACCCAGTTCGTGGGCGTCGACGACCTGGTGACGCACTCCGGCGAGGAACGCCACCAGCCGGACGCCTTCGCACACCTCTTCCGGGACCAGCAGCAGGGCGGCGGGCACGCGTCGACGGAGCCCCCGTCCGTACCGGGTCCGGCCCACGCGCCGGGCGGGCCTCAGGCGCCCGTGGGGCAGTACCCGGCGGCCTCGTACCCCTCCGCTCCCCAGCCTGGGGCCGGGACCTACGACGCCGACTCCACGGTCTCTCTCGGCGCCGCCGCTTCCGCTTCCGCGCCCGCTCCGGCCGCCCCCGGCGGCCCTTCGGGTCCCGCGGGTCAGGAGGCCGCCGCTCCTGCGGCTCCCGTCGGGAAGAAGGGCGGAAAGGCCGCAGGCCTGCTGAAGTCCAGCGCCGTCATGGCGGCGGGCACGATGGTCTCCCGCCTCACCGGCTTCGTCCGCTCCGCGCTGATCGTCTCCGCGCTGGGCCTCGGCTTCCTCGGCGACTCCTTCCAGGTCGCCTACCAGCTGCCGACGATGATCTACATCCTCACCGTCGGCGGCGGCCTCAACTCCGTCTTCGTCCCGCAGCTGGTGCGGGCCATGAAGGAGGACGAGGACGGTGGCGAGTCGTTCGCCAACCGGCTGCTGACGCTCGTGATGGTGGCTCTGGCCGCCCTCACCGCGCTCGCGATGTTCGCCGCGCCGCTGCTGGTACGAATGATCTCCAACTCCGTCGCCACCAACCCGGCGGCCAACGAGGTCGCGGTCACCTTCACCCGCTACTTCCTGCCCTCGATCTTCTTCATGGGCATCCACGTGGTGATGGGTCAGATCCTCAACGCGCGTGGGAAGTTCGGCGCGATGATGTGGACCCCGGTCCTGAACAACATCGTCATCATCGTGACGCTCGGCATGTTCATCTGGGTGTACGGTTCCGCCGCCAACTCCCACATGACCGTCACGAACATCCCGCCGGAGGGCCAGCGCCTGCTCGGCATCGGCGTGCTGCTCGGCCTGGTCGTCCAGGCCCTGGCCATGATCCCGTACCTGCGCGAGACCGGGTTCCGGCTGCGGCTGCGCTTCGACTGGCGGGGACACGGCCTGGGCAAGGCCGCGATGCTCGCCAAGTGGACGGTGCTGTTCGTCCTCGCCAACCAGGCCGGCGCCATGATCGTGACTCAGCTGTCGACCGCCGCCGGCAAGGACGCAGGGGTCGCGGGCACCGGCTTCGCCGCCTACGCCAACGCCCAGTTGATCTGGGGCCTGCCGCAGGCCATCATCACCGTCTCCCTCATGGCGGCCCTGCTGCCGCGTATCTCGCGCTCGGCCGCCGAGGGCGACGGCGGTGCCGTCCGCGACGACATCTCGCAGGGCCTGCGCACGACCGCGGTCGCGATCGTGCCCATCGCCTTCGGCTTCGTCGCGCTGGGCATCCCGATGTGCACGCTGATCTTCGGCTCGTCGGGCACCAGTGAGGCCACCAACATGGGCTACATGCTGATGGCCTTCGGCCTCGGCCTGATCCCGTACTCCGTGCAGTACGTCGTCCTGCGTGCCTTCTACGCCTACGAGGACACCCGCACCCCGTTCTACAACACCGTCATCGTGGCCGTGGTCAACGCGGGCGCGTCGGGGGCCTGTTACTTCCTGCTACCCGCCCGTTGGGCCGTGGCCGGCATGGCGGCCTCGTACGGCCTCGCCTACGCGATCGGTGTGGGCGTCGCCTGGAAGCGGCTGCGCAAGCGGCTCGGCGGCGACCTGGACGGTGCCCGGGTCACCAGGACGTACGCGCGGCTGTGCATCGCCTCCGTACCCGCCGCCCTGCTCAGTGGTGCGGCCTGCTACGGAATCGGCCACACTCTCGGTCAGGGCGCCCTCGGCTCCTTCGCCGCGCTGCTGGCCGGCGGAGCGGTCCTCCTGGGCGTCTTCTTCGTCGCCGCCCGACGCATGCGCATCGAGGAGCTCAACTCCCTCGTGGGCATGGTGCGCGGGCGCCTGGGACGCTGAGGCAGGGGTAAGCGCACAACCATCGTTCGCCGCCGCGTGTCGTGCATAGCGGCGGACTGTGGGCACAATTGGTTTCGGCGTCGGACAGGGTGCAATGGATGGGGAGGCAGGGAACGACGGTGGCGGAACGTAGCACGGCTGCCGTCGACGTGGCAGACAACAGCGGTGACGAGCCGCTGACCGCCAAGGCGGACCAGTCCACGGCCGACGGGGTGGCCCAGAACCCGGAGCGGGACACAGACAGCGAAGAGACGGAGGGGAGCGGTGGGACGGACGGGCCTGGAAAGGCCTCGCCACCCGAACTGCACAGCGGTCACAAGCTCGCCAGACGCTACCGTCTCGAGGAATGTGTCACCCGTCTGGACGGATTCAGCAGCTGGCGCGCGGTGGACGAGAAACTCCGGCGTGCCGTCGGCGTCCATGTCCTGCCCTCGGATCACGCGCGGGCCCGTTCGGTGCTGGCCGCCGCACGCTCCGCCGCACTGCTCGGCGACCCCCGCTTCGTCCAGGTCCTGGACGCGGTCGAGGAGAACGACCTCGTGTACGTCGTGCACGAGTGGCTGCCCGACGCCACCGAGTTGTCCACGCTGCTGTCCGTCGGCCCCTTGGAGCCGCACGACGCCTACCAGCTGGTCAGCCAGGTGTCCTCCGCCATGGCCGCGGCCCACCGTGAGGGCCTCGCCCATCTGCGCCTCAACCCGAACGCCGTACTGCGGGCCTCCACCGGCCAGTGGCGCATCCGTGGCCTCGCCGTCAACGCGGCACTGCGCGGCATCAGTTCCGACACCCCGCAACGCACCGACACCGAGGCGATCGGCGCCCTGCTGTACGCGGCGCTGACCCAGCGCTGGCCGTACGAGAACGACGCCTACGGCCTGTCCGGCCTGCCCAAGGACATCGGTCTGATCCCGCCGGACCAGGTGCGGGCCGGTGTGCATCGCGGGCTGTCCGAACTCGCCATGCGGGCCCTCGCCAACGACGGTGCCACCGCCTCCCGGCACGAGTCGCCCTGCACCACCCCCGAGGAGCTGGTGAAGGCGATCGGGGAGATGCCGCGCATCCGGCCCCCGGAGCCCGCGTTCACGGCCCCACCGGAGTACCAGCGCACGACGTACCAGCAGGGCACGTACGGCCGTCCGGCCCCGCGCCCCGGCGTCACCCAGCCAATCGCGCCCCCGCCGCCCCCGCTGCAGAGCCGAACGGGCAAGGCCCTGAAGTGGGCGGTCTCCGCCCTCCTCATCGCCGCCCTCGGCCTCGGCAGCTGGCAGCTCGCGGACGCCCTGATGGGCCAGAGCGGCAAGTCCGAGGACAAGCCGACCACGCAGACCACGGACGGGGGCGACAAGGGCGGCAAGAAGAAGCCGGCCCCCTCCGGCAAGCCGATCGCCATCAGCGAGGCCTGGGACTTCGACCCCTTCAGCGAAGACCATTCCGAGAAGCCGGCCGACATAGGGAAGGCCTACGACCACAGCACAAGCACGTACTGGCAGACGGACTTCTACCTGAGCCCGAAGTTCGGCAACCTGAAATCGGGCGTCGGCATCATCCTCGACCTCGGCAAGGCCCAGCAGGTCGGGAAGGTGACCGTCTCCTTCGTGGGAGACACGTCGGTCGAGCTCCGCAGCGCAAGCGGAGACCCGGGCTCCCGGCCGACTTCCTTCTCCGCCTACACCAAGGTCGCCGACGGGTCGGGAACCACCGTGGAACTCAAGCCAGGGAAGTCCCTGAAGTCGCGCTACCTCTTGGTATGGCTGACCAAGCTGCCCATGCAGGACGACGGCCAGTGGCGGGGCAGGGTGGCAGACATCAAGGTGACCAGCTGAGGCTGGATTCCCGCCGGGAAGTCCGTAAGGTTGCCCCCGAGGGAGGGGCGGATGGCAGATGGCGCCGGCTACGGCGACGCGAAGGACGAGGATCTCCTCGCCCGACACGTCCAAGGTGATCCCGACGCCTTCGGGGAGATCGTCCGGCGGCACCGGGACCGGCTCTGGGCCGTGGCCCTGCGGACCCTGGGGGACCGCGAGGAGGCCGCTGACGCGGTCCAGGACGCCCTGGTGTCCGCCTACCGGGCCGCCCACACCTTCCGGGGCCAGTCGGCCGTCACGACCTGGCTGCACCGGATCACGGTGAACGCCTGTCTGGACCGTGCCCGCAAGGCCGCCTCACGCAAGACCGCTCCCGTCGACGACACCGAGCGCCTCGAGCAGCTGCTGGAACCGCACGAGGCGGCCTCGGCTCCCGCCGAGAGAAACGATCTGCACCGCCAGCTCCTCGAAGCCCTCGGTACTCTCCCGCCCGACCAGCGCGCCGCCCTCGTCCTCGTGGACATGCAGGGCTACCCCGTCGCCGAGGCAGCCCGTGTCCTGGATGTGCCGACGGGCACGGTGAAGAGCCGCTGCGCCCGAGGCAGAGCCAGACTGCTGCCGCTGCTCTCCCACCTACGGCCGGAAAAGCCCGGCGACGGGAAAGAACCGGGCCGAGTACGGAACCGGACGCAGGGGACATCCGTCCCACCCGCAGCGGGGCCTCAGGACACAGTGAAGGGCGGAGGTGGGCGAGCGTGACTTCCACGACAGACGCGGCCGGGCACCCGGACGTTGCCGAGATCTCCGACCTCACCGACGGCCTCCTTCCCCCCTCCCGGACCGAGGACATACGACGCCATCTGGAGGAGTGCGAGCTCTGCGCCGACGTCCATACCTCCCTGGAAGAGATCCGGGAGCTTCTGGGCACGCTGCCCGAGCCACCGCGCATGCCCGCCGATGTCGCCGACCGCATCGATGCCGCCCTTGCCGCCGAGGCATCGGTGACGCATGTTTCACGTGAAACACCGACGCCGGCAGACCGCCCCGCCGGGCGCCCGCAGGCGGCCACCGGACCCGGCCGCAAGGGTCGCGGACGCGGGCGCCGGCGCCGGACCGTTGTCCTGGGCGCCGTCCTCACCGCGGCCGTCCTGGGTGCCGGATCGCTTTTCCTGCAGTCCCTCGGCACCGAAAAGTCGAACTCGACGGCACAGGGCCAGCAGACGGCCTCCGTCGGCACCTTCTCCGGAAGTGATCTCAGGAGTCAGGTGGACGGCCTCCTCTCGGCGAAGAAGAAGCCACAGCGAGGCTCCGAGAGCGCCAAGACCCTGATGCAGACCTCCGTCCCCGTCCCGGAGTGCGTCCGGAAGGGCATCCACAGCAACGGTGACGTCCTCGGAGCGAAGACAGGGTCCTACGAAGGAAAGGACGCCTTCCTCGTCGTGGTGTCCGACACCTCCGACCCCACTCGGGTCACGGCCTACGTCGTCGCCGCCTGTGTCAGCAGCCAGCCTGTCTCGGCCGGCAAGGTCCTGGCGAAGCAGTCGCTCGCACGTCCCTGAACAAGCCGGCTTCGTCTTGGCCCCACGTGGTTATCCGTACCGTGGGTGAACCCCCGTGTGCCCGGACACACCGGGAATGCGGGCCCCTTAGGATCCGTTGGGTGGGGTGAGAGTTCTGACAGGGCTCCCACCGGTCGAATGACGCAGACCAGAGACGAGGAATCAAGCCGTGAGCGACGTCCGTAACGTGATCATCATCGGCTCCGGGCCCGCCGGCTACACGGCGGCGCTCTACACCGCGCGCGCGTCGCTGAAGCCCTTGGTGTTCGAGGGAGCCGTCACTGCCGGCGGTGCGCTGATGAACACCACCGAGGTGGAGAACTTCCCGGGCTTCCGCGACGGCATCATGGGCCCCGACCTCATGGACAACATGCGCGCCCAGGCGGAGCGCTTCGGTGCCGAGCTGATCCCGGACGACATCGTCTCGGTCGACCTGACCGGAGAGATCAAGACCGTCACGGACACCGCGGGCACGGTCCACCGGGCCAAGGCCGTCATCGTCACCACCGGCTCGCAGCACCGCAAGCTCGGGCTGCCGAACGAGGACGCGCTGTCCGGTCGCGGTGTCTCCTGGTGTGCCACCTGTGACGGGTTCTTCTTCAGGGATCAGGACATCGCCGTGATCGGTGGAGGTGACACCGCGATGGAGGAGGCCACCTTCCTCTCCCGGTTCGCCAAGTCCGTGACCATCGTCCACCGCCGGGACACCCTTCGCGCCTCCAAGGCCATGCAGGAGCGCGCCTTCGCCGACCCGAAGATCAAGTTCGTGTGGGACAGCGAGGTCGCCGAAATCCAGGGCGACCCCAAGCTGGCCGGCCTGAAGCTGCGCAACCTCAAGACCGGCGAGCTGTCGGACCTGGCGGTGACGGGTCTGTTCATCGCGATCGGCCACGACCCGCGCACCGAGCTGTTCAAGGGCCAGCTGGACCTTGACGAGGAGGGCTACCTGAAGGTCGCCGCGCCCTCCACCCGCACCAACGTGACCGGTGTCTTCGCCGCCGGTGACGTGGTCGACCACACCTACCGCCAGGCCATCACCGCGGCCGGCACGGGCTGCTCCGCTGCCCTGGACGCCGAGCGCTTCCTCTCCGCCCTCGCGGACGAGGAGGAGCCGGAGCCCGAGAAGACCGCCGTCTGATCCCCTTCCACCCCACCGCACGCACCCGTTAGGAGCCACCCGTGGCCGACCTGAAGAACGTGACCGACGACTCCTTCGAGCAGGACGTCCTCAAGAGCGACAAGCCCGTCCTGGTGGACTTCTGGGCCGCCTGGTGCGGTCCGTGCCGTCAGATCGCTCCGTCCCTCGAAGCGATCGCCGCCGAGTACGGCGACAAGATCGAGGTCGTCAAGCTCAACATCGACGAGAACCCCGGAACGGCTGCGAAGTACGGCGTCATGTCGATCCCGACCCTGAACGTCTACCAGCACGGCGAGGTCGCCAAGACCATCGTCGGTGCCAAGCCCAAGGCCGCGATCGTCCGCGACCTCGAGGACTTCATCGCCGAGTGACGTTTCACGTGAAACACGAATGGGCCAACCCCCCAGGGGTTGGCCCATCTGTTTTCCAGAGACGCTTTCCAGAGATGCTCAGAGAGGCCGCAGCACCGGTTCCTTCTGCACTGCTCCCAGCAGCCGGTCGAGCGCCATCTCCACGTCTTCCTTCCAGGAGAGCGTCGACCTGAGCTCCAGCCGCAGCCGGGGATGCAAAGGATGCTGCCTGACTGTCTTGAAACCCACGGCCAGCAGATGGTCGGCGGGCAGCAGACAGGCCGGTTCCTTCCAGCGGGCATCACCGAACGCCTCGATGGCTTTGAAGCCGCGCCGCAGGAGATCCTTGGCGACCGTCTGGACCATCACCCGGCCGAGCCCCTGCCCCTGATAGCCCGGCATGATGAAGCTGGTCATCAGCTGCACCGCGTCCGGGGACACCGGGCTTGTGGGGAACGCGGTGGACCGGGGGACATAGGCCGGGGGAGCGTAGAGCACGAAGCCCACCGGGATGTCGTCGACATAGACCACCCGGCCGCAGGATCCCCAGTCCAGCAGGACGGCGGAGATCCACGCCTCCTTCTCCAGAGCGGCTGTCCCTGCCTTTACCGCGGCCTCACCGCTGACCGGGTCCAGTTCCCAGAAGACGCACGAGCGACAGCGCTTGGGAAGGTCCTGAAGGTTGTCCAACGTGAGCGGTACGAGCCGGCGCCCCATGAAGGCTGATCCTCGCTTCCTTCGCCCGCGGTCTCGCGAGCGGCTGTCAGTGCGCTCCGTTCCCTGAGGAGACTGCCGACGAACCCGCCGACCGCGCCGAGCCCCAGGCCCGCGCTCACCAGTCCGGTGCGGCTCACCGATCGCATGGCCCCCGCCTCCCACTCAGAGGTGCCGTCAGGTGGATGCGCCATACCTGATCGCATCGTATCCACGATGCGATTGCCTAGAAACCGCCTGAAAGCAAAGAGCGGACCGTGTTCCGGTACTTACCGGACACGATCCGCTCCCCTGCCCGACCGTGCGGATCAGCCGCGCGTCAGACCTCCATCTCCTCGGACTCCGAGGACTCACCGTCATGAAGGCCCTTCTGGAGGACCGGCCCCTCGCCCGGAGCGAGTGAGCTCAGAATCCGCTCCAGGTCCTCCATGGAGGCGAACTCGACCGTGATCTTGCCCTTCTTCTGCCCCAGGTCGACCTTCACCCGAGTCTCGAAGCGGTCCGAGAGCCGGGTGGCGAGATCGGTCAGCGCCGGGGAGACGCGGCCGCCGGCCCGCGGTCCCTTCGAGCGCTGCGCCTTCTGCGGCCGTGAGCCCATGAGCGTCACGATCTCCTCGACCGCCCGCACGGAAAGCCCCTCGGCCACGATCCGGTGTGCCAGCCGGTCCTGCTCCTCCGAGTCCTCGACCGAGAGCAGAGCCCGGGCATGCCCGGCGGAAAGCACACCGGCGGCCACCCGCTTCTGCACGGCCGACGAGAGCTTCAGCAGACGCAGCGTGTTGGAGACCTGCGGGCGGGAACGCCCGATGCGGTCCGCCAGCTGGTCGTGCGTGCAGTTGAAGTCCTTGAGCAACTGGTCGTAGGCGGCCGCCTCTTCCAGAGGGTTCAGCTGTGCCCGGTGCAGGTTCTCCAGCAGTGCGTCCAGGAGGAGCTTCTCGTCCTCCGTGGCCCGTACGATCGCCGGGATCGCCTCGAGCCCGGCCTCTCGGCAGGCCCGCCAGCGCCGCTCGCCCATGATGAGCTCGTAGCGGTCTGGACCCAGCTGCCGTACGACGACGGGCTGGAGGAGGCCGACTTCCTGGATGGAGGTGACGAGCTCCTGGAGCGCGTCCTCATCGAAGACGTCACGCGGCTGGCGAGGGTTCGGCGTGATGGAGTCGAGCGGGATCTCGGCGAAGTGCGCGCCCACCGGGGGCGCGGGCGCCTCCACCGCTCCGTTCACCGAAGGCTCCTCGGGCTCCTCGGAAACGGGCGGCAGCGTGGCCACCTTCGCCGCGGCCACTCCCCGGTCGGCCGTCAGCACCGGCGCCGTCGCGGGGGACGGGGACACCGCACCCCCCAAAGGGGCCGAGGGCGGGTTCTTCTCCGTCGGGGCAGCAGGAATCAGTGCGCCGAGACCACGGCCCAGTCCCCTCCGTCGCTCGCTCACTGGATCCCCTCCACCATGCTCGGATTGCTCTGTGCGCCGATGTGGGCCTGAATCGGGTCGTAGTTGACACCGACGCCCTTCAGCGCGATTTCTCGTGCGGCCTCAAGATAGGAGAGGGCACCGCTCGAACCTGGATCGTACGTCAGCACCGTCTGGCCGTAACTCGGCGCCTCGGAGATCCGGACCGATCGGGGAATGCTCGTCCGCAGCACCTCGTCGCCGAAGTGGGTGCGCACCTCGTCGGCGACCTGGGACGCGAGCCGCGTCCGGCCGTCGTACATGGTGAGCAGGATCGTCGACACATGCAGGTCGGGGTTGAGGTGCCCCCGCACCAGATCGACGTTGCGCAGCAGTTGCCCCAGCCCCTCCAGCGCGTAGTACTCGCACTGGATAGGAATGAGGACTTCCTGGCCGGCGACCAGCGCGTTGACCGTCAACAGGCCGAGCGATGGCGGGCAGTCGATGAGGATGTAGTCCAGCGGCTGCTCATAGGCCCGGATCGCCCGCTCCAGCCGGCTCTCCCGCGCCACAAGTGACACCAGCTCGATCTCCGCACCGGCGAGATCGATCGTGGCCGGGGCACAGAACAGCCCCTCGACATCGGGAACCGGCTGGACGACCTCCGCCAAAGGCTTGCTCTCGACCAACACGTCATAGATGGACGGAACTTCGGCGTGGTGGTCGATACCGAGGGCAGTGGACGCATTGCCCTGCGGATCGAGGTCGATCACCAGGACGCGACCGCCATGCAGAGCCAGCGAAGCAGCAAGGTTGACGGTCGTCGTCGTCTTGCCGACACCGCCCTTCTGGTTGGCGACCACCATGACCCGGGTCTGCTCAGGCCGTGGCAGGCCTTCACCGGCACGGCCGAGAGCCTCCACCGCAAGTTGGGCAGCACGACCGATGGGAGTGTCGTCCATCGGAGGCGGTGTTTCACGTGAAACATCCGCCCCCATCGACTCGGTACGGGGACCGGGGACCGGATCGGTCATCGGTCCCGCGATGTTGGCGTCGGACCGCAAGGATTCACTCTCCTCGACTTCAGGCTCGCAATACACAGAGCCTCCCATGCCTTCGGGGTCGTGAACCAGTGAGGCCTGGCGTTCTGTGGAGAAATCCACCTCTGTGGACAACTCCGCTGCCTCTCCGAGTGAGCCGAGAGGCTTCCGGTCCCGCGGTTCGGCAGCAGCGCGGCCGCGACTGATGATGCCGTGCAGCAGTGAGCGACGTTTCACGTGAAACACGATGCACAGCGAGCGGGCCCTGACCGCCGCGACACTCCGTCATGCGTAGGTTTGGCAGCTTGTGTGGAGTACGTCTCGTCGTCAGGACGGATCAGCGCGGCCGATCCGTCCTGACGCCCTCACCGACGCCTGCGCGCTCGTCCTGTACGGGCCGCCTTGGCCCGCTTGGCCGCGAAGCGAACACCACCGGGGCTTTCGCCCACCTCGACCCGCACAACGGTGGACAGGGGATCCACCACTCCCTCACCGACCTGAAGGATGGACGTCGACACCGCACCGAGCTTGCTCAGCGCGGTTGTCGCGGCCTTCAGCTCTTCCTCCGCGGTGTCCCCCTTGAGCGCGAGCATCTCGCCGTAGGGCCGCAGCAGCGGAATGCCCCACGCGGCCAGCCGGTCCAGGGGAGCCACCGCACGGGCCGTGACCACATGAACAGGCTGGACCTTCCCCATGACCTCCTCGGCACGGCCACGCACGACGGTCACATGGTCCAGGCCCAGCAGCTCGACGACCTCGGTCAGGAAGTTGGTACGCCGAAGAAGCGGCTCCAACAGCGTGATCTTGAGGTCGCCTCGGACGAGCGCCAGCGGAATGCCGGGCAGACCGGCACCGGAGCCAACATCGCACACGGTCACCCCCTCCGGGACCACCTCCGAGAGCACCGCGCAGTTCAGCAGGTGCCGCTCCCAGAGGCGGGGCACCTCACGGGGGCCGATCAGCCCCCGCTGCACACCGGCTTCGGCCAGCAGTTCCGCATAGCGCACCGCATCGGCGAAGCGATCACCGAACACCTCTCGCGCCTGCTCGGGCACAGGGGGGAGCTCCGCTGCCTCCGTCACGGGGACCGTCCTTCCGTACAGCATCGACGCGCACACGCCGATCACCAGAACTACCAGGCTGACAAAGTTCGGCCCCGCCTGCGCAACAGACGGGGCCGAGGGGACGTACGAACCGAATCAGTTGGGCAGCACGACGACGAAGCGCTGCGGCTCCTCGCCCTCGGACTCGCTGCGCAGACCCGCGGCCTTCACCGCGTCGTGCACGACCTTCCGCTCGAACGGGGTCATGGGCTTGAGCTTCACGGGCTCGCCGCTGTTCTTGGCATCGGCGGCGGCCTTGGCGCCCAGCTCGGACAGCTCGGACCGCTTCTTGGCCCGGTAGCCGGCGATGTCCAGCATCAGCCTGCTGCGGTCCCCGGTCTCCCGGTGCACGGCCAGCCGCGTCAGCTCCTGGAGCGCCTCCAGTACCTCGCCGTCCCGGCCGACCAGCTTCTGCAGCTCGCGGGTGCCCGCGTCGCTGATGATCGACACAGAGGCACGGTCGGCTTCGACGTCCATGTCGATGTCGCCGTCGAGGTCGGCGATGTCCAGCAGACCCTCGAGGTAGTCCGCCGCGATCTCACCCTCCTGCTCCAGGCGGGTCAGGGTGTCTGCACCCTCGGCAGCGGCGGAGGTGGTGCCTTCCGTCACGGGATGGACTCCTTCTTACTTCTTGGAGGGGGACTTGGGCCGCTGCGGGCCACCCTTGCGCTGGCCGGACTGGGCCCTGCTGCGGGTGCCGCCGCCGGACTTCGGGGCGGCCTTCTCGGCGGCGGCAGGCTTGGCGTCCTCGGACTCCCCGGACTTCTCCAGCGACGTGGACGGCACGGCGTCATCCGCCTGCTTGGCGCTGCCGGACTGGCGCTGGGCCTTGCTCTGCCGCTTGGGCTGCTGCCGCTTGGCGGCGGTCGTGGCGGTGGTGGTCACACCGTCCTCGGTCTCCGCCACGGCCTGGCCCTCGCTCTTCACCACGGACCCGTCGGCCTGGGCCGCGAGGCCCGCCTTGGTCAGGCCGTTGATGAACTTGCGCTCGAACTCGTTGCGGTCACGGCCCTTGGCGACGATCGCCTTGACGATGGCCTTCTCGCTCCGCCGGCCGATCTTGCCGTGGTGCGTGACGTGCTTGGTCAGACGCTCCAGGTAGGCGGCCTGAGCCTTCGAACCCGGGGTCGGGTTGTTGTGGATCACGTACATCTGCTGGCCCATGGTCCACACGTTGGTGGTCAGCCAGTAGACGAGGACACCGACCGGGAAGTTGATGCCGAAGACGGCGAACATGATGGGGAAGACGTACATCAGCATCTTCTGCTGCTGCATGAACGGCGTCTTCACGGTCGTGTCGACGTTCTTCGTCATCAGCTGGCGCTGCGTGTAGAACTGCGACGCCGACATCATGACGATCATGACAGCGGTGACGACCCGCACATCGGTGACCGTCGCGCCCAGGGCCTGGACGGTGGCGGAGCCGTCCTTGAACTTCGCGGCCAGCGGCGCCCCGAAGATGTGCGCCTGACGAGCACTGGCCAGCAGCGACTCGTTGATGACGCCGATGGTCGTGCCCGACGCGATGCCGTTGAGCACGTGGTACAGGGCGAAGAAGAACGGGGACTGCGCCAGGATGGGAAGGCACGAGGAGAGCGGGTTGGTGCCCGACTCCTTGTACAGCTTCATCATCTCTTCGGACTGACGCTGCTTGTCGGTCTTGTAGCGCTCCTGGATCTTCTTCATCTCGGGCTGGAGCGTCTGCATGGCCCGGGTCGCCTTGATCTGCTTCACGAAGAGCGGGATCAGGCAGATACGGATCAGAATCACCAGGGACACGATGGACAAGCCCCAGGCCCACCCCGTGTCAGGCCCGAAGATCGCGCCGTACACCGTGTGGAACTGGACGATGACCCATGAAACGGGTGTCGTGATGAAGCTGAAGAGGCTGGCAATCGTGTCCACTAATCATGCTCCTTGGGCATGGGACGAGGTCTCTGCGGCCGGGCTCGAAGAAGACTCGGGAGGAAGCTCCCCTTCGAGGGCCGGTTCGGCGGCGGAGGGCCCGCCCCTGCGTGCACGCCAGGCGTCACGCAGCATTTCGTGCCACCGTGGGCGCTTGCGCGGCGGAACATGGTCCACCCCGCCCAGCGACCACGGATTGCACCGCAGGATGCGCCAGGCGGTGAGTGCCGTGCCCTTGAGCGCACCATGCCGGTCGATGGCCGTGTAGCCGTAGTGGGAGCACGACGGGTAGTACTTGCACACCGGCCCCAGCAGTGGACTGATCGTCCACTGGTACAGCTTGATCAGAGCCAGCAGCGGGTACTTCATCGCGCGCCCCCTCCCAGCAGCCGCTGAACGGCGGCATCCAGGTCTCGGGCCAGCTGTGCGTGGTCTGCGTCGCCCGCTCCGGGCAGCGCTCGTACGACTACCAGGCTACCGGGGGGAAACAGGACGACTCGGTCACGCATCAGATGGCGAAGTCTGCGCTTCACTTGGTTACGCACGACCGCACCACCCACGGCCTTGCTCACGACGAAACCCGCACGCGTCGGGGGAGCGCTCTCCCCAGGCGCGTGCGGGTCCGTTGCACCGCTACGAAGGTGGACGACGAGCGTCGGGCGGCCTGCCCGGCGACCCCGTCGTACCGCGGTCGCGAAGTCCTCGCGCCGCCTCAGCCGATGCTCGGTAGGCAGCACGACGTCATGACCTGATCAGACTCAGGCGGACAGGCTGGCGCGACCCTTGCTGCGACGGTTCGCGAGAATCGCGCGGCCGGCACGGGTACGCATCCGCAGGCGGAAGCCGTGGGTCTTCGCGCGACGACGGTTGTTCGGCTGGAAGGTGCGCTTGCTCACTCGGGGGCTCCAGAAGAAATCGGTAGTGGCGGGGTGCCGTCCTGGCTGTCACCGTGCGCCCACGAGTAGCTCGCATCACGCCCGAGTGCACCGCTTCCCGATCACCTTCAGCGATCTGTGCCCATCGGAGGCAGGCGGCAGCAGCCATCGACAACTCGACCTGGTTACGGTACGCGGGGCTACGCCATCCGGTCAAACCGAGTGTCACGGAGAGACACTATCCACAGGCTGGGGACAACAACTTGAACCGTACCCGCCGCCCTGACTACCGTGACTGGACTCCGATTCGTTCCTTTGTCCCCTGCCCCACCGATCTACATCCCGACCCGTCCCACAACCACACGTTCGTGGGACCTGTGAGAGAGCGTGTCCTGTGGCTGACGTACCTGCCGATCTTGCCGCAGTGTGGCCACGAGTACTCGAGCAACTCCTCGGAGAGGGCCGCGGACAGGGTGTGGAGGTCAAGGACGAGCACTGGATCCGCCGCTGCCAGCCCCTCGCGCTCGTCGCGGACACCGCCCTGCTCGCCGTACCGAACGAATTCGCGAAGGGCGTACTGGAGGGCCGTCTGGCCCCGATCGTCAGCGAGACCCTGAGCCGTGAGTGCGGACGCCCCATCCGGATCGCGATCACCGTCGACGACACCGCGGGCGAACCCCCGGCCCCACCCGCGCCCCCCGCCCAGCCGCAGCCGCGCTACGAGGAGCCCGAGCTCCCCGCGGGACAGTACGAGGGATACGGCCGCCACCGGGCCGACGACCAGCTCCCCACCGCCCGACCCGCGTACCCGTCCGAGTACCAGCGGCCCGAGCCGGGCGCCTGGCCGCGCCCTACCCACGACGACTACGGCTGGCAACAGCAGCGCCTGGGCTTCCCGGAGCGCGACCCGTACGCCTCCCCACCGGACACCTACGGTGAACAGCACCGTGACGCCTACGGTGCCCCGCCCCATGACTACCGCCAGCCGGCGATGGACCGCCCGTCGTACGAGCAGCCCTACGAGCAGCCTTACGACAAGCCGCGCCCGGACTACGACAAGCCGCGCCCGGACTACGACAAGCCACGCTCCGAGTACGACCCCTCCCGCGTCGACTACGACCAGCGGGACCCGGCCCGCCGCGAGCTCCCGGAGCCGCCGCCCGGCGCCGGCCATGTGCACCGCGGCGGACCCGTGGGTCCGAACCTGCCCACGACCGGCGCGCCCGGCCCGCTGGCCGCGCAGCCCGCGCCGGCGACCGGCCCGGGCGAGCCCACCGCGCGGCTGAACCCGAAGTACCTCTTCGACACCTTCGTCATCGGCGCCTCCAACCGCTTCGCGCACGCCGCCGCGGTCGCCGTCGCCGAAGCGCCCGCGAAGGCGTACAACCCCCTCTTCATCTACGGGGAGTCCGGCCTCGGCAAGACGCACCTGCTGCACGCGATCGGGCACTACGCGCGCAGCCTCTACCCGGGCACGCGGGTGCGGTACGTGAGCTCCGAGGAGTTCACCAACGAGTTCATCAACTCCATCCGCGACGGCAAGGGCGACAGCTTCCGCAAGCGCTACCGCGAGATGGACATCCTGCTCGTCGACGACATCCAGTTCCTTGCGGACAAGGAGTCGACGCAGGAGGAGTTCTTCCACACCTTCAACACGCTCCACAACGCCAACAAGCAGATCGTGCTCTCCAGCGACCGGCCGCCCAAGCAGCTGGTCACGCTGGAGGACAGGCTGCGGAACCGTTTCGAGTGGGGCCTGATCACCGACGTCCAGCCGCCCGAGCTGGAGACGCGCATCGCGATCCTCCGCAAGAAGGCGGTGCAGGAGCAGCTCAACGCCCCGCCGGAGGTGCTGGAGTTCATCGCCTCCCGGATCTCGCGCAACATCCGCGAGCTGGAGGGTGCGCTGATCCGGGTCACCGCGTTCGCCTCGCTCAACAGGCAGCCCGTGGACCTGGGCCTGACGGAGATCGTCCTCAAGGACCTCATCCCCGGCGGCGAGAACGCGGCCCCCGAGATCACCGCCACCGCGATCATGGCCGCGACAGCGGACTACTTCGGCCTCACGGTCGAGGACCTGTGCGGCACCTCGCGCGGCCGCGCCCTGGTGACCGCGCGGCAGATCGCCATGTACCTGTGCCGTGAGCTCACCGACCTGTCGCTGCCCAAGATCGGCGCGCAGTTCGGCGGCCGCGACCACACGACCGTCATGCACGCCGACCGCAAGATCCGCGCGCTGATGGCCGAGCGCCGGTCCATCTACAACCAGGTCACCGAGCTGACCAACCGCATCAAGAACGGCTGACACGGCCCTGCGAACGGTCGGCGCGGCCCTACGACAGCGCTGAGGGCGCCCCCGGGAGGAGATCCCGGGGGCGCCCTTCGTCATGCCACGGCCAGCCGGTGTTCGATTACTCGCCGGGTTACGGCCTTTCTCCACAGATTCGGGCACTTTCTTGCGTCCACACGCTGGGGACTGCGAAGTTGTCCCGAAACCATCCACAGGCTGTGCGGTTGAAAGGTCATCAGGCCAGCTCATGTGCCTGTGGATCGGTGGACGAAGGATCTCCACAGGCTGTGGAAGAAGCGGTGATCCACAGCCTGTGCACGAAGTTGTCCACCGGCAACCCACAGGCTGGGGCGGGTTGTCCCCAGCGATCGCGGGCTTCTCCACATGGCTGTCCACTGTTCGGCAACGCGACGCACCAGATCACCGCCTCGAGTGAAAGGCGTCACATCAGGGTGCCGGGTTGGGGTGTGGGAAACGTGGGTAAACCTGGGGACGCAGCTGGGGAGAACTGCCCCCGGGCTGTGGGTGGTGTGTGCAGAACTTTCTGTTCTCCACAGAAACGCTCGGTTTTCCACCGGCGTCACCCACAGGCCCAGTGGATAAAAAATGGCCTCTGAGCTGGGCAAACGCGGTTATCCACGGTATCCACAGGCCCTACTACTACTCCCAACTAGAGAGAGCTGGGAATCCGTTTCGAAGCGGGGCCTGTGCACAACTCGCCGTCTCGAGCCCGGCTGCCCCTCGGAGCGACTTGACCCCGACAGGCACCTACTGTCAGTGCGGTGCGTCAGACTGGTCCCGGTGTCCTTCCCGTCGCAGTGGGCGGTGACACCGAGTCGGAGGACTCAGAGGCAACAGCAGCAGGAGGCGGCTTACGGTGAAGATCCGGGTGGAACGCGACGTACTCGCGGAGGCAGTGGCGTGGGCGGCACGCAGCCTCCCGGCCCGTCCGCCGGCGCCTGTGCTCGCCGGGCTCCTGCTGAAGGCCGAGGACGGCCAGCTGAGCCTGTCCAGCTTCGACTACGAGGTCTCCGCGCGCGTGTCGGTCGACGCGGAGGTCGAGGAGGAGGGCACGGTCCTCGTCTCCGGCCGCCTGCTCGCCGACATCTCCCGCGCCCTCCCCAACCGTCCGGTGGAGATTTCCACAGACGGTGTACGGGCGACCGTGGTCTGCGGCTCCTCGCGGTTCACACTTCACACACTGCCTGTGGAGGAGTACCCGGCGCTGCCCCAGATGCCGAACGCGACCGGCACGGTCCCCGGCGAGGTCTTCGCCTCCGCCGTCCAGCAGGTCGCCATCGCCGCCGGCCGCGACGACACGCTGCCCGTCCTGACCGGTGTGCGCATCGAGATCGAGGGCGACACGGTCACGCTGGCCTCCACCGACCGCTACCGCTTCGCGGTCCGCGAGTTCCTGTGGAAGCCGGAGAACCCGGACGTCTCCGCGGTCGCGCTGGTGCCCGCCAAGACGCTCCAGGACACCGCCAAGGCGCTGACCAGCGGCGACAGCGTCATCCTGGCGCTGTCCGGTTCGGGCGCGGGTGAGGGCCTGATCGGTTTCGAGGGCGCCGGACGCCGTACGACGACCCGCCTTCTCGAGGGCGACCTCCCGAAGTACCGCACGCTGTTCCCGACCGAGTTCAACTCCGTCGCCGTGATCGAGACCGCCCCCTTCGTGGAGGCCGTCAAGCGTGTGGCCCTGGTCGCCGAGCGGAACACCCCGGTGCGGCTGAGCTTCGAGCAGGGCGTGCTCATCCTGGAGGCCGGCTCCAGCGACGACGCACAGGCTGTGGAAAGGGTTGACGCCCAGCTCGACGGCGACGACATCTCCATCGCCTTCAACCCGACCTTCCTGCTGGACGGGCTGAGCGCGATCGACTCCCCGGTGGCCCAGCTGTCGTTCACGACGTCCACCAAGCCCGCGCTGCTCAGCGGCAAGCCGGCGGTGGACGCCGAGGCGGACGAGGCCTACAAGTACCTGATCATGCCGGTGCGGCTGAGCGGCTGAGTCTGCAGGCGACCGGCACTGGGCGACGGCTGGGGGTGTGGGGGCATCCCCCACAAGACCGCAGTATGCCGGTGCGGCTGAGCGGCTGAGCGCGACCTCCGGCAAAGCCCCAGGTGAGGGCATACGAATGAGCGCGTATGCCCACAGCTGTGCGTGAGCGTCCGGGTTTAGGCTCGGACACGGGTACGACAGTGCCTTACACGCCACACAGCGACCTAAGGAACACAACTGATGGAGCTCGGTCTCGTCGGCCTCGGCAAGATGGGCGGCAACATGCGCGAGCGGATCCGCCGCGCGGGCCACACCGTCTTCGGATACGACCGCAACGCTGACCTCGCGGACGTCCACAGCCTGGAAGAGCTTGTGGGCAAGCTTCCCGGCCCGCGCGTGGTCTGGGTGATGGTCCCGGCCGGCGAGCCCACGCAGTCCACGATCGACGAGCTCGCCGAGCTCCTGGAGCCCGGTGACGTGGTCGTGGACGGCGGCAACTCCCGCTGGACGGACGACGAGCGGCACGCCGAGGAGCTGGCCGCCAAGGGCATAGGCTTCGTGGACTGCGGTGTCTCCGGCGGCGTCTGGGGCCTGGAGAACGGGTACGCGCTGATGTACGGCGGAGACGCCGAGCACGTCGCCAAGGTGCGGCCGGTCTTCGACGCGCTCAAGCCGGAGGGCGACCTCGGCGCCGTGCACGTCGGCAAGGTCGGCGCGGGCCACTTCGCGAAGATGGTCCACAACGGCATCGAGTACGCGATGATGCAGGCCTACGCCGAGGGCTGGGAGCTGCTGGAGAAGGTCGACTCCGTGGAGAACGTCCGCGAGGTCTTCCGCTCCTGGCAGGAGGGCACGGTTATCCGTTCCTGGCTGCTCGACCTCGCGGTCAACGCCCTGGACGAGGACGAGCACCTGGCGCAGCTGCGGGGTTATGCACAGGACTCCGGCGAGGGGCGCTGGACGGTGGAAGCCGCCATAGACAACGCGGTACCGCTGCCGGCGATCACCGCTTCGCTGTTCGCGCGGTTCGCCTCGCGCCAGGAGGACTCCCCGCAGATGAAGATGATCGCCGCGCTGCGCAACCAGTTCGGCGGCCACGCGGTCGAGAAGAAGCCGTAGCGCGGACTCGACGCCACCCGACGAAGCCCGACCGAGCCCGACGAAGACGCAAGAAGACCGAATAAGTTGTCCACAGGGTCGCCCGGCGATCCACAACCCTGGGGGAGGTCGGCGAACGACCATGCACGTCACGCATCTGTCGCTGGCCGACTTCCGCTCGTACGCCCGGGTCGAGGTCCCGCTGGACCCGGGTGTCACGGCCTTCGTCGGCCCGAACGGGCAGGGCAAGACGAACCTCGTCGAGGCGATCGGCTACCTCGCCACCCTCGGCAGTCACCGGGTCGCCTCGGATGCGCCCCTGGTGCGCATGGGCGCCGATCGCGCGATCATCCGTGCTCAGGTCCGGCAGGGCGAGCGGCAGCAGCTGGTCGAGCTGGAGCTGAACCCGGGCCGGTCCAACCGTGCCCGGATCAACCGGTCCTCGCAGGTCAGGCCGCGGGACGTGCTGGGGATCGTACGGACGGTGCTGTTCGCGCCCGAGGACCTCGCCCTGGTCAAGGGTGATCCCGGGGAACGGCGCCGCTTCCTGGACGAGATGGTCACCGCGCGTTCTCCGCGTATGGCCGGCGTGCGTTCCGACTACGAGCGGGTGCTCAAGCAGCGCAACACGCTGCTGAAGTCGGCGGCGCTGGCCCGGCGGCACGGCGGCCGCTCCATGGACCTGTCCACGCTGGACGTGTGGGACCAGCATCTGGCGCGTGCGGGCGCCGAACTGCTCGCGCAGCGCATCGACCTGATCGCCGCGGTCCAGCCGCTGGCCGACAAGGCGTACGAGCAGCTGGCCCCCGGCGGCGGTCCGGTCGCCCTGGAGTACAAGCCGTCGGCGCCGGGTGAGGCGCACACGCGCGAGGATCTGTACGCCCAGCTGATGGCGGCCCTGGCGGACGCTCGCAAGCAGGAGATCGAGCGGGGCGTGACCCTCGTGGGCCCGCACCGGGACGATCTGGTGCTCAAGCTGGGTCAGCTGCCCGCCAAGGGGTACGCGTCGCACGGTGAGTCCTGGTCCTATGCGCTGGCGCTGCGCCTGGCGTCGTACGACCTGTTGCGCGCGGAGGGCAACGAGCCGGTGCTGATCCTCGACGATGTCTTCGCCGAGCTGGACGCCCGGCGCCGTGAGCGGCTGGCGGAGCTGGTGGCTCCGGGTGAGCAGGTGCTGGTGACGGCGGCGGTCGACGACGACGTGCCGCATGTGCTGGCGGGTGTCCGGTATGCCGTGTCCGAGGGGGCGGTGGAGCGGGTATGAGCACCGAGGGCTCCGGCGCCGACAGGACATCCAGGCCTGACAGGACTACCGGGTCCGGCACGGCTCCCGGGTCCGACACGACTTCCGGGAAGGCGCCCGAGCCTTCGGGGGTCGATCTGGCTCGGGTGGCGCTGCGTGCCGCGAAGGAGCAGGCACGCGCGCGTGGGGACGCGGCGCAGCAAAAGAAGCAGGCGCGGCGGGGGGGCTTGCGTTCCGGTGCGCGGGCGGACGGCCGTGATCCGATGGCGCTCGGTGCGGCGATCAACCGGCTGATCACCGAGCGGGGCTGGGAGGCCCCGGCCGCGGTGGGCGGTGTGATGGGACGCTGGCCGCAGATCGTGGGCGAGGACGTGGCCAAGCACTGCGTTCCGGAGAAGTACGACGAGGACGAGCGGACGCTGGTCGTGCGCTGTGATTCGACGGCGTGGGCGACGAATCTGCGGCTGCTTGCGCCGACTCTGGTCGCGCGGCTCAACGAGGATCTGGGGCATGGCGCGGTCCGGGTGATCAAGGTGTTGGGGCCCGGTGGTCCCGTCCGTCGCTATGGTCCGTTGCGGGCTCCGGGCAGCATGGGCCCCGGTGACACCTACGGGTGACAGAACTCACACAGGAACGTCGCAGGGGCCTGTCGCGGGCGCGTCCCGGTGGTTCGGCATGCAACCGCACGCTCTTGCGAATCCTGACCTGACCCTTGAGTAGCGAAGGGTTGACATCCCGAAGCGCTGAGTGCCGCTGTGAGCCTCTTGGAGCCCCCTTCCGTATATCGGGACCCGGCGGAGACCGGTTGAGGGCGGCACATGAGGACTCAGGTACCGGCAAACCCCCATCACTGTCGGCGCTACCGGTAGACTGGAAGACAATCCCGCCCCGAACGTGGGGACCGTCCGGGACAAGCTGAGCAACGCTGATCAAGGCTTACCAACGCAACATGCCGCAGCCGCTCCGGCAACCCGCCGACGAGCCCGGCTCGTGCTGTGCCAGAAAGGGCGCTTCGTGGCCGATTCCGGCAACCCCAACGAGAACATCCCGTCCACCGACGCGGGCGCGAACGGACCGGCGACCTCCTCGAACGGGGAGGTCACGGCCTCGTACGACGCCAGCGCCATCACCGTCCTCGAGGGCCTGGACGCGGTCCGCAAGCGACCCGGTATGTACATCGGTTCCACCGGTGAGCGCGGCCTGCACCACCTGGTGCAGGAGGTCGTCGACAACTCCGTCGACGAGGCGCTGGCCGGCCACGCGGACACCATCGACGTGACGATCCTCGCCGACGGTGGCGTGCGCGTCGTCGACAACGGCCGCGGCATCCCGGTGGGCATCGTCCCCTCCGAGGGGAAGCCGGCCGTCGAGGTCGTGCTGACCGTGCTGCACGCGGGCGGCAAGTTCGGCGGCGGCGGCTACGCGGTCTCCGGCGGTCTGCACGGCGTCGGCGTCTCCGTCGTGAACGCCCTGTCGACCAAGGTCTCCGTCGAGATCAGGACCGACGGCCACCGCTGGACCCAGGACTACAAGCTGGGCGTCCCGACGGCCCCGCTCGCCAAGCACGAGGAGACGGAGGAGACCGGTACCTCGGTCACCTTCTGGGCCGACCCGGACATCTTCGAGACCACCGAGTACTCCTTCGAGACGCTCTCGCGGCGCTTCCAGGAGATGGCGTTCCTCAACAAGGGTTTGACGATCAAACTCACTGATGAGCGCGAGTCGGCGAAGGCCGTGACCGGTGCCGACGAGGCGGGCGCCGACGAGAAGGACGAGGTCAAGTCGGTCAGGTACCACTACGAGGGCGGCATCGTCGACTTCGTGAAGTACCTCAACTCCCGCAAGGGCGACCTGGTGCATCCTTCGGTCATCGACCTCGAGGCCGAGGACAAGGACAAGAGCCTGTCCCTCGAGGTCGCGCTGCAGTGGAACAGCGGCTACAGCGAGGGCGTCTACTCGTTCGCCAACATCATCCACACGCACGAGGGCGGCACGCACGAGGAGGGTTTCCGCGCGGCGCTGACCTCGCTGATCAACAAGTACGCGCGCGACAAGAAGCTGCTGCGCGAGAAGGACGACAACCTCACGGGTGACGACATCCGCGAGGGTCTGACCGCGATCATCTCGGTGAAGCTGAGCGAGCCGCAGTTCGAGGGCCAGACCAAGACCAAGCTGGGCAACACGGAGGCCAAGACCTTCGTGCAGAGGGCGGTCTACGAGCACCTCAACGACTGGCTGGACCGCAACCCCATCGAGGCCGCGGACATCGTCCGCAAGGGCATCCAGGCGGCCACCGCGCGCGTGGCGGCCCGCAAGGCCCGCGACCTGACCCGCCGCAAGGGCCTGCTGGAGTCGGCGTCCCTGCCGGGCAAGCTCTCCGACTGCCAGTCGAACGACCCCACCAAGTGCGAGATCTTCATCGTCGAGGGTGACTCCGCCGGCGGCTCGGCCAAGTCCGGCCGGAACCCGGAGTACCAGGCGATCCTCCCGATCCGCGGCAAGATCCTGAACGTGGAGAAGGCCAGGATCGACAAGATCCTGCAGAACCAGGAGATCCAGGCGCTGATCTCCGCGTTCGGCACGGGTGTGCACGAGGACTTCGACATCGAGCGGCTCCGCTACCACAAGATCATTTTGATGGCGGACGCCGACGTCGACGGCCAGCACATCAGCACCCTGCTGCTGACCTTCCTGTTCCGTTTCATGCGGCCGCTGGTCGAGGCCGGGCACGTGTACCTCTCCCGCCCCCCGCTGTACAAGATCAAGTGGGGCCGGGACGACATCGAGTACGCCTACTCGGACCGCGAGCGTGACGCGCTGATCGAGATGGGCCGGCAGCGCGGCAAGCGCGTCCGCGAGGACTCGATCCAGCGCTTCAAGGGTCTCGGTGAGATGAACGCCGAGGAGCTGCGCGTGACCACGATGGACCAGGAGCACCGGGTTCTCGGCCAGGTCACCCTCGACGACGCGGCCCAGGCCGACGACCTGTTCTCGGTCCTGATGGGCGAGGACGTGGAAGCCCGCCGCCAGTTCATCCAGCGCAACGCCAAGGACGTCCGCTTCCTCGACATCTGAGTCGGTCTCAGCTGACCGCACAAGGAAGGATCTTCACCAGCAATGGCCGACGAGAACACTCCTGTCACCCCCGAAGAGGGCGGCGAAGTCGCGATGCGCGTCGAGCCCGTCGGGCTCGAGACGGAGATGCAGCGCTCGTACCTGGACTACGCGATGTCCGTCATCGTGTCCCGCGCGCTGCCCGACGTCCGTGACGGTCTCAAGCCCGTCCACCGCCGCGTCCTGTACGCCATGTACGACGGCGGCTACCGCCCCGACCGCGGCTTCTACAAGTGCGCCCGTGTCGTCGGCGACGTCATGGGCAACTACCACCCCCACGGCGACTCCTCGATCTACGACGCCCTGGTGCGCCTCGCGCAGCCGTGGTCGATGCGGATGCCGCTGGTGGACTCCAACGGCAACTTCGGCTCCCCGGGCAACGACCCGGCCGCGGCGATGCGCTACACCGAGTGCAAGATGGCGCCGCTGTCGATGGAGATGGTCCGTGACATCGACGAGGAGACCGTCGACTTCACGGACAACTACGACGGCCGCTCCCAGGAGCCGACCGTTCTGCCGGCCCGCTTCCCGAACCTGCTGATCAACGGCTCGGCCGGTATCGCGGTCGGTATGGCGACCAATATCCCGCCGCACAACCTGCGCGAGGTCGCGGCCGGCGCCCAGTGGTACCTGGAGAACCCGGAGGCCTCGCACGAGGAGCTCCTGGACGCCCTCATCGAGCGCATCAAGGGCCCGGACTTCCCGACCGGCGCGCTCGTCGTGGGCCGCAAGGGCATCGAGGAGGCCTACCGCACGGGCCGCGGCTCGATCACCATGCGCGCGGTCGTCGAGGTCGAGGAGATCCAGAACCGGCAGTGCCTGGTGGTCACGGAGCTGCCGTACCAGACAAACCCCGACAACCTCGCGCAGAAGATCGCCGATCTCGTCAAGGACGGCAAGATCGGCGGGATCGCGGACGTCCGCGACGAGACGTCGTCCCGTACGGGGCAGCGGCTGGTCATCGTCCTGAAGCGGGACGCGGTCGCCAAGGTCGTCCTGAACAACCTCTACAAGCACACGGACCTGCAGACGAACTTCGGCGCCAACATGCTGGCGCTGGTCGACGGGGTGCCGCGCACGCTGTCGCTGGACGCGTTCATCCGGCACTGGGTGACGCACCAGATCGAGGTCGTCGTCCGCCGTACGCGCTTCCGGCTGCGCAAGGCGGAGGAGCGGGCGCACATCCTGCGCGGCCTGCTGAAGGCGCTGGACGCCATCGACGAGGTCATCGCGCTGATCCGGCGCAGTGAGACCGTCGAGATCGCGCGCGGGGGCCTGATGGAGCTCCTGGAGATCGACGAGATCCAGGCCAACGCCATCCTCGAGATGCAGCTGCGCCGCCTGGCCGCCCTGGAGCGGCAGAAGATCGTCCAGGAGCACGACGAACTCCAGGCGAAGATCAACGAGTACAACGCGATCCTGGCCTCGCCGGTCCGCCAGCGCGGCATCGTCAGCGAGGAACTCGCCGCGATCGTCGAGAAGTACGGCGACGACCGCAAGACCATGCTGGTGCCCTACGACGGTGACATGTCCATCGAGGACCTGATCGCCGAGGAGGACATCGTCGTCACCGTCTCGCGCGGCGGCTACGTCAAGCGCACCAAGACGGACGACTACCGGGCGCAGAAGCGCGGCGGCAAGGGCGTGCGCGGCACGAAGCTGAAGGAAGACGACATCGTCGACCACTTCTTCGTCTCGACCACGCACCACTGGCTGCTGTTCTTCACCAACAAGGGCCGGGTGTACCGGGCGAAGGCGTACGAGCTCCCCGACGCCGGCCGGGACGCGCGCGGGCAGCACGTCGCCAACCTGCTGGCCTTCCAGCCGGACGAGGCGATCGCCGAGATCCTCGCGATCCGGGACTACGAGGCGGCGCCGTACCTGGTGCTGGCCACCAAGGCCGGTCTGGTCAAGAAGACGCCTCTGAAGGATTACGATTCGCCCCGTTCCGGTGGCGTCATCGCGATCAATCTGCGGGAGAGCGCGGACGGTTCCGACGACGAACTGATCGGAGCCGAACTCGTCTCGGCCGACGACGATCTGCTCTTGATCAGCAAGAAGGCACAGTCGATCAGGTTCACCGCCTCGGACGACACCCTGCGACCGATGGGCCGTGCCACCTCGGGTGTCAAGGGCATGAGTTTCCGCGAGGGCGACGAGCTGCTCTCGATGAATGTTGTTCGAACCGGTACGTTCGTGTTCACTGCCACAGACGGCGGGTACGCGAAGCGGACCCGCGTCGACGAGTACCGCGTCCAGGGCCGCGGTGGCCTCGGTATCAAGGCCGCCAAGATCGTGGAGGACCGCGGATCGCTCGTGGGCGCGCTGGTGGTGGAGGAACTCGACGAGATCCTCGCCATCACCCTCTCCGGCGGTGTGATTCGTACGCGAGTCAACGAGGTCAGGGAGACGGGCCGTGACACCATGGGCGTCCAACTGATCAACCTGGGCAAGCGCGATGCCGTGGTCGGTATCGCACGTAACGCCGAGGCGGGACGCGAGGCGGAGGAGGTCGACGGCGATGTGGCCGTCGACGAGACCGCCGAGGGTGCCGCGACCACCGGCACGGACGAGGGTGAGGCGCCCTCGGACGAGTAGCACGAGGAGTGAGATCGTGAGCGGAGCCACGGGCGCCGGGTCGGCCGGTACCTCCACGGGTACGGAAACGGGCGGCGGCGGCCGTGGCTCCGCCGCGAGCGCCGCGCAGCCGACGGATCCGCACACGACCAACCTGAAGGCGGTCAAGCCGGAGGCGGCGGACTCGTCCTCTCCCGACGCGCAGGGATCCCAGGGGGGAAGTGTGGGGGACACCCGCGGCCGCGAGGACCGGCCGGCGCCCGAGGCGGCCTCGCCGCTGCCCGGGGAACGCAAACAGCAGCAGCCCTCCGGCCCGTACCACCCGCCGCAGGCCTACCCGGCCCAGGGCACCGGGGCGGCCGTACGCCGGCCGCGCACCGGTTCCGTGGCGCGCACCATGCCCCGCACGCGCAAGGCGCGGCTGCGGGTGGCCAAGGCCGACCCGTGGTCGGTGATGAAGGTCAGTTTCCTGCTCTCCATCGCGATCGGCATCTGCACCGTCGTCGCGTCCGCGGTGCTGTGGATGGTCCTGGACGCCATGGGCGTCTTCTCGACGGTCGGCGGCCAGATCTCGGAGGCCACGGGTTCCACCGAGTCCAACGGCTTCGACCTGCAGGCCTTTCTCTCGCTGCCGCACGTCCTGACGTTCGCCGCGATCATCGCGGTCATCGACGTCGTCCTGGCCACCGCCCTGGCCACGCTCGGCGCGTTCATCTACAACCTCTCCGCCGGCTTCGTCGGCGGCATCGAGCTGACCCTCGCCGAAGACGAGTGACAGTCCCCCGACAGTCCCCCGACAACCGATTTTGGGACTGCCCCTCTCGTGCGCTAATCTTCAGGAGTCAGCGCGCGGGAGATACACCGCAAAGCGCGGCGGGGCTATAGCTCAGTTGGTTAGAGCGCATCCCTGATAAGGATGAGGCCACAGGTTCAAATCCTGTTAGCCCCACCAGCACGAAGACCCCCAACCGACAGCGGTTGGGGGTCTTTGGCGTCCGGTGGCCCCTTGCCTTGGGTATCGGGTGAGACCCCCACGGTCACTGGCTCCGGTTCCTTCCGGTTCAGGCTCCGGTTCCGGTTGCGCAAGGCGGGCGCCGGTACGGAGCACTGCGTACGACGAGACCCCCGACCGGTTCTGCCGGTCGGGGGTCTCTCTGTGCGGGTGGCTGTACGCAAACCGCCGTTGTGTCGTGTTACTTCGCTGGCGTGCTGCCCAGACCCTCAGGTCTGAAGGGGGGCCTTGTGCTCGGGAGAGGAGGACGTTTCCTGGTCGGCGGAAGGCTGGCGGCGGCAGCCGGGGGACTTGCCGTGGGCCTCGGCCTGGATGCGCTGCTTCATCGTGGGGGGCAGGGACGCGGCGACCAACCGGGACAAGAGGGGCGGGACCGGAGCCGAGACCTGGACGGTCTCGCCGCACGGTTCCTCGGTCCGGGTCTGCGGTGCGGCCGCGGCGGTGGTCGCCGTGGCGAGGCCGAGCGCCGTGAACAGCGCGAGGAATGCGGTGACGATGGCGGTCCACAGCTTCATGACCTTGTTCTGGGTCATGGCCCCTCACTTTCAGGTCGGGCGATTTGCGTACTTTCCTCATGATGTGTATGAGGGCCGCGAAGTGGTGGACCGACGCCCGTGGCGCGGCGATGTTCTGATGAACACCACTCGTATGGGCGTAAAGGACAAGAATTGTTCTCACGGGGGCGGAAGTTGACGGCCTGATGTAGGTCACCGATCGATATCGGTCGGTGTGTATAGTCGGGCGCCAGAGGTCCCCTACGTCAACGAAAGACGAGGTCGCGCGGTGAAGAAGCTTCTCCTGGTCGCACTGGCCGCCATCGGCGGGCTCCTCGTGTACCGCCAGATCCAGGCGGATCGCGCCGAGCAGGATCTGTGGACGGAGGCGACTGACTCCGTGCCCACGGGTTCGTGAGTACCGGAAAAACCGGAATTTGAGCAAGCCCCGACCGCCCTCGCGGTCGGGGTTTCGTGTTGCAGGATGGGCGGCGGTCCGGTACGAGCGCGAGGGGGCGGGCGGCATGGGGACGGGACGGTGGCGTACGGGGCGGTGGGGTACGGCGTTGTGGCGTACGGCGGTACGGTTCGCCGTCACCGGAGCGCTGACGGGCGCGGCGGTCGCCCTGCCGGGCGGCACCGCGGTCGCCGACGGCACCACGACCGGGACACCGGGCGGTACACCGAGCGGCTACGCCTTCGCGCCCAAGGCGCGGACGGTGCAGGGCACGGCCGGTACCACGGACGCCGAACCCCTCGAGCCCGGCGAGACCTACCGCAGCTCCCTCGGTAAGAACGCCGAGGTCTACTACCGCCTCGCACTCAAGGACCGGGCGACCGCCTACGTCGCCGTCACCGCCGTCCCCCCGTCCGACGCCAAGGTCGCGGCCACCGACGGCATCCGCGTCTCGCTCCAGGACGGTGACGGCAACGCCTGCTCCAACGACAGCGCCGGCTTCGGCGGCGGCCTGAGCCCGCAGCCCGTCACCGCGCTGGGGACGCGTGAGGCGGGCAAGGCCCTGTGTCAGGGGGCGGGCACGTTCTACCTGGTCGTCGAACGCGTCGACGCGACCGGCTCGGGGGCCGGCTCCGGGGCCGGCGGCGCCTCCTCGGCCCAGGACTGGAGCCTGGAGATCGCCCCGGTCACCGAACCGCCCCGGGCCAAGGCCGCCGGCACCGCGGCGCCCGAGGCCTGGAACTCCGCCACCCCCGAGCCCCTCACCGGCGACCCCGGGACCCGCACCGGCACCGCGGGCTTCGCCGGGGCTCAGGCACTGGACCAGGGCGTCTGGGACACCCGCATCCGGCCCGGCCAGACCCTCTTCTACAAGGTCCCCGTCGACTGGGGCCAGCAGCTGTACGCCACCGCCGAACTCGGCAGCTCCACCGGCAAGGGCGGCTATGTGACCAGCGCCCTCGACCTGGCCCTGTACAACCCCGCCCGCGGTGACGTCACGGACGTTCCCCGCAGCTACAACGGCCGGCAGACGACCGTCACCCTCGCCCCCCTGCCGCCCGTCGAATACGACAACAGGTACGCCCCGAGCGGCCAGGTCAGCGCCATGCGCTTCGCCGGCAACTACTACCTCGCCGTCCACCTCAGCGGGCAGGTCGCCGACACCTTCGGCGACAAGGCGTTCGGGCTGACACTGCGCGTCCGCGTCGACGGCACGCCGCACGCGGGCCCCGGGTACACCGGGAAGTCCGCCCCCGCGAACCTCTTCGAGATCACCGACGGCGACCGGGAGGCCGCGGCCACGGGCGTGGCCCCCGGCGGCGGCACCGCCATGAAGGCCCTCGCCGCCGGCGGGATCGGCACCGGGACGGTCCTGCTGCTGGGGCTCGGCCTGTGGACCCTGACGGCACGGCGCAGGGCCTCGGCCGCCGAGGCAGCCGAAGCTGCCGAGGCTCAGATGCGGGTCAGCGCCCAGAACCCGACCGCGTAGCAGGCCAACGCGAGCAGCAGTACCGGGACGACGACCTTGGGCGGGGGCCCGGGGCGGTGACGGCGCGCGGCGTGTGCGGCATGCGCGGCTCGGGGGGCCTGTGGGCTCTGTGAGGCTGGTGGGGCCTGTGGGATCTGGGGAACCTGTGCGGTGTATGGGGCCGTGGGGGTGTGGGTGTACGGGGGTGATGCGACGGCGTACGAGGGTGGGGGAAAGGGGGCGTGCGGCGCGGGCGCGGGATTGTGGCTCTGCGTCGTGGGTGTGGGTGTCGGCGTGGGTGTGGGTCCCGGTGTGGGTGTCGGCGTGGGCGTCGGGGCGGGCGGTTGCTGCGGCGGTGGCAGGCGGAAGCTGCCGGTGTCCGACACGGAGTGGCCCGTGTCCGTGTCCGTGCCGGTAGTGGCCTCCGGCCCCGACCCCGTACTCGTGCCCGCGTACGCCCCTGCCCCGGGCTCGGCCGCCAGTGGCCCCTCCGGGCCGAATCCCGGAGGCAGGGGGCCGATTTGGTCGAAGATCTCGATCAGTTCCTCGTCGGAGCCGGGCTCCGGCAGGAGTTCCACGGCGGCGGCGAGGGCCTTGCGCGCTCCCGTGGCGGTACGGAAGCGGGCCTGCGGGTCCGGTTGCAGCAGGGAGGCCACGACCTGCCACAGCGGCTCGGGAACGCCCTTGGGCGCGCCGGGCGTGCCGTGTTCCATGAAGTACTGGATGAGCGCCTTGGCGTCGGGCTTGGCGCCCTGGAGCAGGTACAGCGCGACCAGGCCGACGGCGAACAGATCGGCGGGGAAGTCCGGTTCGGCGCCCAGCATCTGCTCGGGTGCGAGGTAACCGGGAGTCCCCACCACGAGGTTCGTCTCCGTCAGGCGCGGCTCGCCCAGCCGCATCGCGATGCCGAAGTCGGACAGCCGTAGCCGGGGCCGCGCGGTGCCCGTGGCCTCCAGCAGGATGTTGGCGGGCTTGATGTCCCGGTGGACGACTCCCTCGGCGTGCACGGCGGCGAGGCCGGCCAGCAGCTGGTCGAGGAGGGTGCAGACGAAACCGGGCGGCAGGGGACCGTAGTCCCCGATCAGGTGGACCAGGGAGCCGCCGGCGACCAGATCCATGGTGAACAGGACCTTGTCGTCGTCGGCGGCCCAGCTCGCCGGAGCGAGCACATGCGGATGGTCGATCCGCAGGGCCTGCTCCCGTACGAAGCGCAGGAGGGAGTGGGCGTCGCGCTGCTGAAGCACCTTGGCGGCGACGTAGCGGCGACGGCGGTGGTCCCAGGCGCGCCAGACGGCGCCGACACCGCCGCGTCCGATCGGATCGGCCAGTTCGTACCGCCCGGCGAAGACCTCACCCATGGCTGTCCGTCGCTCCTCCCCCTGCGGCCCCCGTGTTGTTCCCCCGTCACGAGCTTCCCCCGTTTCCCCCGTGACGTGCTTCCCCCGTGATGAGAGTTACGACCCCTCCCCGGGCCGTGGACTCAGCTCTGGTGGGACTGGTAGTGCGCGACCGCGTCCGAGGTGCGGCCGGCACCGTAGACGCGCAGGAACTCCGCCAGCTCCGGATGGCTCGGGGCGAGGGTGTCCGCGGCCTCGATGATGTCCCCGGCGGCGGCCACCGAGCGCAGCAGCGACTGGATCTCGCGGACCACCCGCTTGACCGTGGGCGCCCCCGAACTGCTCGTCGTCTGTGTGGTGTTGCTGAGCACCGATCCCCCCTGTGATTTCTTGATCTCATCCATGCGCTCGGTCGCCTCGGCGGCGCTGACGCTGCCGTCCGCGACCTGCCCCGCCAGGTCCTGCAGCAGTTGCACCCGCTGCACGACCGCCGGATTGCCGATCTTGGCGCGCTGACCGCTCATCAGCTGCGACAGCATCGGCGCGGACAGCCCGAGGACCGCCGCGAGGCGGGCCTGGTTGAGACCGAGATCTTCGATGAGCTTACGGAAGAGCGCCCCCAACGGCTCCCCGTACCAGTTCCGCTGCAGCTCCCGCGCTCTTGCGGTGGCTTCCTGCTGTGCGGCGTCCATTGCGTCTCCCCATCGCTTCCCCTTGAACGTGGGTTCGCTGTAGCGAACCACGAGGGGCATCTTACGGAGCGTGGTCGTCGACGGGGACCCCAACTTTTTTGCGAGATACCGGGGGTGACCCGGTACTCTGGTCTGCGGCGCCCGCCGGTAAGTGATTCTTCCGGTGGATGCCTGCATCCCGGGGCCTTAGCTCAGTTGGTAGAGCGCTGTCTTTGCATGGCAGATGTCAGGGGTTCGACTCCCCTAGGCTCCACCCCCAGGAAGCCCCTCCGATCTGCGGAAAGCGGATCGGAGGGGCTTTTGCGTGCCGCGGGCACGATCGCTCCGGTGTCTCGGGGCCGTGTTCCGGCCGGGCGACTGGGTGATTGGGTGACTGGGTGCCGATTGAGCGATTTGCGGTGATTTGCAATTGTTTGCTATGGAACGCAGTGGAACGCGGCAGTGAAACGCGGTGGGGGGGGGGGGGGGGGGCGCCCCCCCCCCCCCCCCCACCGCGTTCCTCTCCGGGTGCCGCCGTCAGCCGCGGCCGCGCTCGTCGCGGTCCGCCGATTCCTCCTCGGCCTCCTTGGCCTGCACCTCGGGATCGAGCGGGGCGCCGTCGACCGACGCCAGCCGACCCGATTCGGGCACCTCCGTCGCGGCGGGCGGCTCCACCAGCCAGTCGGGGTTGGCCTGCTTGTCCCACCACTTCCAGGCCGCGAAAGCACCACCGGCCACCGCACCCGCCACGGCCAGCGCCTTGGCGAGACGGCCCGCCCTGGCCCGCCGCCGGTGCTTGCGAGCCAGCTTCTGGATCTCCTTGGGCGAGACCTGGCCACGGAGCGCGGCCAGCGCCGCGGCACCCCGCGCCGTCGCCTCGTCGCGAACCGGCCCGGCCGCGGCCACCGCCTGCTCGATCTTCGGCCGCGAGTACTCCGCTGCCTGCCTGGCAGCCTTTCGGGTGCGGACCGCGGTCTTATGGGCGGCCTGGTCGACCTTCGGCGGTACATGGGCCATGGCCTGCGCCCTGGCCAGCTCCAGACGGGGCGCGAGACGGGCGTCGTACTGCACGCGGGCCTGTTCGGCGGCCTGCGACACCTTGGGCGCGAGCCGTACGCGTGCCTCCTGCGCATATTGCGCGGCACGCTCCTTGGCCGTGTCGGCGTAGGGCGCCACCACTTCCGCGGCGTGCAGCACGCTGTCCTTCGCCGAGCCGGTCGCGGCGCGCACGCTGTCGATGCGGGTCACGGGTTCCTCCTCCTCGGTGGCGTACGGTAATTCGACTTTCCACCCTTTTACGGATCATGCCTGTCAACGGGACATGGGGCATGCGAGGACGGGCATACGGGTGCCGACCGAGCCGCTCACACCCCACGCACCACACGAAGAGCGGGTGAATACGGGGCAACACGAGCCTGTCGCCGACAATCCCGACAATGCCACGAATCGCCGCCGCGCGCGCCCGCCCGGGGACGATTCGCGCCCACTGGACACGGTCGGGCGACGCGCGGTCCGGAGCGTGCGAGGATCTGAGGGTCACAGGAAGACAACGGAAGGCAGATCGTGGCCGAGCAGCTCTACGCCACCCTGAAGACCAACCACGGCGACATCGAGGTCCGGCTCTTCCCGAACCACGCGCCCAAGACGGTCAAGAACTTCGTCGAGCTCGCCCAGGGCGAGCGCGAGTGGAAGCACCCGGCCACCGGCGCGACCAGCCAGGACAAGCTCTACGACGGCACGGTCTTCCACCGGGTGATCAGCGGCTTCATGATCCAGGGCGGCGACCCGCTCGGCAGCGGCATCGGCGGCCCGGGCTACGAGTTCGAGGACGAGTTCCACCCGGACCTGTCCTTCAACAAGCCCTACCTGCTCGCCATGGCCAACGCCGGGCCCGGCACCAACGGCTCGCAGTTCTTCATCACCGTCTCCCCGACGACCTGGCTGAACCGCAAGCACACCATCTTCGGTGAGGTCACCGACCCGGCCGGCCAGAAGGTCGTGGACGCCATCGCCGCCGTCCCCACCACCAAGCCCAATGACCGCCCGGTCAACGACGTCGTCATCGAGACCATCGTCATCGAGCGCCGCCAGGGCTGACCTGCCCGGACAGGCCGGGGAACCAATCGCCCCGCTCGTCCGTAAGGATGAGCGGAGTGGTGCAGTGTCCACGAGACGACCGAGGGGACTCCATGGACCAGGAGGCCGCAGGCAGCGCGCAGGACGCCAGGAGCGTGCCCGTGTGCTACCGGCACCCGGACCGCGAGACCGGCATCCGCTGCACCCGCTGCGAGCGCCCCATCTGTCCCGAGTGCATGGTCAGCGCTTCCGTGGGCTTCCAGTGCCCGGAATGCGTACGCGGTGCTTCCGGCTCCGGGCAACCTCGTGCCGACGTCCGGCCGCGTACCGTGGCGGGGGGCACGGTCACCGCTGACCCGCGGCTGGTCACCAAGCTGCTGATCGGCGCGAACCTGGCCGTCTACCTGATCCAGTTGTCCCTCGGTGACCGTTTCACCAACCGGTTCGAACTCCTCGGCCAGGCCTACGTGCCGTTGCTCGGTTCCGCCGAGGGCATCGCACAGGGCCAGTGGTACCGGCTGGTGACCGCCATGTTCCTGCACGGCGGCTATGTGCACATCCTGTTCAACATGCTCAGCCTGTGGTGGATCGGCGGTCCTCTGGAGGCCGCCCTCGGCCGCGCCCGCTACCTCACCCTCTACTTCGTCTCGGGCCTGGCCGGCAGCGCGCTCACCTACCTGATCGCCGAACCCAACCAGCCCTCGCTCGGTGCCTCCGGCGCGATCTTCGGTCTCTTCGGCGCGACGGCCGTCCTGATGCGCCGGCTCAACTACGACATGCGGCCGGTCATCGCCCTACTGGTAATCAACCTCATCTTCACCTTCGGGGCCCACGGCATCGCCTGGCAGGCCCACATCGGCGGCCTCGTCGCAGGCGTCGTGTGCGGTTACGCCATGGTCCACGCCCCGCGCAGACACCGCGCCCTGATCCAGTACGGCACCTGTGCGCTGGTCCTGGCCGTGGTGGTGCTCCTGACGCTGGTCAGGACGGCTCAACTCACCTGATACCGAACCGTTGTCCACAGTCTGTGCCCGATCTTGTGCACACTGTGCACCCACAGCTGCGCCCCCTGCCGCTCAGGTGTGTTTCCCCAGGTCGGACAGGGGGCGAGGGGTAGGCGTCAGCCAGTACGTCTGTCATACCGGCGTCAACCTCCGGTGGGTTATCCACAGATCGTCTTTCTTTTGTCCCCAGCGTGTGGACAGTGCCTGTGGATAACTCAGCGGATAGCCCTGGGCAGAGCTGCGTTCACCCGGAAGCAGTCGCTACTTCCACTGGGTGGAGACGCCGAACCCCGCGGCGATGAAGCCGAAGCCCACCACGATGTTCCAGTTGTCCAGCTTGTCGATCGGCAGTGAACCGTCGGTCACGTAGAAGACGACGATCCAGGCAAGGCCGATGAGGAACATCGCCAGCATGACGGGCGCGACCCAGGCACGGTTGGTCAGCTTGATGGTCGTGGCCTGCTTCGACGGCGGCGGCGTGTAGTCGGCCTTCTTGCGGATACGTGACTTCGGCACGAGGGTCTCTCCTGTCGATGCGCTGCGTGGCCGCGCAGGTAACTGGGTCGGGCTCCGGGGCAGCGTACAAGGGGACAGTAAGGGCGGACTGAGCACTCCCCCGGGCGTCCGTTAGCGTAGTGCTTCCGCGGCGCCGAAGGAGATAAGGGTACGTTGAGCAATTCTGCCGACTCCCCCGGTACGGGATCAACGGGTTCCGGCCCGGTCCGCGGTCCCCGCTTCAAGCCGCTGCGGATCCTGACCGCGGCGGTCTTCGCCCTCGCCGGACTGATCTTCTTCACCAGCTTCAACACCGCCAAGGGCACCGACATCCGTACGGACTCCTCCTTGCTGAAGCTGTCCGACCTCATCCAGGAGCGCAGCCACAAGAACAAGGGGCTGGACGAGTCCAACGCGACCCTGCGGGACGACGTCGAGTCGCTGGCCGAGCGGGACGACGGCAGCACCAAGGCGCAGGACGAGAAGCTCTCCGGGCTGGAGAAGAACGCGGGGACGGAGAAGCTCAAGGGCAAGGCGATCACGGTCATGCTCAACGACGCCCCGCCGAACGCCACGGCCAAGCTGCCCGGCTATCCCGAGCCGCAGCCCGACTACCTGGTCATCCACCAGCAGGATCTCCAGGCCGTGGTGAACGCACTGTGGCAGGGCGGGGCCAAGGGCATCAAGATCATGGACCAGCGGCTGATCTCCACCAGCGCCGTGCGCTGCGTGGGCAACACGCTGATCCTCCAGGGCCGCGTCTACTCGCCGCCGTACAAGATCACGGCGGTCGGTGACCCGGCGAAGATGCAGCAGGCGCTGGCGGACTCCCAGGCGATCCAGACCTACATGGTGTACGTGAACGTCTACGGCCTCGGCTGGAAAGTCACCGAGGACGGGGCGGTGACTCTGCCCGGCTACTCGGGCACAGTGGACCTGCACTACGCGAAGCCCGTGAAGTAGGTGCCCTCGCCAGGAGCCGCCGGTGCGCGTGATCGTCAGGACCGTCAGCGAGCTCTGCATCACGGTGGGCGCCTTGATCGTGCTGTTCGTGGTCTATGTGCTGTTCTGGACCGGCGTCAAGGCCGACAGTGAGATGAACGAGCAGATCGACCAGCTGCACCAGCAGTGGTCGAAGGGGGCCGTGCATCCCACGGCCGCCGCGTCGCGGGGGGCGGGAAAGCCGGCGCCGAGGCCCGCTGCGAGGCCCGCGCCTTACACGTACGGCAGGCCTTTCGCGATCATGTACATTCCGCGGCTCGGTTTCACGTGGAACAAGCCCGTGCTCGAGGGAACCGGCACCGACGTGCTGAAGAAGGGGCTCGCCCACTACGCGCGCACCGCGCGGCTGGGGCAGGAGGGCAACTTCGCCGTCGCGGGTCATCGGCGGACGTACGGCGATCCCTTCAAGGACTTCCCGAAGCTGCGGGCCGGAGACGCCGTCGTACTGACGGACGGAACGACCTGGTTCACGTATCGGATCGACAAAGGGCCCTACAAAACGGTGCCGACCGATGTTGAAGTGATCGACGCTGTGCCACGTAAGTCGGGGTACACGCGTCCGGGCCGGTATCTGACGCTGACCACGTGCGATCCCGAATGGGGCCACAGTCACCGGCTGATCGTCTGGGCGCACCTGGACTCCACACAGCCTGTGGAGACAGGCGAACCGAAGGCTCTGCGCCGTTAGTCTGGTGACGTACGGCGGGAGTCTGGTGCCGTGGTGGAACGGAAGGGACGGCATGTACGGCTGGATCTGGCGGCATCTGCCGGGAAACACGTGGGTGAAGGCGCTGACCTCACTCCTGCTGGTTCTGGCCGTGGTCTATGTCCTCTTCCAGTACGTGTTCCCCTGGGCCGAACCGCTGCTGCCCTTCAACGATGTGACGGTGGACAACCAGTGAGCGCGCGGATTCTCGTCGTCGACAACTACGACAGCTTCGTCTTCAACCTGGTCCAGTACCTCTATCAGCTGGGCGCCGAGTGCGAGGTGCTGCGCAACGACGAGGTGTCGACGGCGCACGCCCAGGACGGCTTCGACGGTGTGCTGCTGTCCCCGGGGCCCGGCACGCCGGAGGAGGCCGGGGTCTGCGTGGACATGGTCCGGCACTGCGCCGCGACCGGGGTGCCCGTCTTCGGTGTCTGTCTGGGCATGCAGTCGATGCAGGTGGCGTACGGCGGGGTGGTGGACCGCGCGCCCGAGCTGCTGCACGGCAAGACTTCGCTGGTGGAGCACGAGGGCAAGGGCGTCTTCGCCGGGCTGCCCTCTCCCTTCACGGCGACCCGGTACCACTCGCTGGCCGCGGAGCCGGCCACCGTACCGGCGGAGCTGGAGGTCACGGCCCGGACGCACGACGGGATCATCATGGGCCTGCGCCACCGTGAACTCCTCGTCGAGGGCGTGCAGTTCCACCCCGAGTCGGTGCTGACCGAGCATGGGCACCAGATGCTGGCCAACTGGCTGGTGGAGTGCGGCGACCTGGGTGCCGTGGCGAGGTCGGCGGGGCTCGCCCCGGTGGTGGGCAGGGCCACGGCGTGACCGCGCTCCGCCCCGAGCGCGAGGAGTCGTACGGCGGCGCGTCGTACGACTCCTATGGCCGCCTGCCGCCGCATGAGTCTCCCATCGATGAGGAGACGGTGGCGCTGCGGCTGCCGGAGCCGCCGCCCACGTCGGCTTCTACGGCCTCTTCGGCCACGTCCGCCACTCGAACCACACCGGGCGGCCGAGCGGCCCGCAGAAAGGCCGCCAAGCGGCGTGGCGGGCGTCATGGCGGGGCGCGGGAGGCCGCGCAGGAGCCGTCGGAGGGATCTTCGGGGGAGCCGAGGTCCGGGGCGCCGCTGTCCCGGGTCGAGGCACGGCGGCAGGAACGGGCCCGCAAGCCGGGCCCGGCGGTCCTCGCGAGCCGGGCTATCGGCGAGGTCTTCATCACCACCGGTGTGCTGATGCTGCTGTTCGTCACCTACCAGCTGTGGTGGACGAACGTCCGGGCGCACGCCCAGGCCGGCCAGGAGGCGAACAGCCTCCAGCAGGACTGGGCGAGCGGCAAGCGCGCGCCGGGGATCTTCGAGCCGGGGCAGGGTTTCGCGATCCTGCACATTCCCGAGCTGGACGTGGTGGCGCCGATCGCGGAGGGCGTCAGCAACAAGAAGGTGCTCGACAAGGGCATGGTCGGCCACTACGGCGAGGGCGCGCTGAAGACGGCGATGCCGGACGCGAAGACCGGCAACTTCGGTCTGGCCGCGCACCGCAACACGCACGGGGAGCCCTTCCGGTACATCAACCGGCTCAAGAAGGGCGACGCGGTCGTCGTCGAGACGCAGGACACGTACTACGTCTACAAGATGACGTCGATGCTGCCGGTGACGGCGCCCTCCAACACGAGCGTGCTGGACCCCGTTCCGAAGGGGTCGGGCTTCACCAAGCCGGGCCGCTACATCACCCTCACCACGTGCACGCCGGAGTTCACGAGCAAGTACCGGCTGATCGTCTGGGGCAAGATGGTCGAGGAACGGCCGCGCAGCAAGGGCAAGCCGGATGCGCTCGTCGAGTAAGGGCAGATGAAACAGTGGCAGCGACCGCCGACGACACCGAAGAGCACACGGGGGCGCCCGCGGCGGCGCCCGCACCACGGCGCCGGGGCACCGGCCCGATCGCCACGGCGGTCAGCTTTTTCGGTGAACTCCTCATCACGGCGGGCCTCGTGCTCGGCCTCTTCGTCGTCTACTCCCTGTGGTGGACGAACGTCGTCGCCGACCGCACGGCGCACAAGCAGGCCGACAAGGTCCGGGACAGCTGGGCCCACGGCTCGGCGGGTGGTCCGGGGGCGCTGGACACCAAGGACGGCATCGGCTTCCTGCACGTTCCCTCGATGAAGAACGGCGAGGTCCTCGTCGAGAAGGGCACGTCGACGGACGTCCTGAACGACGGCGTCGCCGGCTACTACACGGACCCCGTCAAGGCCACGCTGCCGACCTCCGGCAAGAAGGGCAACTTCACCCTCGCGGCCCATCGTGACGGCCACGGCGCCAAGTTCCACAACATCGACAAGGTGGAGAAGGGCGACCCGATCGTCTTCGAGACGAAGGACAAGTGGTACGTCTACAAGGCCTTCGCCATCCTCCCGGAAACCTCGAAGTACAACGTCAAGGTCCTCACCTCGGTCCCGAAGGAGTCAGGCGTCAACAAGCCCGGCCACTACATCACCCTCACGACGTGCACGCCGGTGTACACGTCGAGGTACCGGTATGTGGTGTGGGGGGAGCTGGTCCGTGTGGACAAGGTGGACAGTAAGCGGACGCCGCCGAAGGAACTGAGCTGACTGGCCTCCTTTCAGGAGGCCAGTTGTATGACGGAGGCCCGAAGCCGCAACTTGCTCTTGCGGCTTCGGGCCTCCTCTCTTGGTTTCAGCGCAGCGCCTTCAGGCGCGCCCCCGCGCTCCATGCCTCCACCTCGTCGCGGTTCACGGTGATGACTCCGGTGAGGTCGGCGATGGCCTGGGCTTCGCTGCTGAAGTTGGACGTGGCGACGAACAGGGCGACGTCGACGCGGTCGATGGCTCGTGCCGCGCCGACGAACTTCTGCATGTCGGCGCTGGGGACGGTCCAGCGGCCGGCCCGGTTCTTGCACTGGACGGCCACGGTACGGCCGTCGGCCGTGCGGGCGGTGACGTCGATGCCCCGGTCGCTGTGGGCCCGTCGTACGACGACGTCCGTGCAGCTGTCCCGGCGGAGCAGATCCGCGACATGGTGCTCGAAGGCCTGCCAGGTCATGGCACTGATGGCAGCCCTGACCTGATCCGTCGGCGCGTCTCCTTCCAGGGCGTTGAGCCGTTGGTGGTGCCAGCACAGCCTCTGCTCGACGTTCTGGATGTCGTCGCGGAGGGCGATGAGCTCGCGGCGGTGCTCGCCCGATGTCTCGATCAGGGCGTTGAACATGGGGACGACTGTCTTGCCGAGAATGCGGGTGATGCGTTGGTCGATGTGGTCGTCGAGGGAGTCCTGAGCCGTTCGGGGAGTGTTGTCCACAGGCTGGGTACGGATCAGGTACTCCATGTCGAGGAGGTACGTGCGCACCTGCCGGGCGACATCGCTGTCGCGGAGGAGCATGGCGATGTTGAGCACGGCTCGGCGGGAGTAGATAGTGAGGCTCCGCCGTGCCTGTGGATAACTTCCCAGCGAGAGTGACATGTTGTCACTCTCGAATTCCCGCAGGTCAGCGCCCCGGAGCACGACCAGGCCGTTGGCTTCCAGCTCTTCGCGGTGGCGTTTGGTCAGCTGACGGACGGCTTCGACGGCGACCCCGAAGTACGCCGCCACCATGGCCGTCGTCACATGCATCCCGTCCGGCAGCAGTGACAGCGCCTTCACGCGGTCCAGTACGTCAGTGCGTTCCAGCACGCTGTCGCGCAGGGTCTTCGACTCAAGCAGCGCCGATTCGTTGATCACGTTTTGCCCCTCTGGCTCGTCTCGTGGCCGTCCGGCCGGGGCAGAGACTCGATTCCCCACCCCATCGATCAACGAGTCATGACATACGAAGACACGATGGGTCGCAGAACTGTCGTGCGGTCGGTGTGGCGTGTTCGTGCTGCGCACGAAAGAGCCCCGGCACCCGTGTGAGATGGGTGCCGGGGCTCTTCGGTATGCGATCAGCCGGTGACGCCGCCGAAGATGTTGCTGCCGCCGTTGTCGTTACCGCCGTTGTTGTTACCGCCGTTGTTGTTGCCGCCCTGGCCGACCGTTACCACGTTGACCGCGGTGCCCTGGTCGACCGTGTTGCCCGCGCCCGGGTCGGAGGTGAAGACGATGGCGTTGTCGTCTTGGGATCCGTTGACGTTGCCGAGCTGGAGGCCGGCCTGCTGGAGCAGGGTCTTGGCGTTCTTCAGGGTCTGGCCCTGGAGGTTCGGAACCTGCGTCTGCTGGTTCTGCTTCGCCTTGCCGATCTGGATCTGCACCGGCGAGTTCTTGCTGAGCTGAGTGTTGGCCGGTGGGTCGGTTCCGATCACCTTGCCGACCTTGGAGTTGTCGTCGGTCTCGACATCGGTGCAGTTGCCGACCAGGTTGTTGGCCGTCATCTGGGCCTTTGCCTCGTCGCAGGACTTGCCGGTGACGTCGGGGACGGTCGCCTTGGCTTCGGCCTTGGCGACGGTGATCGTGACGGTCGAGCCCTTCTGAACCTGCTTGCCGCCGATGGGATTCTGGTCGAGTACCTTCCCAGGGTCCTCGGTGGAAATGCGAGTCTTGATCTTGACGTCGAACTTGTAGTCGTCGCCCTCGAGCTGCGACTCGGCGTCGTCCTGACTGAGGCCGATCACACTCGGCACGGTGACCTTCGGCGTGCCCGTCGACACGGTCAGGGTGACGGTGGCGCCCTTCTTCACGTCCGAGTTCGGGGTCGGGTTCTGGGAGCAGACCGTTTTCGCCGGCTTGCCGCAGGCCTTCGGGGTGATCGAGACCTTCAGATCGCTGTTCCTGGCCATGCTTTGCGCTTCGGACTGCGTGTGGCCCACGAAGTTCGGGGCCGGGAAGGTTTGGTCCGCGGCATTACTTCCGGGGAACGCCCACTTCCCGATCAGGATCGCGCCGACCAGGACCAGGATGCCCGCCACGACGAGCAGGATCGTGGAGGTGTGGTTCTTCTTCTGCTGGCGGCGGCGGTCGGGGCGGTCGTCGTAGCCGTAGCCGCCGTCGTCCGGGTTCATCGGCGGGAGCATGGTCGTGGCGCCGGCGCCCGCGTCGGAGCGGAGGGCCGTCGTCGGCTGGTCGTCCGGGTAGCCGCCGTAGCCGACGGCGCCCAGGGCCGCGGTGGCCGCGACGGGCTGGCCGTCGAGGCAGGCCTCGATGTCGGCGCGCATCTCGTCGGCGGACTGGTAGCGGTAGTCGGGGTCCTTGACCAGTGCCTTGAGGACGATGGAGTCGATGTCGGGCGTGATCTCGGGGTCGAAGACCGAAGGAGGCTGCGGTTCCTCGCGGACGTGCTGGTAGGCCACCGCGACCGGGGAGTCGCCTACGAAGGGCGGGCGGACGGTCAGCAGCTCGTAGAGGAGGCAACCCGTCGAATACAGGTCCGAGCGGGCGTCGACCTGCTCGCCCTTGGCCTGCTCGGGCGAGAGGTACTGCGCGGTGCCGATGACCGCCGCGGTCTGGGTCATGGTCATGCCGGAGTCGCCCATCGCGCGGGCGATGCCGAAGTCCATGACCTTGACCTGGCCGTTGCGGGTCAGCATGACGTTCGCCGGCTTGATGTCACGGTGGACGATGCCGCTGCGGTGGGCGTACTCCAGGCCCTGGAGGATGCCGATGGTCATCTCCATCGACCGCTCCGGCAGCAGCTTGCGGCCGCTGTGGAGAAGCTCACGGAGCGTGGAGCCGTCGACGTACTCCATCACGATGTACGGGATCGAGACCCCGTCGATGTAGTCCTCGCCCGTGTCGTAGACCGCGACGATCGCGGGATGGTTGAGCGAGGCGGCCGACTGGGCCTCCCGGCGGAACCGGGCCTGGAAAGACGGGTCGCGCGCCAGGTCGGCGCGCAGCGTCTTCACCGCCACGGTGCGGCCGAGGCGCGTGTCATGCGCGAGGTAGACCTCGGCCATGCCACCACGGCCGAGCACCTGGCCCAGCTCGTACCGGCCGCCGAGGCGACGCGGCTCTTCCATAGTTCCCTACCAGCCCTCTCCGTCGGTCCCGGCCGGCACATGGATGTGCGGCCGGAGGCTGCCGTCCGGGCCTACCGTACCCGGCTCGCTCTGTGTGACCTGGCCAAGCACGTCACCCGATACAGGACCGGTATCGCAACGTGCACCGATGCGTGGGGGACGTGAGCGGAGTCACTTCTTGGACTTGATGACCGCCTCCATCACGCTCTTCGCGATCGGGGCCGCGAGGCCGCCGCCGGAGATGTCGTCGCGGCTCGCCTGGTCGTCCTCGATCACGGTGGCCACCGCGACCGGCGAGCTGCCGTCGGGGAGCTTGGCGTAGGAGATGAACCAGGCGTACGGGTTCTTGCTGTTCGCGACGCCGTGCTGGGCGGTACCGGTCTTGCCGCCCACCTTGACGCCACTGATCTGCGCGTTCTTGCCGGTGCCGTCCGTGACTACCGTCTGCATCATGTCCTGGAGGATCTGGGCGTTCTTCGGCGACAGCGGCTGGCTCAGTTCCTCCGGCTGGGTCTTGGCGACCGGGTCGAGGCTGGGGGACTGGAGTGAGTCGACCATGTACGGCTTCATCAGCTTGCCGTCGTTGGCGACGGCGGAGGCGACCATCGCCATCTGGAGCGGGGTCGCGGCGGTGTTGTACTGGCCGATCGAGGACAGCGCGGTCTGCGAGGTGTTCATCTTGTCGGAGAACACCGAGGCGTTGGAGCGGACCGGGGTGAACTGCTCGGCGTCGAAGCCGAACTTCTTGGCCTCCTCCAGCATCTTGTCGTTGCCGAGGTCCGCGCCGACCTTGCCGAAGACGGAGTTGCAGGAGACCTTGAGCGCGACCCGCAGGGTCGCGTTCTTGCAGGGGATGTTGCCCTCGTTCTTCAGCGGGGTGGTGGTGCCCGGCATGATCCACGGCAGCGGCGACTTGGTGTTCTCGTCGGCCGAGGTGTACAGCCCGTTCTCCAGCGCGGCCGCCGCGGTGACCACCTTGAAGGTGGAGCCCGGGGGGTAGGTCTCGCGCAGCGCCCGGTTCAGCGTCGGGTCGGCGGGGTTGTTTTCCTTCTTCAGCGCGGTCCAGGCCTTGGTGTCCGTGGTGAGGCTGTTGCCGGCGAAGGACGAGGGGTCGTACGACGGGTAGGAGGCCAGGGCCAGGATCTTGCCGGTGGAGGGTTCGAGGGCGACCACGGCGCCCTTGCCACCCTGCTTCTTCAGGCCGTCGTACGCGGCCTTCTGCGCGGCCGCGTTGAGCGTGGTGACGACGTTTCCGCCCTGCTGCTGCTTCCCCGTGATCATGTCGAGGGTCTTGCGGAAGAAGAGCCGGTCGTCGTCGCCGGTGAGTATGCCGTCGTCGATGGACTCCAGCTGGGTGGCGCCGAAGGCCTGGGAGGCGTACCCGGTGACGGGCGACCACATGGCGCCGTCCTTGTAGGTCCGCTTGTACTTCAGGTCGCCGTCCTTCGTCTGGACGGACCCGGTGATGGGATCGCCCTCGACGATGATGTTGCCGCGCGGGGTGGCGTAGCGGGCGATGGTGACGCGGCGGTTCAGCGTGTCGTCCTTGAGGCTGTCGGCCTTGACGTACTGGAGCCAGTTGTCACGCAGGAGCAGCGTGAGGACGAGAAGACCGCAGAAGATCGCGATCCGGCGCAGGGGCTTGTTCACGGGCGGACCACCTGGGTCATCTCGGCGTCGGGGCTGGCGGCGGGGGCGGGGGCCGGGCGTCTGGCGGTGTCGCTGATGCGGATCAGGATGCCGATCAGGGCCCAGTTGGCCAGCACGGAGGAACCGCCGTACGCGACGAACGGCATCGTCATACCGGTCAGCGGGATGAGGCCCATCACACCGCCGGCCACGACGAACACCTGGAGTGCGAAGGCGCCGGACAGGCCGACGGCGAGCAGCTTGCCGAAGGGGTCGCGGGCGGCGAGGGCGGTGCGTACGCCGCGCTCCACGATCAGGCCGTAGAGCAGCAGGATCGCCATGATGCCGGCCAGGCCGAGCTCCTCGCCGAAGGTGGCGAGGATGAAGTCGGAGTTGGCGGCGAACTTGATCAGGTCGGAGTGGCCCTGCCCGAGGCCGCTGCCGAGGGTGCCGCCGGAGCCGAAGGCCCACAGGGCCTGCTGCAGCTGGTCGGAGTGGAGGATGCCGTCGTGGGTCACCACGCGGCTGAGCTTGTACTCGCGCAACGGGTTCAGCCAGGCCTGGACACGGGTCTGGATGTGCGGTTCGAAGCTGGCCACGCCGACGGCGCCGACCGCGGACATCAGCAGGCCGAAGACGATCCAGCTGGTCCGCTCGGTGGCGACGTACAGCATGATCACGAACATGCCGAAGAACAGCAGCGAGGTGCCGAGGTCGGTCTCGAAGACCAGGATGAGGATCGAGATCACCCAGACGACCAGGATGGGGCCGAGGTCGCGGCCGCGCGGCAGGTACAGCCCCATGAAGCGGCGGCTGGCCAGTGCGAGTGCGTCGCGCTTCACCATCAGGTAGCCGGCGAAGAAGACGGCGAGGGCGATCTTCGCGAACTCACCGGGCTGGAGCTGGCCCAGGCCGGGGATTCTGATCCAGATCTTGGCGCCGAAGACGTTGGCCCCGAGGCCGGGCACCAGCGGCAGGATGAGCAGGACCAGGGCGCCGAACATGGAGATGTAGGTGTAGCGCTGCAGGACGCGGTGGTCCTTCAGGAAGAACAGCACGACGACGAAGAAGGCGATGCCCATAGCCGTGTACAGCAGCTGCCGGGGCGCGTACGGGGCGAAGCCGCGCAGCGACTGCAGCAGCTTCGACTGGTCGAGGCGCCAGATGATGACGAGCCCGAGGCCGTTGAGGAGGGTGGCGATGGGCAGCAGCAGCGGGTCCGCGTAGGCGGCGAACTTTCTTACGGCGAGGTGGCCGACGCCGGCCAGCAGGCCGAGGCCGAGGCCGTACTCCAGGAGTCCGGCCGGCACGTGTTTGTTGATGGCCAGGCCCACGTTGGCGTAGGCGAACACCGGAATGGCGACGGCGAACACCAGGAGCGCCAGTTCGGTGTTGCGTCTGCTGGGTGCGCCGATGGCGCCGATGGTGGACGTGTGGTGCGTCGACGGGTTGGTAGTGCTCATCGTGTGACGGGGCCTCTCACGGCTTGCCTACTGCTTACCGCACAGCGAGACGACCTTCTGCTCATCCTCCGAGAGGGTGGGGCCGGGGCTGGGGGTCGCGGACGGGGTCGTGGACGGAGACTTCGAGTTCGAAGGGGAGGGCGCCTTGCTGCCCGACGGGTTGGGTGTCGGTGAGGCCTTGGACGTGAAGGAGGTGTTGGTGGTTCCCGTGGTGCCCGAGGTCTTGCCCTGGCCGGTCTTGCTGTTGCCCTTGTCGGCGGCTGTCCGGCGCTCGGCCTCCTTCCTGCACGCGGAGGCCTGTACGGAGAGTTCGTCGATCTTCGACTGGGCGGCCTTGAGACCGTCTTCCGTGATCGTGTTCTTGACCAGGTTCTGCTGGTAGGGCGGCAGGTACTTGAGTTCGATCTCGGGGTGGTCCTTCTCGACCTTCGACAGTGACACCCAGGCGAGGTCCTGGCTGATGCCCCGGTACAGGGCGACGTGCTCGTCCTTGGTGCCGACGTAGTACTGGGTCTGGGTCCAGCGGTAGCCGCCGTAGAGGCCGCCGCCGATGACGGCGAGGGCGAGGGTGCCGTAGAGGGAGCGCTTGAGCCACCTGCGGCCTCTGCGGGGTTTGACGAAGTCGTCGTCGGTGTAGTCGCCGAAGGTGCCGCCGGGGACGTAGCCGGTGGTGTCGCCGCTGCCGGGCGGGCCGAACTCGCCGCCGCCCTGGCCGTGGCCCTGGCGGCCGAGGCCGGAGGCGCGGCCGGCCGGGGTCTGCATGATGTTGTTGTCGTGCAGGTGGTTCTGGTTCTCGGCGACGGCGCCGACCACGATGGGCGTGTCGGACAGCTGTGCGGCGAGGGTGTCGCCGGTGTCCAGGTCGAGGACGTCGGCGATGATCACGGTGATGTTGTCGGGGCCGCCGCCGCGCAGTGCGAGCTGGATCAGCTCCTGCACGGTCTCCTGCGGACCCTGGTAGCTGGCGAGGGTCTCTTCCATCGTCTGGTGGGAGACGACGCCGGAGAGGCCGTCGGAGCAGATCAGGTAGCGGTCGCCGGCCCGTACCTCGCGGATCGACAGGTCGGGCTCGACGCGGTCGCCGCTGCCGAGGGCCCGCATGAGCAGGGACCGCTGGGGGTGGGTGGTCGCTTCTTCCTCGGTGATCCGGCCCTCGTCGACGAGCCGCTGGACCCAGGTGTGGTCCTGGGTGATCTGGGTGAGGACGCCGTCGCGGAGCAGGTAGGCGCGGGAGTCGCCGACGTGGACGAGGCCGAGGCGCTGTCCGGTCCACAGCAGGGCGGTGAGGGTGGTGCCCATGCCCTCGAGCTGGGGGTCCTCCTCGACCATGGAGCGCAGCTGGTCGTTGGCGCGTTGCACGGCGTGGCCGAGGGAGGTGAGGATGTCGGAGCCGGGCACGTCGTCGTCGAGCGTGACGAGGGTGGAGATGACCTCGGAGGAGGCGACCTCGCCGGCGGCCTGGCCGCCCATGCCGTCGGCGATGGCGAGCAGGCGCGGACCGGCGTAACCGGAGTCCTCGTTGCCCTCGCGGATCATGCCCTTGTGCGATCCGGCGGCGAAGCGCAGTGACAGGCTCATGCGCACCTCGCCAGTCGGCTCCGGGTACAGCCGGTCGTGTCGAGCCACACTGCCCACCCTCCGGTCGGGAGCGCGCCGGAGACCGGGGTGCGGTCCGCCGCTGCGTGCTCGCTCCGCTCGCGCTCAGTCATGATGTAGCACTACTTCCGCAGCTCGATGACGGTCTTGCCGATGCGGATCGGCGCGCCCGGCGCGATCGGTGTGGGAGTCGTCAGCCGGGACCGGTCCAGGTATGTGCCGTTGGTGGAGCCGAGGTCCTCGACGATCCACTGGCCGTCGCGGTCCGGGTAGATCCTGGCATGACGGCTGGAGGCGTAGTCGTCGTCCAGCACGATCGTGGAGTCGTGGGCGCGGCCCAGGGTGATGGTCTGGCCCTGGAGCGCGACGGTGGTGCCGGTCAGTGTGCCTTCGGTCACGACCAGCTTGGTGGGGGCGTTGCGGCGCTGCCGGCCGCCGCTCTGCTGGCCGCGCTGCTGCGGGGGCGCGGCCTGCTGCCGGGCCTGGGCCTGCTGCGGGCGCGCGGCTTCCCTGCGCGCTCCGCGCTGGGTGACGCGCGTGCCGAACAGGTCGCTGCGGATGACCTGCACGGCCACGATCACGAACAGCCACAGTACGGCCAGGAAACCCAGCCGCATGACCGTGAGGGTCAGCTCTGACATTGCCCCCGCTTCACCCTTCGGCTTGCCGGTAAATGATGGTGCTGCTGCCCACGACGATCCGCGAGCCGTCGCGGAGCGTAGCGCGGGTGGTGTGCTGCCCGTCCACCACGATGCCGTTGGTGGAGCCGAGATCCTGGATCGTCGAGGGCGTTCCGGTCCGGATCTCGCAGTGCCGGCGGGAGACGCCGGGGTCGTCGATCCGCACGTCGGCCTCGGTGCTGCGGCCCAGCACGAGCGTCGCGCGGGAGATCTGGTGGCGGGTGCCGTTGATCTCGATCCAGTAGCGGGTGCGCCCGCCGCTCATCGGGGCGGCCGCGGGCCGCTGGGTGGCGGGCTGCGGGTAGCCGTATCCGCCGGGGCGGGCGCCGGGGGGCGGCGCGGCCGGCATGGGCGGGGCGGCGGCCGGCGGGTAGCCGTATCCGCCGCCGGGGGCGCTCGGGCCGGGCCGTCCGGTGGGCGGCGCCGCCGAGGCGGCTGAGGGTGCGGAGGGGGCCTGCTGGCTGCTGGAGGATGCGAGCGTGCGGCTGCGCACCCGGTACAGGCCGGTGTCGAGGTCGTCGGCCTTCTCCAGGTTGACCTTGATCGGGCCCATGAAGGTGTAGCGCTGCTGCTTGGCGTAGTCGCGCACCATGCCGGCGAGCTCGTCGCCGAGCTGGCCGGAGTAGGGGCTGAGGCGCTCGTGGTCCGGCGCGCTCAGCTCCACGATGAAGTCGTTGGGTACGACGGTCCGGTCGCGGTTCCAGATGGTGGCGTTGTTGTCGCACTCCCGCTGGAGCGCGCCGGCGATCTCCACCGGCTGGACCTCGGACTTGAACACCTTGGCGAAGGTGCCGTTGACCAGACCTTCGAGGCGCTGCTCGAACTTCTTCAGGACTCCCATGGGGCACCTCCTCCGTCGCTGTCGTCCTGCCTTGCCGTACTGCGGTTCCGTATGCCGTCCAGTACTGCGTTCCGTGCTGTCTTGCCTGTACTGCTTACTGATCGTATCCACGCGGCCCGGCAATCAGCCGGTTCCCCGAGCGGCTCCTCTTCGAACGCTTCTTGTCAAGGATCGTAGAGGGGCTTGAAGACCAGTGTCCCGCACCTGGCTGTGGACCTGGCCCGCCTCCTGGAGAGATGGCCGTGACCGGTACGAGGTTGATACGCGAACAGGGTCTCCTTGATACGTGGCCAGGGGAACGCCCAGGGAGCAGGGCAGGGGGCCGGAGAAGGGATGTGAATCGGCCCTGTCCGGCGTGCTAATGTTCTGGGTGTCGGAAGGGGCCAGCCCGAGAGGGACGGAGCCGGAAGACACACCCAATGCGCGGGTGGCGGAATAGGCAGACGCGCTGGATTCAGGTTCCAGTGCCCGCAAGGGCGTGGGGGTTCAACTCCCCCCTCGCGCACAGAGGCAACGGGCCCATCGTGATCATCACGATGGGCCCGTTGTCGTTGGTGGAGCGATGCCGTGCGGTGTGAGTCGTGCGGTGTGATGAGTCTCTCAGGCCGTGTGGCGGCGCAGTGCGAGTGCGGCCGGTACGACGGAGGCTGTCACCGCGAGCAGTGCGCACGCGCTCGCGGTGGTGGCGAGGGCGGTCCAGGGGAGGCGTACGGCGGCCGGGGCCGACAGCAGGTGCAGGGCGGCGCCGAGCCCCCACAGGTTGAGGGCGGTGACCAGCAGTCCGAGGAGTGCGCCCAGCGCGGCCACCGTGAGGGCCTCCGCCGCCACCAGCCGGAGTGCCTGCGCCCTGGTCGCCCCGGTCAGGCGCAGGACGGCCAGGTCGTGCCGCCGGTCCGTGGTGGCCATCACCGCGGTGTTGGCCACCGAGACGGCGGTGCACAGCAGGGCGATGCCCAGGACCAGCAGGAGTCCGAGGCGGGTGGTGCGGTCGGTGCCCGGGTAAGTCGCCCGCAGCCACTGCTCCTTGGTCAGCACCCGGCCGCCCGAGGGGCGTACGGCCGTGCGCAGTGCCGCGGCCACGGTGTGCGCGTCGGCGCCGGGTGCGAGGGTGACGTCGACTCTGTCGACCGGTGCGCCGGGGGCGTTGCGCGGGGTGACGTAGACGCCGTTGTCGCCGGTACCGGTGGTCATGACGGCGGCGATCCGCAGGGTCCTCGGGGTGCCGTCGCCGAGCCGGACCCGGACGCGCTGCCCGATGGTGTGCCGCCGCCACTCCTGGTTGACGATGATCGAGCCGTCGTCGAGGTCGGCGAGGCGTCCGGCGGTCAGCGGGAGCCGGGTGGTGGCGGCCAGCCGGGCCGGGTCGGCGGCGCGGGCCTCGGATCTGATCAGGGCCACGCCGTCCTCGAGGACGTACACCGCGCTCGAGGAGGTCTCCGTCACGCGAGCGCCGGGTACCGCGCGCAGGCGGCGCAGCGTCGCCGCGTCGAAGCCCGTGCTGTCGGCCGATGCGTCGGCCGGGGCTCCCGCCGTGGGGCCCGGGGTGATCACGAGCGCGGCCGTCGTCCGGGCGCGCCTCTCGGCGGCCTTCGTCGCGTTCAGTGTCGCGGTGGCGCCCAGCAGTGAGCCCGTGAGGGCGACCGTGACCAGCACCGGGGCGGCCACCGCGGCGGTGCGCCGCATGTCGGCGGCCGCGCTCTGCCGCACCAGCAGGCCGGTGACGCCGGGCAGCCGGACCAGCGCGCGCACCAGGGGCCGCACCACGGCGGGGGTGAGCAGCGCGACCGCGGTGATCAGGAGCATGGGGCGGCTCACGTACGACTTGCGGTGCAGCAGTTCACCCGGGTCGCCGGCCAGCGCCAGGCACAGCGTCACGGCGGCCGTCAGCAGCAGCGCCGTACCGCTCAGCCACCGGCCGGCAGTCATCGCCCTGGCGTCCACGGACGCTTCGCGCAGCGCCTGGAGCGGTCCGTTGCGCCCTGCCCGCCGGGAGGCGGCCAGCGCCCCGCACACAGCGACCAGCAGGCCGGTCCAGAAGGCCAGGTGGTACGGCCAGACAGGGTCGCCGATCGTGAACCAGCGCGGGGCGAGTCCCTCGTCGACGACCCGTCCGGCGAGCCACGGCGCCGCGTACGCGCCGGCCGCGCAGCCGGTCGTCGAGGCGAGTACGCCGACCGTCAGGGCCTCGGCGAGTACCGTCCGGCGGATCTGCCCGGCGGTTGCTCCGACGGCGCGCAGCAACCCGAACTCCCGGCGCCGCAGGGTGACGCAGAAGGCGAAGGTGGACGCCACGACGAACACCGACACGAAGGCTGTGACCCCGCCGGCCGTACCGAACAGGGAGTTCAGCGCGGTGAGGGCCTCCCGGTCCCCGTCGGGATCGGCGTCGGCGAGGCGGCGGGCGTCGCCGGTGAGGACTTGGACGTCCGTGCCGTCCGTGCCGTCCGTGCCGTCCGTGCTGCGGGTGTTGTGGGTGTTGTGGGTGTCTTCTGTGGTCCGTATCACCTCCTGTACGGCTGCCGGGTCGGCGTCGATGGCCAACTGGGTGCTTGTCGGGGAGAGTTGGGCGGCCCGGTCGTCGGTGTAGAAGACGGCGTGCTCGAAGTCGTGGTGTGCGGTGACGGTTCCGACGACCCGGACGGTGCCGTGGCCGGTGCGGACGCGCTCGCCCGGACGCGCCCAGCCGCCGCTGAGGGCGACCTCGTCCGCGGTACGGGGCGCGCGGCCCGCGGTGAGGGTGTACGGAGCGAACGCGGCCGTGGACCAGGGGTGGCCGACCAGGTTGCCGGGTCCGCTGTCCGCTCGTACGGGGAACGAGCGGTCCTCGACGACGGTTCCCAGCCTCCTCAATCGGGTGACGGCCACCGCGGGGACGGGGCGCGGCCGGGCGAGTTTCTGCTCCCGTTCCCCGGCCGGGGTGGCCATGCGCAGGGTGTCCGCTCCCTTGACCACGACCGGCGCGGCGGCGAACCGCTCGGGGGCGCGGTGGGGTGCGTCCAGGGATGCGGCGAGGGTCAGGCCCGTGACGGTGAGGAGCGTGACACCGAGGAAGAGGGCGATGAAGCCGCCGGTGAAGGTGGCCCAGCGGGTGCGCAGGGTGCTCAGGGCGAGGGTCAGCACGGGGCGGCCTCCAGTCCGGTCATGTGTGCGGCGATCCGGCCCGCGTCCGCGCCGCTCAGTTCGCCGGTGAGGCGGCCGTCGACGAGGAAGACCACGCGGTCCGCGCGGGAGGCGGCCACCGGGTCGTGGGTGACCATGACCACCGTCCGGCCCTCCTGGTCGACCATGTCGCGCAGCAGCCGCAGTACTTCGCGGCCGGTGCGGGAGTCGAGGGCGCCGGTCGGTTCGTCGCCGAAGAGCACCTCGGGGCGGGTGATGAGGGCGCGGGCCAGGGCCACCCGCTGCTGCTGGCCGCCGGACAGTTCGCCCGGGTGGTGGCGGGCGCGGTCGGCGAGTCCGACCCGGTCGAGCGCCTCACGCACCCGCGCGCGGGAGGGGCGGCGGCCGGCCAGGCGCAGGGGAAGGGCCACGTTCTGCTCGGCGGTCAGGGCCGGCAGCAGGTTGAACGCCTGGAAGACGAACCCGATGCGGTCGCGCCGCAACAGGGTCAGCCGTCTCTCGCTCAGTCCCGTGAGCTCGGTCCCGCCGACCCTCACCGATCCGGAGGTGGGCCGGTCCAGCCCCGCCGCGCACTGCAGCAGTGTGGACTTGCCCGAGCCGGAGGGCCCCATGACGGCGGTGAAGCTGCCGCGCGGGAAGCCGAGCGTGACTTCGTCGAGCGCGGTCACCGTCCCGTCGCCCGCCCCGTATTGCTTGCTGACTGCGCGAAGTCTGATCGCGTCGGTGCTCATCGCTCCCCCTGGGGTTGTCGCCGGTTGACGGCGCCACGAATCGGTGGCTTCACGAATCGGTGGCTCCACGAAACCGTCGGCGGCCCCCTCGGCGCAGTGCGGCAGGACCGAGAACCGGGGTAGGGCCAGGCATACCCCCGTGCCCCTGCCTGGACGGATGGTCCGGCCCGCTCCGGCCTCCTACGGTGATCCGCATGCAGCCCCCTCGGAACGTGTGGCAGGCCATGACCCGGCCCGGCTTCCCGCTGTCGGCCTGGCCGTGGCGCTCAGCCCTCTACCTGCTGTCCGGCGCGCTGACCGGTGCCGTCACCCTCGTGGTGCTCGCGGTCACGGCGGTGGCCGGCGGGGCCCTGGCCGTCGTGCTCGTGGGGCTGCCGCTGCTGCTCGCCACCGCCCTCGCCGGGATCCCGGTGGCCGCGGTGGAGCGGCGCAGGCTGCGCCTGGTCGATGCCGTGCCCGCCGCCGACCCGCACCGGACGCCCGCGGCCACCGGGTTGCGGGCCTGGCTGGTGACGCGGTTGCGGGAGCGGGCCACCTGGCGGGAGCTCGGGTACACGCTGCTGTTCGCGGGCCTGCTGTGGCCGGTCGACGCGCTCGCGGCCGGCGTCGCCCTGGGCGGACCGCTGTCCCTGGTCGCCACTCCGCTGCTGATGGCCACGGCCGGCGAGGGCCGCGAGGCGAAGGTGCTCAAGCAGTGGACGGTTACCGGCTGTCCGGAGGCGTTCGGGGTGGCCGTGCTCGGGCTCGTCCTGCTGGCCGCGGGCGCCTATGCGCTGGGCGTCATGGCGGGCGCCCGGGCCGCCCTGGCGCGGCTGCTGCTGTCCCCCGAGCCGAGTGAGACGGTGAGCGAACTCACCCGCTCCCGCGCGCGGTTGGTGGACGCCTTCGAGGCCGAACGGCGGCGCATCGAGCGCGATCTGCACGACGGGGCCCAACAGCGCCTGGTCGCCCTGACGATGACGCTCGGCCTGGCCCGTCTGGACGCCCCGCCCGGGCCCCTCGCCGACCAGCTCGCCAAGGCCCACCAGGAGGCGGGCACCGCGCTGGCCGAACTCCGCGAGCTGATCCACGGCATCCACCCCAAGGTCCTCGCCGACTACGGCCTCGAGGCCGCCGTCGCCGACGCGGCGGACCGCTGCGCGATCCCCGTCGACGTGGACCTGGAGCTGCCCGGACGGCTGCCCGGGCCGGTCGAGGCGGCCGCGTACTTCGTGGTGTGCGAGGCCCTCGCCAACGTCGACCGGCACAGCGCGGCCACCCGCGCGCGGGTGAGCGGCGGACACCGCGCCGGGCGGCTGGTCCTGCGGGTGCGCGACGACGGCCGGGGCGGCGCCGAGGCCGGCCGGGGCAGCGGGCTGACCGGACTCGCGGACCGGGTGTCGGTCCTGGATGGCACACTCTCCCTGTCCAGCCCCGCGGGCGGACCGACCCTGCTGCGTGTGGAGATTCCTTGCGAACCTTGCCGGCCCCGCCCGCCCCGCGAGAGGGCCGAGCGCTGCGCGTAGTGCTGGCCGAGGACAGCGTGCTGCTGCGGGAGGGGCTGACCGGTCTGCTCACCCGCTTCGGCCACGAGGTCGCGGCGGCCGTCGGCGACGCGGAGGCGCTCGTCGCCGCGGTGGCCGAGCACCGCCCGGACATCGTGGTGACGGACGTCCGTATGCCTCCCGGCTTCCAGGACGAGGGCCTGCACGCGGCGGTCCGGCTGCGCGAGCGCCGGCCCACGCTGCCCGTCCTCGTGCTGAGCCAGTACGTGCAGCGGGCCTACGCCTCCGACCTGCTCGACTCCGGTGACGGAACCGGCGTCGGCTATCTGCTGAAGGACCGGGTCGGACAGGTCGAGGAGTTCGTCTCGGCACTGGAGGAGGTCGCGTCCGGCGGGACGGTGGTCGACCCCGAGGTGGTACGGCAGTTGCTGCGCCGGCGCCGGGATCCGCTGCAACGGCTCACCCCGCGCGAGCGGGAGGTGCTCGCGCTGATCGCCGAGGGCAGGTCGAACAGTGCGATCGCCCGGCACCTGGTGGTCTCCGAGGCGGCCGTCGGAAAGCACATCGGCAGCATCCTCACCAAGCTGGACCTGCCGCCCGCCGAGGAGACGCACCGGAGGGTGCTGGCGGTGCTGGCGTATCTGCGTGGGTGAGGACGGCGGACGGACGGCCCGGCGGGCGGTCCGACCGGCGGGTTTTCCACAGGGGCGGAGTTGTCCACAGGGTCTGACGCGTTTCGGCCACCGGCTGTACGGTCGGCAGGCGTTGATGTTCGTACGAGTGGGTGCGGGGGAGGCGGTCGCGATGACCGAGACCGGTGCTGGAGTGGCGGGGACGGATACCGCGGTGGGGGCGGAAGCGGGGGAGGTGCGCCGGCTGCCTCTGGTGCGCGGGTTCGCCGACTGGCCGGCGCAGGGTTCGCCGAAGGAGGAGGGCAAGGCGCTGCGGGAGAGCGTCCCGCGCAGTGCGCACAGTGCTCTGGACCTCGACGGCTCGCGCCCGGACGCGGTCAGCGCCGTGGAGGAGTCGAGCCTCGGCCGTATCCCCGAGCTCACCCCGATCCGGGTGGGAAGGATGGCGGCGACGCCGTTCGCGTTCCTGCGGGGCTCGGCGGGTCTCATGGCGTACGACCTCGCCCGGACCCCCGCGACCCGCATAGGCACCCAGATCTGCGGTGACGCGCACGCGGCCAACTTCGGCCTGTACGGCGACGCGCGGGGCGGTCTGGTCATCGACCTCAACGACTTCGACGAGACGGTGCACGGCCCCTGGGAATGGGACCTCAAGCGGCTCGCCGCCTCGCTGGTCCTGGCCGGCCGGGAGGCGGGCGCCGACGAGGACACGTGCCGTCAGGCGGCACACGGCGCGGTGGGCGCGTACCGGCGCACCATGCGGCTGCTCGCCAAGCTGCCGGTGCTGGACGCCTGGAACGCCATCGCCGACGAGGAACTCGTCTCGCACACCGACGCGCACGACCTGCTCGGCACGCTGGAGCGGGTCTCCGAGAAGGCGCGGGCCAACACCAGCGGGCGGTTCGCGGCCAAGTCGACCGAGGCCGCCGAGGACGGCGGGCGCCGCTTCGTCGACGCCTCGCCGGTGCTGCGCCGCATACCGGACGCGGAGGCCGCGGCGGTGGCGGCGTCCCTGGAGGGGTATGTCACGACACTCTCCGACGACCGCCTGCCGCTGCTGGCCCGTCACACGGTGCACGACGTCGCGTTCCGGGTGGTCGGCACGGGCAGCGTGGGCACCCGGTCGTATGTGGTGCTGCTCCTGGACCACCGCGGCGAACCGCTGGTCCTCCAGGTGAAGGAGGCCCGTCCCTCCGCGCTGGTCCCGCATCTGGCGACGGCCGGTTTCGAGTCGCCGTCCGTCGACCACGAGGGCCGCCGGGTGGTGCTGGGCCAGAAGCGCATGCAGGTCGTCAGCGACATCCTGCTGGGCTGGACGACGGTCGACGGGCGGCCGTTCCAGGTGCGGCAGTTCCGCAACCGGAAGGGCAGCGTCGACCCCGCGGCGCTCGCCGCCGACCAGGTCGACGACTACGGCCGGATGACCGGCGCCCTGCTGGCCCGCGCCCACTCCCACAGCGCCGATCCCCGCCTGATCGCCGGCTACTGCGGCAAGAACGAGGAACTGGACGAGGCGATGGCCGCGTTCGCGGTCGCCTACGCCGACCGCACGGAGGCGGACCACGCGGACCTGGTGGCGGCGGTGCGGTCGGGGCGGATCGCGGCGGAGCTGGGCGTGTGAGGCAGGTGCGCCTCCAGTGGCAGGCGGGAGACGCCCTCGTAGCGGGTGAGCAGGCACTCGTCGGGGCGGGCTGAGCGGCGGGCCGGGGCCGGGGGCGCGGTGGCCTACGCTGGTCGGGTGACGACCCCGGAAGCTGAGCAGTCCCCGCCGCCACGGCCCGAGGAGCGGCTGGAGCGGGCCGTGCGGGCCGCCGAGCAGGCCCTGATCGAGTTCGAGATCGCGGTGGAGACCTTCCGCGTCGAGGTCGAGAACTTCTCCCGGCTGCACGAGCAGCGGCTCGGCCCGATGTACTCCAGGCTCGAGGAACTGGAGGCGCGGATCGCCGAGGCCAGGGCCGCCCGCACCGGCGATCCCGAGGACCTGCGGCGGGCCGAGGAGGCGCGGGCCCGGGTGATGCCCATCCCCGGTGTCGAGGAGCTGCTGCACGGCTGGATGGACGGTCACGGACTGTTCCCGGAGGCTGCCGCGATGCTCACCGAGCAGGAGGTACGGCCCCCGCAGCGGGTCCGTCCCAGCGAGGAGGCCCGCAAGCTCTACCGTGAGCTGGCCCGCAAGGCCCACCCGGATCTGGCGCAGGAGGAGCCCGAGCGGGCGCGGCGCGAGGAGTTCCTCACCCGCGTCAACGCCGCCTACGCCCGTGGCGACGAGGCGCTGCTGCGGGAGCTGGCCGAGGAGTGGGCCGCGGGACCGGCGCTCGCCGAGCGGCTCCCCAGCCGCGGCGAGGAGCTCTACGCCCGCCTGGAGTGGCTGGCCGAGCGCAAGGAACTGCTCGCCCTGGTCGCCCGCGAGCTGGAGGACAGTGCGATCGCCTCGATGCTCCGCCTGGCCCCCGACGACCCCGACGCCCTTCTGGAGGAGATCGCCGAGAAGCTCCGCAGGGACGTGGCGGAGCGGGAGGCGGAGCTCGCGGAGCTGCTGGCGCAGGAGTAGCCCCGCCGGTCCCGCGAGCTCTTCGGGTAGCGTCGGCGTCATGAGTTTCGGAGCTGGTGTGCCCACGGTCGGGGTCACGGACCTCAAGGACGACGACTTCCTGCTGGACGTCCGCGAGGACGACGAGTGGCAGGCGGGTCACGCCGAGGGAGCGCTGCACATTCCCATCAGCGAGTTCGTGGCCCGGTACGGCGAGCTGACCGAGGCGGCCCCGCAGGACGGCCGGGTCCATGTGATCTGCCGCTCCGGTGGCCGTTCGGCCCAGGTCACGATGTATCTGGTGCAGCAGGGCCTCGACGCGGTGAATGTGGACGGCGGCATGCAGGTGTGGGCGGCCGCGGGCCGTCCCGTCGTCACCGACGCGGGACAGCCGGGGCACGTCCTCTAGGGCCTGGCGGGGCCGGTCCGGTCAGCTCAGCGGATGGGCTGCCAGCAGGTCCCCCAGCGTCTCCTCGTACGCCGCCGCCGGGCCGAGTGACAGTTCCAGCTGCTTGGCCCAGGCGTGGTACCGGTGCAGGGGGTAGTCGGTGTCGGCGCCGAACCCGCCGTGCAGGTGCTGGGCGGTCTGCACGACCCGCCGTACGCCCTCCGCGGCCCAGATCTTCGCCACGGCCACGTCTGCGGCCGCGGGCAGCGCGCCGGGCGCGCCCGAGGCGATGCGCCATGCGGCCTGCCACAGCGTGGCCTCCATGGCCCGCAGGTCGATGTACCGGTCGGCGGACTGCACGGCGACCGCCTGGAAGGTCGCGATCGGGTGGCCGAACTGCTCACGCTTGCCGGTGTAGTCGCTGGTCATCCGCAGCACCCGCTCGCCCAGCCCGAGCGCGAGCGCGCACGTCCCGGTGGCCAGCAGCGCGCGCAGCCACTCCCAGGCGCCGTCGGCCTCGATGACGTCACCGGCGGCGATCCGTGCGGACCGCAGACGCAGCTCGCCCAGCCGCTCCCCGGAGGTGGAGACCTGCTCGGCGAGCACGGCACTGTCATGGCCGCGGGGGACCAGCGCGAGGACGCTCCGGTCGGTATCGGTGTGCGCCGGTACGAGGATGAGATCGGCGCCGTACGCCCATGCCACCCCGGTCTGCACCCCGTCCAGCACCCATGACCCGCCGTCCCGCCGTGCCGTCACGGCGAGTTCCGCCGGGTCGTGACCGGTGCGTCCGTGCGCCGCGACGGTGAGCACGAGCTCGCCCCGCCCGGCACGCGGCAGCAGCCCGGCCCTCAACTCCTCGCTGCCGTAGGCCTGTACGGTCGCCGCCGCCGCGCTGCTCTCCAGCAGCGGCACCCGCGCCAGCACCTTCGCGGACTCCCGCAGCACCTGGCACAGCGCGATGGCGTCCAGGCCCGCGCCGCCGTACTCGGCGTCGAGCAGCAGGCTCAGCAGGTCGGCGTCGGCGAGCCTGGACCACAGTGCGCGGTCGAAGTCCTCGGCCACGGCGCCCGTGGTCAGCGCGGGGCTCGGTACCGCGTCCGGCGCGATCTGGGCGAACACTCCCCTGGCCGCCTCGGCCGCCGCCAGCTGCTCCTCGGTGAAGGTGAAGTCCACGGTCCTGTCCTCCCGGCGGATCCGCCCGTCTGACGGTGCTGATCTGACGGTCCGTCAAGATAGAACAGGTTCTAGAAGAAGGGAACGGTGCTTCAGCGGTCGAAGTCCAGCTCCACCTTCTCCGTCACCGGATGCGACTGGCAGGCCAGCACATATCCGGCCTCCGTCTCCTCCGCCTCCAGCGCGAAGTTGCGGTCCATGCGCACCTCGCCCGCCACCAGGAAGGCGCGGCACGTTCCGCACACCCCACCCTTGCAGGCGTAGGGCGCGTCGGGCCGGTTGCGCAGCACCGTCTCCAGGAGCGACTCGCCGTCCTGGACCGGCCAGGTCCCGCCGCGTCCGTCGAGCCGGGCGGTCACGGTGCTGTGCGCGGGGGCCACGGTGACCGTCGCCGGTGCGGCGCCCGCGTCCACGTGGAAGATCTCCTCGTGGATCCGGGCCCGGTCCACGCCGAGCCCCCGCAGCGCCCGCTCCGCGCCGTCCACCAGCCCGTAGGGCCCGCACAGGAACCAGCCGGCCACCTCGCCCACCGGCAACAGCGCCGGCAGCAGTCCCGTCAGCCGCGCCTGATCCAGCCGCCCGGACGGCAGCCCCGCCTGCTGCTCCTCCCGGGACAGCACGGTCACCAGCTGCAGCCGCTCCGGATACCGGTCCTTGAGGTCGGCGACCTCTTCCAGGAACATCGTGGAGGCGGCCGTGCGGTCGCTGCGTATCAGGCAGAACCGGGCGCGGGGCTCGCGCGCCAGCAGTGTGGAGACGATCGACAGCACCGGGGTGATCCCGCTGCCGCCGACGATCGCGGCGTACAGACCGGGCGCGGGCTCCAGGGTGAACCGCCCCGCCGGGGTCATCACCTCCAGTGCGTCCCCGACGTTCACCTCCTTCAGCGCGTACGTCGAGAACGCCCCGGCCTCGACCAGCCGCACCCCGACCTTCAGGGTGCGCGGTCCCTCGCCGCCGGGCTCGGGCGCCGGCGAGCAGATCGAGTACGTCCGCCGTATCTCGACCCCGTCGGCCCGGCGCCGCAGCGCGAGGTGCTGGCCCGGCGCGTGCCGGTACTCCTCGCGCAGCTCGGGCGGGACGGTGAAGGTGAGGGCCACGGAGTCGTCGGTGAGCCGGTCGGCCGCGGCCACCGGGAGCGGGTGGAAGCGGGCCATCACAGCTCCTTGAAGTGGTCGAACGGTTCCCGGCAGGCCAGACAGCGCCGCAGCGCCTTGCAGGCGGTGGACGAGAACCGGCTCAGCAGCTCGGTGTCGGCGGATCCGCAGTGCGGGCAGTGGACGGGGTCGGTCGTGCCGGTCGTGCCGGTCGCGTGGAGCCGGCCGGTGCGGGCGCGGGTAGGCCCCAGTTCCAGGGGCACCGGCCCGGCGTCCCGTCGTACACGCGGGGGTGCTATCCCGAACTCCCGCAGCTTGCGCCGCCCTTCGTCGGAGATGTCGTCCGTCGACCAGGCGGGCGTGAGCACCGTGTGCACGGTGACCTCCCGCATGCCGTGCTCGCGCAGCACCCGCTCTATGTCCTGGGACATCGCCTCGATCGCCGGGCAGCCGGTGTAGGTCGGCGTCAGCTCGACGTCCACGGCGTCCGTGCCGCGCAGCCGCACCGCACGCACCACGCCCAGCTCCTGAAGGCTGAGCACGGGCAGTTCGGGGTCGGGGACGGAGCCCGCGAGGCGGAGCAGCTCGGTCTCCAGGGGAGTCGTCGCGGTCACCATGACGCCCCCGGATGGCTGCGGTGCAGGTGCTGCATCTCGGCGAGCATCCGCCCGAACGGCTCGGTGTGCAGTCCCTGGCGGCCGGCACCCGCGGACCACGCCCCGGTCCGCGGCCCCTCGGGGACCGTCAGGGTGGCCCGGCGCAGCACGTCCCCGACCGACTCCAGCCAGGCCGTCTCCAGGGCTGCCCGGTCGACGTCCAGGCCTTCCACCGGCTGGAACATCTCTCCGGTGAACCGCCACAGCGCTTCGCACGCCTGCCGCATGCGCTCGTGACTGGCCTGCGTGCCGTCGCCGAGCCGTAGGGTCCACTGCTCGGCGTGGTCGCGGTGGTAGGCGACCTCCTTGACGGCCTTCGCCGCGAGCGGGGCGAACGGTCCGTCCCCGGCGGCCAGTTCGCCGTAGAGCAGGTGCTGGTAGGTGGAGAAGTACAGCTGGCGGGCGATGGTGTGCGCGAAGTCGCCGTTCGGCTGCTCCACGAGCTGGAGGTTGGTGAAGGCGCGCTCCTCGCGCAGATACGCCAGTTCGTCCTCGTCCCCGGCCATCGACAGCAGGACCCGGGCCTGTCCCAGCAGGTCCAGCGCGATGTTGGCGAGGGCGACCTCCTCCTCGAGGACGGGCGCGTGGCCCGCCCATTCGCCCAGGCGGTGGGAGAGCACCAGGGCGTCGTCGCCGAGGGCGAGGACGGCCGTCATGGGCACGGTGGTCGCCGTCACAGGTGCTTCACCCCATCCGGGATCTCGTAGAAGGTCGGGTGCCGGTACGGCTTGTCGGCGGCCGGTTCGAAGAACGGGTCCTTCTCGTCGGGGGAGGACGCCGTGATCGCGGACGCGGGGACGACCCATATGGAGACGCCCTCGCCGCGCCGGGTGTACAGATCGCGGGCGTTGCGCAGGGCCAGTTCCGCGTCCGGGGCGTGCAGGCTGCCGGCGTGGGTGTGGGAGAGCCCGCGGCGGGAGCGCACGAAGACCTCCCACAGAGGCCAGTCGGTGGTGGTCATGCTCGGCTCGCTCCTGTCCCACCGGTGTACTTGTCACCGGTGTGCTTGGCCGCGTACGCCGCGGCCGCCTCCCGTACCCACGCGCCCTCGTCGTGTGCGCGGCGCCGCTGGGTGATGCGCTGTTCGTTGCACGGGCCGTTTCCCTTGAGGACCTCCTGGAACTCCGTCCAGTCGATGGCGCCGAAGTCGTGGTGCCCGAGCTCCTTGTTCCACTTCAGGTCCGGGTCGGGCAGGGTCAGGCCCAGCGACTCGGCCTGCGGGACGCAGATGTCGACGAAGCGCTGGCGCAGCTCGTCGTTGGAATGGCGCTTGATCTTCCACGCCATCGACTGCGCGGAATGCCGCGAGGCGTCGTCGGGCGGGCCGAACATCATCAGGGACGGCCACCACCAGCGGTCCACCGCGTCCTGCGCCATCGCGTGCTGCTCCGGCGTGCCGCGGCTGAGGGCGAGCAGCAGCTCGTACCCCTGGCGCTGGTGGAAGGACTCCTCCTTGCAGACGCGGATCATCGCGCGTGCGTACGGCCCGTACGAGCAGCGGCACAGGGGCACCTGGTTGGTGATGGCGGCGCCGTCCACCAGCCAGCCGATCGCGCCGACGTCGGCCCAGGTCAGGGTGGGGTAGTTGAAGATCGAGGAGTACTTCTGGCGACCGCTGTGCAGCTTGTCGAGGAGTTCCTCCCGGCTGGTGCCGAGGGTCTCGGCGGCGCTGTACAGGTACAGGCCGTGGCCCGCCTCGTCCTGGACCTTGGCCATGAGGATGGCCTTGCGGCGCAGCGAGGGGGCGCGCGTGATCCAGTTGGCCTCCGGCTGCATGCCGATGATCTCGGAGTGGGCGTGCTGGGCGATCTGCCTGACCAGGGTCGCGCGGTAGGCGTCGGGCATCCAGTCGCGCGGCTCGATGCGCTCGTCCGCGGCCACGGCCGCGTCGAAGGCGCGCTCGTACGCCTCCGTGCCGGCGGTGCGCTGCGCGGCTGCTGTGGCCATGCGGTCCCCCTGATCTTGGGCTCTGCTGGAGCACTCTCCCGACCGATCGTTCGGTCCGTGTGGATTCAATGGTGGGGCGAGTCGTCGCGAGGTGTCAACCGCTGTGGAAAACGACACCCACAGCCTGTGGACAACCTCGCTCGTCACCCTGTCCCCCGCCGTGCCGCAGCGCATCGGCAGTGCCTCGGGGCTGCGCCGGACGGGTGAGGCTGAGTACCGTTCCGTGCGGGCGCCGACGAGCCGTGCGGTGCCCGTGGGCCATACGGCGGTGACAGGGAACGGGGCGGAATGGACGCGTACGACGAGGACTCGACGGCCCCGCCGGGGCCTGACGGCCCGGGCGGGACGCGCCACCGGCCCGGGCCGGACGCCACCGGCGGGCCCACCGAGGAGCAGGAGGAGCGGGAGGAGCAGAAGGGGCAGGCGGAGCAGGAGAACGGCCCGCGCACTGGCCTGGCCGCGCTCTCCCTCCGCTACCAGGTCGCCGCCGCCCTCGCGGTGGCGGTCGTCGCGGTGGGCGCATGCGTCCATCTCGGCATGGTGTTCCTGCACGTGGCGCCGGCGAACACGGTGACGAAGCAGCACGGCCGGGCGATCGACGAGTGGATCTACCCGGAGTTCGAGCAGAACTGGAAGCTGTTCGCCCCGAATCCGCTGCAGCAGAACATCGCGGTGCAGGTCCGCGCCGAGGTCAGGGCGGCGGACGGCCCGGTCACGGCCACCGGCTGGTACGACCTGTCGGCGCAGGACGGCGAGGCGATAGACGGCAGTCTGCTGCCCAGCCACACCGAGCAGAACGAGCTGCGCCGGGCCTGGGACTTCTTCGTCGGCACGCACGGCGCCGACAACCGTCCGGTGGGCCTGCGCGGCTCCCTCTCGGAGGAGTACATACGCCGCATCGTGGTCCGGCGGCTGTACACCGAGGACGGCATCGGCCGGAAGAGCGTGATCGAGCGCGTGCAGGTCCGCTCCCGTACGAGCAACGTGCCGCCGCCCACGTGGAGCCACGAGCAGGTCTCCGACACCCCGGTCTACCGGCTGCTGCCCTGGTGGACGGTCACGCGGGACGAGGCCGCGGGAGGTGTGCGGTGAACCGTGTCGCACTGCCGGTCTCCCGCGGTATCGCCCGCGTCACCGAGTCGGCCCTCGGTCCCTACCAGTCCGCCGTGATCCGCATCGGCTCCGCCGGTACCTGGCTGCTGTTCCTGCTGCGCGAGTTCCCTCACCGTGAGCAGCTCTACGGCCCCGACGGCCCCTGGAGCTGGGCCATGGCCCGCCGTCTGACCTCGGACAACGGTGCCTTCTCGGCTCTGATGTGGACGGACGGGCGGGCCTGGTTCGAGGCGTTCTACGTGCTCGCCCTCGTCGCGAGCGCCCTGCTCCTGCTGGGCTGGCGCACCCGCACGGCGTCCGTGCTGTTCATGGTCGGCGTGCTCTCCCTGCAGAACCGCAGCGTCTTCGTGGGCGACGGCGGCGACAACGTCCTGCACCTGATGTCGATCTACCTGGTGTTCACCCGCTGCGGCCAGGTGTGGTCGCTGGACGCCCGGCGGGCGGGCCGCGCGGCGGCGGCACGCGCGCGCGGGGAACGGGTCACCGACCGGGTCGGCCCCCTGCTGTGGGGGGTGCTCGGTCTCGCGCTGGCCGCGGTGACGGTGACGGGCAGCCTGCACAGCGGCCTGTTCGTCCCCGTGCTGCTGTGGACGTTCTGGCTGGCTCAGGGCCTGTGGTGGGCGGTGGAGCGCCGGGCGCGCTCGGCGGAGCCCCGGATCCTGCTGGACGTGATCGCCAACCTCGTGCACAACGGCGCCCTCTTCGTGATCATGGCGGAGGCCTGCCTGATCTACGCCACGGCCGGCTGGTACAAGATCCAGGGCTCGCGATGGCAGGACGGCACGGCCGTCTACTACCCGCTGCACCTGGACTACTTCTCGCCCTGGCCCGCCCTCGCCGACCTGCTGTCGGCCAACGGCACCCTGGTCATGCTGGTGACGTACGGGACGGTCGTCGCGCAGGTCGCCTTCCCGTTCACGCTGTTCAACCGGCGGGTCAAGAACGTGCTGCTGGCCGTGATGATGACCGAGCACGCCGCGATCGCGGTCGTCCTCGGGCTGCCCTTCTTCTCGCTGGCGATGATCGCCGCGGACTCGGTGTTCCTGCCGACGTCCTTCCTGCTCCGGCTCGGCGGCTGGGCGGCACGCGCGCGTGAGCGGCTGCTGCGGCGCGGCGGCCCGGACCTGCCCCCGCCGCGCTCGGCGGAGGACGGTGAGACCGCCCGCGTAGGCTTCGGGGCATGACCGGCCCCGTCACCCGCTGGCGCGAGCGCGCCGCCGCCTGTGTACTGCTCGACGGCTTCCACGCCCTCAAGCACGCGGTGCGCTTCGCAGCCGAGGTACCGGTCGCGGTCACCACCGACCGGTCGGCGGCGCTCGCCCTCGCCGACGAGCTGGCCCCGGACGTCCGGGACACGCTGGACGCGCTCCTGGCCGAGGTGCCTCAGGCGACGTACGCGACCCTGGTGCCGCGTCCGCACCCCACAGGCGTGGCCGCCCTGGCCGTACGGCCGTCCCGCGCGGCGAGCCTGGAGAAGCTGGCGCATGCCCCGCGCGGCGCGCCCGTCGTGGTCCTCGACAACCCGCGCAACCTCGGAAACGCGGGGGCCGTGATCCGCCTGGCCGCCGGCTTCGGGGCGACCGGGGTCGTCACCACGGGCACGCTCGACCCATGGCATCCCACGGTGGTGCGCGGCGGGGCGGGGCTGCATTTCGCGACCGCCGTGGAGCGGCTGACCGTCGCCGAACTGCCGCCCGGCCCCCTGTTCGCCCTTGACCCGGAGGGCGAGGACCTCCGGGGTCTGAAGCTGCCGGACGACGCGGTGCTCGCCTTCGGCTCGGAGCGCAGCGGGCTTTCCGCCGAGCTGCGCGCCCGCACCGACCATCTGGTGTCCCTGCCGATGCGCCCCCAGGTCTCCAGCTACAACCTCGCGACCAGTGTGGCCATGACGCTGTACCACTGGAGCGCCACCGGGGGCGCACCCTCCTGAGCCGGCCCCAGACCTCCCGGCGGACTAGACCTCCCGGCGGACCTCCACCACTCGGAAGCGGCCCGCCACGAAGGCGCCGTCGCACAGGGCGGCGTTGGCCGCCGGGTTGCCGCCGGAGCCGTGGAAGTCGGAGAAGGCGGCGGTCTGGTTCACGTACACCCCGCCGGTGAGGTTGAGCGACAGCTGGGCGGCCTCCTCCAGGCAGGCCTCCTCGATCGCCTGCTCGACCTGCTCGTCGGTGGTGTACGCGCCGACCGTCATCGCGCCCTTCTCGCGGACCGTGCGCCGCAGCAGTTCCACCGCGTCGGCGGCCGAGTCGACGGCGACGGCGAAGGAGACGGGGCCGAAGCACTCGCTCATGTAGGCGGCCTCGTCGTCGGCTCCCTCCCAGTATTTCCGCGCGCCGTCCAGCTTGACGATCACCGGCGTGCGGACGACCGCGCCCGGGAACTCCGGGTTGGCGACCTCACGCGAGGCGAGCGCGACCTCGCCGAGCCCGGCCGCGGCCTCCAGACGGGCCTTCACGTCCGGGTTGACGATCGCGCCGAGCAGGGCGTTCGCGCGCGCGTCGTCCCCGAGCAGGCCGTCGACCGAACGGGCGAGGTCGGCGACCACCTCGTCGTAGGACTTGGGGCCCTGGTCGGTACGGATGCCGTCGCGGGGGACGAGCAGGTTCTGCGGGGTGGTGCACATCTGGCCGCTGTACAGGGACAAGGAGAAGGCGAGATTCGAGAGCATCGCCTTGTAGTCGTCCGTCGACTCCACGATCACCGTGTTGACGCCGGCCTTCTCCGTGTAGACCTGCGCCTGGCGGGCGTTGGCCTCCAGCCAGTCGCCGAACGCCGTCGAGCCCGTGTAGTCGATGATCCTGATCTCGGGGCGGGTGGCCAGCGTCTTGGCGATGCCCTCGCCCGGGCGCTCGGCGGCGAGGGCGACCAGGTTCGGGTCGAAGCCGGCCTCGGCGAGCACCTGGCGGGCCACCTGGACGGTGAGGGCGAGCGGCAGCACCGCGCGCGGATGGGGCTTGACCAGGACCGCGTTGCCGGTGGCCAGGGAGGCGAACAGGCCCGGGTAGCCGTTCCACGTCGGGAAGGTGTTGCAGCCGATGAGCAGCGCGGTCCCGCGCGGGACCGGCGTGAAGCGCTTGACGAGGGCCAGCGGGTCGCGCTTGCCCTGCGGCTTGGTCCACTCCGCGGTGTCGGGGGTGCGCACCTGCTCGGCGTAGGCGTACGCCACCGCCTCCAGGCCGCGGTCCTGGGCGTGCGGGCCGCCGGCCTGGAACGCCATCATGAACGCCTGGCCGGAGGTGTGCATGACGGCGTGTGCGAACTCGTGCGTACGGTCGCTGATCCGCTTGAGGATCTCCAGGCAGACCACGGCCCGGGCCTCCGCGCCCGCGTCCCGCCACGTGCCCTGTCCGGCGCGCATCGCGGGCAGCAGGGTGTCGACGTCCGCGTGCGGGTAGGTGACGCCGAGCTCGATGCCGTAGGGGGAGACCTCGCCGCCCACCCAGTCGTCCGTGCCGGGCTGGCCGAGGTCGAGGCGGGTGCCGAGGAGAGCGTCGAAGGCGGCCTTGCCCGCGGCCGCGTCCAGGCTGCCGTTCTCGCCGTACGCCTTCGGGTGCTCGGGGTGCGGGGACCAGTACGCACGTGTGCGGATCGCCTCCAGCGCCTGGTCGAGGGTGGGCCGGTGCTTGGCGATCAGCTCGTGCGCGGTCAGTTCGGCGGCCATGCGGGACCAACTCCTCGTCTGAAAGAGCTCTCCGTCGAGCTCATGACCTGGGCAGAAACAGCAGAACCATGGGCAGGAACAGCCGGACAGAGTTAGAGTAACCGAACGATCGGTCGGGACAAGGGGGTCCGCCGCATCTGTGGAAAACCCTGTGCGGGAGGATCGCGCTCATGACAGCACTCGACCTCAGCAGCCCCGTGGCCGTGGTCGGCACCGGCACCATGGGCCAGGGCATCGCCCAGGTCGCGCTGGTCGCGGGCCATCTCGTACGGCTGTACGACACCGTGCCCGGGCGCGCCCAGGAGGCGGCCGCCGCGATCGGTGCCCGGCTGGACCGGCTCGTGGCGAAGGACCGGCTCACCGGCGCCGAACGGGACGCCGCCCGCGACCGGCTCCGGCCGGCCGAGAGCCTCGCCGAGCTCGCCGACTGCGCCCTGGTCGTCGAGGCGGTCCTGGAGCGGCTGGACGTCAAGCAGGAGCTCTTCCGCGAGCTGGAGGGCATCGTCGCCGAGGACTGCCTGCTCGCCACCAACACCTCCTCCCTGTCGGTGACCGCCATCGGCGGGGCGCTGCGGGGTGCCGGGCGGTTCGTGGGCCTGCACTTCTTCAACCCCGCCCCGCTGATGCCGTTGGTGGAGGTCGTCTCCGGGTTCGCCACCGACGTCACCTCGGCCACGCGCGCGTACGAGACCGCCCGCGCCTGGGGCAAGACCCCGGTGGCCTGCGCCGACACCCCGGGCTTCATCGTCAACCGCATAGCCCGGCCCTTCTACGCCGAGGCCTTCGCCGTCTACGAGGCCCAGGCCGCCGACCCGGCCACCATCGACGCCGTCCTGCGCGAGTGCGGCGGCTTCCGGATGGGCGCCTTCGAACTGACCGACCTCATCGGGCAGGACGTCAACGAGTCCGTCACGCACTCCGTGTGGCAGGCCTTCTTCCAGGACGTCCGCTTCACACCGTCGCTCGCCCAGCGCCGCCTGGTCGAGTCCGGCCGCCTGGGCCGCAAGACCGGGCACGGCTGGTACGACTACGCCGAGGACGGTGAGCGCCCCGAACCGCACACCGCCGAGAAGGCGCAGGCACCCGCCTACGTCGTCGCGGAGGGCGGCCTGGGCCCGGCTGCCGATCTGCTCACGCTGATCCGCGAAGCGGGCATCCAGGTCCGCGAGGAGGACGAGGACCACGGCACCCGCCTGGTCCTGCCCAGCGGCGGCCAGCTGGTCCTCGCCGACGGCCAGACCTCCGTGGAGTTCCGCGACGTCGTCTACTTCGACCTCGCCCTCGACTACCGCCGGGCCACCCGCGTCGCCCTGTCCGCCTCCCAGGACACCTCCCCGCAGACCCTTCAGGAGGCCGTCGGCCTCTTCCAGGCGCTCGGCAAGGACGTCAGCCTCATCGGGGACGCCCCCGGCATGATCGTCGCCCGCACGGTCGCCCGTATAGTCGACCTCGCGCACGACGCCGTCGCCAAGGGCGTGGCCACCGAGGAGGACATCGACACCGCGATGTGCCTGGGTGTCAACTACCCCCTCGGCCCCTTCGAGTGGAGCCGCAGGCTCGGCCGCGGCTGGGCCTACGACCTCCTGGACGACCTGCACCTGCGCGACCCCTCCGGGCGCTACGCCCCGTCCCTCGCGCTCTACCGCCACGCGTACGCCACCGAGCGGCGGGAGGGCTCCTGATGACCACCGCCAAGCGGGACACCTACACCCCCGAGACCCTGCTCTCCGTCGCCGTGCGGGTCTTCAACGAGCGTGGCTACGACGGCACCTCCATGGAGCACCTCTCCAAGGCGGCCGGCATCTCCAAGTCGTCGATCTACCACCACGTGACCGGCAAGGAGGAACTCCTGCGCCGCGCCGTCACCCGGGCGCTGGACGGCCTCTTCGGGATCCTCGAAGAGGACCGCGCGCGCGTGGGGCGGCCCGCGGACCGCCTGGAGTACGTCGTCCGGCGCATGGTCGAGGTACTGATAGCCGAGCTGCCCTACGTGACGCTGCTGCTGCGCGTGCGCGGGAACACCGCCACCGAGCGCTGGGCGCTGGAGCGGCGGCGCGACTTCGACCACCGGGTGGCCGACCTGCTGCAGGCGGCCGCCGCCGACGGGGAGGTGCGCGGCGACGTGGAGGTGCGCCTGGCGACCCGGCTGGTCTTCGGCATGATCAACTCGATCGTGGAGTGGTACCGGCCGGACGGCCGAGGCATGGGCGAGCGCGAAGTGGCCGACGCGGTGGCGCGGCTGGTCTTCTCGGGGCTGCGACAGGCCGGCTGAGGGCGCGCTGCGGTGTGAGTACGCGCGCGTGGCCCGGTGGGACATCCGCAGCGGCACTTGCTCCCGTCCCCGGCGATGGGGTGGCGCGCATGATCCAACCGCTGCGCGCCGCCACGCGACCTGGTGGAAGGCGTCCCTCGTGGCTGCTGCCGCGCCGCCGGTCCCTGCGCACGTCGCGCATGCCGGCCGCCGGCGCCGGACTCGGCTTCGCGCTGCTTCCGGTGCTGTGGCTGATGGTCGCGATCGCGGTGGTGCCCTCGTCCTGACGGGCGGGCCCGGGCGGTCAGGTCTCCGGCTCGAGGTCCTCTTCCTCGAAGACCAGCAGGGTCCGGGTGCTGAGCACCTCGGGGATGGCCTGGAGCCGGGTGAGCACCAGCTCGCGCAGGGCCCTGTTGTCCGGGGTGTGCACCAGGAGCAGGACGTCGAAGTCGCCGCCCACCAGAGCGATGTGCGAGGCGCCCGGCAGCTGTCTGAGCTGTTCGCGCACGGTGCGCCAGGTGTTCTGCACGATCTTCAGGGTGATGTAGGCCGACGTGCCGTGGCCCGCCCGTTCGTGGTCGACGCGGGCGCCGAAACCCCGGATGACACCGTCCTCGACGAGGCGGTTGATGCGTGCGTAGGCGTTCGCGCGCGAGACATGGACCCGCTCGGCGACCGACCGTATCGACGCGCGGCCGTCCGCCTGGAGCATCCGCAGGATGTCCTGGTCGATGGCGTCCAGCGGACGCGGCGGTGGCAGAGTGGCACCGGACTCCGTGCTCTCGGCCATTTGTTCAGATGCCATGTCCCCCCGCCTTCCCGCCGTGGACGACCTGCGTTCATTCCAGGGTGTGGAGAACCGTTTGTCCACAGCCTCGGGGGGCCCGTAGCCAAAATGTGTCGGCGACCGAACAATCGGTAGGTGAGGCGGGTCACCGACGACGCGCCTCCCGTAGCCGCTCCCACGAGGAGGTGCCGTCATGACGGTCATGGAGCAGCGGGGCGCGTACCGGCCATCGCCGCCGCCCGCTTGGCAGCCCCGTACCGACCCCGCGCCGCTGCTGCCCGACCCCGATCCGTACCGCGTCCTCGGTACCGAGGCGGTCGCCGAGGCCGACCCGGAGCTGCTGCGCCGGCTCTACGCCCACCTGGTGCGCGGCCGCCGCTACAACACGCAGGCCACCGCCCTCACCAAGCAGGGCCGTCTCGCCGTCTACCCCTCCAGCACCGGCCAGGAGGCCTGCGAGGTCGCCGCCGCGCTCGCCCTCGCGGAACAGGACTGGCTCTTCCCCAGCTACCGCGACACGCTCGCCGCCGTGGCCCGCGGAGTGGACCCCGTCGAGGCCCTCACCCTGCTGCGCGGCGACTGGCACACCGGCTACGACCCCTACGAGCACCGTGTCGCCCCGCTGAGCACCCCGCTGGCCACCCAGCTCCCGCACGCCGTCGGCCTCGCCCACGCCGCCCGCCTCAAGGGCGACGACGTGGTCGCGCTCGCCCTGGTCGGCGACGGCGGCACCAGCGAGGGCGACTTCCACGAGGCGCTGAACTTCGCCGCCGTCTGGCAGGCCCCGGTCGTCTTCCTGGTCCAGAACAACGGCTTCGCCATCTCCGTACCGCTCGCCAAGCAGACCGCCGCGCCCTCCCTGGCCCACAAGGCCGTCGGGTACGGCATGCCGGGCCGCCTGGTCGACGGCAACGACGCGGCAGCCGTGCACGAGGTCCTCAGCGACGCCGTGCGGCACGCGCGCGCGGGCGGCGGCCCCACCCTGGTCGAGGCCGTGACGTACCGCATCGACGCCCACACCAACGCCGACGACGCCACCCGCTACCGCGGCGACGCCGAGGTCGCGACCTGGCGCGAGCACGACCCCGTCCAGCTCCTGGAGCGCGAACTGACCGCACGCGGCCTGCTCGACGAGGACGGCATCCGGGCCGCGCGCGAGGACGCCGAGGCAATGGCCGCCGACCTGCGCGAGCGCATGAACCGGAACGCGGAACTCGACCCGATGGACCTCTTCGCCCACGTGTACGCCGAGCCCACCCCGCAACTGCGGGAGCAGCGCGACCTGCTGCGGGCCGAGCTGGCGGCCGAGCAGGAAGGCGGTGACCGATGACCACCGTCGCCGTCAAGCCCGCCACCATGGCGCAGGCCCTCACGCGCGCGCTGCGCGACGCGATGGCCGCCGACCCTGCCGTGCACGTCATGGGCGAGGACGTCGGCACCCTCGGCGGTGTCTTCCGGGTCACCGACGGGCTCGCCAAGGAGTTCGGCGAGGACCGCTGCACGGACACCCCGCTGGCCGAGGCGGGCATCCTCGGCACGGCCGTCGGTATGGCCATGTACGGGCTGCGCCCGGTCGTGGAGATGCAGTTCGACGCCTTCGCCTACCCCGCCTTCGAACAGCTGATCAGCCACGTCTCGCGGATGCGCAACCGCACCCGCGGCCGGATGCCCCTGCCGATCACCATCCGCGTCCCCTACGGCGGCGGCATCGGCGGCGTCGAGCACCACAGCGACTCCTCCGAGGCGTACTACATGGCGACTCCGGGGCTCCATGTCGTCACGCCCGCCACCGTCGCCGACGCCTACGGACTGCTGCGCGCGGCCATCGCCTCGGACGACCCCGTCGTCTTCCTCGAACCCAAGCGGCTGTACTGGTCGAAGGACTCCTGGAACCCGGAGGAGCCGCGGACCGTTGAGCCGATAGGACGCGCGGTGGTGCGGCACGCGGGCCGCAGTGCCACGCTCATCACCTACGGGCCGTCCGTACCCGTCTGCCTCGAGGCCGCCGAGGCGGCCCGGGCCGAGGGCTGGGACCTCGAAGTCGTCGACCTGCGCTCCCTGGTGCCGTTCGACGACGAGACGGTCGCCGCGTCGGTGCGGCGCACCGGGCGCGCGGTCGTCGTACACGAATCGGGCGGGTTCGGCGGACCGGGCGGGGAGATCGCCGCCCGTGTCACGGAGCGCTGCTTCCACCATCTTCAGGCGCCGGTGCTGCGCGTGGCCGGGTTCGACATCCCCTACCCGCCGCCGATGCTGGAGCGGCACCATCTGCCCGGCGTCGACCGGATCCTGGACGCCGTGGCGCGTCTGCAGTGGGAGGCCGAGGGCTGATGGCACAGGTGCTCGAGTTCAAGCTCCCCGACCTCGGGGAGGGGCTGACCGAGGCGGAGATCGTCCGCTGGCTGGTCCAGGTCGGCGATGTCGTCGCCATCGACCAGCCGGTCGTCGAGGTCGAGACGGCCAAGGCGATGGTCGAGGTCCCCTGCCCCTACGGCGGCGTGGTCACCGCCCGCTTCGGCGAGGAGGGCACGGAACTGCCGGTGGGCGCGCCGCTGCTGACGGTGGCGGTGGGTCCCCCGGCCGACGGCCGGAACACCGGGGGGTCGGGCAACGTCCTGGTCGGCTACGGCACCTCGGAAGCACCGGCGCGGCGCCGGAGGGTACGGTCGGCCGCCGCCGACGGGAAGGCCAAGGGCCCCGCTCCGGTGCCATCCGTCCCCGTGTCGTCCGAGCCCGTGCCCGTGCCATCGGCCCCCGTGCCCGCCGAAGGTCCGGTCCCCGTGATCTCGCCGCTGGTGCGCCGGCTCGCCCGCGACAACGGCCTCGACCTGCGGCAGCTGTGCGGGTCCGGTCCCGACGGGCTGATCCTGCGAGCCGACGTCGAGCACGCCCTGCGGATCAAGGCCGCCCCCGCCCCCGTGGCGGAGGAAGCCCCCGCCCCTGCCCCCGCCTCGGCCTCCGCCGTCCGCAACGGCGTCCGCACCCCCCTCAAGGGCGTCCGCGGTGCCGTCGCCGACAAGCTCTCCCGCAGCCGGCGGGAGATCCCGGACGCCACGTGCTGGGTCGACGCGGACGCCACCGAGCTCATGCGCGCGCGAGCCGCGATGAACGCGGGCGCGGGACCGAAGATCTCGCTGCTCGCGCTGCTCGCCCGCATCTGCACCGCGGCCCTCGCCCGGTACCCCGAGCTGAACTCCTACGTGGACACCGAGGCCCGCGAGCTCGTCCGGCTCGACCACGTCCACCTCGGGTTCGCCGCGCAGACCGAACGCGGGCTGGTCGTGCCGGTCGTCCGGGACGCCCACGCACGCGACGCCGAATCCCTGGGCGCCGAGTTCGCGCGGCTGACCGATGCCGCCCGGTCCGGGACACTGACACCCGGGGAACTCACCGGCGGCACCTTCACGTTGAACAACTACGGGGTGTTCGGCGTCGACGGCTCCACCCCGATCATCAACCACCCCGAGGCGGCCATGCTCGGCGTCGGCCGCATCGTGTCCAAACCCTGGGTGCATGAGGGCGAGCTGGCCGTGCGCCAGGTCGTCCAGCTGTCGCTCACCTTCGACCACCGGGTGTGCGACGGCGGCACGGCGGGCGGCTTCCTGCGGTACGTGGCGGACTGCGTGGAACAGCCGGCGGTGCTGCTGCGCACCCTGTGACACAGGCGGTGTCCGCAAGAAGGGACGCACAGGACATACTCGGAGGGTGACCGACAACGCCCCGGCCAACGTCCCGGCCGCCGGGACCGCCCTGCCGTACGACGCCGTCGTGCTGGCCGGCGGTGCCGCCCGGCGACTCGGCGGGGCCGACAAGCCCGGCCTGCGGGTCGGCGGGCGCCCACTGCTCGACCGGGTGCTCGCGGCCTGCGCCGACGCGGCCACGACCGTCGTCGTGGCCGACCCCCGGGCCACCGCGCGCCCGGTGCGGTGGGCCCGCGAGGAACCCCCGGGCGCCGGCCCGGTCGCCGCACTGGACGCCGGGCTGCGGCACACCACGGCGGAGCACCTCGTCCTGCTCTCCGCCGACCTGCCGTTCCTCGAAACGGCCACCGTGGGGCGGCTGCTGGCAGCCCTGCGTACCACCACGGCCGAGGGCGCGCTGCTCACCGACGCGGACGGACGCGACCAGCCGCTGGTGGCCGCGTACCGCACGGCCGCGCTGCGCCGTGAGCTGACGACGCTCACCGGCGCTCACGGCGGCCTCACCGGGCTACCCCTGCGCCGGCTGACCGGCGCGCTGGACCTCACCCGCGTCCCGGACCCGGTCGCTTCCTTCGACTGCGACACCTGGGACGACATCGCCGCCGCCAGGGCACGGATCAGGGAGCATGGGCACGTGTTGGATGAATGGATCTCCGCAGTCAAGGACGAGCTGGGCATCGACCTGGACGTCGACACCGGCGTCCTGCTCGACCTCGCCCGTGATGCCGCGCACGGCGTGGCCAGGCCCGCCGCCCCGCTGACCACCTTCCTCGTCGGCTACGCCGCGGCCCAGGGCAAGGGAGGCCCCGAGGCCGTCGCCGAGGCCGCCCGGAAGGCCGCGGCTCTGGCCCTGCGCTGGGAGGAAGAGAACAACCCCGCCCAGCCCGCCCCCGGCCCGGACGCCACATGACCGCCCGCGCCACCCGGAGCGGCGAGTACGCCGAGCACGCCGAGGAAACAGACGACCTCGACGTCGAGGAGGCGCTCGCCCTCGTGAGGGAACCCCGCGAAGACAACGGCCCCGCCGAAGGCGGCCCCACCCGGGGCGGCCAGGTCCCCGCGCCCGCCGCCCAGGAGAGGCACGCCGCCGACGACCGTCACCACAAGGCCTCCCCCTGGCCACAGGCCCGCGAGACCGCCGCCCGCGCGGGCCGGGCCGGTGCCCGCCGCGCCCCGGTCGACGTCGCCCTCGCGGACGCCCTCGGTCTGGCACTGGCCGCCCCCCTCAACGCCCTCACCGACCTCCCCTCCTTCGACACCTCCGCGATGGACGGCTGGGCCGTGGCGGGCCCGGGCCCTTGGGATGTCCGGGAGGACGGCGTCCTGGCCGGTCACGGCTCCGCCGAGCCGCTGACGGACGGAGAGGCGGTACGGATCGCCACCGGCGCCCGCATCCCGCCGGACACCACCGCCGTCCTGCGCAGCGAGCACGGCCGCACCGACGGCAAGGGCCGACTGCACCCCACCCGCGACATGGTCCACGGACAGGACATCCGCCCGCGCGGCCAGGAATGCCGCAGCGGCGACCAACTGCTGCCCTTCGGCACCCTGGTCACCCCCGCCGTCCTGGGGCTCGCGGCCGCCGCCGGATACGACACGGTCACCGCCGTCCCCCGTCCCCGCGCGGAAGTCCTCGTCCTCGGCGACGAGTTGCTCACCGAGGGCCTCCCGCACGACGGGCTCATCCGCGACGCCCTCGGCCCGATGCTCCCGCCCTGGCTGCGCGCCCTGGGCGCTGAGGTCACCCGGGTGCGCCGGCTCGGCGACGACGCCAAGGCCCTGCACAAGGCCGTCACCTCGTCCGACGCCGACCTCATCGTCACCACCGGCGGCACCGCCTCCGGACCCGTCGACCACGTCCACCCCACCCTGCGCCGCATCGGTGCCGAACTCCTCGTCGACGGCGTCAAGGTGCGTCCGGGCCACCCCATGCTGCTGGCCCGCATCAAGGACGGGCAGCACCTCGTCGGCCTGCCCGGCAACCCCCTGGCGGCCGTCTCCGGTCTGCTCACGCTCGCCGAGCCCCTGCTGCGGACCCTCGCCGCGCGTCCCGCCCCCGAGCCGTACACGCTGCCGTTGAAGGAGGCGGTGCACGGGCATCCGCACGACACCCGGCTCACCCCCGTCGTGCTGCGCGGTGATCACGCCGTGCCGCTGCACTACAACGGCCCGGCGATGCTGCGCGGCATCGCCGCCGCCGACGCGCTCGCGGTCGTACCGCCGGGCGGCGCCCGGCAGGGACAGGAGACGGAGCTGCTCGATCTGCCGTGGGCGGCCGCCGGGATCGGAGTGTGTTTCACGTGAAACCCCGGGACCGGGCCGGCCGCGACCGGGCGGCCCTCCACCGCGCGGTCTGCGGCGAGGAGTAGCGTCGCCGCCATGTATGCGATCACGATTCCCGAACCCGGTGGGCCCGAGGCGCTGGTCTGGGACGAGGTCCCCGATCCGGTGCCCGGAGAAGGCGAAGTGCTGGTCGAGGTGGTGGCCGGCGCCGTCAACCGTGCCGACATCATGCAACGGCAGGGCTTCTACGACCCGCCTCCCGGTGCGCCCGTGTACCCGGGCCTCGAGTGCTCCGGCCGGATCGCCGCGCTGGGGCCCGGTGTGGGCGGCTGGTCGGTCGGTGACGAGGTGTGCGCGCTGCTCTCGGGCGGCGGGTATGCCGAGAAGGTCGCCGTCCCGGCCGGGCAGTTGCTGCCCGTGCCCGAGGGCGTCGGCCTGAAGCAGGCCGCGGGACTGCCCGAGGTGGTCTGCACGGTCTGGTCGAACGTCTTCATGGTCGCCCATCTGCGCCCCGGCGAGACCCTGCTCGTGCACGGCGGTTCCAGCGGCATCGGCACGATGGCGATCCAGCTCGCCAAGGCGGTCGGCGCCAAGGTCGCCGTCACGGCCGGCACCAAGGAGAAGCTGGACTTCTGCGCCGGGCTGGGCGCCGACATCCTGATCAACTACCGGGAGCAGGACTTCGTCGCCGAGGTCAAGGAGGCCACGGGCGGCGCGGGTGCCGACGTCATCCTCGACAACATGGGCGCCAAGTACCTGGACCGCAACGTCAAGGCCCTCGCCGTCAACGGCCGGATCGCCGTGATCGGCCTTCAGGGCGGAGTCAAGGGGGAGCTGAACCTGGGCGCGCTGCTCAGCAAGCGGGCCGCGATCAGCGCGACCTCGCTGCGCGCCCGTCCGCTCGGTGAGAAGGCGGCCATCGTCGCGGCCGTACGCGAGCACGTCTGGCCGCTGCTCGCCGACGGCCACGTCCGGCCGGTCATCGACCGCGAACTGCCGATGCCCGAGGCGGCCGAGGCCCACCGGGTGGTGGAGGCGAGCGGTCACATCGGCAAGGTGCTGCTGCTGGTGCCCGAGCGGAGCCAGGACTAGGACAGGCTCCGGCGCGAGTCCTAACCGCGCCGCACCCGCAGTCCCGCGAAGGCGAGCCCCAGGCCCAGCCCGATGAGGATCAGGCCGCTGCCCAGCGGCAGGATCCGTACGAAGGGCTCGGCGGGGTCCTCGCCGCCCTGGGCGACGGGCTGGTCCGGGTCCTGCGGCGGCGGTGCGGAGGGGACCACGTCGGCCTGCTCCGAGGACTCGGAGACCGCGGGGGGCTCCGTGCCGCCGTCCTGCGGCTCCTGTGCCTCCCCCGCCTCGTCCTGCGGGTCCATGTCCCCCGGACCCGTGTCCTGGGCGGAGGCGGTGTCGTCGTCCCCCTCGACCTCCGCGGGGGGCTCCTCCAGCCGCCCGGGCCGCCGGCGCCCTTCACCGGCCCGGCTGCCGGCCCGGGAGGGGCTGGCGGAGGGCGAGGAGGAGCGGCCGGCGGCCGGGGAGCGCGTGGCGGAGGCCGACGGCGTGGGCTGAGCGCCGTACGACGCGGTGGCGCCGTACGGCACCACGACCGCCGCGAGGAGCAGCGGCAGTGGTGCCACGCGGAGTGTGAAGCGCAGCCATGGAGTCACGTCGGTGACCTCCCGAGCCCAGTCGGCAAGACCGTCGCCGACAAGCCTCACATTCACCTGTCAAACAGGCATTACGGATTGCTCCAGAGGGTCTAAGGCGGGTCGAAAAGGTGGATCAGCGGCGCCGGGGGGCACCACGGTGATGAGGTGTACACGTGCGAGAGAATGGCGGCATGGAGATGCCGAGAAACGATAGGTCGCCGGAGAACCCGCAGATCCTGGTCGTGGGCCAGGACGGAATGGCGCTCGGCGGCGGTGGGGACGAGGACTCCCGCGAGATCCCGGTGACCGAGCAGGTGGAGCAGCCCGCCAAGGTCATGCGGATCGGCAGCATGATCAAGCAGTTGCTGGAGGAGGTCCGGGTCGCGCCTCTGGACGAGGCCAGCCGGGTCCGGCTCAGGGAGATCCACGCGAGCTCGGTGAAGGAGCTGGAGGACGGCCTGGCGCCGGAGCTCGTCGAGGAGCTCGAGCGGCTCTCCCTGCCGTTCACCGATGAGGTGACCCCCAGCGACGCGGAACTGCGGATCGCGCAGGCTCAGTTGGTCGGCTGGCTGGAGGGACTCTTCCACGGGATCCAGACGACCCTGTTCGCCCAGCAGATGGCCGCGCGGGCCCAGCTGGAGCAGATGCGCCGCGCCCTGCCGCCGGGCATGGGCCACGAAGGCACCGATGATCCCCGTGCGGGCGGCCGCTCGGGCGGCCCGTATCTGTAGACGTTCGCCAGCCGGACGGCCGTAGCCAGACGGCCTCAGCACGAAGGGCCCGGCCAGGAGGCCGGGCCCTTTCCGGTGCGTGTCGCGGCTCAGCCGGTCGCCGGGTTGCCGCTCGAGACCCTGATCTCGATCGTCGGCATGTCCTTCGGGGCGACGTCCGTGCCGGCGGTGGGGAACTGCCCCATGACCGCGCCCTGGCCGTAGGTGTTCTCGTCGACCTTGACTTCCTTCATCTCCCAGCCGGCGGCCTGGAAGCATGCCTTGACCGACTTGATGTACTTGAACTTGAAGTCCGGGATCTGGATCTTGTCCGGGTCGTCGTAGGACTCCTGCGGTTCCGTGCACTCGCTCGTCTCGATCGTCTTCGACGTGTCCGGCCCGCGGTAACCCGACGCGTGGGAGGCCGAGGCCGAGGCTGCGGCCGAGGAGCTGGAACCCCCGCCCTTGGCGTCGTCGTCGCTGCCGCCGCCGTTCACCACCAGAGCGACGATCAGGCCGACGACCGCGACCAGGGACACCGCGATCGAGCCGATGATCACCGGCCGGTTGCTCTTGCCGCCCCCCGGCCCGGAGGTCTGGGCGGAGGTCTGGGGCGTGATGTTGTACGGCGGTGGGGTGCCGTGCGCCTGCTGCCCGTAGCCCATCGGCGGCGTCTGGTAGCCGCCCTGCTGGGGATAGCCGTACGACGGGGTGCCGTACGGGGCCGGAGCCGGCGCCGGCTGGTACGGCGTCTGCACGGGCCCGGTGGGCGCCGGGGTCGCCTGGTCGACCGGCGGGAACACCGCGGAGCCGACGCCCGCGCCGCTCTGCGTCGGGCCGGCGCCGGGCACGATGCTCGGCGCGGCCGTCTGGAGGGAGGCGGCGACGCGCAGGCACTCGTCACGCATGGACTCGGCGGTCGGGAAGCGCTCGTTCGGGTTCTTCTTCAGCGCGCGGGCGACCAGTGCGTCCACCGCGGGCGGCAGGGAACGGTTGATCGAGGAGGGTGCCACCGGCTCCTCCTGCACATGCGCGTACGCGATCGCCAGCGGCGAGTCCGCGTCGAACGGCAGCCGCCCGGTGACCAGCTGGAACAGCATGATGCCGACCGAGTACAGGTCGGAGCGGGCGTCCACCCCACGGCCGAGCGCCTGTTCCGGCGACAGGTACTGCGGCGTGCCGACGACCATGCCGGTCTGCGTCATCGAGGTGACGCCGGACTGCATCGCACGGGCGATGCCGAAGTCCATGACCTTGACGACACCGCGCTTGGTCATCATCACGTTGCCCGGCTTGATGTCCCGGTGGACCAGGCCCATCTCGTGGCTGATCTCCAGTGCGGCCAGCACATCTGCGGTGATCTTCAGCGCCTTGTCGGCGGGCATCGCGCCGTACTGCCGGACGTCCTCGTCGAGGACCGAGCCCAGCGGGCGGCCCTCGACGAACTCCATGACGATGTACGGCGTGGTCATCCCGTCGAGGGAGTCCTCGCCCGTGTCGAAGACCGAGACGATGTTGGTGTGCGTGAGCTTGGCCACTGCCTGGGCCTCGCGGCGGAAGCGCTCGCGGAAGGACTGTTCCCGGCCCAGCTCGGTGTGCAGTGTCTTGATCGCGACCTGGCGGTCCAGCACGGCGTCGTACGCCAGGTGCACCGAGGCCATGCCGCCTTCGCCGAGCAAGTCGCGCAGCTGGTAGCGGCCGGCGGCGAGAGCCCGCCCCGCGTACCGGCCCTGTGCGCCGTCCTGGCTCATGTTCTGCGTCCCCCATAGGCGCCGGTGACCGTGAAGCCGGTGACCCGATGCCGGTGATCCAATGTGCTATTCCCGGCCAAGTCTGCCCCAGGGCAGTGACACGTCAAGCTCGGTGCCCGTTCCGTGACCCTAAGCGAAAGAAGCGTCGCGGAAGCGTTACAGCGGGCGTACGTCCGGTACACAGAATTTGCACGACAGCGCGTGCTAGGGGTTTCATGGCCGGTCCGTCTCGGGCCGGTCCCGGACCCGATCCCGGACCGGAGGCTTGCGCGGAGGCTGTAGCGTGGCCGACGGAGACCGTAACAACACCGCGCGCACCGCGGGCAGAAACGACGGCGAGGACCGATGGCACAGACGCACAGCGCCCAGGGCCCGTCCGACCCCGAGGCGTCTGGCGGCGGCATGTCAGAGACGCCGGAGATGTGGGGTAACGGAGGGCTCGTCGGCGACGGCCGGTACCGGCTGACCCACCGGCTCGGCCGGGGCGGTATGGCCGAGGTGTTCGCGGCCGAGGACGTACGCCTGGGCCGGACGGTCGCCGTCAAGCTGCTCCGTGCCGACCTCGCCGAGGACCCGACATCCAAGGCCCGCTTCACCCGCGAGGCACAGTCGGTGGCCGGGCTCAACCACCACGCGATCGTCGCCGTGTACGACTCCGGTGAAGATTTCGTGGGCGGCCAGTCCGTGCCGTACATCGTGATGGAGTTGGTCGAGGGCCGCACCATTCGCGACCTGCTGCTCAACGCGGAGGCGCCGGGCTCCGAGCAGGCCCTGATCATCGTCTCCGGCGTCCTGGAGGCGCTGGCCTACTCGCACCAGCACGGCATCGTGCACCGCGACATCAAGCCCGCCAACGTCATCATCACCGACAACGGCGCCGTCAAGGTGATGGACTTCGGCATCGCCCGCGCGCTGCACGGGGCGTCCACGACGATGACGCAGACCGGCATGGTCATGGGCACCCCGCAGTACCTCTCCCCGGAGCAGGCGCTCGGCAAGGCCGTCGACCACCGTTCCGACCTGTACGCGACGGGCTGTCTGCTGTACGAACTCCTCGCGCTGCGGCCTCCCTTCACGGGTGAGACCCCGCTGTCGGTGGTCTACCAGCATGTCCAGGACATTCCGGTGCCGCCGTCGCAGACCTCGGACGGGGGCTGCCCGCCGGAGCTCGACGGCCTCGTCATGCGCTCCCTCGCCAAGGAGCCGGACGACCGTTTCCAGACGGCCGAGGAGATGCGCGGGCTGGTCCAGTACGCGCTGCAGATGCTGTACGACCAGGGCGGCCACACCGGCACCTGGAACACCGGCCCGGTGGACACGCACGACGGCCGGCACACCTCGGCGGCCGGTTTCGCCGGTACGACCGTCATGCCGCACCCCGCGGACGCCTCGGGCACCACGCAGATCCCGCAGACGATCCTGCCCGCCGGGTACGGGGGCGGCGACGACGGCGGCTTCGAGGGGCACGGCAACAGGGGCAGCGGCCGCGGCAAGCTGTGGATCCTCGCCGTGCTCGCGGTGATCGCCATCGCTGCGGGCGTGGCGCTGGCGCTGCAGCACAAGGGGACCAACACCGACGATCCGGGCACCAAGACCTCGCCGACCAGCTCGCACTCCTCCAAGGAGACGAAGAAGGCCGAGAGCCCGACCGACGAGCCGACCGACGAGCCCACCGACACGTCCACGGAGGGCAATTCGGACAACGGCAGCGGTGGGAACTGGCAGCCCTCGTCGCCCACCCCGTCGTACACCCAGTCCGACACGGCCAGCAGCGAACCGAGCGACGAGCCGACGGACCCGCAGACCTCCGCGGAGCAGCCGACGGACCCGGGGACCGAGACCCAGACCCAGCCTTCGGACCCGGCCACGGACCCGGGCACGGACCCGGGCGACGGCGGAGCCACGGACGGCGGCGCCGGGGACAATCCTTGAAGGACACCCACACCCACTGACGCGGGCAGGCCGGCCCACTGAGCCGCGGCCGACCGCGGTCCGACTGACCGCGCCCCGGTCGGCCGCGGCCGAGCCGCGTCACTCCACGAACGCGTCGCACACCGCGTCGTACTCCCGCGTCCACCACACGGCGAGCGCCGAGGCCGCCGGGAACTGCGGGTCGGCGCGGGTGTCGCCGCGTTCGTAGTGCCAGCGCAGCATCCAGAAGTCGTTGAGGCGCTCCCACCACACGCGGTGCACCGCCGCCGCCAGCTCCGAGGGCGTGGCCCCGGCAGCGCGCCGGTACGCGCGCGCGTAGGCCCGTACTTTCGGCAGGTCGAGGGCGCCCACGGGCCGTACGAAGAAGATCGCGGCGGCGCGGACGGCCTCCTCCGCGCGCGGCTGCACGCCGAGCCGGTCCCAGTCGACGATCGCGGCGGGAGCATCGCCCTTGTAGAGCAGGTTGAAGGGGTGGAAGTCGCCGTGCACCCAGCCCACCGGGCCGCCGCGCGGCGGGCGCCGGTCGGCGTGCTGCTCCAGCAGTTCCCGGCGCTCCAGCAGCCGGTGGCGGGCCAGTTCGTCGAAGGCGTCGAAGGGGCGGTGGCGGCGGACGTGGGCGAGCAGGTCGTCGATGAGGGCGAAGGTGTCGGCCGGGTCGGCGCTCTTCACGGGATGGGGGCTCGTGGCGGGGCGGGTGCGGCCCTTGGGGGGCATCACGCGCTCCAGACAGGCGTGCACCGCGCCCAGGAGCGACCCGAGCCGAGCGCACTGGCCGGGGGTGAGCTGGCCGCCGTGGCGGTGCCTGCCGTCGATCCAGGGGTACAGGGCGTAGGCGTGGCCGCCGACGACGGCGACCGTGCGTCCGTCGCGGTGGGCGAGCGGCGGGGCGACCGGGACGCCGAGGGCGGCCAGCCGCTGGGTGGCCAGGTGCCGGCGTTCGATCGCGGCCGGGTCGGCGGTGTCCGGGTCGAAGTGGTGCTTGAGGAAGTAGCGGCCGCGGGTGGTGCATACGCGGTAGCCGCGGTTGAGCAGACCCTGGTCGACGGGCTCGCAGGTGACGGCGGAACCGGCGGCGTAAAGGCGCAGCAGGGCGCCCAGAGGGGGCGCGTGGGGTACGAGGGGGGGTACACATGAGCGCGGCACGCGCCAGATGGTAGGGCAAGGCAAGAGCCCGTGAGCTGGGCCTTGTCACAGGCAGTCGCGGGTGGTCGCTTTCGGTCACGAGTGCGTCAGGTGTGGGTAACCGCTTCCATTCTCCCTGAGGCGCCCCTCCGCCGTCCCTTCGCCGTCCCTCCGTCGTCCCGCCGCCGTCCGAAAAGATGCGTCCGGCCGCACCCTGCGGGGGCCCGACGCGCGACACCGACTCTTCCCGTGACCTGGGTGAGCGGGATAACGTGCCGTTGCTCCGGCCTCCTGCAAGGCTGTGACCAGCGTCCTTCCGGTCCTGACCGATTTACTTGGAAATCCAAGCAAAATGGCAGGTCAGGAGGGGTTTCACAGAAATGTGGCGCACTGGGTAACGTGACCGTTGCAGGGCGCTCGCCGGGGCACCTGTCACGCCTGTTCCCGGCCGAGTGGCACCCACCCCGTGCCCGGTGGTCGAAAACAGGTGAGCCGCACTGGCCTACCGGCAACCCCGGGGGCCGGACCGACGGAGGAGCACACGTGACCGTGGACAGCACTGCCGCGCGCCAGCCGCGACGCAGCGCCGGAAGCAAGGCCGGCGCCACCGGCACCAAGCGCACCACCCGCACCACCGCCCAGAAGAGCGCCGACCCGGAGCTCGTGCAGCTGCTGACCCCCGAGGGCAAGCGGGTCAAGAACGCCGAGTACGACAAGTACGTCGCCGGCATCAGCCCCGAAGAGCTGCGCGGCCTGTACCGCGACATGGTGCTCACCCGCCGCTTCGACGCAGAGGCCACCGCCCTGCAGCGCCAGGGCGAGCTGGGCCTGTGGGCCTCGCTGCTCGGCCAGGAGGCCGCCCAGATCGGCTCCGGCCGCGCCCTGCGCGACGACGACTACGTCTTCCCGACCTACCGCGAGCACGGCGTCGCCTGGTGCCGCGGGGTCGACCCGACCAATCTGCTCGGCATGTTCCGCGGTGTGAACAACGGCGGCTGGGACCCGAACGGCAACAACTTCCACCTGTACACGATCGTCATCGGCTCCCAGACGCTGCACGCCACCGGCTATGCGATGGGCATCGCCAAGGACGGCGCGGACAGCGCGGTCATCGCCTACTTCGGCGACGGCGCCTCCAGCCAGGGCGACGTCGCTGAATCGTTCACCTTCTCCGCGGTCTACAACGCCCCGGTGGTGTTCTTCTGCCAGAACAACCAGTGGGCGATCTCCGAGCCGACCGAGAAGCAGACGCGCGTCCCGCTCTACCAGCGCGCGCAGGGCTACGGCTTCCCCGGCGTCCGCGTCGACGGCAACGACGTGCTGGCCTGCCTCGCGGTCACCAAGTGGGCGCTGGAGCGCGCCCGCGGCGGCGAGGGCCCCACCCTGGTCGAGGCGTACACGTACCGCATGGGCGCCCACACCACCTCGGACGACCCGAGCAAGTACCGGGCCGACGAGGAACGTGAGGCCTGGGAGGCGAAGGACCCGATCCTGCGCCTTCGCCGGTTCCTCGAGTCCTCAAACCACGCGGACGAGGGATTCTTCGCGGAACTGGAGACCGAGAGCGAGACGTTGGGCAGGCGAGTGCGTGAAGCGGTCCGCGCCATGCCGGACCCGGACCACTTCGCCATCTTCGAGAACGTGTACGCGGACGGGCACGCGCTCGTCGACGAGGAGCGCGCCCAGTTCGCCGCCTACCAGGCGTCGTTCGCAGACGAGGGGGGTCACTGAGATGGCAGGGACTGTGACATCCAAGAGCATGGCTCTGGCCAAGGCGATCAACGAGTCGCTGCGCCGCGCCCTGGACACGGACCCCAAGGTCCTCATCATGGGTGAGGACGTCGGCAAGCTCGGCGGCGTCTTCCGGGTGACCGACGGCCTGCAGAAGGACTTCGGCGAGAGCCGCGTCATCGACACCCCGCTGGCCGAGTCGGGCATCGTCGGCACGGCGATCGGCCTGGCCCTGCGCGGCTACCGTCCGGTGGTGGAGATCCAGTTCGACGGCTTCGTCTTCCCGGCGTACGACCAGATCGTCACGCAGCTCGCGAAGATGCACGCCCGCTCACTGGGCAAGGTCAAGCTCCCGGTCGTCGTGCGCATCCCCTACGGCGGCGGCATCGGCGCGGTGGAGCACCACTCCGAGTCGCCGGAGGCGCTGTTCGCGCACGTCGCCGGCCTGAAGATCGTCTCCCCGTCCAACGCCTCCGACGCCTACTGGATGATGCAGCAGGCCATCCAGAGCGACGACCCGGTGATCTACTTCGAGCCGAAGCGGCGCTACTGGGACAAGGCCGAGGTCGACACCGAGGCGATCCCCGGCCCGCTGCACAAGGCACAGGTGGTCCGTGAGGGCACCGACCTGACCCTCGCCGCCTATGGTCCGATGGTCAAGCTCTGCCAGGAGGTCGCCGACGCGGCCGCCGAGGAGGGCAAGAACCTGGAGGTCCTGGACCTGCGCTCGGTCTCGCCGATCGACTTCGACTCCATCCAGGCCTCGGTGGAGAAGACCCGCCGTCTGGTCGTGGTCCACGAGGCTCCGGTGTTCTTCGGCTCCGGCGCGGAGATCGCCGCCCGGATCACCGAGCGCTGCTTCTACCACCTGGAGGCCCCGGTGCTCAGGGTCGGCGGCTACCACGCCCCGTACCCGCCGGCCCGCCTGGAGGAGGAGTACCTGCCGGGCCTGGACCGGGTGCTCGACGCCGTCGACCGCGCCCTGGCGTACTGAGGAGAGGGTCGTGACGACGATGACGGAAGCATCCGTGCGTGAGTTCAAGATGCCGGATGTCGGCGAGGGCCTGACCGAGGCCGAGATCCTCAAGTGGTACGTCCAGCCGGGTGACACGGTCTCCGACGGCCAGGTGGTGTGCGAGGTCGAGACCGCCAAGGCGGCCGTCGAACTGCCCATCCCGTACGACGGAGTGGTCCGCGAACTGCGCTTCCCCGAGGGCAGCACGGTGGACGTGGGTACGCCCATCATCGCGGTGGACGTGGCGGGCGGCGCGCCCGCCGAGGCGCCGGCGCCCGCTCCCGCGCCCGAGGAGAAGAAGCCGGAGCAGCCGAAGGCCGCGGGCACGGGCCGCCAGCCGGTGCTGGTCGGTTACGGCGTCGCCGCATCCTCGACCAAGCGGCGCCCCCGCAAGGGCCCGGAGGTCACGGTCCCCCAGGCCTCGGCGGCGGTCCAGTCGGAGCTGAACGGCCACGGGGCCGCGGCCGCGAAGGACCGTCCGCTGGCCAAGCCCCCGGTGCGCAAGCTCGCCAAGGACCTGGGCGTCGACCTGGCCACGGTCACCCCGTCGGGCCCGGACGGCATCATCACGCGTGAGGACGTCCACGCGGCGGCTGCCCCGACGGCGGCTGCCCCGGCGGCAGCGGCCCCCGTGCCGGTGGCGGCCACGCCCGTGTCCGTGCCCCCGGCGCCGGTCGCGACGTACGACACGGCACGCGAGACCCGTATCCCGGTCAAGGGCGTCCGCAAGGCCACCGCGCAGGCCATGGTCGGCTCGGCGTTCACGGCACCGCATGTCACGGAGTTCGTCACGGTCGACGTGACGCGCACGATGAAGCTGGTCGAGGAGCTCAAGCAGGACAAGGACATGCAGGGCCTGCGGGTCAACCCGCTCCTGCTGGTCGCCAAGGCCCTGCTGGTCGCCATCAAGCGAAACCCGGAGATCAACGCGTCCTGGGACGAGGCGAACCAGGAGATCGTGCTCAAGCACTACGTCAACCTGGGCATCGCGGCCGCCACGCCCCGGGGTCTGATCGTCCCGAACATCAAGGACGCGCACGCCAAGACCCTGCCGCAGCTGGCCGAGGCGCTCGGCGAGCTGGTCGCCACGGCCCGCGAGGGCAAGACCTCCCCGGCGGCCATGCAGGGCGGCACGGTCACCATCACCAACGTCGGTGTCTTCGGCGTCGACACCGGCACGCCGATCCTCAACCCCGGCGAGTCCGCGATCCTCGCGGTCGGCGCGATCAAGCTCCAGCCGTGGGTGCACAAGGGCAAGGTGAAGCCCCGCCAGGTCACCACGCTGGCGCTCAGCTTCGACCACCGCCTGGTCGACGGCGAGCTGGGCTCCAAGGTGCTGGCGGATGTGGCGGCGGTGCTGGAGCAGCCGAAGCGGTTGATCACTTGGGCGTGACGAGCATCACAGGGTAGCCTCGCAGCACCGGAGGGGGCGGCCGCAACTTCGTCTTGCGACCGCCCCCTCCGCCTTTCTCTCTCAGGGTCCGTCAGAGGAAGCCGTTGCGGGGCGCCCCACCCTCGAAGACGAGAGCGTCGACCTGGTCCGCGATGCGTTCCAGCGCCCGGACCAAGGCCTGCTGCACGGCGAGCGTGGCCTTCTGCGTGGCCAGCATCTCCCTTTGCAGGGTGACCGTCTCCTTCTGGAGCGAGAGTGTCTCCTTCTGAAGCACGAGAGATTCCTGCTGTGCGTTCGCAAGCTCCTCGTCCAGTTGGAGGTTGTGCGCCTCGAGCCGGACGATGGCATCCGCGACCTGATCCGGCATGGCGTAGACGACCGGGGCACTCGGGTCGATGGGCTGCACCTCGGCCTCTTCGAGGGTGTATGAACCCTCTCGCTGCACTGTCTCGATCACCTCGGCGGCCCACTGCTTGAAGGGCTCGCAGGCAGGTTTCGTGCAGGCGTTGACGAGGCGAATCAGACCTTGGAGGTTGATGAGTTGCAGGTCTCGGCGCCATTCCCTACCTGCGGGAATGCTGAGAGAGTGACTTCCAGTCACTCTCTCAAGACTTTCTCGATGGTCCTCCGGTACATGGTCCGTCAGTGCCTTTCGGGTCGTGGTGTACCCCAGTTCCTTGCAGACATCCACCGCCGGAAACCAATGCGTCCCGTCCGGCATGGTCAGCCGGCGCACCCGGGCGCCGGTCGCCGCGTACACGAAGTCGCTGACGTCGATCGCGTCCCGCTGTTCGGCGGGGTCGCGTCGATTACTCGGTTCGATCATGTGAACCACCTCCGCAGCGGAACGTAAAGCGGAGCAAATCGAATATGCCAACCGAAGCCGCGATATTCACGATTGTGAGCGAAGATCGCTGATTCCGCTGGCGGGACAGCAGTTGAGCGTGCGTGATCTCAACTGCCTTATCTTGAACACATGTTGACGGATACGAACGGCAGAGCACGGCACGCCAGACGGCGCGAGAAGGAGCGGGGCGGGCTCGTTCGCTCCTCCGCGCTCATGGCTGTCGGTACCGTCGTCTCACGGGCGACCGGGCTGATCCGGACGGTTCTGCAGGGCGCGGCGCTCGGCAACGGGCTGCTGGCCACCACGTACAACACCGCCAACACCGTGCCCACCAGCCTGTACACGCTGCTGATCGGCGGCGCGCTCAACGCCGTCCTCGTGCCGCAGCTCGTCAGGGCGCGCAAGACCCACCCCGACGGCGGAAAGGCGTACGAGCAGCGCCTGGTGACCCTCGTCGTCACCGTGCTGGCCGTCGGGACGGCGCTGGCGGTGTGGGCGGCGCCGCTGATCGTGGGCATCTACATGCGGGACACCCCCCGCCAGCACGAGGCGTTCCGGCTCACCGTCGTCTTCGCCCGGTTCCTGCTGCCGCAGATCTTCTTCTACGGCCTCTTCTCGATCTACGGCCAGGTCCTCAACGCCCGCGAGAAGTTCGGCGCGATGATGTGGACTCCGGTGCTCAACAACATCGTGCTGCTGGCCATGTTCGGCGGCTACCTGAGCCTGATGACCGTGCCGGACTCGGTCGCGCAGGTCACCGACACACAGGTGCGCTGGCTCGGCGTCGGAACCACGGCCGGGATCGCCGTACAGGCCCTCGCGCTGATCCCCTTCGCCCGCGCCGCCGGCTTCCGCTTCCGGCCCCGGTTCGACTGGCGCGGTACGGGGCTGGGCTCCGGTATCCACGCGGCCAAGTGGACCCTGCTCTTCGTCCTGGCCAACCAGGTGGCGCTCGCCGTGGTCACCAACTACGCCACCGCCGCCGACCAGGAACTGCCGAACTCGGGCGTGGGCTACACCGCGTACACCTACGCGCAGACCCTGTGGATGCTGCCCCAGTCCATCGTCACCGTCTCCCTGGTCACCGCGCTGCTGCCGCGCATGAGCAGGGCCGCCGCCGAGGGCCGGATCACCGACCTGCGCGCCGACCTGTCCCGGGCGCTGCGGATCAGCGGGGTCGTCATGGTGCCGGCGGCCTTCCTCTTCCTCGCCCTGGGCCCGCAGATCGCCACCCTGGTCTTCGCGCACGGCGCCGCGGATCCGGCCTCCGCCCAGCCGATGGGTCACATGCTCCAGGCGTTCGGGCTCGGCCTGATCCCGTTCTCCGCCCAGTACCTGCTGCTGCGCGGCTTCTACGCCTTCGAGGACACCCGTACGCCGTTCCTCATGGCGGTGTGGATCGGGGTGGTGAACATCGCCCTGGCCACCGCGTGCCATCTGCTGCTGCCCACTCGCTGGGCGGTCACCGGCATGGCCGGCGCCTACACCCTCTCCTACCTGGCCGGACTCGCCCTCACCGCACGCCTGCTGGCGAAGAAGGCCGGCGGCCGGCTCGACGACGGAACCGTGCGGGCCACCTACACCAAGCTGCTGGCCGCGTCGGCCTGCGCGGCGGGGGCGGCCTGGGCGGCCGCGCGGTCCTGCGGTGCCGCTCTGGGGACGGGCACCGTACCGGCGGCGCTCGCCACCCTCGCGGGGGCGCTCGTCCTGGTGGTCGTGTATCTCGTACTCGGCCGACTTCTGAAGGTCGGTGAGCTGCGGCGGCTGCCCGGTCTGGGCTGAACGGCCGGACACGCGAAGGGCCCGCCGCTCACCGCGACGGGCCCGTGCACCGCGTGGGCGTCAGCCGAGCTTGGCGAAGCCGTAGCTCATGAGCTTCTTCGCGTCCGACTCGCGCTGGGGGATGGAGGAGGAGGCGAGCACGGTGCCGATGACCGTCTTGCCGTTCCGGGTCGCGGCGAAGACCAGGCAGTACTTGGCCTCGGGGCCGGAGCCGGTCTTCACACCGATGGTGCCGCTGTAGCTGTTGAGGAGCCCGTTGGTGTTGGTCCACGGGTTCATCGTGCGGGTGCTGCCGGTCTTGGTGACCGTCTTGGCCGTGTAGGACTTGGTCTTGACGATCGACCGGAACGTGGAGTTCTTCATCGCGCTGCTGGCGATCTTCGTCAGGTCGCGCGGCGTCGAGAGGTTGTTGCCGTTGCCGATGCCGTCGAACGAGTCGAAGTGGGTGTGCGTCAGGCCGAGGCTCCTGGCGGCGGTGTTCATCTTGCCGATGAAGTTCGCCACGCGCTTGGCCCGGGTGGAGCCGGTGCCGTACTTGTCGGCCAGCGCGTAGGCGGCGTCGCAGCCGGACGGCAGCATCAGGCCGTACAGCAGCTGGCGGACGGTCACCTTGTCGCCGACGATCAGGTGCGCCTGGGAGGCGTTGTTCCTGACGACGTAGTCGCTGTACTCCTTCGCGATCGTCACCTTGGCGTCGAGGTTGAGGTTCGACTGCGCCAGCACGACCTTGGCGGTCATGATCTTCGTGGTGGAGCCGGTGGGGAGTTGCCCGTCCGCCGCCTTGGTGAACAGCGTCTTGGCGTTGGCGTTGTTCATGAGGTAGCCGCCCTTGGCCACGATCGAGGGCGTGCTGACGGCCTGCGCGGGCGCCGCGGTGAGGGCGCCCGTGGCGAGCAGCGCGCCGGAGGTGACGGCGACGGCGGCGGCGCGGCGGATGCGGATGCCCTTAATGCCGGTAATCAAGTAAATACCCCGATTGTCTCGAATGCCCTTGATAATGCGGCCGAGTTGAGGTGGCAAGGGGAGTGGGCCGCATGTGTCTGACACGTAAGTAGCACAGAAGGTTGTGCGGCTTCTCGGGGGGTCTCTGTATTCCGACTGTGAGATGGCTGACGCTCGGGATGCCGCCGGGGCGTCGCCGGGACACGCGGGGTCCGCATGATGGACGGGGAGGGGCTACGCGTACGTGTTGTATCTAAGATGTGCACATGCCATCCGTGCCGTCCGTCGCCCCGCCCGCACCCCTCAAGCAGCCACCCGCCGCCGACCGCGTCTACACCCACGTCAAGCAAGGCGTCCTGAACCGCCGCTACGAGGGCGGCATCCTGCTCACCGAGGGCGAACTGGCCGAGGCCGTGGGGGTCTCCCGCACGCCGGTGCGCGAGGCGCTGCTGCGCCTGGAGGCGGAGGGGCTGATCAAGCTCTACCCGAAGAAGGGCGCCCTGGTGCTGCCCGTCTCCGCGCAGGAGATCGCCGACGTCGTGGAGACCCGGCAGCTGGTGGAGGAGCACGCGGCACGCAAGGCCGTACCCGCCGGGCCCGGGCTGATCGAGCGGCTCGAGGAGCTGCTCGCGCAGCAGAAGGCGCAGGCCGCCGCCGGAGACCTGGCCGCGGCCGCGGTCACCGACCGCTGCTTCCACGCCGAGATCGTGCGCAGCGGCGGCAACGAGATCCTCTCCCGCCTCTACGACCAGTTGCGCGACCGCCAGCTGCGGATGGGCGTCGCCGTGATGCACTCCCACCCCGACCGGATCGCCAAGACCCTCACCGAGCACGAGGAGATCCTCGAGGCGCTGCGCTCGGGGGACGCGGAGGCGGCGGTGGCGGTCGTGCACCGGCACGTGAGCTGGTTCTCGCACCTCGCGCGGGGGGAGGTCCGATGAGCGCCACGAGCGCCCACACCACCCTTCCGGGGGACCCGCCGGGCGGTCGCCGTGCCGTCGCCGTGTGGTCCATCGGCGTCTCGGTCTACTTCGTCGCCGTCATCTTCCGTACGTCCCTGGGGGTCGCCGGGCTCGACGCGGCCGAGCGCTTCCACGTGAACGCCTCCGCCCTGTCGACCTTCTCGATCCTCCAGCTCCTGGTGTACGCGGGCATGCAGATACCCGTGGGCCTGCTCGTCGACCGGCTCGGCACGAAGAAGGTGCTGACCATCGGGGTCGTGCTGTTCACGGCGGGCCAGCTCGGCTTCGCGTTCTCCCCTTCGTACGGCACGGCGCTCGCCTCCCGCGCGCTGCTCGGCTGCGGTGACGCCATGACCTTCATCAGCGTGCTGCGGCTGGGCACGCGCTGGTTCCCGGCCCGGCGCGGGCCGCTCGTCGCGCAGCTCGCGGGCCTGGCCGGGATGGCCGGCAACCTGGTCTCCACGCTGGTGCTGGCCCGGCTGCTGCACGGCGTCGGCTGGACCCCGGCGTTCGCGGGCAGCTCGGTCGCCGGCGCGGTCGTCCTGGTCCTCGTCCTGCTGTTCCTCAGGGACCACCCCGAGGGCTGTGAGCCGGAGCCCTTCCCGCACCGGGGCGCGGCCTACGTACGCAGGCAGATCGCCGCCTCCTGGCGGGAGCCGGGCACGCGCCTCGGCCTCTGGGTGCACTTCACCACCCAGTTCCCGGCGATGGTGTTCCTGCTGCTGTGGGGCCTGCCCTTCCTCGTCCAGGCGCAGGGCCTCAATCGCGCCACGGCGGGTGAACTGCTCACCCTGGTCGTCCTGTCGAACATGGTGATCGGCCTGGTCTACGGCCAGGTCGTCGCCCGGCACCACGCCGCGCGGCTGCCGCTGGCGCTGGGCACGGTCGCGGCGACGGCGACCGTGTGGGCGGCGACCCTCCTCTATCCGGCCGAGCACGCCCCGATGTGGCTGCTGGTGGTGCTGTGCGCGGTGCTGGGTGCCTGTGGCCCGGCGTCGATGCTCGGCTTCGACTTCGCCCGCCCCGCCAACCCGCCGGAGCGGCAGGGCACCGCCTCCGGAATCACCAACATGGGTGGTTTCGTCGCCTCCATGACGACCCTGTTCGCGGTCGGTGTCCTCCTGGACGCCACCGGCGACGACTACACCATCGCCTTCTCCGCCGTCTTCGTCCTCCAGGCCCTCGGCGTCAGCCAGATCCTGCGCCTGCGCGGCCGGGCGGCCCGCCGGGAGCGGGAACGGCTGGTCGCCAGCCGGGTGGAGACGGTGCACGTGCCCGCCTGACGCGGGCGGCAGGGCCTGGCCGGCCACCGGTGCGACGGTGGGGTACGCCAGGCCCAGTCACCCGTCACCTCGTCAGGGCGTCACCGCGAAGTTCCGCAGGATCGCGCCCGTCAGAGCCGGGTCCCCCTCGGTCTTCACCCGGTCGGCCGCGGCCTCCGGCGTGACCCGGCCGCAGGCCAGGCGGACGTACGTCTCCCAGTCGAGGGTGAGGGTGGCGGCGGGGCCGAGTGCGGGCGTGCTCTCCAGGGTGCCGCGGCCCTGGATGTCGACGCGTATGGTGCGCAGGAACTCCACGGGCCCGTGCACGTCGAAGACGATCGCGGAACTCCGGGGCGCCTGCGCATCGTTCGCGACCACCCGGGGCAGCGCCTCGAGCAGCACGTCCCGGGCGACGTACGCGCCCGGCGAGTCCAGGTTGCCCGGCCGGCCGAGAGCCGCGCGCAGGTCCTGCTCGTGCACCCACAGGTCGAACGCGCGGATGCGCATGGCCTCCTCGAGCGTGATCTCCCGGCCGAGCGGACCGCGCACCTTGTGGCCGGGCTCGCGGGACTCGTTGCGCAGCTGGCGGTTGCGGCGGATGACCGTGTACTCCAGCTCGGAGGTCATCTCCGGGGCCGTGTGGTGCCGTCGGACGTCGACCTGCATCTCCATGTAGCGCTGGTGTTCGTTCGTGACGTGGAACAGGTCGCGCGGCAGTGAGTGGATGGGACGCGGGTCGCCGAGCATCTCGCAGTCCATGCCGATGACGTGCGAGACGACGTCGCGGACCGACCAGCCCGGGCACGGGGTCCGCCGGTTCCATTCGCCCTCCACGAGCGGCTGGACCAGTTCGGATATCGCTTCGATGGAGTGGGTCCAGGCGTCGGCGTAGGGCTGGAGGGTGGGATGCAGACTCACGGAACGGGACCCCTCGGCGGTCGGTACACGGGCAGGTTGTGGCGGCGTTGCCAGCGGGACGTTGCTGTCGGCGGGTGTCTTGGAACGCTAAGTTACGCTGCTGTGAGGCACCCCGGCAGTGCTTTCGTGTGACGATCGTAGGCCCGGTATGGACGGCTCGAATGCCAGGACGGTGGTAGTGTGCGCGCCTCGCTGATCCAGATCGCCGTAGAAGAGGACGAATCAGTCGAAGCCAGGCGGCTCCGGATGGCCGCGCTGGTCCGTGAACAGGCCGGGTCCGACCTGGTCGTACTTCCCGAGCTGTGGACGACGGGTGCCTTCGCCTACGAGGACTTCGGGCGGGAGGCCGAACCGCTCGAGGGCCCCACGTACGAGGCGATGGCGAAGGCGGCGAGCGACGCGGGCGTGTGGCTGCACGCGGGCTCGATCCCGGAGCGCACTGCATCCGACAGCGGCTCCGCCGCGGGTGAGGGCCCCCTCTACAACACGTCTCTCATCTTCTCCCCCTCCGGTGACCTGGCCGCGGCCTACCGCAAGATCCACCGCTTCGGCTTCGACAAGGGCGAGGCCGTCCTGATGGGTGCGGGCCGTGACCTGGTGACGGTCCGTCTGCCCGGCACCATCCTCGGCGTGGCCACCTGCTACGACCTCCGTTTCCCCGAACTGTTCCGTGCTCTGGTCGGCGCCGGCGCCGAGACCCTGGTGATCCCGGCGGGCTGGCCCGAGCGCCGTCGCGCGCACTGGACGCTGCTGGCTCAGGCGCGGGCGGTCGAGAACCAGGCGTTCGTGCTTGCCTGTGGAACGGCCGGGACACACGCCGGGGTTCCCCAGGCGGGTCACTCGATCGTGGTAGATCCGTGGGGCGAGGTACTGGCCGAGGCGGGCGCCGGCGAGGAGGTCCTCACGGTGGAGTTCGACCCGGCGAAGGTCGCCACGACCCGGGAGCAGTTCCCGGCGCTCAAGGACAGGGTCCTGGGCCTGGAGCCGCCGCGCTGATCCGCAGGCCGTAGGCCGCGTGTGCCGAGCGGGACCGCTACCGCTCCGCCCGCGGCCCGACCAGGGTCTCGTAGAGGGCCCGGCGCTCCTGCGAGAGGCTCTCCGTCTCGGCGAGCGCTTGGTCCCAGTCCCTCTTGATCTCGTCCAGGTAGACGCGCCAGTCGCCGCTGGGGTGGGAGGCCCCCATCGCCCGCAGGTCGACGAAGCGTTCGTTCTTGCCGAGGCCGCCGGAACCGATCTTGTCCCCCTTGTGGCCGTGCAGGACCGACTCGGGGTTCGAGGTGGCCTCGGTGGAGCGGAAGTCGTGCTGGTAGCCGACCGGGCTGTCGGCGTGCGGCGCGATGGTCTCGATGCCGATCTGGAGGGAGCCGTCCTTCTCCATGGTCGGGCGGTGGTAGACCAGCAGAACGTGGCCGTACGAGCCGTTCGGCAGGACCATGTCGCCGTTCCAGTCCTTGGAACCGAAGCCGCCACCGGAGGTGTCCTGGCCCCACAGCTTCGGGCTGGCGGCACCGACCGCCAGCTTGTTGGTGGCGGACGCCAGGATGCCACCCTTCTCCTTGAACTTGCCCGGCTTGTCGTCCTTGTTGGCTCCGATGGAGGTGCGGTGCGTGGCGTAGTCGCGTTCCGACACGTCCTCCGCGGCCTCCCCCTTGACGGCGTCCTTGGTGACACCCAGGAAGTGGGGAAGCGAGTACGCGGGTTCGTCCTTGGATTTCAGCGCCGGGATACGGACGTTGACACGCCCGCCGTGCGCCAGCGCGCGGATGACGTCCTGCTCGTGGTCCGCCACGTGCCCGCCCTCTTCAGGGCTGTAGAGCTGCAGCCCGTGGCGCAGGACGAGCAGGATCTTGGTGAGCATCTCACGGGCCCTGGTGTCCTTCCCGGCATAGTCGGGCGCCTTCCTCTTCCCGTTGCCCAGCGTGGTGCCCGCTGCCGGGACGGCCCCGGTGTGCTTGCGGTCGGGCGCCACGCCGTCCGGGTACAGGGTGTCGACGGCGGTGTCGCGGATCTGCTGGTCGCGCTCCCTCTCCAGGCTCTGCCGCTCGTCCGGCGCGGTGCCGGGCGCCTGAGTCAGCATGAACCGGCCGAGCGTGTAGGCCGGGTCCGTCGGCGTTCCGACGGCCGCGTCCCTGACGGCCGGGTGGTTCTTCCGGACGGCCAGCGTCGCGGTGAGCACGCGCTTGCCCGCGTCGAGCCGCAGCCAGTCCTTGAACGGCCCCTCCGCGTAGCGTGCGGCCTCGTCGTACGTACCGATGCCCACCTCCTTCAGCCACTTCTGATTGACCTCGGAGAGCTGCTTGATGTCGGCCAGGTCCTGGTCGTTGAACGCCTCACCGCGCATCACCCGCCGGTCCAGGGTCTTTCTCAGCCGCGCGGGCCCGTGAACCATCCACTGCTCGGGCCACCACGTGCCGGGCGCGAAGAAGTTCCGCTTGGACTTCGCCTGGACCGTCTGCTGCTCGATCGACTGGCTGAGCCGGGCGACGATCTCCTTGCCGTCGCTTTTGCCCTTGTCCTGGCCCGGCCGGCTCGCCTCCGCCGACTCCGCCGGCTCTGCCTCTTCGGCACGGACAGCGGGAGCGGCGCGCTCGCCCGTGGCGACGCGCTGGATGTGCCGTATCCACGCGCCGTTCAGCTGTGTCGACGGTGAGACGGGGTGCGGGGCGCCCGGCCGCCGCTCACCCGCGTTTCGGTGGTCCCGCTCGACGGAGCGCATGGGTGGTTCCCCTCGCCGGCTCGGCTGCCAAGTCTTCCGTTCTAGGACAGCGGCACGGCGTGGTGGAAGGCCCTAAGGGGCAGACCGCGGTGCATTACGGTGCTTCTCGGCGGAGTCCGCCGGAGTCCGCCGTTCCGTCAGAAGGCTGACGACGGCGCTGTTTCCGGCGGTCCGCTGCAAGGAGGCGAGGCGCGCGGTCACGGCCGTGTCGGGCGGGGCCGACACCACCACGGCCCGGCTCCGCCGCTCCCGCGCCTCCGGCGTACCGGCGTCCGTCCCAGGGACCACGTTTCGCCCCCCGTCTTCGTCTCGTAGGCCCAACCTACTGCTCAGTCCTCCCGTTCCTGCTCCGCCAGATGGATCACGCACACCGCCACCGCGATCAGCAGCGCCGGGTCCGCGTCGTCCCGTACGACGTCCACGCCGTACGTCTCCCGGACGTGCAGCCAGCGCCGGGAGATCACCGCCAGCAGCTCACCGTCGTACTCGACGGCGAACTCCCGGTCCAGGATCTTGCCGCTGACGTCCAGCTCCGTGCCGTCCACCAGGGACACCCGGTAGTGGTTGCGCAGCAGGGAGAGCCGCTTGCGCTTGATCCGCGCCAGCGGCTCGCCGTCCCGCTCGATCACCATGGTGTTCCGCAGGCTGAGCATCTTCTGGTGGATGTCGATGAGGACCCGCCCCTGCGTGTCCTTCAGCTCGAAGGTGTCCCGCAGCCGCATCGCCTTGCCGTCGACGAGGAACACCTTGCTGCCGTGCTCGTCCTCGATCCAGTAGTCGTCACCGATGCCGAGGATCCGGTCGCGTACGAGGAATCTCATACCGTCAGCGCTTCCCCGGCGGCCGGTCCGCAACGCCGCCGGTAGGCCGACGGGCTGAGCGTCGGCGCCCCACTCGACCGGCCGGGCCACCGGCCACGCCCTGCGCTGACCGGGACCCTGAATCCGCCGGGCCGAGGGGTGTCCCGAAGCTGAACTTCCAGTGCGTGCAAGGAAGTTGCCCAACCAGGCGCATCGGCGCCGCGTCGAACGGTGCGTAAGTCGCAGACGACACCGCACGTTCCTCTCGGAGGTCCCGCAATGCTCCTTCGCTCTTCCGTACGCCGCCGGGTGATACGAGCCGTCCCGGTGGCGGCGCTGATCCTCGGCACCGCCCTGGCCGGAACCGCCGGTGCCGCGCAGTCACCGGCCACCGCCTCGGTCAACCGGTACGACTGGCAGCTCACCTACAAGGCCGCCGCCGGCCAGACCAACAAGGCCACCGTCACCGCTTCGCGCACCGCCGACCGCACGGGCATCACCTATGTGATCGACGACGTCGTCCCGATCAGCGCGGGCCACGACTGCGCGTACCCCGACCGCGCGGACCGCACGAAGGTCTCCTGCACGGTCACCCTCGTGGACAGCCAGGACCCGTACGCCGCCCTGGTCGCGAACCTCGGCGACGGCAACGACACGCTCGCGTACAAGAACGCCACCGACCAGGTCTACTCCTACGCCGAGATCTCGCTGGGCGCGGGCAACGACAAACTGACCGACTCCGGCCGCCTCGACGGCGCCTACGCCTCCGGCGACGCGGGCAACGACACCATCACGGTCGGCGCGGAGGGGCTGGCCTGGGGCGGCGACGGCAACGACACCATCTATGCGAGCGGCGGCGACAACATCGTCCAGGGCGGCAAGGGCAACGACGTCCTCCACGGCGGCTCCGGAAGCCAGTACCTGTCCGGCGACGACGGCAACGACAAGCTCTACGGCGGCAGCGCGGACGACACGCTCTACGGCGGCAAGGGCAACGATGCCCTGTACGGCCAGAGCGGCAACGACCGCCTGTACGGCAACAGCGGCGACGACCGCCTGTACGGCGGCCCGGGACGTGACACCCTCTCCGGTGGCCCCGGCCGGGATGTGATCCGCCAGGACTGAACCCGCGGCCCGCTGGTGGCCCTGCTCACTGTTTCAGCGCGGTGAGCAGGGCGTGGAGGGCGGTGGGGGCCGGGGTGAGGACGGTGGCGGGGGTGTCGCTTTCGCGGAGGCGGGGGGTGGTGGGGGTGGCGGCGGCCATCTCCAGGCAGTTCGTGTCGGCGTCGCCTCCGGAGAAGGACGACTTCTGCCAGTGGAGGGACCTGAGCAGAGCGTGAAGGGCCCCCGCACCGGGTGTGAGGATGGTGGCGGGGTCGTCGCTCTCGCGGAGGTGGAGGGTGGTGGAGGAAGCGGCTATCTCCAGACAGTCGTTGTCGGAGTCGCCTGCGGAGTACGACGACTTCTGCCAGCGGAGGGCTGAAGACACTGGGGACCCTTCACAGTTCCTGGGCGATGCGGCGGATGAGGTCGAGGGAAGCGTCCTGTGCGAGCGCGGCGCTGTCAATGCGTTCGAGTTTGGCTCGGTAGCGGTTCAGTTGAGCAGGCGCGTCAATGAACTCGGCCCCATGGGGTGTATCGATCTGCACCGTGTCCAACTCAGCGGCGGCTCCGCCGAAGTACTGCATGGCGAGGCCCGCGCCCGCGAAGCCGTCGGCGGTGAAGGGGATAACGCGCAGGGTGAGGGACGTCCTCTCGGCCGCGCGGAGGAGGTGCTCGAGTTGGGCACGGGCGACCTTGGAGCCGCCGACGCGCATGCGTAGCGCCGCCTCATGGATGATCACGTCGTACGGTGTTCCAGAGTCGAGTACTTGCTGGCGTTGCATGCGGAACATGACACGAGCCTCATGGACGTCTTCCGTGGCACCCGACTCGACGAAGTTCAGGGCTGCGCGCACGTGTTCCTTGGTCTGGAGAACCCCTGGGATGTGGACGACCTGGAAGGTACGCACGTACGACGCGTGGTGCTCCAGTTCGGCAAGGTCGAGTGCCCTGGGAGAGATGACGCTGCGGTACTCCTCCCACCACCCCTTGTCACGCTCGTTGGCCATGGCGACCAGTGACTCGATGAACTCGGGGTCGTCGCAGGCGTAGTGCTCGGCGAGGTTACGCAGCCGTTCCTCGCTGATGCCGTGCTTGCCGGATTCGATGTTGCTGATCTGCGCTTGATTCGTGCCCAGCCATGCGGCGACGTCCCGGGACACCAGGCCTGCTGCCTCGCGCAACCTGCGCAGCTCCGTACCGAGACGAGCCTGACGGGCAGTGGGGGTCGCCCTCGGCGGCATGGCGTACTCCTCATCAATTCCGGTGACGCGGTTGCGGCGTTGCAAATATACCGAGTAACTTCGTCTCGTACTCACGGAGCGTGTCTAAGTGGTCACGCATCCGCAACTCCATCACGCCCACAACCCGTTGGAAGCGCCACCCCGACCCATAGACACCCGGGGCGTCGGACAGCAACACGGTCGTGGCATGGACAACCCCTCACACCATCGGAGTTGATCCCCATGCACTCCTACACCCTCTTCTGCCCTCCCCTCGAAACCTCCCCCCGCATCGCCCGCGACTTCGTCGCCTCCGTCCTCCGTGAGCTGAGGCTCGGCGACGAGCTCGTGGACGACGCGACCCTCTGCACCTCCGAACTCATCACCAACGCCTGCGTACACGCCAAGGGCGACGGCGCGGCGCTCTGGCTGGCGGTGGAGGAGGGGCGGTTGCGGGTGGTCGTGTACGACGGGGACGCGAGCCCGCCGGTGATGAGGGGGCTGACCCCCGAGACCTGGGAGAAGGGCGGCCGGGGGCTGCACCTGGTGGACGCCCTCACCGGGGGCCGCTGGGGCCACGCCCCGGACATCCCGTACGCCGGCCCGCCGCGCCCGGAGGGGAAGGCGGTGTGGTTCGACCTGCACCGATAAGCGGCCCACCTATACGGCGCGGTTTCACCGACGAACTCCACCCGCCGCATGACGGCGGAGGGCCCCTCGAGGCGCCGGTCCGGATAATCCTTTGATCCGCCCCAGTTCGAGCGGAACACTGTCGCGGTGCTGTGCCTGGCCGGAGACCGCCAGGCCGTGCCCGATTCGACATCCCGGGAAGGTCCACCGATGTCCGACCTCGTGCCTGCCTTACCTCCGGGCTACCAGGCAGCCCCAGCGACAGCCGATGACATCAGCACCATCCATCGCCTCGTCTCGGCTTGCGAACGCGAGGTGCACGGCCGGGTGCGGACCGACCCCGGGGGCATCGCTGCCGTCCTCGCCCGGCCGGGACTGATCCCGGAGCTGGACACCCTGCTGATCCACGACCAGGCGGGCCGGCTGGCCGCTCGTGCCTGGGTGAACCGGCGCTCCGAGGTGGACGTCCACCCCCGGTATCGGGGCCGTGGTCTCGGCACCGTGCTCCTGGACTGGGCCGAGGCCAGGGCCCGCCAGGCAGGGAGCGATCAGATCGTCCAGACCGTGCCGGACGACGATACGGATGCCGTCGTACTGCTGCGCTCCCGCGGATACGAACCGATGGTGACCGAATGGCTGCTGGAGTTCGCCATGCCCGCCGAGCCGGCGGTACCCGAGCCGCCCGCGGGCCTCATGGTGAGGCCGTTCCGCTGCGGCGACGAGCATGCTGCGCACCAGCTCATCGAGGATGCCTTCGACGAATGGCAGCAGCGGCGCAAGTCCTACTCCGAGTGGGCCCAGCACACCGTCGAACGCCCCACTTTCGCCCCCGCGATGTCAGCACTGGCGTTCAACGGCACCCAACTCGTCGGCGCCGTCATCGCGCTGGACCTCCCAGAGACCGGCGAAGGCTACATCGAGGAGGTCGCCGTACACCGTGACCACCGCAATCGGGGCATCGCCCGCCTGCTGCTGCGTCACGCCTTCCGCGCCTTCCACCGGCAGGGCCGGCGGACCTGCACCCTCGCGACGCACTCTGATACCGGAGCGCTCGCCCTGTACCTACGTGTGGGCATGACGGTTCGGCACAGTTCCACGGTCTACCGGAAGAGCCTGCGGACGGCCCCAGATGGCAGGCTTGAAGCATGAACGATGGTGCCCCCGTGCCCACCCCCGCACCCCGCCGCGCCCGTGTCCGTGCTCCTGGGCTGGTCGGGAAGGGGGGCTGGCTGAACACCGGGGGGCAGCAGTACAGCCTCGCGGAACTTCGAGGGCGGATCGTTGTCCTCGACTTTTGGACATTTTGTTGCATTAACTGCCTGCATGTCCTCGACGAGCTCCGCGAGCTGGAGGAGAGGCACCAGGACACCGTCGTCGTCATCGGCGTGCACTCGCCGAAGTTCGTGCACGAGGCCGAGCACCAGGCTGTCGTGGACGCCGTGGAGCGGTACGGCGTGGAGCACCCGGTGCTGGACGATCCCGAGCTGGCGACCTGGAAGCAGTACGCCGTGCGGGCCTGGCCGACGCTCGTCGTGATCGACCCGGAGGGGTACGTCGTCGCGCAGCATGCCGGTGAGGGGCATGTGCACGCCATCGAGCGGCTGGTGACCGAGCTGGAGGCCGAGCACGAGGGGAAGGGCACCCTGCGGCGCGGTGACGGCCCGTACGTGGCGCCCGAGCCGGAGCCGACCGCCCTGCGTTTCCCGGGGAAGGCGCTGCTGCTGCCCTCCGGGAACTTCCTGGTCAGCGACACCACCCGGCATCAGCTGGTGGAGCTGGAGGGGGACGGGGAGACCGTCGTACGGCGTATCGGTTCCGGTGTGCGCGGGTTTGACGACGGCGGTGCCGAGGAGGCTTCCTTCAGTGAGCCGCAGGGGCTCGCACTGCTTGAGGACGTCGATGACGGGGTGTCCGTGGTCGTCGCCGACACCGTGAACCATGCCCTGCGCCGCCTGGACCTCGACAGCGGGGCGGTGACGACCCTCGCCGGGACCGGAAAGCAGTGGTGGCAGGGCTCACCGACCTCGGGGCCGGCCCGCGAGGTCGATCTGTCCTCCCCCTGGGACGTGGCCGTCTTCGGCGGCAAGGTGTGGATCGCCATGGCGGGCGTGCACCAGCTGTGGGCGTACGACCCGGCCGAGGGCACCGTCACCGTCACCGCCGGTACGACCAACGAGGGGCTCGTGGACGGGCCGGGTGCCGAGGCCTGGTTCGCGCAGCCGTCCGGGCTCGCGGCGACCCCCGACCGGCTCTGGCTCGCCGACTCCGAGACCTCCGCGCTGCGCTGGGTGGACCTCGACGGGCACGTCCACACCGCCGTCGGAACCGGGCTCTTCGACTTCGGGCACCGCGACGGCGCCGCCGAACAGGCCCTTCTCCAGCACCCGTTGGGCGTCACGGCGCTGCCGGACGGTTCGGTGGCCGTCTGCGACACCTACAACCACGCCCTGCGCCGCTACGACCCCGCCACCGGCGAGGTGACCACCCTCGCCACCGACCTGCGCGAGCCCAGCGACGCCGTGCTCGTCGGCGAGGACATCGTGGTCGTGGAGTCGGCCCGGCACCGCCTGACCCGGCTGCGGTTGCCCGAGGAGGCGGTGCGGGTGGAGTCCGTGGCCCACCGCACCCAGCGCGCGGCGACGGAGGTCGCGCCCGGAACGCTCCGGCTGGACGTCGTCTTCCAGGCTCCGGCGGGGCAGAAGCTGGACACCCGGTACGGGCCCTCGACCCGTCTGCTGGTGTCCTCCACCCCGCCGGAGCTGCTGCTGAAGGGAGAGGGCGCGGACACGGACCTGTCCCGCACGCTCGAACTCGACCCGGAGGTCACCGAGGGCGTGCTGCACGTCTCCGCGATGGCTGCCTCCTGCGACACCGCGTCTGACAGCGGCTCCGCCGCGGGCCCTGCCAACGAATACCCCGCCTGCCATGTCCACCAGCAGGACTGGGGCGTCCCGGTCCGCCTCACCGAGGGCGGGGCGGACCGCCTGCCGCTGGTGCTGGCGGGCATGGACGAGGGGGACGTGTGGGGCGAGGGGACCGAGGCCGCCGGGGCTCAGACGCCGTAGCCGTCCCGGTAACCGTCGCCGTACGCGCTTCCGTGGTGGTGCCGCTCCTCCTCGACGACCGTGGTCGTCGGCGGCGGCACCACGACCCGCCTGCGCCGCGCGATGCTGCTGAACGTCGCGACCCCGATCAGTCCGACGATCATCAGAATGAAACCGACCAGATGAACGTTCACGCCGTTCATGTGAAAGTCGGTCGCGAACGTGAGGATGGCTCCCACGGCGATGAGGATGATGCACCCGCCGAGGCCCATGACTGTCGCCTCCTGTCCGGACCGGCCGTTCCGGTCCGAGGCTGCGGGTACCCCCGTTGTCAACCCACATGCGATGCCGCATGCGATGCCGCATGCGATGCCGTACCGTTCCCGGGATCGAACGAATTAAATGAGTTGGGCCGGGCGGACCCCGCTGGTACCGTCTGGGTAGCCGTGAGACGACGCCAGGAGGTGAGACCCATGAAGGCTGTAGTGGTGTGGGTGCTCCCCCTTTCGGTCACGGTGGGCGGTTGACGTAGGTGTCGCCGGGAGCGCCGCAGACAGGCACTCCTGAGAGGCAACACCTATGAATTCTTCGCTTTCTGTGGTCACGCGTGTTTCGGACACGCAGTGGCACGCCCTGGAGGACGACCGCACGGTCGGCCGCGGCCACGCTTCGCACCGGCCCGACGGGCGGCTCTTCATCAGCGTCGACGCGTGGCACGGCGCCGTCTTCGGCCGGCTCGCCGACGCGATGGTGACCGACCTGCCGACGCCGCTCCACACCGTCGTCGACGAAGCCGACCACGACTCCAGGTCCGCCTGGGAGCGGGCCGGTTTCGCCGCCGCGCGGCGCGAGTCGGGCTACCTCGTGCCCACCGACCCGCGGGTCACCGGGCTCGACTCCGTTCAACCCCCGGCAGGCGTGACGATCGTGCCCGCCGGTCAGGCGGAAGAGGGCCCGCTGCGCGCCCTGGACCGCGTCATCCGCGACGAGGTCGAGGCCACCATCGGCTGGCGGACGATGCCGGCCGAGGTGCTGCCCTGCCCGCCGGGGACCACCGTGCTCGACCCGTCGAAGTACGCGGTGGCGCTGCACGACGGCCAGTACGTGGGACTGGTCCGGCTGGCGACGCGGACCCGGCAGCCACGGATCGGACTGGTCGCCGTCCGGGCCGACCGGCACCGCCGCGGCATCGCCCGCGCGCTGCTCGCCCACGCGCTGGGTTCACTGCACCGCTCCGGGACCGCTTCGGCATGGGCCGAGGTGGACGAGTCCAATGTGGCGGCCGTCGCCCTGTTCGAGGGCATCGGCGCCCGGCGCGCGGGCGGAACCCTGGAGTTCGTCCGCCCCTGACGCCCCGCCACCTATCTCAAGACAAGAGAAAAAGAGAAGGGAAACCATGACAAAGCAAGCAGGGGGCGTAGAAGTCGAAGGCACCGTCGTCGAGTGCCTTCGCAACGCCACCTTCAAGGTGGAGCTCGAGAACGGGCACAAGGTGCTCGCCCACATCAGCGGGAAGATCCGGAAGAACTACATCAAGATCCTCCCGTACGACCGGGTGCTCGTAGAGCTCAGCCCCTACGACCTCACCCGCGGCCGGATCCGCTACCGGTACCGGTCGTAGCGGAACCGGAGCGGAACCGGAGCGGCCTTTCGCACCGGGCCCTAGCCCTCCAGAAACGCCCCCAGCGCGTTGGCCAGCAAAAACGGGTCATCCGCACCGCACAGCTCACGGACGCTGTGCATCGACAGGATCGCCACGCCGATGTCGACGGTGCGGATGCCGTGCCGGGCCGCGGTGATCGGGCCGATCGTGGTGCCGCAGGGCATGGAGTTGTTGGAGACGAACGACTGGAAGGGGACGTTCGCCTTCTCACAGGCGGCGGCCCACACGGCACGGCCCGAACCGTCCGTCGCGTAGCGGTTGTTGACGTTGACCTTGAGGATCGGGCCGCCGTTGACGCGCGGATGGTGCGTCGGGTCGTGCCGTTCCGCGTAGTTGGGGTGGACCGCGTGGCCGGTGTCGGAGGACAGGCAGACGGTGGCGGCGAAGGCGCGCGCCCGGTCCTCGTAGCCGCCGCCGCGCGCGAACACCGAGCGCTCCAGGACGGTGCCGAGCAGCGGTCCGTCCGCGCCGGTGTCCGACTGGGAGCCGTTCTCCTCGTGGTCGAAGGCGGCCAGTACCGGGATGGCGGGCAGCGCTTCGCCGGAGGCGGCGACGGCCGCGAGGGCGGCGACGCCGGCGTGCACGGACAGCAGGTTGTCCATGCGCGGGCCCGCGACCAGTTCGCCGTCCCGGCCGAGGTAGGCCGGCGGCTCCACGGAGTGCGTCATCAGGTCCCAGCCGGCCACCTCGCCCGCCGGCAGCCCGCACTCGTGCTCCAGGAAGGCGATCAGGTCGCCGTCGCGCACGTCGTTGCCCAGGCCCCACACCGGCTGGAGGTGCCGCTGCTTGTCCAGCTTGAGGCCCTCGGACGACACCGAGCGGTCCAGGTGGATGGCCAGCTGGGGCACCCTGAGCAGCGGCCGGTCGATGGTGACGAGGCGGGTGGAGCCGTCGCGCAGCGTCAGCCGTCCGGCGAGCCCGAGATCGCGGTCGAGCCAGGAGTTCAGCAGCGGCCCGCCGTAGATCTCGACGGCGACCTGGCGCCAGCCGTGCGCCCCGGTGTCCGGCTGCGGCTTGACCCGCAGGTTGGGGGAGTCGGTGTGCGCGCCGACGATCCGGAACGGGGTGTGGGCGGCGGCGCCCTCGGGGACGTACCAGGCCACGATCGCGCCGCCGCGCAGCACGTACTTGCCGCCGTGCCCCGCGGCGGAAGCCGCCGATGTCTCCGTGTCCCACGCGTCCGTCTCCGCGACCTGCCTGAAGCCGGCCTTCTCCAGCCGTTCGGCGGCGTTCGCCACGGCGTGGTACGGCGACGGGCTCGCCGCCAGGAAGGACATCAGGTCGTCGGTGTGGCCGCGGTCGAAGCGGGCTGGTGCGCTCATAGTCTTCACCTTAACGACGTACGAGGGCCCGCTCCCCCCTACCGGGAGCGGGCCCTCGTGACTGTTCAGCGGGGACGGTGCGGCCGGATCAGAAGGCGGCCTCGTCCAGCTCCATCAGGTCCAGGTCGACACCCTCGGCCACCTTGCGGGCCAGGGTGACGCCGGGCAGGACGTTGGCCGCGAAGAACTTCGCCGCCGCGATCTTGCCGGTGTAGAACGCCTTGTCCTTCGCCGACGCCGTCTCCAGCTTCTCGGCGGCGACCGCGGCGCCCTTGAGCAGCAGGTAGCCGACGACGACGTCACCGGAGGCCAGCAGCAGCCGGGTGCTGTTGAGGCCGACCTTGTAGATGTTCTTGACGTCCTGCTCGGTGGCCGCGAGGTCGGTGAGCATCAGGCCGACGATGGCCTCCAGCTCGACGGCCGCCTTGGCGAGGTGCTCGCGGGCGCCGGCCAGCTCCTCGCCGCCCGTGCCGAGCGCCAGGAACTTCTTGATGTCCTCGGCGAGGGAGTTCAGCGCGGCACCCTGGTTGCGGACGATCTTCCGGAAGAAGAAGTCCTGGCCCTGGATCGCGGTGGTGCCCTCGTACAGGGTGTCGATCTTGGCGTCGCGGATGTACTGCTCGATCGGGTACTCCTGGAGGAACCCGGAGCCGCCGAAGGTCTGGAGCGACTGGGCGAGCTGCTCGTAGCCCTTCTCGGAGCCGTAGCCCTTGACGATCGGCAGGAGCAGGTCGTTGAGCGCGTGCTCGGCGGAGGTGTCCTCGCCGGCGGCCTCCTTGACGGCTATCGCGTCCTGCACGGAGGCGGTGTAGAGGACGAGGGCGCGCATGCCCTCGGCGTACGCCTTCTGCGTGATCAGGGAGCGGCGCACGTCCGGGTGGTGCGTGATGGTGACCTTGGGCGCGGCCTTGTCCATGAAGTTCGCCAGGTCGGGGCCCTGGACGCGCTCCTTGGCGTACTCGAGGGCGTTGAGGTAACCCGTCGACAGGGTCGAGATCGCCTTCGTGCCGACCATCATCCGGGCGAACTCGATGATGCGGAACATCTGGCGGATGCCGTCGTGCTTGTCGCCGATCAGCCAGCCCTTGGCGGGGTGGCGGTCGCCGAAGGTCATCTCGCAGGTGTTGGAGGCCTTCAGGCCCATCTTGTGCTCGACGTTGGTGGCGTAGACGCCGTTGCGCTCGCCCAGCTCGCCGGTCTCGAAGTCGAAGAGGTACTTCGGGACGAGGAAGAGGGACAGGCCCTTGGTGCCGGGGCCGGCGCCCTCGGGACGCGCGAGGACGTAGTGGAGGATGTTCTCCTCCATGTCGTGCTCACCGGAGGTGATGAAGCGCTTCACGCCCTCGATGTGCCAGGAGCCGTCCTCCTGCTGGACGGCCTTGGTGCGGCCGGCGCCCACGTCGGAGCCAGCGTCGGGCTCGGTGAGCACCATGGTCGAACCCCAGGTCCGCTCCACGGCGATCTGCGCGATCTTCTTCTGGACGTCGTTGCCCTCGTCGAAGAGGATGCCGGCGAACGCCGGGCCGGAGGAGTACATCCACACGGCCGGGTTCGAGCCGAGGATCAGCTCCGCGTACGCCCAGATCAGGGACGGGGGAGCGGTCGTGCCGCCGATCTCCTCGGGGAGGCCGAGGCGCCAGTACTCGGACTCCATGAAGGCCTTGTAGCTCTTCTTGAACGTCGCCGGGACCGGAGCGGTGTTCGTCTCGGGGTCGAAGACCGGCGGGTTGCGGTCGGCGTCCGCGAAGGACTCCGCCAGCTCGTTCTCCGCGAGGCGCGTCAGCTCCTCCAGGACGCTCTTGGCGGTGTCCGTGTCCATCTCCTCGAACGGGCCGGTGCCGTAGAGCTTGTCGCGGCCGAGTACTTCGAAGAGGTTGAACTCGATGTCGCGGAGATTGGACTTGTAGTGCCCCATGGTGACGGCTCCGTATAGGACTGGGCGAGGCACTGGCTCCTCGCATCTGGTTCACGTACCAACAAGTAGCTACGATGATGCTACCCGCCGGTAATAAGAAGCAACCCCTACCGGTCCAAGTGTGAGAAGGGTCTACATACCCGCGCTCGGAAACGGCTCAACAACTTTTGACGGCCCTCCTGCCCCGCGGGGCATCTCGGTACGCTTACGCGCATGTATGGATACGGCCAGCCCATGGACGGTGGCGCCGCTCAGCAGCAGTACGCCTCGTCGCAGCAGATGCCCGGCGGCGGCCTCGGCGGGTACGGCCAGCAGCAGCCGCTCTACCCGGAGCCGTCCCCGCCCTCGCTCGCGGACGCGGTGCGCGCCTTCACCACCGGCCAGCTGGCCGCCGAGGACTTCCAGCAGGTGTTCGCCACCTCCAAGGTGTACTGCCCGCGCGGCGACAACCCCGGCTTCCTCGCCCTGCACAACACCCAGCAGCCGGTGATCCCGATGTTCACCTCCCTCAAGGAGCTGCGCAGGTACGCGGGCAAGGAGTCCAAGTACTTCGTCATCACCGGCTCCGAGGTCATCGACCTGCTGCCGACCGGCTACGGCTTCGTCCTCGACATGGAGGGCGAGCACCGCATGGTCTTCGACGCGAAGGCGGTCGAACAGATGGTTGAATTCGCGATGCGCCGCATGTACGGCTGACGGCTTGCTCCCGCCCGCCCCGTCCGCCTGCCTGCCTCGTTCGCCCGTCCGCCCGGAGGGAATTCCCTCCGGGCTTTCTGTGTTCCGGGTAGCAAGAAGTTCAACGCTCAACTAAACTGGACGCACAAGGAGGTACCGACATGCCTGCAGTGACCGTCGAGAACCCGCTGACCCTGCCCCGTGTGATCGCGCCCGCCGACGCCGTGGCACGGCCCGTGCTCGCCGTCACGACCGCGCCCAGCGGTTTCGAGGGTGAGGGCTTCCCGGTGCGCCGTGCGTTCGCCGGGATCAACTACCGCCACCTCGACCCGTTCATCATGATGGACCAGATGGGAGAGGTGGACTATCAGCCCGGGGAGCCGAAGGGCACGCCCTGGCACCCGCACCGCGGCTTCGAGACCGTCACCTACATCATCGACGGGATCTTCGACCACCAGGACTCCAACGGCGGTGGCGGCACCATCACCAACGGCGACACCCAGTGGATGACCGCGGGCTCGGGCCTCCTGCACATCGAGGCGCCGCCGGAGTCCCTCGTCATGTCCGGCGGTCTCTTCCACGGGCTCCAGCTGTGGGTGAACCTCCCCGCCAAGGACAAGATGATGGCCCCGCGCTACCAGGACATCCGCGGTGGCAACGTCCAGCTGCTCAGCACCCCCGACGGCGGCGCGCTGCTCCGTGTCATCGCCGGTGAACTGGACGGCCACGCGGGCCCCGGCATCACGCACACCCCGATCACCATGGTCCACGCGACGCTCGCGCCGGGCGCGGAGATCACCCTGCCCTGGCGGGAGGACTTCAACGGGCTCGCCTACGTCCTGGCCGGGCGGGGCTCCGTCGGTGCGGACCGCCGCCCCGTCCACCTGGGCCAGACCGCCGTCTTCGGCGCGGGGTCCTCGCTCACCGTCCGCGCGGACGAGAAGCAGGACTCCCACACCCCGGACATGGAGGTCGTCCTCCTCGGCGGACAGCCCATCCGTGAGCCCATGGCCCACTACGGCCCGTTCGTCATGAACACCCGCGAGGAACTCCAGCAGGCCTTCGAGGACTTCCAGAAGGGCCGGCTGGGCACGGTCCCCGCGGTCCACGGGATGACGGAGACCGGACCGCAGGCCTGACGCCAGGCATTCGCCAGGATTCGGCAGAGGTTCGGCAGAGGTTCGGCAGGGGGTGACACCCGAGGGCGGGTGTCACCCCCGTGGCGTGCCCCGGCGGGCACCCTCCCCCGACGCGTGGTGCCATGGGCGCATGCCCTCGCCGTCGGCTCCGCTCCCCGCCCCGGCCCGCCGGCTCGCCGCCTGGTGCGCGGTGATCCTGCTCGTCTCGGGGGTCGTGTGGGTCGGCATCCGGCTGTGTGTGGAGTTGCGTACGGCCGTGATCCCCGTGCTGCTCGCGCTGCTGGGCACCGCGCTGCTCGGGCCACTGCACCGGCGGCTGGTGCGGGTCGGGGTGCAGCGGTCGGTGGCGGCCGGGGTCACCTGCGTCGCGGTGGTGGCCGTGGTCGGCGGCGCCGTCTACATCGTCGTCACCGCGCTGATCGACACCGGCGGCCAGATCGTCTCCTCGCTGAGGGAGGCCGCCAAGAGCGTCGCCCGGCATTTCGGGGCGGCCGGGACCTCGCTGGACGACCTCGCAGCCCACTCCGGCGAGTTGCTGCGCCGGTTCGGCGGGACGGCCGCCTCCAACGTCATCAGCGGGGTCAGCGTGGTCGGCGAGACCATCGCCGAGGCCGTGCTCGCCCTGCTGCTCGTCTTCTTCTTCCTGCGCGACTCCGACCGCGCCGTCCAGACCCTGCGCTCCGTCGCCCCGGGCGGCACCGCCGACACCCTGGAGGCCATGGCCCGGCGCGCCTACGAGGCCGTCGAGGGGTTCATGCGCGGCACCACCGTCATCGCGCTCATCGACGCCACCTGCATCACCGTCGGACTGCTCATCCTGCGCGTGCCCGGCGCCGTCGGCCTCGGCGCGCTCGTCTTCGTCGGTGCCTACATCCCCTATCTCGGCGCCTTCATCTCCGGCGCCGTCGCGGTGCTGGTCGCGCTCGCCGACCGCGGGTTCGTCATCGCCCTGTGGGCACTGGGAGTCGTCCTCGCCGTGCAGCTCCTCGAAGGGCATGTGCTCCAGCCCGCGATCCAGAGCCGGACCGTGCAGATGCACCCGGCGGCCGTACTGCTGGCGATCACCGCCGGGGCGTCCGTCGCCGGGATCCTCGGCATGCTGCTCTCGGTGCCGCTGACCGCGGCCGGCTTCGGGGTCCTGCACGAGATCAGGCTCCGCCGCCGAGCAGCGCCCGGGTAATGGCGAGAGTGGATCTTGGGCTGCCCGGTACGCTTGGGGGAGTTTCCCGTGAAACGAGTCCCCGATCCGCGAAGACTGGATGAACGACGATGCATCGGTACAGGTCCCACACCTGCGGCGAGCTCCGCGCCTCTGACGTCGGCACCGACGTCCGGCTGAGTGGCTGGCTGCACAATCGGCGCGACCTGGGCGGCATCCTCTTCATCGATCTGCGCGATCACTACGGCATCACCCAGCTGGTCGCCCGCCCCGGCACGCCCGCGTACGAGGCCCTCGACAAGGTCTCGAAGGAGTCGACGGTCCGCGTCGACGGCGAGGTCGTTTCACGTGGAACCGACAACGTGAACCCCGACCTGCCCACCGGCGAGATCGAGGTCGAGGTCGGCGAGGTCGAGCTGCTGGGCGCCGCCCAGCCGCTGCCCTTCACGATCAACACCGAGGACGGGGTCAACGAGGAGCGGCGCCTGGAGTACCGCTTCCTGGACCTGCGCCGTGAGCGCATGCACCGCAACATCATGCTGCGTACGGCGGTCATCTCGGCGATCCGCCACAAGATGACGGCCCTCGGCTTCAACGAGATGGCGACGCCGATCCTGTCCGCGACCTCCCCCGAGGGCGCCCGCGACTTCGTCGTCCCCTCCCGCCTGAACCCGGGCAAGTTCTACGCCCTGCCGCAGGCCCCGCAGCAGTTCAAGCAGCTGCTGATGATCTCCGGCTTCGACCGCTACTTCCAGATCGCGCCCTGCTTCCGCGACGAGGACGCGCGCGCGGACCGCTCGCCGGGCGAGTTCTACCAGCTCGACGTCGAGATGAGCTTCGTCGAGCAGGAGGACGTCTTCCGCCCGATCGAGCAGCTGATGACCGAGCTGTTCGAGGAGTTCGGCGGCGGCCGCCACGTCACCTCCCCCTTCCCGCGGATCCCGTTCCGCGAGGCGATGCTGAAGTACGGCTCGGACAAGCCCGACCTGCGGGCCAAGCTTGAGCTGGTGGACATCACCGACGTCTTCGAGGGTTCGGAGTTCAAGGCGTTCGCGGGCAAGCACGTGCGTGCCCTCGCGGTGCCGGACGTCTCGGCGCAGCCCCGCAAGTTCTTCGACCAGCTCGGCGACTTCGCTGTCACGCTGGGCGCGAAGGGCCTGGCCTGGGTGCGGGTCGCCGAGGACGGTTCCCTCACCGGCCCGATCGCGAAGTTCCTCACCGAGGAGAACGTTGCCGAGCTGACCAAGCGGCTCTCCCTGGCCCCCGGCCACGCCGTCTTCTTCGGCGCGGGAGAGTTCGACGAGGTCTCGAAGATCATGGGCGCGGTGCGGGTCGAGGCCGCCAAGCGCGCCGGGCACTTCGAGGAGAACGTCTTCCGCTTCTGCTGGATCGTCGACTTCCCGATGTACGAGAAGGACGAGGAGACCGGCGCGATCGACTTCTCGCACAACCCGTTCTCGATGCCGCAGGGCGGCCTGGAGGCCCTGGAGAGCCAGGACCCGCTGGACATCCTGGGCTGGCAGTACGACATCGTCTGCAACGGCGTCGAGCTGTCCTCCGGCGCGATCCGGAACCACGAGCCGGACATCATGCTGAAGGCCTTCGAGATCGCGGGGTACGACCGCGAGACCGTCGAGGAGAAGTTCGCCGGCATGCTGCGCGCCTTCCGCTTCGGCGCCCCGCCGCACGGCGGCATCGCCCCGGGCGTGGACCGCATCGTCATGCTCCTCGCGGACGAGCCCAACATCCGCGAGACCATCTCCTTCCCGCTCAACGGCAACGCCCAGGACCTGATGATGGGCGCGCCGACGGAGCTGGAGGAGGCACGGCTGAAGGAGCTGCACCTCTCGGTGCGCAAGCCCCAGCCGAAGTAGGCCCTGGCCAGCAGGCCTCAGCCTGAGCGGCCCGGAACCGGTGACGGTTCCGGGCCGCTTTTGTATGCGTTCCGTGTGCGCTCCCGCTGGGGCGGCCGGTTCACGTAACGTCTCCACCCACGTTCCACCTATGTGATAGCTGTTCATGTACGTGTACGGCGAGAGGGAGACAACGATGTCGCAACCGCAACCCTCCGAGGCCGAGGCCCAGGCCGAGAGCCGGGCGGCCGGCAAGTTCCTGCGCCGCATGATGCCGCTCCTGGTCCTGATGCTTCTGGTCAACCAGCTGGACCGGACGAACGTCGGCTTCGTCCAGGACGAACTCCAGGCCGACGTGGGAGTCAGCGCCACCGCCTACGGTCTCGGCGCCGGCCTCTTCTTCATCGGCTACGCCCTGTTCGAGGTGCCGAGCAACATGCTCCTCGAACGCTTCGGAGCCCGTGTCTGGCTGACCCGCATCATGATCACCTGGGGTCTGGTCATCGTGGCGATGTGCTTCATCCACAGCGTCGTGATGTTCTACTCCCTGCGCTTCCTGCTGGGCGTCGCGGAGGCCGGCTTCTTCCCCGGCGCGATGCTCTACATCACCCAGTGGCTGCCCGACGCCCGCCGCGGCCGGGCGACCGCCGTCTTCCTCGGCGGTTCCGCCGCCGCCGGAGTGGTGACCGGGCCGGTCACCGGGGCCCTGCTGGAGCTGCACGGGGCGAGCGGGATCGCCGGCTGGCGCTGGATGTTCGGGCTCGAAGGCGCGTTCTCGGTCGTGGTCGGGATCATCGCCGGTTTCTTCCTCGTCTCCCGGATCGAGGACGCCCGCTGGCTCACATCCGAGGAGAAGCGGGCACTGCGCGCCGCCGTCGCCAAGGACGAGGAGGCCCGCGCCCGGGCGCCGCGGACCTCGCGGCTCAAGCTGATCTTCCACCCGCAGGTCGCGCTGCTCACCGGCGTCTTCTTCGCGACGACGCTCACCGGTTACGCGATCACCTTCTGGCTGCCCAGTCTGATCGAGGAGATCGAGGGCCTGTCCTCCTTCCAGGTCGGCCTGCTCTCCGCCATCCCGGCGATCTTCTCCATCATCGCCATGTACTCGATGAGCCACTTCACCGACCGCGCCCCGGACCGACGGCCGTACCTGGCCATCGCCCTGGTCGTGTCGGCGGTGGGCACCCTGCTCGCCACGCTGGGCTCCCCCTGGTTCGGCCTCGCGGCCATCACGCTCGCGGGGGTCGGCGCCAAGTGCGGGGCCACGCTGTTCTGGCCGATGGCGCAGACGGGGCTCGACCTGAAGATCGCCGCGCCCGGGCTCGCGGTCATCAACTCCATAGGAAACCTGGGCGGTTTCGTCTCCCCCTTCCTCTTCGGATACCTCAAGGACACCACCGGCAGCACGACCGGCGGCCTCTACACACTCTCCGCGGCCTCCCTGCTGGCGGTGGGCGGAGCGGCGTTCATCCGCCGGCGTGACGCCTCGGCCGCGGCGGCGGGCTCCGGTTCCGGCTCGGGCCCGGACTCCGGTGCACCGACCGTGGTGGGGGGCCGGGTCGCGGCGGCGGACGAGGCGGGCTGAGACGGCGGAGACGGCTGAGACGGCTGAGACGGCTGAGACGGCTGAGACGGCGTAAATCTGAGGGTGGCTCGAAACCGGCCGTCGGTTTCGAGCCCTTCTCCATGTATCTGACGTGTCAGTGACCTTTTCCAAGGTCACTGACAGGCTTCTTACTTAACTTCCCGGCTCATGACAGGAGACGAACAAACTTCAGCCCCAGCAGACCTCACCCGCCGCAAAGTCCTGGTCGTCGGTGGTGCGACGGTGGCCGCGGTGGGTGTCGCCGGCACCCTGGCGGTGAACGCGTCGGCGGACGAGGCGACCTCCGGGGCCACCGGCGACGGCGACGCGTGCTACACGCTCACCTCGGAACTCGTCGAGGGCCCGTACTACATCGACGCCGACAAGCTCCGCCGGGACGTCACCGAGGACCAGGAGGGCATCCCCCTCACCCTCACCCTCAAGGTGATCGACTCCGAGACCTGCAAGCCCGTCAGGAACGCGGCCGTCGACATCTGGCACTGCAACGCGGTGGGCATCTACTCGGGTTACGAGGCGATGGGCAGCGGCGGTGGCGGCCCGGCCCCCACGGGCGAGCCGCCGACCGGAACCCCGACCGGCGAGCCCCCCACGGGCGGTCCCGGCGGAGGCCCCGGCGGACACCAGGAGCCGACCGACGACGACCGCTTCCTGCGCGGCACCTGGCACACCGACCGGCACGGCCACGTCACCTTCAAGACGGTCTTCCCCGGCTGGTACCAGGGCCGTTGCGTCCACATCCACGTCAAGGTGCACGTGGACGGCGAGTGGACGGACGCCGGTTACGAGGGCGGGCACGCCTGCCACACCGGCCAGCTGTTCTTCGACGAGAAGTCGGTGCTGCTGACGGAGTCCGTGGAGCCGTACGCCGGCAACACCACGGCCCGCACCACCCTCGACGAGGATTCCATCTACCCGGACAACGGGCACGAGGGCGGCCTGCTCTACCTCAAGTACGACAAGAAGCACATCGCCCGTGGTGTGCGCGGCCACCTGACCCTGGGCGTCGACCCGAGCGCGACGAACGACGGCACGGGCGGCGGCGGCCCCCGGCCCACCTCGTCGGCGTCACCCTCCGCTTCGGCGAGCTGACAGCTCACCGGAGGCGCACAGGAATACCTGCGGTGCGTCACAGCGACCTCCCTTGTCATAAGGGGGACAAGGGAGGAAGCGCCAGCCATGGGATTCCGGAGCACGATCACCACGCTCACGCGAAAGCGCCCCCGGCGGCGGCGGTCCGGCCTGGACGCGGAGGCGGAGGCCAACCACTGGCTCGTACGGCTCGGCGGCGGCCTGGCCCCGCCGGACGCCCGGACGTGGGCGACGGCGGACGAGCACGCGGGGCAGGCACTGACCAGCGCGGCGGAGTGCCACCGCACGGCCCGGGTCCAGCTGGCCGCCGCCCGCACGGCGGAGGAGTACGAGCAGGTGACGCGGACGGCACGGGAGGGCCTGCGGCACCTCGGTACGGCACGCCTCGCCCTCGGCCCCGTACCTCAGTCCCCCGTACCTCAGTCCCCCGTCTCGTCCGGGGGCGCGCCCTCTTCCAGCAGCCGCTCGGCGATGTCCGTGGACCAGGCCAGGGCCCAGGCGCGCAGTTCCGTGACCGCGTCCTCCCCCAGGCCGTACGCCGTGAACGCCGAGTCCGCGTAGTAGTCCATGCCCTCCAGCCGGCTCTGGAGGGTGGGCAGGTCGAACTCGTCCCTGGCGTGGCGGCGGGCCAGTTCCTCCAGTTCGGGGCGGGTGAAGCGGGCCGAGGCCGCCCTCGCGTCGATCAGGTCGACGGCGAGCCCGCGGTCGTACAGGGCCCGGATCTTGGTGCCGACCGCGTCCTCCAGGCAGAGCGTGGGGCCGTAGGGGGTGGTCGGGACGGGCGGACTCCAGAAGGTTTCCTTGTGCAGGGCCAGGGCGGTGACGGGACCCCCCGTCTGCGGGTCCGTGACGGACAGGTGGGCGGAGAGCGGGTCCGTGTCCCGGAGCGTCACCTCACGGCCCCGGGCGGTCAGCGCGTCGCCGAGGGCGCGGGCGATCCGGTCCATCGGCGCGGTGCTCTCCGTCGCCAGATCGACGTTCGCGTGCGGGCGCTGGAGCAGGCCGTGGGCTTGCAGGGCGTAGCCACCGGCGAGGGCGAACGGGGCGACCGCGTCCACGGCGAAGACATCGGCGAGGAGGCGGAGGTGCGCTTCTGGTCCGGGCTGGGGAAGGTGCGGCAGGTTCACCCTGGAAAGTCTTCCCCAATGGCGGCAACCTTCCCGCCACCCGCGACCACTGACGAGTCGTAAGCCGCCCCAGCACGTAAGGACTCCTCCGTGGCATCCCCCGTCGCATCCCCTTCGCAGCGCCCCTCCCACCGCCGGTCCCTCCGCGGGCGGCGTGTCCTCGTCGTCTCCGCCGCCGCCGTGGTCGCCGCTGCCGGTGCCGGCTTCTTCGTGATGAACGCGAACGCCAGCGGCACCGACCTGTACCACCAGACGCTGGCCGCGAAGGACGGCTGGGCGTCCTCCGGTTCCGGTACGACCGGCGGGGCGAAGGCGGACTCCGCGCACACCTTCACCGTCTCCACCCGCGCGCAGCTGGTGAAGGCGCTGGGCTCCGCCTCCGACACGACGCCCCGGATCATCAAGGTCAGCGGGACCATCGACGCCAACACCGACGACTCCGGCAAGAAGCTGACCTGCTCCGACTACGCGTCGGGCACCGGCTACTCGCTCTCGGCCTACCTGAAGGCGTTCGACCCCGCCACCTACGGCCGTTCCAAGCTGCCCTCCGGTACGCAGGAGAAGGCCAGGGTCGCCGCCCAGACCAAGCAGGCCAAGAACGTCACCTTCAAGGTGCCGGCCAACACCAGCATCGTCGGCGTGCCGGGCACCAAGGCGGGGATCACCGGGGGCATGCTCCAGATCCAGAGCGTGGACAACGTCATCGTCCGCAACCTGACCTTCTCCGCCACCGAGGACTGCTTCCCGCAGTGGGACCCGACCGACGGCGATGACGGCAACTGGAACTCGAACTACGACGCGGTCACCCTGCGCGGGGCGACCCACGTCTGGGCGGACCACAACACCTTCACCGACGCCGCCCACTTCGACAGCGCCAACCCGAAGTACTACGGCCGCGAGTACCAGATCCACGACGGTTCCCTCGACATCACCAAGGGCTCGGACCTGGTGACCGTCGAGCGCAACCAGTTCACCAACCACGACAAGACGATGCTCATCGGCAGCAGCGACACCGACAGCACCGGCAAGCTGCACGTCTCCATCCACCACAACGTGTGGAAGGGCATCGTGCAGCGCGCGCCGCTGGCCCGCATCGGCCAGGTGCACATCTACAACAACCTGTACGACACCGCGACGGTCAACGGCTACGTCCTCCAGTACAGCATCAACTCCCGCGCCAAGGCCCAGGTCGTGGCCGAGGACAACTACTGGAAGATCCCTGCCGGCCAGAAGGTCTCCAAGCTCCTCAGCGGCGACGGCACGGGTTCCGTCGCCGGCAGCGGCAACCTCGTCAACGGCACGGCGACGGACCTGGTGGCCGCCTACAACTCCGCGTCGTCGAAGAAGATCAAGACGACCGTCAACTGGACGCCGACCCTCACGGCGGGCCTGGAGACCTCGGCGAAGAACCTGCCGACTTCGCTGGCGACGACTACGGGGGCCGGGGTGCTGAACTAGCGGATCCCGGAGCGCCCTGCCTCAGGAGGCCGACCCGCGTGCCGGGTCGGCCTCTCCGCCATGTTCCGGGGCTACTCGTCTTCGAAGATCGCTTCGGCTGTCGGGGCGGTTACGGCGCGCCGGTGCCAGAGGCGCAGGGTCTCGGGGTCGCCGCAGCCGGTGATGCGTTCCCGGACCGCTTCGGGGACGGCGATGCCGCGCACGTCCAGGACGTCCAGGATGTCCTCGGCTCGGCCTTCGGCTCGGCCTTCGTCGCGGATTTCCTCGGAGAGGTCTGACTTGTAGAAGGAGAGGTCCACGGCTACGTATTCGCTACTCGTCTTCGAAGATCGCTTCGGCTGTCGGGGCGGTTACGGCGCGCCGGTGCCAGAGGCGCAGGGTCTCGGGGTCGCCGCAGCCGGTGATGCGTTCCCGGACCGCTTCGGGGACGGCGATGCCGCGCACGTCCAGGACGTCCAGGATGTCCTCGGCTCGGCCTTCGGCTCGGCCTTCGTCGCGGATTTCCTCGGAGAGGTCTGACTTGTAGAAGGAGAGGTCCACGGCCACCAGTTTCCTCCACAGTTGTGCGGCTGGGTGCTTGCCCAGGCCTTGTGCGATGAGTTCGATGATCGGGTCGGCGACGTTCTGCGGGGTGTCCCGCAGAACGGTCGTCATTGACTTGAGTATGACCCCCGCGTCCGGATGCTTGGCGTGGGTGATCGCGGCCAGCGTGGCGAGGGCGAGATCCTTGCGGGCTTGGGCCGGGTCGGTGATCACCGGCATGTTGTGCGGTCCCGCGACCAGCGGCCGCAGGGTCAGCAGGGGCCACTGGCGTGGGCCGAAGCTGACCTCGCGCGCGGCCCATTCCGCGGTGGCGTGGTCCTGGCAGACGACCAGCAGCATCGGCTGCAGCCGGTACTTCGTGAGCAGGTAAGAGGCGTAGTACGCCCAGCTGGCGGGCTTGTCCGGGTCCTTCCCGCCCTGGGACTCGACCGCCAGGAGCAGCGGCTCGTCGTCCTCCGTCTCCAGCCGCAGGAGGGTGTCCACGCGGCGTTCGACGGGGCTGGTCTCGGTGAGGTCGTTGGGCAGGACGGTGAACGAGGTGGGCTGGGGGAAGTCGATGCCGAGCACCTCGGCGACTCCGGAGAAGAGGCCCGGATACTGCTGGAAGATGCGGTGCATCGCCTCGTGGGGTGAGCTGACCATTCGGTTCCTTGGTCTCAGAGGTGCGTGGGGGGTCGGCAGTCACCGCAGTGGTGTGGGTCGGGGCCGCGGTAGCCGCGGTCGCAGGTGTCGCAGTTGCGCATGGGGTGACGCACCGGCGGGGGTGGTTCGGGGGCGCGGAGCGGCGGTAGGGGCGGGAGCTCGGCGGCGAGGCGGTGGGCAAGGAGGGCGGCCGGGCGGCGTAGGGGCTCCTGTGGCAGGTCGGTGGTCAGGGCGTGGCGTACGGCCGTGGGGGTGAGGTCCCGTTCCAGCCAGGCGACGACTCCGGGGGCGAGGTGTTCGGCGTCGGTGGCGGAGAGGAGCAGGCGGGGGTCCGTGCGGCGGAGGCCGGCCAGGACTTCGGTGGCCGTCTGGAGGAGAGCGGGGGAGGTGTACGCGGGCTTCGGTACGGCGGGGAGGGCGCGGGGGCGTGCGGGTTTCCGCTCCGGGGTGGCGGCCTCGCGGCGGGCCGGGGGCTTGGGCGGGGGTGGTTCGGACGTGTCGCGGTCGCGGTGGCGGCCCGGCTGGTTGCAGGAGACGGTGCGGGTGACGATCCGGCCGGTCTCGGTGCGTTCGCGGGTGCGGCGCAGGTAGCCGTGGTCCTGCAGCTCGTGCAGGGCGGCGGCGATCCGGGTGGGTCCCTCCTTGAAGCGGGCGGTGAGGGACTTGATGTCGATGCGGGAGCCGGTGGGCAGCGACTGGATGTGGCAGGCCAGTCCGATCGCCAGGAGCGACAGGTCCGGGTGCTGGGTGAGGTGGTTGCCGATCACCGTGAAGCGGGTGGTGTGGCGGGTGTTGTCGTGGATGACGCCGCTGGGGTGCGCGTGGGGGTGGTTTTTCCCGCTGTTACGGGACCGGACGCGCGGGCGCGCGCTAGTGTTTTGGGTATCCATCGGGAAGGTTGGTGCTTCCTTGGTGGTGAGGCCCTCGCAGTGGGATGCCAGTCCCGGCGGGGGCCGTCGTGTGTCTGGGGCCGTGCTGTGTCGTGTTGCGCTGAGCGTAAGGCAGACGACCCGTCAGGAATCCAGCTGAGCCGGTGATGTTCACCCGCCCGAGTGAGCGTGCGCCGTGGGCGGGAGGGGTGGGGCTTGGCGTGGTTTCTTTCCCTCTCGTGTTCCTTGGGGAAGACCGCCGACGGCACCGGAGCACACGTGGTCGGGTTCCGGTGGCAGATCGAGTTCGGCCCAGACGGTCTTGCGGGGGACGGGGCCCAGCTTCACGCCCCAGCGGTCGGCGAGGGCGTCGACGAGGAGCAGTCCGCGGCCTGACTCCGCGTCGGGGGTGGGCGGACGGCGGTGGGGGAGGTTGTCACCCCGGGTGTCCGTGACCTCGATGCGGAGGGTCGCGTGGCGGGCCAGGAGGGCGAGGCGGAAGTCGCGTCCGGGGAGCCGGCCGTGGGTGGCGGCGTTGGTGGCCAGTTCGGCGACGAGGTGTTCGGCGGCCTCGGTCACGCGGTGGGGCAGGTCGCGGGTGCGCAGCCACTCCGTGGCGAGCAGGCGAGCGAGGCGGGCGCCTCGTGGGGTGGGGGACAGCAGGACGCTGAAGTGGTCGGTGGGGGAGAGAAGTTGGGTGGACTTTTCCTGATTCACATCACTGAGGGTGGCGGTGCGTGCTTACCGTGAACAGTGACAGTGCTGATACGTAGGGTGACTGTCCGGGGCATGTCCGCTCGCGTCCGGGCTGTCTGAGCTTGCCAGAGGGGTGCGATATGTCGGTCGATGGAGAGGCGCGGAGGCTCAATGGCGAGGCGGACGAGCCGGGGTGGGAGGTGGATCCGGAGGATGAGTGGGGCCTTGCCGTTGTCGCCACGGTGGGACGGCAGTTGAGGCTGCGGCGTGAGGCGGTGGGGATGAGGGCCGGCGAGTTCGGAAAGGCCGTCGGCTATGGCGAGGACATGGTCTACAAGATCGAGGGCGGGAAGCGGATTCCGCGGCCCGAGTTCCTCGACAGGGCGGACGAGGTGTTGGGGGCGGGTGGGTTGCTCGCGGCGATGAAGGAGGATGTGGAGAAGGTCCGGTACCCGAAGAAAGTGCGGGACTTGGCCCAGATGGAGGCCAGGGCGGTCGAAATCGGTGTGTACGAGTGCAACATCATCGCTGGGCTCTTGCAGACGCCTGAGCACACTAGGGCCTTGATCCAGGCTGGGCAGCCGCCGTACTCGCCAGACGATGTGGAACGCATGGTGGCTGCGCGTTTGGCGCGGCAGTCTGTATTCGAACGTGCTCCAGCCCCATCGGTCCACTTCGTGCTGGAAGAGGCGCCGCTGCGTCGACAGGTTGGGGGCACAATGGCGTGGCGACAGCAGCTCGAACACCTGCTGGAGGTGGGGCGCTTGCACAACGTCACGCTTCAGGTCATGCCGACGAACTCCGATCCCCACCCGGGGCTGGACGGCAGGATCGAGTTGCTGAAGTTCCCGGACGGTACAGCGGCAGGCCGCTCCGACGGTGCGTTCAACGGGCGGCCGATCACCGATCCGAAACAGCTCCGCATCCTTGACCTGCGGTATGGCACCATCCGGGCGCAGGCCCTCCCACCCCGGGAGTCGCTGGCCTTCATCGAGAAACTGCTGGGAGAAACATGATCCGCAAGGCTTCCGCCGGAGACGCCTTCGAGCCGGCGTGGTTCAAGAGCAGCTACAGCGGTGGTACCGACGGTGAGTCCTGCGTCGAAGTGGCCGCTACTCCTGGCACCGTCCACGTCCGCGACTCCAAGCACGCCGAAGGCCCCCGGCTCGCGCTGGCGCCGGAGGCCTGGGCGGACTTCGTCACGTACGCCTCAGGGAGCTGAGGGCTGGTCGCGGCCCGGCTCCGCGGTGAACAGTTCTTCGGCGTTCGTGACGGTGAAGGCCGAGTCCAGCCAGTGGGCGAGGGTTGCCAGGTCGGTGCAGGCGGTGACGCGCTCCCAGGTGTTGGCGGTTACCTCGATGCCCCGCCTCTGGAGGGTCCGCAGGACCGCCGTGGCCCGCCCCTCCGCGAAGCCGGCCTTCCACGCCATCCTGTACTCATCGGTCCAGCTCCCCGCCAAGGCACGCAGGCAGGTGACGTCCTCGAGGGACAGGGAATCGCGTCGGCTGATCTCGTTCAGGTGTGCGTTCTGGTCGGCCATCGCCTCCTCGCGAGAGAGCCCGATGGCCATGGCGAGGGCTGTGGACATGTACCGGTCCCTCACCCGCTCTTGCAGTTCCGGGCTCATCCGGTTGATCAGGAGCGGCGCATTCATGCTGGGCCCCCGTCGGGTGCGGCCTCGGACACCGTCGGCTCTTCGGCGAAGAGCTCGTCAATGCTCTCCACATGCGGCGTCCGGTCCAGCCAGTGGTTGAGGAGGTCGAGGTCGGTGCAGCCAGCGATGCGGTCCCGGGCCTCCTCGGGGACGGAGACGCCCCGTGCTTCGAGGAAGCGAAGGATGGCCTTGGCCTCGCCCTTCGCCTCGCCCTTCGCCTCGCCCTCAAGGTACGTCTGCTCGAAGAGAGTTCCCCGGCCGGGGAAGTAGGTGGCGACCATCTTCTGAAGACCTTTCCATGTCTCCTTGGCCGGAGTGTCCTCCAGGCCGACTTCCACGAATTCACACCAGTACTTCGCTGTGGCCTTGTCGAAGGACCGCATTCCGCGGGCCAGCATGTCCAGTATGGCGTCGATGTCCTTGCTCTCGCTGTGGACGATGGCAGAGATCGTGGCCATCGCCGGCTCCTCAGCGACCATCGACGCGTCGGTGATCTCGGGAACGTTGTGCGGACCCAGGACGAACGGGCGCGTCACCTGGGTGGCCCAGGGGCCGACACGACTCTCGAACGGCCCCGCCGCCCACGTAGAGGTCGGTTTGTTCTTGCATACCGCGACCAGCAGCACCGGGAGCCCGAACTTCGCATGCAGGTACGCCACGTAGTACGCCCAGCTGATCCCCTTGTCCGGGGCCCGTCTGGTCTGGGCCTCGACGGCGACCATGAACCGGTCCCCCTCGGACGGCTCGACTTTCAGCACGGTGTCCACACGGCGTTCCATGGGACGGATCTCCGTGGCGTCCGGGGACATCGCCTCGATGATCGCTTTTGCCGGAGGCGGCAGACCCAGTGCCTTGAAGACGGGGGCGAGAACCTCGGGATGCTCCTGGAAGATCCGGTGTGAGGCCTCGTGTGTCGATGTGACCATGGGAGCAATCTCGGCGATCACGAGATGCGCTGTCCGGGTGATGGGGTGCATTCACCCGTTCGAGATACGAATGAACGTTTTTGTGTACCGGCGTCACGCGCTACCGGTGTGCGAGACCCTCCAGCATCAGGGTGAGGGTGAAGTCGAAGCGGTCGTGGGCCTCGCCGGCGGTGAGTTCGGTGGCGTGGCGGGTGGTGTGGGGGAAGGTCTCGGGGGGCAGGGCCGCGAGGCGGCGTAGGAGTTCGTCGCGGTTGTGGACCCAGATCGCGTCGTCGTCCGCTGATCGTTGGCGCGCGATCGATGCTTCGAGGCAGTAGGCGGCCACGTACAGCAGGAGGGCGTCGATGGCCCAGGCGGCGGCCTGTGGGGCGATGCCGCCGATGAGCAGGATCGCCAGCATTCCCTCGCTGACGCGCACGGTCTCCAGGTTGGTGGGGGCCATGGCGAGCGCGGCGCGGGAGATCCCGGGGTACTTCAGGTACTGGTCGCGTATCCGGGCGCACACGCCGCGGATCTGCTCCCGCCAGGCCGCGGGGTCGGGCTCGGGCAGTACGAGCTCGGCGCACAGCCGCCCGATGAGCAGCTCGTCGAGGTCGGCCTTGTTGACCACGTGGGCGTAGAGCGAGGCGGGACCGGTGTCGAGCGCGCCGGCCAGCCGTCGCATGGTGAGCGCCTCGTAGCCCTCCACGGCGATGACGCCCAGCGCGGTGTCGACGACCTGCTCCACGGTGATCGGGACCTTGCGCCGCCGCGGCCTGGGCTCGGTGTCGGGGCTCGGCGGCTGGTGGCGTGCCGCGCGTCGCTCTCTCGGGTTCACCCGACCACTATAGCTTGACACGAACACTGTTCGTATATAGAACGCTGTTCGTGTCTAGCGATGAGAAGTACGACGTGGACGTGACCGTGGTCGGGGCCGGGCCGGTGGGCCTTCTGCTCGCCGCGGAGCTGGCGCTCTCCGGGGCGAGCGTGCAGATACTCGAGCGGCGGGCCGAGCCGGACGAGGCGATGAAGGCGCAGTCGATCAACGTGCCGACCGCCGAGGCGCTCGACCGCCGAGGGCTGTTGCCTGGCGGCGGGCGAAGGGGCGGTACGCGGCTCACCGGGCATTTCGCGGGGATGGTCCTCGACCCCGGCCTCGTGGACTGGTCCGATCCCGACTTCGCCGCGCACACCGCCGCCGGCGGGGCGCGGATGCTGCCGCAGCCTCAGATGGAGGCGCTGCTGGCCGACCACGTCGCGCGACTCGGCGTGCTTGTACGGCGCGGGGTGGAGGTCACCGGGCTCGAAGACACCGGCGACGGTGTGCTCGTCGGCACCAGCGCCGGTGCGGTGCGCACCCGGTGGCTGGTCGGGTGCGACGGCGGGCACAGCACCGTGCGGCGCCTCGTCGGCATCGGCTTCCCCGGTACCGACCCCGAACTCACCGGCTACCAGGCGGTCGTCGACATCGCCGACCCCTCGCTGCTCGCGGACGGATGGGCGTGGTCGAGTCGGGGGGCGTACCGCTACGGGCCGCAGCCCGGGCGGGTGGCCACCCTGGAGTTCGGCGGTCCGCCCGCCGACCGGTCTGCGGCGGTCACCCTTGAGGAGGTGCAGGGCAGTCTGCGCCGGGTCTCGGGTACCGATGTCACGCTGACCGCACTGCGCGCCGTCCCGACCCGCTGGACCGACAACACCCGCCAGGCCGCGACCTACCGTTCGGGGCGGGTGCTCCTGGCCGGTGACGCCGCGCATGTGCATCCGCCGTTCGGCGGCCAGGGGCTCAACCTCGGGGCCGGTGACGCGATGAACCTCGGGTGGAAGCTCGGGGCCGTGGTCGCCGGGTGGGCGCCCGAAGGGCTGCTCGACACCTACGACGCCGAGCGCCGGCCCATCGGCGCCTGGGTGATGGACTGGACGCGGGCTCAGATCGGGGTGCTGCGCGGGGACGCCAAGTCGGCCGCGCTCCGGGAGGTCGTGGGTGATCTGCTGAGCACGCGGGAGGGCACGACGTACGCGGTCAAGAAGATCTCCGGCGTTGCGCAGCGCATCGACCTGCCCGGGGACTGTCCCGACCATCCGTTGATCGGGCGGTTCGTTCCCGATCTGTGGCTGAGGGACGGCTCCCGGCTGGCCGACCACGGTCACGGCGGCGGGTTCCTGCTGCTCGACCGTACGTTGGACGGCGCGCTCGGCGGTCTCGCCGCGGGCTGGGGCGGGCGGGTGAACCGTGTGACCGATGGCGATGCGACTCCGGCCGGGGTGCTGGTGCGGCCGGACGGGGTGGTCGTCTGGGCTTCCGATGTCGTCGATGCCGCTGCCGTTGCCGGTTGCGAGGTCGTGCTGCGGCGATGGGCCGGTGTGCCGTCCTGAGCTGCCACGTGAAGAGGCCCGGAAACCAGGGGCGGTTTCCGGGCCTCCGTGTGTCCGCGTGCGAGTGGGCGTACGCCCTACTCGCTCGGCTTCTCCTCGAGGCGGGGGAAGAGGATCGCGCCCTTGGTGACCGTGGAGCCCGCCGGGAGCTTGCCCCACTCGCCGGCCTCCTGGACCCGCTGGGTCGCGAGGGTGCCGAGGGTGGGCTCCGCGCCCAGGGAGTCCCAGAGCTTCTGGGAGGTGTCCGGCATGACCGGGTTGAGCAGGACGGCTACCGCGCGGAGGGACTCGGCGGCCGTGTAGAGGATCGTCGCCAGGCGGGCCTTGCCCTCGGGCGAGTCGTCCTTGGCGACCTTCCACGGCTCCTGCTCGGTGAGGTAGCCGTTGACCTGCTTGACGAACTCGAAGACGGCCAGGATACCGCCCTGGAAGTCCAGCTCGTCGCCGATCTTCCGGTCGGCCTCCGCCACGGCCTTGGCCAGGCCCTCGTGGACGGCCTTCTCCGCCTCGCCGACGGCCGTCGCCTCCGGCAGCGCGCCGCCGAAGTACTTGCCGACCATCGCGGCCACCCGGGAGGCCAGGTTGCCGTAGTCGTTCGCCAGCTCGCTCGTGTAGCGGGCGGAGAAGTCCTCCCACGAGAACGAGCCGTCCTGGCCGAAGGCGATCGCCCGCAGGAAGTACCAGCGGTAGGCGTCCACGCCGAAGTGCGAGGTCAGGTCCTGTGGCTTGATGCCGGTCAGGTTCGACTTCGACATCTTCTCGCCGCCGACCATCAGCCAGCCGTTGGCCGCGATCTTGCCGGGCAGGGGCAGGCCCTGGGCCATCAGCATCGCCGGCCAGATCACCGCGTGGAAGCGGAGGATGTCCTTGCCGACCAGGTGGACGTCGGCCGGGAAGGTGTCCTCGAACTTCTCCTGGTTCTCGTTGTAGCCGACCGCCGTGGCGTAGTTCAGCAGCGCGTCGATCCACACGTAGATCACGTGCTTGTCGTCCCAGGGGACCGGGACGCCCCAGTCGAAGGTCGAGCGGGAGATGGAGAGGTCCTGGAGGCCCCGGCGGACGAAGTTCACGACCTCGTTGCGCGCGGACTCGGGCTGGATGAAGTCCGGGTTGGCCTCGTAGTGGGCGAGGAGCCGGTCGGCGTACTCGCTCAGCTTGAAGAAGTAGTTCTCCTCGCTGAGGATCTCCACCGGCTTCTTGTGGACCGAGCAGATCTTCTGGCCCGCGTACTCGCCCTCGCCGTCCAGCAGCTGGTCGGGGGACTTGTACTCCTCACAGCCCACGCAGTACGGGCCCTCGTAGCCGCCCTTGTAGATCTCGTCCTTGTCGTACAGGTCCTGTACGAACTCCTGGACGCGGTCGGTGTGCCGCTTCTGCGTGGTGCGGATGAAGTCGTCGTTCGCGATCTCCAGGTGCTCCCACAGGGGCTTCCAGGCCTCGGTGACGAGCTTGTCGGCCCAGGCCTGCGGGGTGACCCCGTTGGCCTCGGCCGTGCGCATGATCTTCTGACCGTGCTCGTCCGTGCCGGTGAGGTACCACACCTTCTCGCCGCGCTGACGGTGCCAGCGGGTGAGCACGTCGCCTGCGACGGTCGTATAGGCGTGGCCCAGGTGAGGAGCGTCGTTGACGTAGTAGATGGGGGTCGAGACGTAGTACGCCTTCGCCCCCTGCTTCTCGGATCCAGTGGCCGCCATAAGTCGAAATCCTACTGGCCCGCTGAAGATCGACTCACATGCGTTTCGGGGGGTGGACCGGTGGCGCGGGGCCGGTGGTCCACCCCCCGAGGGGATCAGCGGGGGGCCTTTACGGGCGCCAGGCCGCCAGTACGCCCTCGTAGAGCTCGGCGTCGGTGAGCTCGCGCGGGGTCGGGCCCGCGTGGAAGAAGGACGCGTTGTCGGTCTTCAGTTTGCGGAGGTAGTCGAACGCCTTGTTGTCGTGCTCGCCGAAGGCGACGAAGGAGAAGAAGACGCCGGGGTGGGTCTTCGCGGCCTCGGTGAGGGACTGGGTGGCGGGGGTCTTGGCGTCGGGGGCGCCGTCCGTCTGGAAGATCACCAGGGCGGGGGCGGTGGGGTCGGGGGTCTTGTCGTGCAGGGCGAGTACGGCTTCCACGGCGGCGTGGTAGCTGGTGCGGCCCATGCGGCCGAGCCCTGCGTGCAGGTCGTCGATCTTGTTCTCGTGGTCGGTGAGGGTGAGCTCGCCGGTGCCGTCCAGTTCTGTGGAGAAGAAGACGACCGGGACCGTGGCCTCGGGGTCGAGGTGGGCGGCGAGGGCGAGGGTCTGCTCGGCGAGGGCCTGGGCGGAGCCGTCCTTGTAGTACGGGCGCATGCTCGCGGAGCGGTCGAGGACGAGGTAGAGCCTTGCGCGTGTGCCGGTGCGCTCCGCTTTTTTGAGGGCGGCTGTTGCTGCCTTGTAGGCGGTGAGCAGGGCGGGGGCGCGGGTCTTTACTCGGGTGAGGGGGGTGGCGGGGCCCTGCGGGGGGTTGGCCGCGTCGGTGGGCTCGGCCGTGGCCTCCGGCTCCGGCTGGGCCTCAGCCTCCGGCTCGGTGGCTGCTTGTGTTGCGGGCTCGGGCTGTGGTTCGGCCTCGGCGGCTTCGCCTTCGGCGGGTGTGTTCCCACCCGCACCACCCGTGCGGGTTTCGTGGTCGGGTGCGGGTGGCCCCTGTGGGGCGTCCTCGCCGTCGGCGGCCTCGGCCTGTGGCTTCTGGGCGGGCTCCACCTCAGCCTCCGGCTCGGTGGCTGCTTCCGCTACGGGCTCGGGCTGGACCTCGGGCTCGGGGGTCGGGTGCGGTTCGGCCTCGGCTTCGCCTTCGGCCGGGGTGTTCCCACCCGCACCACCCGTGCGGGTTTCGTGGTCGGGTGCGGGTGGCCCCTGTGGGGCGTCCTCGCCGTCGGCGGCTGCGGCCTCCGGCTCCTGGGCGGGCTCCGCCTCGGCCTCGGCCTTCGGCTCCGGCTGCACCTCGGCCTCCGGCTCGGGCTCGACCTCGGCGGCAGCTTCCGGCTCGGGCTCGACCTCGGCGGCAGCTTCCGGCTCGGGCTCCGGCTCCGCTTGCGCCTCGGGCTCCGGCTGAGCCTCGGGCTCTGCTTCGGGCTCGGCTGCAGGCTCCGGCTTCGCCTCGGCGGCAGCCGTCGGCTCGGCCTCGGCCTCCGGCTCCGGAGTGGGCTCCGTGGGCTCGGCTGTGGGCTTCAGGGTGATTTCGGCTTCGGCGGATGCGGACGGGCGGGGGACCGTCACGTTGTTGAAGGCTGCCGAGACGAGGTCGTGTTCCGTCGCCTGCTCCTCGGGGGAGGACTGGCGGGGCTCGGGGATCTGGGCCGCGGGTTCGGGCTGCGGCTCCGGTGCGGGCGAAGGCGTGCTGTCCGCACCCTCTGCTTCGGCGGCACGCCCCTTGCGTGACCGGCCGAACGCGTTCCGCAGGAGAGTGAGAATGCCCATGTGCGCAACCCTTCGCTGAGTTGATGCCCGAGATCCCTGGCCAGGACGGACACGTAAGGTTAGCGGCCCCGGATGGCGATCTTGGGGTGGGTCAGTGTGGTGAGACGGCCCCCGTCCGTGGGTTTCGTCAACTTGAGGGCCGACTGGGCGACTTCGGACTCCGCTGGTGCAGGGTCAGGTCGGTGAGCAGTGCGCGGTGGTCGGTGCCGGCCAGACCGAGGAAGCGGGCGCTGGTCGCGGAGAAGTCCGGGGAGATGAGGACGTGGTCGATCTGGGCGCCGAGGATCCGGGCGGTGCGGGCGGGCCAGCTGGGTGTGCGGTCGTCTCCGGCCAGGCGGGCCGCGTCGCGCAGGCCGGTGTCGAGGATGTGGCGGAAGGCGGCGTGGTCCTGGGTGGCGTTGAAGTCGCCGGACAGGATGGTGGGGGTTCGTCGGTCGGCGGCGGCGAAATCCCGCAGGCGGCCCAGCTCGCGGTGCCAGGGGCCGAGCCGGCCGGGGAGTGGTGGCATGGGGTGGGCCAGTTGGAGCCGTACGGGGTGGCCGCGTACGTCGGCGACGGCGCCGGGCATGCCCATGTGGCCGGGGATGCCGTCGGTGCCGCGCAGCGGGTAGCGGCTGAGGATGAGGGAGCCCTCGGAGCCGCCCGCGACGACCGCCTGACGGTGGGGGTAGGTGTCGCCGACCTCTCGTCTGAGCGTGGCCTGGCAGGTGTACTCGCACTCCTGTACGAACACCAGAGCGGGCTTGTAGCGGCGGATGACGGGGACGAGGGAGCCGGTGCCGCGGCCGAACTCGACGTTCGAGGTCAGCACCCGGAAGGAGGCCAGCGGCTGGCCGGGGGTGTCGTCTGCCTTGCCGTACGGCTCGATGAACCAGGCCAGCAGCCCGAGCAGGGCCAGGCCCCAGACCAGGCCGGTCCACCACCGCGCGAGCAGCGCGAACAGCAGGGCCGCGCCGGTGGGGAGCAGCAGCCACGGCAGGAAGGCGAGCAGCTGGGTCACCGGTGTGATGCCGTCGGTGTCGGCGACCCGGCAGCCGACGACCACGCTCACGCCCGCGCACAGCAGCCCGGCACACCAGGCGCCGAGCCGCCTGCGTCCGGGCTGGGTCGTCACCTGCCCGAGGGTACGAGTCCGCCGTCCACCCGCGCCAGGAACTCCTCCAGCGCCTCGTTGAACTCCTTCGGGCGTTCCAGGTTGGGCATGTGCGCCGCGCCCTCGATCACGTGCAGCCTCGAGTCGGGGAGGGCGGCGTGCATCGCCTCGGCGTCGGCGACCGGGGTGAAGGCGTCGTCGGCGCCGACGACCACGAGCGCGGGCACGGCGACCCGGGTGAGCAGGTCGCGGTAGTCGGGGCGTTCGGCCCGGCCGCGCAGGGCCGCCGCGGCGCCGTCGGGCGGGGTGGCCGTCATCATGCGGTGGACGTGGGCCTTGACCTCGGGTGCGGCGTACGGGGCGACCATCTGCTCCAGGACCTCATCGGCGTACCCGCGCATGCCCTCCCGCAGCAGCCGGTCGGCCATGGCAGCCCGGGTACGTCTGCCCTCCGGGGTCTCCGCCGCCGGGAAGGTGTCGGCGAGGACCAGGCCCCGGATCCGCTCGGGGAACTGCCGGTAGCAGTCCATGACGATCTGCCCGCCCATGGACAGTCCGGCGAGCACGAAGGACTCCACCTCCAGCTCGTCCAGCAGCTCGGCGATGTCCCGCGCGAACCGGGCGAGCGGGGTGGTGCCGGGGACGACGGGGGAGGCGCCGTAGCCGCGCAGGTCGGGGGCGATCACCCGGCGGGAGGCGGAGAAGGCCTCGGTCTGCGGGGTCCACATGGTGCGGTCGAAAGGGTGGCCGTGGACGAGGACAAGGGGGAGGGAGAGGGGGAGCCCGTGCGGAACTTCGGGGGCTTTGTCCTCGTATGCGAGGAAGGGAGTCATGTGAGTGACCCTAGGGTGGCCGACTACTCGGTGCAATAAGATCTTTGCTCTCGGTGCAATGCAACGGGCCAGCGGAACGAGGAGAGTTGTGGACGACTTCCGGCATCTCGCCGACCTGATCGCCGACGAGATAGCCGCCGGTCGGCTCCGGCCGGGGCAACGGCTGCTTCCGCAGCGGACGTTCGCCCGGCGGCGCGGGATCGCCGCCTCGACGGCCGGGCGCGTGTACACCGAACTCGTACGGCGGGGGCTGGTGGTGGGCGAGGTCGGGCGTGGCACCTTCGTGCGGGCCGCTGCTGGTGCGGGGGCGGCCGGGCGGGCGCTCACGGAGGCCACCGGCCCGGTCCCGTCGGTCAACCTGGAGCTCAACTACCCCTCCGCGCAAGGCCAGCCGGAGATCCTCGCCCCCGCCCTGGCCTCCCTGCTCCGCCCGGACGCCCTCGCCGAGGCGCTCCGCCCGGCCGCCGCCACCGGCCACGCAGCCGCCCGGGACGCGGTGGCCGGCCTGCTCGGCAGCGGGACCTGGCGTCCGGACCCCGCCGGGATCCTCTTCACGGGCAACGCCCGCCAGGCCATCGCCGCGACCCTCGCTTCCCTGGTCCGGCCCGGCGGCCGGGTCGGCGTCGAGCCGCTGACGTATCCGCTGGTCAAGGAGCTGGCGGTCCGGCTGGGCATCACCCTGGTGCCGCTCACGGCGGACGAGGAGGGCCTCTGCCCGGGGTCCGTCGCCGCCGCCCACCGGACCGCTCCCCTGTCCGCCCTCTACGTCCAGCCGACCCTGCACAACCCGACCTCGGTGACCATGGGCACCGAGCGGCGCCGGCAACTGGCCGCTGTCGTCGGCGACCTGAACCTGCCGGTCGTGGAGGACCGCATCTGGTCGTTCCTGCACCAGGGCCCCGAGCCCCCGTTCGCCGCCCTCGCGCCCGCCCTCACCCACCTCGTCGACGGCCTCTCCAAGCGCGTCGCGCCGGGCCTCACCGTCGGTTTCGCCGTCGTACCGCCGGACCGGGTCGAGGCGGTGGCCTCCGCGATCCGGTCCGGGGGCTGGAGCGCGGGCGCGTTCGCGCTGGAGGCGGCGGTCCGGTGGCTCGGGGACGGGACCGTGACGCGGCTGGTGGCGGCCAAGCGCGCGGACGCGGCGCGACGGCAGCGGCTGGTCGCCGAGGAGCTCGCCGGATTCGCCGTACGGTCCGACCCACAGGCCTATTTCGCCTGGTGGGAGCTGCCCCCACGGTGGCGGGCCGACACCTTCACGGCCGCCGCGGCCTCCCGCGGGATCGCCGTCACGCCGGGCACGGCCTTCTGCGTGGACCCGAGCCGCACCCCGGACGCCGTCAGGCTCGGGCTCGCGTCGGTGTCGGAGGGGGAGTTGGTACGGGCGCTGCGGGTGCTTGGCGGCGTCGTGGGTGGAGCGCGGCCCGCAGGTGACGTGCGCGCCGGGTGAGGCGGGCGGGCGGTGCCACGGTCGGCCCGCAGGCGGTCAGGCTCGGGCTCGCGTAGGTGCCGGTGCCGGTGGGGGCGTTGCGGGCGCCCGTCGGCGCCCTGGGCGGAGTGCGGCCCGCAGATGACCCGCGTACCGGGTGAGCCAGGACGTCAGGGCCACCGTCAGGCCGCAGGTGAGCAGGAGCCAGGAGGCCGCGCGCAGGGTTTCGGTGAGGGCGTCGTAGACGGCGCCCGCCGCCGGCGGGGAGACGTCGTCGGGAAGGTCGGCGAGGGTGAGGCGGCGGGCGACGGTGAGGGCGAGGGCGAGCAGGGCGCCGCCCAGGGCCGTGCCGAGGGCGGTGGCGGTGACCGCCCGGCGGCGGTGGACGGCGAGGGCGATGCCGGTGGCGGCGAAGACGACGGCCGCGACGGGAAGCCAGAAGCCGGCGACTTCGAGCACGTGGAACCCCTTTCGGAGCTGGCCCAGCTCCCGGGCCGGGAGGACGGTCACCGCGGTGTGCGCCACCGGGATGCGGGCGGCCAGCGGCACATGGTCACGGGTGAGCTGCCGCTTGACCTGGGCGGTGACGGGGGCGAGATCGACGGTGACCGGCTGCTCGCGCACGGCGCCCGAGTCGCGCAGCGCCCGCAGCACGGCGTCGTGGGCGGCCCGGTTGCCGGTGTCCCAGGCGAGGCGGAAGGCGTGCGTACGGGTGAAGGAGCGCACCGCGTCGCGTACGAAGGGGCGGACGGCGGCGCGCACCGGCCCGCCCACGTCGACCTCGCGCATGATGCCGTCCGCCACGGTGTCCGCGACGGCGTCACGCACGTCCGGGTCGCCGGCGAGCGGCGCCATGGCGGTGACGTACCGGCCCGTGTCGGCGAGCCCGTACGACGCCCAGGCCCCCAGCGTGCCGGTGGGCACGAGGAGGCAGGACAGGGCGATCAGCACGGCCGACAGGGCACTCCGGGGACGTGGGGGCACACTCCCAGGACACGGCCCGGGACCGGGGTGCGCGAGCCGGGTGGGTGCATTCGGGGGGACGGGGCCGGGGCGCCGGTCACCTGACCCGCTGGCCGGCGGCGTCCTCGTGCGTGTAGTAGCGGTAGAAGATCACCGCGAACAGGGGCACGGCGAGCGCCACGCCCAGCCCCGCGGACGCCAGCACGGTGTGGCCACGGCCGCTCAGGCTGTACAGGAAACCGAGCGCGCCGCCCCACAGAGCCGCCCACAGAAACGCGTGCACCTCGCGCTTCACGTGTGGACCGAGGGCCTGCACACCCATGTAGAGGGCGAAGAACACGATCGCGGTCACGAAGCCGAACAGGACGTTCCAACCGGTGATGGGCCCGCCGTAGCGGGTGTTGGCGGCGGCCCAGTAGCCGTAGATCAGCGCGAGCACCAGCGGAAACGCCCACCTGGTGATCGCATGCGTCCGCTCGCTGAAGACGTCGGGCGGGCCGCCGTACCGGGCCACCTCACCGGACGCGTGTGCCGCTTGAGCCATGAGAGCTCTCCTCTCTCTCCTCGCCCCTGCCTTACAGGGCACACCCCGGGGGAGCCCCCTGGCAAGCGGGAGGGACGCCCGGGTTCCCCGGATGCGGCCCACCCACTCCCATGCTTCGCTTGAGGCCATGAAGGGCTGGCCGCACTGCACACCGTGACCGACCGCGAGGCCATGCGCCGACGGCAGCTCCTGCGGATCCGTGGCCGAAGCGTGGCCTGGGCGGTGCCGCTGCTGCTGCTCGTCGGGATCACGGTGGCCGACCTCGGCACCGGCCCGAACTTCCGGATCATCACCTGGATCGTCCTGGTGCCCGGGATCGCCGCCGCGCTCTGCGGGCTGTGGACCACGGCCGCCTTCGCCGTGCTCGCGGTCGTCGACTACGTGCTCGTGGAGAGCCTCTGGTTCAACCAGTACAAGGTGGGCTGGCCCGACTCCGTCCTGGTCGCCGTCGGCGGCGTCCTCGCCACCCTGGCCTGCGCGGTCCGGCTGCGCGGCGAGCGGCGCATGCTGCACATGCGGGACATCGCGGAGACCACCCGCCGCACCGTGCTGCGCCCGCTGCCGCCGGGCTGGGGCGGCCTGGAGCACGCCGCCGCCTACCTGGCCGCCGACACCGAGGCCCGGGTCGGCGGCGACTTCTACGACATCCAGGCCGGCCCCAACGGCACCCGCGTCCTCCTCGGTGATGTGCAGGGCAAGGGCCTCGCCGCGGTGGAGGCGGCGGCCGCGCTGCTCGGCACCTTCCGGGAGATCGGCTACCACGCGCCCGACCTGGCGACGGTCGCCGCCCACCTGGAGATCCGCATGGGCCGGCACCGCTTCCACAGCATCTCCCTGGGCCGCGACGACGGCGACCGCTTCGCCACCGCCGTGCTGATCGGCTTCCCCGTGGTGGACGACGGCACCGTCGAGGTCGTCAACTTCGGCCACGAACCCCCGCTCGCGGTCGGCCCCCACGGGGTACGGCCCCTGCCGGGCGGCGACCGCCTCCCGCTGGGCCTCGGCGGACTCCTCCCCGTCGCCGGCCCGCCGCGGCCCACCCGGGTGACCGTGGCCCCCGGCGAGACCCTGCTGCTCACCACCGACGGCGTGACCGAGGCCCGCGACGGGCACGACGTCTTCTACGACCTCGCCGGCCAGGTCGCCCGTGCCACCGTCGCCGACCCGGGCAGCGTCCGGCCCCGCCGTCTGGTCCGCCTGGTCCGCGAAGGCGTGCTGCGGCACAGCGGCGGCCATCTGGGGGACGACACCACGATCTTCGCCGTACGGCGCATCGAAGGGGCCATGCTGGGGGGACGTTTCCGGGCCTGACACCCACCTCCGCGGCCGCAGCGGTTACGGTGCTGCTCTGACCGATCACGGAGCGGACCGGTCGGCCCGACCGATCAAGAGACCGATCAAGAGACCGGTCAAGAGGCCGATCGACCGCTCAAGAGACCAATCAAAGGGGGGACGATGCCCGGAACCGTGCTGCTGCTCGCGGCCTCACCGATGGGCAAGGGACGCCTGGTGGACGCGGCCTCCGTGCTCCCCGTACTGGCGGCCGTCGCCCCCGCCGTACTGTCCGGCACCGACACCGCCAACGTGGTCGAACTCGCCGACCCGCTCGACCCGCAGGCCGTCCTCACCCGGCTGCGCGCCGCCGCGGCCGCCCCCGGTCCGCTGACCGTCTTCGTCACCGGGCAGCTCCAGCTCGACCGCCGCCAGCACCTGCCGCACCTGGCGCTGGCCCGCACCACCCCGGCGAGCGTCCGCTACACGGCCCTGCCCTGGCACTGGATCCGCGAGGAGCTGCGGCTGCGCCCCACCGGCGCGACCACCCTCTTCGTCGACCTGCACGCGGACGCCGAGACCTGGGAGCACCTGCACGGCACCCCCCTGGACTCCGGCCGGAACAACGCCGTCTTCGGCCGCATCGCGCCCCCGCCGCCCCGCCGCCGGCCGGCCTCGCCGTCGTACATGAAGGCGGTGGCGACACTGCTGCGCAGCGGTTCGCGTCCCCCGCTGGAGCAGTTGCACGAGCAGGCGCTGGCCCGGATCGCCGAGGAGGGTGCGCACCGCGACCTGGTGCTGGCCGCCACCGGGCGGCTCGGTGCCGCCGATCCGCACGCCCAGATCAGCGCCGCCGTCCAGGCCGGGCGGCACACCGACGCCGACGTCCTGGCCGCGCGCCACGAGGAGGCCGCCGTGCGCGCGTACGGGCCCGGTTCCCCGGACGCGCTGCACTGGGCGGAGGTCCGCGCGGACCTGGCGATGTTCGCGGGCGACCCGGTGCGCAGCTGCCGTACCTGGCTGGCCGTCGCCTCGGCCCGGCTGGCCGCCGGGCAGGCGCCGGACGCGCCCGCCGTGGAGGCCGCCGTGGACCGCGCCCACCATCAGTGGGGGTGCATCGACGACACGGCGCGGGCCCGTGAACTCGGGCCCGCGCTCGCGGAGTTGAGGCTCAGGGTGCCGGGGCGCAGACAGGGTGCGCTGGACCATGTCCAGCAGCAGCTGCGGCAGCTCCAGACCCAGGGCTGAGCGTCAGCCGGCTCATGTTCAGCCGGTGGCTGTTCAGTTGGTGAACGTGAGGTACTTCCAGGCGCCGTGCGTCGTGGAGTTCACGGTGTCACCGGAGGAGGCGTTGATGTACGAGGAGCGGACCCGGAACCGCCAGCCGACGTCCTGGCCGTGGTTGCCGGTGATCTCCACCTTCGAGACACCGTCGGTGCCCATGCCGAAGTACTGGGCGTCACCGGCGCGCCAGGCGCCCTGGTAGTACACCTCGAACTCGAACTTCTGCTTCCGGCCCGGGTAGTACGGCATCTTCGTCGTGATCACCGGGTTCTTGGACTTGTGGACGAAGTAATACGTGTGGCCCCACGTGTTCTTCGTCCGGTAGTGGCCGCTGACCGAGGTGGACACGCTCACCTGGGCGCCGACCGTGCTGGTCGCCGACCGCGGCTGGTAGCGGGCGTCGCCGGCGAACTTCGCGGTGACCGTGGCATCCCGCTTGAGGTCCAGGACGGCCGACAGGTTGCCGTGGGAGTCGACCTTCCCCGACTTCACCAGCTTGTTCGGCTTGTCGGGGCCGTACGGGTCGGCCCAGATCTCCACCGTGCGGTTCTTGTACGTCGCACCGAGGTGGGCCGTGAACTTCACGTCCTTGCCGTACGCGTACACCTTGCCGTTGTTGTTCAGCGACAGCGCCGGCTTGGCACGGGAGACGTCGACGGTGCCGGAGGCCTTCCCGGCGGCGTGGTCGGTGTCGCCCGCGTACGCCACCGTGTACTTCACCTTGCCGCCGGCCGGCGGGGTGTCGGTGAAGGAGTAGGTGCCGTCGGCCTTGACCGTCACCGGGGCGAGGGCCTTGCCGTTCGGGGAGTCCAGGTCGGTGCGGGTGACCGTCAGCTTGGCGCCGGCGGGGAGGGCCACGTTGGAGGTGACCTTGCCCTTGACGGTGAGCTTCTTGGCGCGGGCGGCCGTCGCCGGGGCGTCCACGGTGACCGTGGTGGCCGCCTTGGCGGGGGCGTCGAACTCGCGCAGCGCGTACACGCCCTCGCTGTTCCTGCTCACCGCGAACAGCCGGGAGCCGTCCGGCGCCCAGGCAAGGCCGGAGGAGACCAGCAGGTCGGAGCCGCTGCCCTGGCCGGTGTTGGGGAAGTCGTAGGTGCGGACCGCCGCGCTGCCGCCCGGCTTGAAGACGTAGACGTCCGGCTCGTACAAGCCGCTGATGCCGGCCGCCACCGTGCCGTCGGGCGCGACGGCCACCGAGTTCGGGTAGGCGTCGGTGACGTACTTGCCGTCCTCGTTCAGGTCTGAGGTCTTGAACACCTGCTGGTAGTACGGTGCGCCGCTGGCCACCACGACGTCCTTGCCGTCGGGGGTGACCTGGAGGTCGCCGAGGTTGTCACCGGCCTCGCGGGTGCTCGCCACCCGGCCGGCGGTGCCCGACGAGACGTCGTACGAGGCCAGTTCGGCGGGGCTCTGGTCGACCGAGCCCGCGATCAGCGTGCCGGAGCCCGGTGCCGCGTCCAGCATCGGCGCGGAGTACCAGCCGTTGTCCTGGCCCAGGGTGACCTCGTGCTGCTCGCCCGCCAGGTCGACGGAGCCGATGTTGCCCTCGGTGGCGCCGCCGTAGCCGAACCACAGCTTGCCGCCCGCGAGGGCGACGCTCAGCGGCTTGTCGCCCACCGTGTAGCGGGTGGTCTCGGTGTCCGTCGCGGTGTCGATGACGGCGATGGCGTCCAGGTCCCGCACGGCCGCGTAGAGCGTGCCCGAGTCGGCGGACAGTTCCAGGCCGGAGACACCGGCCAGGTTGGTGCTGAGCTGCTTGACGACGTTGCCGGCGTAGTCCGTGACGACGATCTTGCCGTTGAGCGGGTCGCTGACGAAGACCCGCTGGTGGACGCCGTCCACAACGATGTCACCGGTCGACCTGACCGGCAGGGTCTTGCTGGAGTCGGCGGACGCCGGAGTGGCGGCGAGCGCCGCCGAGCTGAGGAGGACCGCCAGGGTGGTGGCGGTGGTGAGGGTGCGCTTACGCACGCTGATTCGAACCCCCCGGATCGAATGGAAGTAGAAGAGCGTCACGCGACACGGCCGCTGATGTGTGTTGTGTGTCCCCTGTGGGCCGTGTGTGACGACTGAGTGTGTGCGATGAGTGAAGCGCTTGCAGGCTAGGTCATGCAACTGACAATTGAGACAGGGCACCGGCGACCAGTGTCCGCACGCCCGGCGCGACCGTGGAGAGATCGGGCGCGAAGTGCGGGCTGTGGTTGCTCGGTACGGCCTGGAGCTTGTCCCAGATGCCCTCGCCCTCCGCCGCCTCCCACACCGGGTGCGGCGTGGTTGTCACGAACCAGTAGGAGTACGGGATCGAGCCCGCCGCGAGCTGGGGGAAGTCCTCGCTGCCCATCGCCGGGCCCGGGTCGAACACGGTGGCCGCGCCGAACACCTCGCCGTGCACGGCGGCGACCCGGCGGTCGGTTTCCCTGTCGTTCACCGTCACCGGGAAGGTCGCCCCGACCGTCACCTCGGGCTCCTGCGGGCAGCCGGCCGCCAGGCACTCGCCGAGCGCGATACGCCGGATCGCGGCGATCATCCGCTGCCGCACCGCCTCGGACTGGGTGCGCAGGTTCAGGGCGATGCGGGCCTCGGCCGGGATGATGTTGTGCCGGGTGCCGGCCTCGATCCGGCCGACCGTCAGTACGGCGGACTCGGCGGCGGCGGTCTCCCGGGCGACGACGGTCTGGAGCCGGGTGACGAGATACGCGGCCGTCACCACCGGATCGACGGTCGCCTCGGGCCGGGACCCGTGCCCGCCCCGCCCGTGCACGACGATGTCCACGTCCGTCGAGGCGGACATGATCAGTCCGGGTGCGTGCGGGTACAGCCCGGCCGGGCCGGGTGCCGCGTGCTGCCCGAGCAGCACGTCCGGTCGTACGAACCGCTCGTAGAGGCCGTCCTCGACCATGCGGGCCGCGCCCTGCCCGGTCTCCTCGGCGGGCTGCCCCACCACCAGCAGCGTCCCCGACCAGGTCTCCCGCCCGTCCGCCAGCGCCGCCGCCGCGCCGGCCAGCCAGGTAACGTGCAGATCGTGCCCGCAGGCGTGCATCACCCCGTCGGCCTGAGAGGCGTACGGCAGTCCGGTCTCCTCCCTGACCGGCAGCGCGTCCATGTCCGCCCGCAGCAGTACGGCGGGCCCGTCGCCGTTGCGCAGCAGCCCCGCCACCCCGGTCCCGCCGACCCCCTCGACCGTCTCGAACCCGGCCGCCCGCAACCGCACGGCGAGCCTGCCGGCGGTGCGGTGCTCGGCCATGGACAGCTCCGGGTGACGGTGCAGGTCCCGGTAGAAGTCCTCCAGGGAGGGGACGGGCAGACCGGCGGTCAGGTCGAGGGCGGCGCGGGCGGCGGGGGAGGTCATGGGGGTCAGGTTAGGCCTTCGTCTTTCACCCGTCCGGTGCCGTCAGGGCGTGCGCGACACGCTGAGTGCCGGACAATGGTCACTACTGGGCTCCCGCCCGGAGCGGACTGCCCCAGGTGGGGGGCCTGGACGGGTACCCCGGCCCGATTGCGGCGGGCCGGGGGCTCCATCTCAGGCATCAGGGTCACCAGTCGTTGTCGTTGTCGTTGTCGTGGCCGCGGTCGTTGTCGTGGTCGTTGTCGTGGTCGTTGTCGTGGCGGATCGTCCGGAAGCTGGCCACCCCGAGGGTGGGCACCACGCCGAAGCTGGAGCTGTGGGGTTCGACCGTGGTGATGGGGGCGCCGTTGTCGCAGACGTTTCCGTTGAACACCTCGACGGTCTTGCGGCTGTCGTTGCGGATGTTCAGGCTGTTGGCGGTGCCCACGAGTTCCACGGTGATGCAGTCGCCCGGGTTGCTGGTGTAGCTCCGCTCGTTGATCTTGATCCTGCCCTCGTCCTCGCGGTTGCGCTCCTCGTGGCGGCGCTCGTGGCGGCCCTCGTTGCCCTTGCCCTGGAAGCTGTTGCCCCCGACATTGCCTCCCACGAAGGCGCTCACGCCTCCGGTGCCCTCGTTGCCCTTTCCTGTCCCCGGGTCGCCACCGGTACCGGTACCGAGAGCGGGTGCCTGGGCGGCTTCCGCCCTCTCGACGACCGGGGCCTGGTCGACCGGCCCGGAGGCGGCCGAGGCGTAGGTGATGCCGCCCGCGGCCAGGGCCGTGGCGGCCACGATTCCCGCGGTGACAGCGGTGGAGCGGCGGGTCTTCAGCATGCAACTTCTCCTGTCTGAGAGAGACCGGCCGGGACAGCCTCCCGGCACGTGATTGAACGTACTAACCACCACCATGGCTGTCATATCGGGCAAATCGGCAGGCCGCTCTCAGGGCTCCGAACGGGGGACACCGGGCGACCGCCCGGCCGGCTGACTGCATGTGAAATAGCCCTGTAAAAAAGGAACTTGAGGGACAGTTAGCCTTTCAAGGTGATAATCTGATATTTAGTCACCCCTACGGCAGCAGGCACCTGGAAAACCGCCGGACGATGAGCTGAGTGACCATCAGAGAGCCCCATCGGCCCTGGGCAGGCCCTAGCGGCGCGGTGCGTGCTGGGCCGAGGGTGGGGCGGGGGTGCTGTCGGTGGCCCGGGCCGGGCCCGCGTTCGCCGCCGTGACGAGGGCGACGACGGCGACCACGGCTGCGGCGACGCCTCTGGCGTACCGTGCGGTGGGGCGTCCGTAGCGTGCGGCTGAGCGTCCGAGCACGGCAACCTCGCAACAACAGCGGCGTATTAAGCACGTTTAATGCGACGCTTAACCTAGGGGCTGTTCAAGCCGAACGGCAAGGGGTTTAGGGGGAGTTGGGGGTGCAGGAACGTGACGATCCTGAGACCATCGGGCGGCGCGTGCAGCAGCTGCGCGCGGAACGCGGCCTGACGCAGAAACAGTTGGCGGAGCCCGCCTACACACCCGCCTACATCTCGACGCTCGAGGCGGGGCGGGCGCGGGCCTCCGACGAGGCGTTGCGGCACATCGCGGGCCGGCTCGGCGTCACCTTCGAGGAACTGGCCAGCGGGCGCTCCCCCCATCTGGCCACCGGTCTGCGGCTGCGGCTCACCGAGGCGCAGCGGGCCCTGGCCACGGGCGAGGCCAAGGAGGCCGCCGCCCAGTACGCCGCCCTGCTGGCGGAGGCGGAGTCGCACGGGCTGGCCTGCGAACAGGCCACCGCGCTGCTCGGGCTCGGGGAGTGCGCCCTGGAGACCGGTGATCTGGTGGAGGCCAGGCAGTACTTCGAGCGTGCCGAGGAGCAGATGGCCTCCCAGCCGCTGCCGGTGCGGGTGCCCGCCCTGCGCGGCCGTGCCGTCGCCCATTACCTCGCCGGTGAACTCCGGTACGCGGTGTACCTGTTGGAGTCCACCGTCGACGAACTCAACCGCGGCGGACTGCACGACCCGGACGCGCTCCTGCTGCTCTACGCCAGCGTCATCGGCCCCTACATGGACATGGGCGCCCACGCCCGCGCCGCCCAGGCCGCCGAGTTCGCCCTCGCGCTCGCGCCGCAGGTCGAGGACCCCGCGCTGCTCGCCCGGATGCACCGCTCCGTCGCCCGTACCCTGCTCGCCGAGGGCCGGGTCGCCGAGGCCGACGCCTCCCTGGCCAAGGCGGCCGAGCTGTACCGCCGGCTGCAGATCCGTACCGAACTCGCCAACTGCCACTGGATGCGCGGGTACGTGTACGCCCAGGACGGTGAACTGGAGCGCGCCGAACACGAGTTGCGTGAGGCGCTCACCATGCTCTCCGCCACCCGCGCCGCCCTCTACAGCAGCCAGGCCGCCGTCGAGCTGGCCGACGTCCTGCACCGGCGCGGCAAGTCGGAGGAGGCCGCCGAGCTGCTGCACGGGGTGCTCGGGGACCTGTCGTCGGAGCGGGGCGCCGTGCACGCGGCGGCCGCGCACCGCCTGCTCGGGATCATCGCCGAGGACGCCCGGGACACGGAGGCCGCCGAGGAGCACTACGTGCGCGCGCTGAGCCTGCTGGAGCGGGCCGGCGCCGCCGGTGACCTCGCCGACCTGTGCCGGCTGCTCGGCGACCTGCTGCGCCGGACCGGGCGGGTGGAGGCCGCCCTGGACGCCTACCGGACGGGGCTGGGACACCGTACGGCCCCCGGCACCACCACCCTCGGGCCCGCCCCCGCGCAGCCTCCGCTCTGAGCGGCGCCTTCGAAGCTGTTTCGCCCCCCTCGCCACGGATACTCGGGGAGTCCTCTCGGGCGGACTGACCTGCGCCGGGAGCCTTCGACGACAGCCGGGCCGAGGCTGAAGGAGGCGGTGAAGGTGCGGCCCAGGGACGACGGTGCGCGTCTCGACGGTTCCGGAAACGCGCTACCGCACCGCAGGGAGCCGGCGGAAGTCCTGGCCGAGGCGGTGCGGGGCGCTACGCCCGAGCAGGTGCCCAAGCGGCTGTGCGCGGCCGCGGTCGACCTGCTGCCGGTGGCCGGCGCGAGCGTGTCACTGTGCGGCGAGGGCGTGCCGGTGCTGGTCGGGGCCAGCGACGACACGGCGGCCGGCGTGGCGGAGATGCAGGCCACGCTGGGCGAGGGGCCGTGCGTGTGCGCCGCCGAGACCACCGCGGCGGTGCTCGCCGGCGACCTCACGGCCGGGCCGGACGTGGCGCGCTGGCCGGTGTACGCGCAGCAGGCGACGGGCGTGGGGGTCCGGGCGGCGTACTCGCTGCCGCTCGGCGACTCCGCGGTGTGCCTGGGCACCTTCGACCTGTACGGCACCGACCCGGGCGCGCTGACCGGCCCCGATCTGCACACCGCCCGACTGCTGGCGAGCGCGCTGACCATGGCGCTGATGTCGCTGCCCCGGGGCGAGGAGGAGATGGGCCGCGCGGGCGGCCTCTGGCTCGGCGGCCTGACCACCGGTCACAGCGAGATCCAGCAGGCCATCGGCATGATCATGGCCCAGCTGGGGATCGACGCGGACGAGGCCCTCGCCCGCCTGCGCGGCCACGCCTTCGCCTGCGGGCGTACGGCGCTGGAGATGGCCCACGACGTGGTGGCCCACCGCAAGCGGTTCCACGAGGAGCGGGCCTAGGCCCGGCCTAGACCTGGGTACGGGCCCGGTCGCGGATCTGGGTCAGGCGTTGCGCGCCGAGTTCCAGGGCCCGGCGGGTGCTGTCGTCCGGGGGTACGGTGCCGAGCGCGCCGTCGGTGAGCACGATCGCCTCGTCCGCGACCCGTACCGCGGCGACCTCCAGGGTGAGCACGGGTGCCTGCCCGTTCATGTCGCTCTCGCCGGTCAGCGTCACCCGCAGGCCCTGACGGGCGTCCCCGACGGCCGGCAGCGGCAACTCCTCCACCTGGACGGCCTCGACACCCGAGCTCGTGGTCGTCGCCAGGAACTGTCCGCAGGTGCCCGGCAGCGTCCGCAGCCAGGCCAGCGCGCGGTCCACGTCCGCCGGGCGGTGGGCGGCGACCTGGTACCGCAGCTGGGCCTGGTCGGCGCCGTCGTCGAGTGCCGCCACGGCTCGGCTGCCCGACGGCCGGCCGAGCGGTTCCTCGGTGTACAGCGCCTCCAGCAGCCGCTGACAGTCGGGCGCGGCGGTCGTCGTCGCCTTCAGCAGTCCGTCCCGCCAGGTCGCCGCCCCTTCCGACGGCACCCAGGGCGCGCCGAGATCGGCCTCGCCGATCAGTGCGGCCCGGGTCTGCGCGGCGGTGAGGCCGGCCTCGGTACGCGGCTCGGTCGAGACGGGCGCGGCAAGCGGATCCCGGGCCTGCCCCGGCGTGCTCGCCAGGCAGGCGGAGGCGGTGAGCAGGGTGGCCGCGGTGACGGCGACGGCGGCGGCGGGGCGGCGGGCGACCGGGGGGTGGGGCATGTACCCACGCCACCATTGCCTCCGGCGGGTCACCAGTCTGTCGGGGCCGTCCGGGTGAGGGGGCGCGGGGGTGCTGTCCCGTCGCTGGGGGCTGCCGCCCCCAGACCCCCGCTTCGGCCCTGAAGGGGCCTCGTCCTCAAACGCCGGACGGGCTGAATAATGGCGGCCGGCGTCGAAATGGCCGCCCTGGTCTGAGTAATGCCGGCCGGCGTCGAAATGCGTCGCCCCGCCCGCGAAAGAAATGCGTCGCCCCCGCCGCGCACCCTTGTTACCGTCCCCCCATGAAGCGCGCCCCGTCCTCCCCCTTCCGTACGACGACGCCGGAGTACGTCCCGGTGCGCTGACAGGTGACCTCAAGTCCGAAGCCCCGGGGCGAGTGCCCCGGGGCTTCGGCGTGTGCGCTCCCGGTTCTCGTCCCGGCCACCACACCACCCGCGAGGAGACCGCGATGCACGATCACCGCCGGCTCGGCCGTGAACTGGGCCTGTTCGACACCGATCCGCTGATGGGCGCGGGGCTGCCGTACTGGCTCCCGGACGGGGCCGTCGTACGGCACACCCTGGAGGAGTACGTCCGGGAGGCGGAGCGCGCGGCCGGGTACCGGCATGTGTACTCGCCCGTCCTCGGCAAACGGGAGCTGTACGAGCTGTCCGGCCACTGGGACCACTACAGCGACGACATGTTCCCGCCCATGCGACTCGGGGCTGAAGAGGTCGTGCTGCGGCCCAGCCTCTGCCCCCACCATGCACTGATCTACCGCTCCCGCTCCCACAGTTACCGCGAACTGCCCCTGCGGATCGCAGAGTTGGGTGCCATGTACCGGTCCGAGCCGTCCGGGGTGCTGGGCGGGCTGACCCGGGTGCGGTCCATCCAGCTCAACGACGCCCATATCTTCTGCACCCTGGACCAGGCGGTCGAGGAGGCCCGGGCGGCCCTCGGCCTGATCGCCCGCGCTTATGCCGACCTAGGCATCCGGGCCTCCCGGTACCGTCTCTCGCTCCCCGGGGAGGGCGGCAAGTACGTCGCCGACCCGGCCCTGTGGCAGCGGGCGACCGCGATGCTGCGCGAGGTGCTGGCGGAGTCCGGGCAGGAGTACGAGGAGGCGGCGGGCGAGGCCGCCTTCTACGGCCCCAAGATCGACGTGCAGGTCACCGACCCCGCCGGCCGTGAGGCCACCCTCTCCACCGTCCAGATCGACTTCCACCAGCCCGAACGCTTCGACCTGCACTACATCGGCGCCGACGGGGCCAAGCACCGCCCGGTCATGGTGCACCGCAGCGTCATCGGCAGCATGGAGCGCGCGGTCGCGCATCTCGTCGAGGAGCACGGCGGCGCGTTCCCGGCCTGGCTGGCACCGGTGCAGCTGGTCGTGCTGCCGGTCGCCGAGGCCCAGGCGGAGCAGGCGGAGGCGGTGGTGCGGGAGGCCGCCGCGCGGGGCCTGCGGGCCGAACTCTCCGGTCCCGGGCAGGGCACCCTGGGCGCCCGGATCCGCGCGGGGCGCCTGGTGCCGTACCAGGTGGTGATCGGCGACCGGGAGGCCGGCGCGGGCCTGGCCGCCGTACGGCTGCGGGACGGCCGGCGGCCCGGGGCTCTACCGGTCGAGGACCTGCTGCGGCGGATCGGCGACCGGGTGGCGGCGCGCGGTACCGGACTGTGGGAGTGACCTGGTGACATAGGGGGCCGTCCCAGACCTGTCCTAGGGTCGGGTACGAACGGAAGGAGTCCGCCGTGACCGGTCAGCCCATTCCCGTGATCATCGACTGCGACACCGGTGTCGACGACGCCCTCGCCCTGCTGTTCGCCGTCCGCCACCCGGACCTGGAGCTGCGCGCGGTGACGTGCGTGGCCGGGAACACGGACGTCGACGGGGTGGTCCGCAACACGCTGACCGTGCTGGAGCAGGCGGGCGCGCCGGACGTTCCGGTGGCCCGGGGTGCCGAGCGGCCGCTGATCGAGCCGTCCCGCTCGGCCCGGCACGTGCACGGGCACGACGGTATGGGCGACCTGGGGCTGCCCGCGCCCACCCGGGCCCCGGCCGCCGTGGACGCGGTGACGCTGCTGCGCCGCGAGATCCTCGCCTCGCCCCGTCCGGTCACCCTGATCCCGACGGCCCCGCTCACGAACATCGCGCTGCTGCTGCGCACCCATCCGGAGGTGACCGGCAACATCGAGCGGATCGTGTTCATGGGCGGCGCGGTGGCCACCGGGAACGCCACGCCCGTCGCCGAGTTCAACGTCTGGCACGATCCGGAGGCGGCGGCGGTCCTGCTCACCGCGGGTGTGCCGATCACCATGTACGGGCTGGACGTCTTCCAGCGGGTCGTCGTCCCCGGCGTCCACGTACGACGGCTGCGGGCGAGTGCCGAGCCCGGCACCCGGCTGGCCGGCGAGCTGCTCGCGCACCGGCCGGCCACACAGGGCGGCTCCCCCGAGGCCGAGGCGGCGGGCGGCCTGGGTGACGCGGGCGCGGTCTGCGCGGTCGCCGACCCGGAGGGCATCACCACCCGGCTGCTGCCCGTCGAGGTCTGTCTCGCGCCCGGTCCGGGCCGGGGGCAGACGATCGTCGACCGCCGGCCCCGGCCTGGCGAGTCCGAGATCCACGAGGGCGTCCGTGAACAGGCCCTGGTGGACGTGGCGTTGGACGTGGACGTCGACCGGTTCGTGAAGCTGTACCTGGAGACGGTCGAGCGGCCGTAGGCGGAGCGGCGGGCTTACTGGTCGGTCGTGGCGGGGGCCGGGGTCTCGGTCTGGGGCTGAGGCGTCCAGCGTTCCTCGACCCTCGCCACCTTCCAGTACGCCACCGCCGCCGCCCACACCACCACGAACAGGCCGACGATGAGATAGCCGACGTTGCCGAGTTCGAGGCCGAGGAGTTCCATCGTGGCGATGACGAAGGCGACGGCGATGGACAGGCCGGTGATGGTGAGGTTGTAGAACACCTTGCGCACCGGGTTCGAGAACGCCCACTGGTAGGCGAAGTTCATGAACGTGCCGTCGAGGGTGTCGAACAGGCTCATCCCGGCGGCGAAGAGGAGGGGGAGGCAGAGGATCGCGTACCAGGGCAGGCCCGCCGCCGCGCCCGAGCCGGCCATCACCATCAGCGTGACCTCGGTCGCCGTGTCGAAGCCGAGGCCGAAGAGGAAGCCCAGCGGGAACATCTGGCCCGGGCGGGTGATGGACCTGGTGAGGCGGCCGAGGACGCGGTTCATGAAGCCCCGGGAGTCGAGGTGCTGTTCGAGCTCCTGCTCGTCGTACGAACCCGCCCGCATCGCCCGGAAGACGCGCAGGATGCCGAAGAGGGCGACCAGGTTGAGCGCGGCCACGAGATAGAGGAACGTGGCCGAGACCGTCGTACCCATGACGCCCAGCACCTGGTGGGTACGGGAGTTCTCGTTCATCACCCGGCCCGCCAGCTGTGTGCCGCCGGCGATCATCGCGGCAAGCAGGACCACGACGCTGGAGTGCCCGAGCGCGAACCAGAAGCCCACCGACACCGGCCGCTTGCCGTCCGCCATCAGTTTGCGGGTGGTGTTGTCGATCGCGGCGATGTGGTCGGCGTCGAAGGCGTGCCGCATGCCGAGGGTGTAGGCGGTGACGCCGAGCCCGATGCCGAAGGCATTGGAGCCGACCTCGTAGTGACCGGGGGCGACGAGGAGGAACAGGATGCCGAAGGCGACGACGTGGAGGGCGGCGATCACACCCATCAGCCCGGCGGTCTTGACGGTGTCCTCGCGCCGCCAGCGGAAGGAGGCGGCCTTGGTCTCGGGCCGGGTCTCGGGCAGGGTCATCCGGTTCACGCTCCAGCACCTCGTGGATCACTTCGTGAGCTGCCGTGGCCGGTCTCCTGGCTTACGGGTATGACGTCCTCCGTCCCTGCCTTCCCGGTCGTACGACCAGTGGCCCGGCGGGTGCCGGACGGGACGGGAACTCCCCGATCACAGTGGCGAGGGCCGCGTCGACATCGCATCGACTTCCCGAACACCACGGCCCGCCCACCGTAGGGGGGTGGGCAGTTGTCTGCAAAGCTGCGTACCTGCGCAGGTATTGAAGATCACAGAACCGCGCCTGCGAATATGACGGTATGCATCTCGTGCCTGCCGACCGCGCGGACCGTCGCACCATCGACGGTCACCGGGTGTGCGACGCCATCGCCGCGATCGGCGAACCCGGCCATGTGCGCGCCTGGGCCGACCGCTTCTCGCTGCTCGCCGACGCCAAGCGGCTCGCTCTGCTGCTCGCCCTGCACCGCACCGGCCCGCTCGCCGTGTCCGATCTGGCGATCGCGACGGGAATGAACGACCCCGCGGTGTCGCAGGCGCTCAGGCTGCTGCGGGCCGCGGGGGTCGTGGCGGGGGAGAAGGAAGGGCGGGTGGTCAGGTACCGGGTGGTGGACGCGGAGGTTCAGAGCCTGCTCAGCCACTGCGCGGCCGACGGAGGCTGACCGGCGAGTCGCGACGACGATGGCCGCGTCTCGCCTCCGGCGAGGCTGCCGGAGGCGCTGCCGCGAGCGTCGGGCGTCGGGGGTGGGGTCGACTCGGAGGCGGATGGGATCGGCGTGCCGGTGGATGTCACTTGCTCGGGCACTGCGCGGTCGACGGAGGCTGACCGGTGCGTCGCGAGGACGATGGCCGTGCCACCCGCGAGGAGCACCGCAGCGCCCCCGGCGGGCATGTGCCCGGAATGATCTACTCCGTGGAGTGTGAGGGTTCGCTTTCCCGGCAATGTGGACAGGCTCTCCCCGTCGTCCTTTCCGAGGGAGCCGCCGTGACCGACCTTTCGTCCAGGAATCCCGACTGGTGGCGCCAGGCCGTCATCTACCAGGTCTATCCCCGCAGCTTCGCCGACGCCGACGGCGACGGGCTCGGTGACATCCGGGGCATCGCCGAGCGCCTGCACCATGTGGCCGCGCTGGGCGTCGACGCCCTGTGGCTGAGCCCCTTCTATCCTTCCGAACTCGCCGACGGCGGCTACGACATCGCCGACCACCGGGACGTCGACCCCCGTCTCGGCACGCTGGACGACTTCGACGCCATGGTCGCCGAGGCCCACCGGCTGGGGCTGAAGGTCGTCGTCGACATCGTCCCCAACCACACCTCGCACCGGCACCCGTGGTTCCAGGAGGCGCTGCGCGCCGGGCCCGGTTCCGCCGCCCGCGACCGCTACGTCTTCCGCGCCGGGCGCGGCGAGCGCGGCGAACTCCCGCCCACCGACTGGCAGTCGGTGTTCGGCGGCAGCGCCTGGCAGCGGGTTCCCGACGGACAGTGGTACCTCCATCTGTTCGCCGCCGAGCAGCCCGACCTCAACTGGGACAACGAGGAGGTGCGCGCCGACTTCCGCACCACCCTGCGCTTCTGGTCCGACCGGAGTGTCGACGGATTCCGTGTCGACGTCGCCCACGGCCTGGCCAAGGACCTCACCGAGCCGCTGCGCGACGTCGGCGACCTCGACCCGACCGGGGAGGAGGCCCTGGAACACGTACCGCCGGGAAGCCACCCGTACTGGGACCGCGACGAGGTCCACGAGATCTACCGCGACTGGCGCAAGATCTTCGACGCCTACTCCCCGCCCCGCACGGCGGTCGCCGAGGCCTGGGTCCCGGATGCCCGACGCGCCCTGTACGCCCGCCCGGACGAACTGGGTCAGGCGTTCAACTTCGAGTATCTACAGGCGGGTTGGGAAGCGGACGAGCTGCGCCGCGTCATCACCGGCTCACTGGACACGGCCCGCACGGCAGGGGCCTCGGCCACCTGGGTCCTGTCCAACCACGACGTCGTACGCCACACCTCCCGCCTGATGCTCCCGCCAGGCACGGACGCCGACGCCTGGCTGCTCTCCGGCGGCCGGGCACCCGGCATCGACGAGGCGGCGGGGCTGCGCCGGGCCCGGGCGGCGACCCTGCTGATGCTGGCGCTGCCCGGATCCGCGTACGTCTACCAGGGCGAGGAACTCGGCCTGCCCGAGGTGGCCGGTCTGCCCACCGAGGTCCTCCAGGACCCGATCTGGGAACAGAGCGGTCATGTCCGCAAGGGCCGCGACGGCTGCCGGGTGCCGCTGCCGTGGACGGCCGGCGGCCCGTCGTACGGCTTCGGCGCGGCCGGCGCCTGGCTGCCCCAGCCGCCGGTCTTCGCCGCGTACGCGGTCCAGGCGCAGGACGGTGTCGAGGGCTCCACCCTGGAGTTCTACCGCAGGGCACTGCGCCTGCGCCGCAAGCTCCTCGAGGGCGAGTCGCTGACCTGGGCGCCGGACGCACCCGCCGGTGTCCTCCAGTTCGCCCGTTCGGACGGCTGGCGGTGCGTCACCAACCTCGGCGCCGAGCCGGTACCGCTGCCGCCCGGGGAGGTCCTGCTGAGCAGCACGCCGGTGCCGGACGGAGGCAACCTGCCGCCCGACACCACCGTGTGGCTCGCTTAGCCGCCCGACGCGCTGGGGGAGGGGGCGGCGGCGGGTGCCGAGGGGGCCGAGCCGACGCCCAGGCCGCTGAGGTCCAGCGCGGTCGACGTCTCGGTCGGCGGCGCGGTGAGCACCACCTGCGGCTGCCCGGCGGGCGGAGCGGGCGGGGTCAGCATGGTGGCCGGCATCTTCGGCGGGTTGGTCTGGGTGTTGAGGGTCGTGTCGAAGTCGACGTCGCCCGTCTTCTCCATGACCGTCATGTGGTCCAGAACCGTGTCGTTGGCCTGGTCGGCGAGGGCACGCACCAGCGAGTTCTTGGTGGTGGAGCGGATCTTCGCGATGGTGTTGAAGATCGAGCCGTGCGTCATCCGCAGAATGTTGGCGAAGTCGATGTCGAACTGCTTGCCGCTGTCACTCTTCAGCTGGGTGACGAAGCCCTCCTGCTGGGGGCTCGCGATGTTGGGCAGGGTGATGTTCAGCAGGGGCGCGATCTTGCGGCAGGAGACGTCCAGCGCGGCGTGGCCGTCGATCAGGTGGTTGCTGGCCGTCTTGACCGCCGGCGACTGGCCCTTCTGCAGCCCGATCTGACCGACCGGGTACTCCCAGAGTCCCGCCGCCCGCACCTTCACCACGAAGTCCCGGTCGCCCTCCGTCAGCGGGCCCCACTGGGTGTTGGCGATGATCCGGGACTGGTCGCTGGAAACGGTGGACACCCCGAGCATGCTCGGGTAGGCCATCGCTACCAGCGTCACCGCCATGGCCCCGCCCACGAAGAGAGTTCCCGTCGCGTTCCGCGAAAAGCGCACCGTGCCTCCTGCCCGGTAGTGGATCCCGCCCGCCGAAGCGAGAGGTTCGGACGCACTGGAGTACGGATGGGGAAGCCGGACGACTCTATGGTTTGGGCAAAAATTTTGGGGAGTCGCGGTGGCGGCCCGGGTTTCCGCTGGTCGCGCCCCCTTTCCGTTGACCGAACATTGACCAGTCACGGGGAGAGTCCAGACGGGCCCCGGTTATACGTTCGCCGCATGTCCATGTCACCACGGCCCGGGCGGCCCGCGCGGGCCGCCGCCCCCCTCCCCGTGCTTCCCTACCGCAAGCCCACCAAGGGCCGCGACTACTGGGTCCTGGACGACGTCCTGCCGGACGTGGACGCCGTACGGCAGCGGTGTCTCGCCAAGGACGACTGGGTCGAGGGGTATCCGTACACACAGGAGACCTGGCCGGGGCTGCGGGCCATGCCGGGGCTGGAGCCGGGCGAACTGGCGCGGATCGAGCGGCTGGTGAAGAAGGCCACGGGCGCCGGGGAGCTGTGGGTGCAGCGGGCGCCCGGCGGCGGCACGCTCAACCACAACTGCGTACAGGTGGTGGGCGAGGGGGAGAGCGAGCCCCGGCCGCACACCGACTCGCGCGCCCTGTGCCGCTACGCGGCCGTGCTCTACCTCAACCCGGGCGTGCCCAAGGACTGCGGCACCGCCTTCTACCGGCAGTCCCTGCCCGGCGGACGCCTCGGCGGCAACGTCGTCCAGGCCCCGCACAACAACCTCGTCGAGGCCCTCGGCACCCGGTTCGTCGCGCCGGACGCCTTCGAGGAGGACGTGCGCGTCCCCCACAAGTACAACCGTCTGCTCCTCTACAACGCCAACCTCGTGCACAGCGCGACCGGTTACTTCGGCAGGACGCTGGAGGAGAAGCGGATGACGGCGGTCTTCTTCTGGATGGCCTGAGTCTTCTGGATGGCCCGAGCCCCGCTCCCTGGCCGGCCGTCGGCGCGGGCGCTTCAGTACCGCAGCGCCCGCGCCACCACCGTCTTCACCTGTCCCGTCAGCTTGCGGTGACTCTGGGCCGTCGCCTTGCCCGACTTTCCGGCAGCCACGTTGGAGACCGTCGCGACGGTCGTGTCCAGGAGGTTCCCGCTGCTGTCCGTGAAGTTGACCTGGACGGCGAAGGACTTGGTGGAGCTCGCCTTGTTGACGGCCGTGAGGTCGACCGACATATGGCCGTCGGATGTCGAGGCCGGGGTGCCCAGGGTCACCGCGTCCTTGGCGTTGACGCCGTTCTTGACCTCGTTCAGCTTGTTCCCCGCCTCGGCGGTCGCCGAGGCCAGCGCCGACGCGCCCTGCGAGGCGAAGGACGCCGCCTTGCTGACCGCGGACGTGGGGCTGCTGGAGCCGTTGCCGTTCGAGCAGCCGCTCAGTCCCGCGCCCAGGCATGTGACGAGCGTCAGCACCGCGCCTGTCCGTGTAGCCGTCAGACCCGTCATCGCGCACTCCGTCCGTGTCCTGCCCCCGCCGTTCCTCGTCCAGTCAAGAACCGCGACCGGGGACGCGCATGCCGGGTCATCCGCACGGAGTACCGGCGCGCCTCGTGACCATGGAGCGCCTTTCGTCGTCTGACATGGCGTAAACAAAAGGTCGTAGGACAGGATGCCCAGGTGAACGACGAGTACATGGAGCAGTCCGCCGGTCAGCGGTCGGACCGGGTGGCGCAGTGGTGCGCCGTGGGCGGGCTGCTGCTCGCGGGGGCCGCCTGGGCCGCGCGGGCGGTGTGGCAGGTGCGGCTCTCCCTGGCCGGGGAGCCGGCGTCGGGGCCGCCGGACCAGGGGGACGGCGTGCACCGGAAGCTGACCGCGCTCGAGGACTCGTACCACCTGGTCAGTGCGGTGGGGGACGGTGCCGCGCTGATCTGCGCGCTGGCGTTCGTGTCCTGGATGTGGCGCGTCCGGGACAACGCGCGCGCCCTCTCGCCCGAGCCGCCGCGCTATTCCGGGTTCTGGGTCTACCTGGGGTGGATCGTGCCCATCGCGAACCTCTGGGTGCCGCGCGGGATCATCGCCGACGCCTACGAGAAGAGCGTCCCCGGACGGCCCCTGCCGCGCTCGCTGAACGTGTGGTGGGGGCTCTGGCTGGTCGGCATGCTCAGCGGCGTCGGCCTGATGTACACGGACTCCACGGACAAGGTCATCGAGCGCGCCTACACCGAGGTCTGGCCCCTCCTGGTCTCCGAGGCGGCCGTCATCGCCGCCGCCATCGCCGGCGCCTGCGCCGTCCGCGCCATCACCGCGGACCAGCACAACCGCCTGGCCGGCCCCGCGACCTCGCACGCCGACCCGCCCGGCACACAGCCCTGACCTGAGGGCCGGGCCCCGCGCGGGGCGACGGGGCCGGTCATGAGGCGCCGGTCGGTCGGCTCGGGGCGTATGCGGTCCTGGTCCGGCGGGGTGAACCCGCCAGACCGAGCCGACGGGCGCTGGGAGCCGGTCGGGCCTGCGGCCTGCCCGACGGCCCCCGCCGAGGGCCACAGCGGACCCGGCGTTGAGGTTGGTGGCCGGGTCGGGTCGGGCGCGCGGGGTTGGGCCCAAGGGGTGGTGGGTCCGGTCGGAAGCGTCGAGGTGCCGGGGTGGCCCCGGCAGGGTCGCCCTGTCGGGGCGGTCGCTCTCGCCGGGGCCCGGTGGAACGGCCCTCGGACCCCCTCCGGTGTCCGTTGTCCCGTCCATGCGTAACGATGGGGTATGACCGGTTTCGTGATCGGTCGGATGGCCGGATGCTCTCACTGAGGGGGCCGATATGGCTGTGGAGATACCTCCCCTGATCAGACCCTCCACGCTCAGGCGTCGCGGGGGCCTGCTGGGCGAATGCATGGCGGAGTTCCTGGGGACGTTCGTCCTGATCGCGTTCGGAGCCGGTTCCGTGGCCGTGGCCGTGGCCGGACTGCCCGGCTCGGGCCGCACGGAGTCGCCCACCACGATCTTCCTCGCCGCCGGCGACTGGCTGCTGATCACCTGGGGCTGGGCCTTCGCCGTGGTATTCGGCATCTACGTGGCCGGCGGGGTCAGCGGCGCGCACCTCAACCCGGCCGTGACGCTGGCGTTCGCGGTGCGCCGCAAGTTCGCCTGGATCAAGGTCCTCCCGTACTGGATGTCCCAGCTGGTCGGCGCCTTCACCGGGGCGGCCCTGGTCTTCGCCGTCTACCACGACGCGATCAACGCCTTCGACGCCGCCTCGAAACCGCCGAAGACGAACGGGCACACGCTCGCCACGTTCTCGATCTTCGCCACCTTCCCGGCGCCCTACTTCCACGGCGGCGTCTGGGGACCGCTGATCGACCAGATCGTCGGTACCGCCTTCCTCGTGATGCTGGTCGTGGCCGTCATCGACCTGCGCAACACGGCGGTACAGGCGAACCTCGGCCCCCTGATCATCGGCTTCGCGGTGGCCGCCATCGGCATGTCCTTCGGGACGAACGCCGGCTACGCCATCAACCCGGCCCGTGACTTCGGCCCGCGCCTGCTGACCTGGCTGGCCGGCTGGCAGAGTCTGGCCTTGCCGGGGGACGGTCCATGGTTCAGTAATTACTTCTGGATCCCGATCGTCGGACCGCTCGTCGGCGGGGTCATCGGGGTGCTGGTGTACGACCTGTTCATCGGCGACGTACTCCACATCCGTGCCCAGGAGGGCGAGCTGCCGGAGGTCGGCCGCACCCGGCCCACCGAGGGCACGGACGAGAAGTAGCCGCCCGGGCGCTGCTCCGCGCGGCCGCCGAACGCCGCCGCGTCCTCCCGCCCCTTGGCCTGGTTCTCCGCGACGTACGGCCGCAGTTCGGCCTCGTACCCGGTCAACGCGGCCACGTGGTCACCGTCGGCTCCGGCCAGGTGCCGGGCCAGTGCCCGTGCGCCGATCAGCGCCTGGGACGTGCCCACACCGCTGGTGGGCGCGGCGCAGTAGCCCGGCGCAGTGACGGGGCGTGCTCGGGGTCGTGCCGTCAGCCGGCGAGCTGCTGGGCCTTGGCCTTGGCCTGGACGTGGGCGACGTAGCGGACGGTGAAGACCATCGGGACCGCGAAGCCGGCGATCTGGACGAGGGTGGCCGGGGTCGAGTGGGCGTTCCCGGCGTGGTCCACGTAGGCGAGGACGGCGGCGGTCACGGCGAAGGCGGCGGCCCACACGGCGGTGATGACGACGTTGGTCCGGATGAACGGCTTCAGCCCCCACACCTCGCGCGGGGTGGTGCGCTTGGCGATGCCCAGCGTGAACGGCTTGCCGATGGCGAGGGAGACCCCGGCGATGACCGCGAGGGTGCCGGAGGAGAGGGCCGCGGAGTAGTCGTGCACGCCCGAGTGCGGGTCGGCGAAGGCTATGACGGCCAGTACGGCGAAGAAGGCCGCCGAGCCCAGCTCGATGATCAGCGCGTCGAACCCGGTCCCGGCCCGCACCTGCTGGCCGATCAGCACGGCCGCGACCACCAGGGCGGCGAGCGCGCCCCACTGCCAGCTGCCGGAGGGCAGTACCGCGAAGACGATCCACGGGAGGAAGGTGCGCAGGTAGGACATGAGGTGTCTCTCCGTTTCGGCGTTTCTTGCCGGGCTTGCGTACTCCCGCTGGGTTTCTCTCCTGACATGTCAAAAGTAGAAGGTCCAGGAGTGACATGTCAAGATTGGAAGGTAAGGTGGGCGGCATGAGCCTTCGACACGCGCTGCTCGGCCTTCTCTCGGAGCGCCCCGCGAGCGGCTACGACCTGCTGAAACTGTTCGAGACATCGCTGGCCAACGTCTGGCCGGCCACCCAGAGCCAGATCTACACGGAGCTCACCAAGCTCGCGGACGCCGGCCTGATCACGGTGACGGCCGAAGGCCCGCGCGGCCGCAAGGAGTACGCCCTCACCGGCGACGGCATGACCGAGCTGCGGCACTGGCTGACCGAGACCCGCCCGCAGCGCACCGTCCGCAGCGACGTCCTGCTCCGGGTCTTCTTCCTCGGCGTCCTGCCCCCCGAGCAGGCCCGGGCCTATCTGACCGAGCTGGTCGAGCTCTCCGACCAGGTCCACGACGACCTGCGCCACCTGGTGGACTCCATCGACTGGGACGAGGACGACCTCTCGGTCTACGGCCGCATTGTCCTGGAGTACGGCCTGCGGTTCAACGCCATGCGGCGGGAATGGGCGCAGTGGGCGGCGGGGCTGATCAAGTAGGGGCCCCTGTGCCCCCTCCTGTGCGTCATGTGACGCAGAGCACGGGAACTCCCCGTGTTCCTCGGTGAGTACCAGATGTGAGGCGGCAACCGGAACGAGGAGAGTCAGTGCGTGCGCGGATACGGGCAGGGGACCGCGAAGCCTTCGCCGAGTTGTACGAGGAGCACGCGCGGGCGGTCTACAACCACGCCCTGCGGCTGACCGGCGACTGGGCGGAGGCCGAGGAGGCGATGTCCGAGACCTTCCTCGCCGCCTGGCGGGCCCGCGGGACGGTGGAGCCCGAGGGCGGCTCGCTCAGGCCCTGGCTGCTCGGCATCGCCACGCACAAGGCACGCAACGCCAACCGCGGTGTACGCCGCCGGCTCGCGTTCCTGGCCCGCAGCCCGGAACCCCGGCCGGTCGAGGACTTCGCGGACGAGACCGCGGGCCGCATCGACGACGCCCGCCGGCTCGCGCTGGTCCACGACGCGCTGCGCCGGCTGCGCCGCCAGGACCGGGAGGTGCTCACCCTGTGCGTGGCCTCCGGGCTGGACTACCAGCAGGCGGCCGAGGCCCTCGGCATCCCGGTCGGCACCGTGCGCTCGCGGCTGTCGCGGGCCCGCGCGCGGCTGGCCCGGCTCAGCGCCGCCGGTGAACCCGACCGGGAAAAACCGGAACCGCCCGGCCCCCGCGGAGAGATGGAGAGTGAGGCCGCGTTCGCGGCCCTGTTCCTGCAGGAGGAAACCCCATGAACGCTGACGACCTGCCCCGCGCCGGCTCCGCCCGGAGCGAGGCGGAGGAGCTGCTGTCGGCCCCGGCCGAATGGGACCTCCCCCGGGAGCGGCACCTCCACCACAAGGACATACTGATGCAGCGCATCGACCAGGACCTGAACCCCTCCCAGCAGCCGCAGCCGGCCGCGGCACCGCGCCGCCGCAGGCTGCTGCGCCCCGCCGTGCTGCTGCCCGCCGCGTCGATGGCACTGGCCGGGGCACTGGTCGTCACCCTCTCCGCGGGCGAGGGTTCCACCCCGAAGGGCGGGACGGCCACCGCGGGCCCGGCCCGGGCCGACAACGCGTCCGTGACCCTCGGCCGGATCGCCGCGGCGGCCATGGAGACCGACATCAGCCCGGTGAAGGACGGGCAGTTGGTCTACGTCAAGACGCTGCTCCGCGCCAACAAGGGCACCTTCGAAGGCCCGGTGAAGCTCGGCGCCCTGCACACGTCGGAGGCATGGACGGTGCAGAAGCCCGGCCCCGTCAAGACCGCCGGATGGCTCAGGGAAACCGGCACGGACGCCGTGATGCCCGGTGAGACGATCCCCATCGAGGAGGGCGGCGGCCCTGTCCCGGCGGGCTGGAACCGCCCCACCTACAAGTGGCTGGCCTCCCTCCCGACCGACCCCGACGCCCTGCTCCGCCTGATCTACTCCAAGACGAAGGCGGACGAGACCGCGTCGCACGACCAGGCCGCCTTCGACCAGATCGGTGACATGCTGAGCGGGACCGTCATGCCCGCCGCGAACAACGCCGCGTTCTACAAGGCCGCCGCGAAGATCCCCGGCGTGATTGAGCTCCCCGACGTCACCGACGCCGTCGGCCGGCACGGCATCGGCATCACCCGCGAGGACCCCACATCCGCGATCCGCGACGTCTGGATCTTCGACAAGCACAGCCTCGCCTACCTGGGCGCCCGCTCGTACATCACCAAGGACAGGAAGAAGGAGCCACGGCCCACCACCCTCTTCGGTCTCACCGCCGTCATGGAGCGCGCGGTCGTCGACCACCGGGGCGGCGAACCGGCCAAGAAGGCGAGCTAGCCAGCCGTCGGCAACGTCGGGGGCCGGGACATTGCCGGACACGGCACAAGCGGGCGCGGCCCCGCCGGTGTCACGCTCCCGTCCATGACCGATGTCCGGGAAGTGACCTGTCTTCCCCCGCGCCAGCGCACCCTGTGGTTCCTCGTCGTCCTCGGAGCGGCCGGGGCGGTGCTGGCCGGGGTGTGCCTGGCGTACGCGGGCGCGCTCGTGGGTGTGTGGGGCGTCGGCCTGCTGCTGGCGCTGACGGGCGTCATGGCGCTCCACTGGGCCACCGCCCGGGTGAGCGCCGACGCGTACGGTGTGCGGATCCGCAGGCTGTGGGGGACCCGGAGCGTGTCCTGGGGGGAGGTCACCGGCCTGTGGGTGTACCTGAAGTACGGGAGGAACCCGAGGGTCCCCGTCTCCCGGCGCGTCGGTCTGGCGCTGCGCGACGGCCGCAAGCGGCTCCTGCCGCTGCCGTGGGGCGGGGCGTCCGACGACCCGGAGTTCGACGCGACGCTGGAAGCGCTCCGCACGCTGCACCGGCGTCACGGAGCCCCTCAGTCCGGTCGCGTCCCCGTCGTCTCGTACCGCACGGCCGGGCGCGGCTGGGCCGGATCGCTGAAGGTGAGCGTGCTGCTGCTGGTGTGCGCCGGGGTGGCCGCGTGGTTCGTGCCGAACACCGCGTCGGCGGAACAGGCCTGGCGGTCGGCCCGCCCGTGCACCGCGGCGACGCCCGCCTCGGCGCGCGCCGACTGTCTGACCACCGTGCCGGCCGTGATCGCGCGCACCGACGCCAACAGGCCGAAGAAGCACAGCTGGCTGTACTTCGCCGACAGCAGGCCGACGGCACGGGTCGAGGTCTCCCAGGAGGCCGCGGAGGGCTTCCGTCCCGGTGACCGCGTCGAGCTGACCGTGTGGCACCGCGAGGTGAGGGAGGTCAGGGGGGCGCACTACGTGTGGCACGAGCACGTCACGGGCCCCGGGGACGTGGCCGCCGTGGCCGCCGCGTTCGCCCTCGCCGCCGGCTACCCCGCCGTCCAGGTGCTGCTGCGGCTGCGCGGGCGCCGGCTGCCCGACGACGAGGTGCTCCCGTCGGCGCTGCCCTTCGCGGGCGCGCTCGTCGGCACCGCCCTGTGGCTGCTGCCGCTGTGCTACCTCCACCCCACCACCCTGTTCACGTCCCCCGTCGCGCTCGCCTGGGCCGCCTCGGGCTCCCTCGCCTCACTGGCCCTCCTCACCTGGGCCTGGCGGACCACGCGCGTACGTACGCCCCAACAGGCCGCGGGGAGCCCGGAGTCCGCCGCCCCGGAAACGCACGAGGTCTTCCTGGCCGCGCGTTTCCTGGAGCACACCGACTACAACCCGCACGGCTTCGGCACCCACATAGCCCTCGGAGACGGCACGCCGGCGGTCACCCCCGGTCCGGGCCGGTTCGCCGCGAAGCGCATCCCGGTGGAGCGGCTCGCCCTGAGAACCGTGCGCCGCGCCCGGGGCAGCGACGGCGACACCGTGCCCAGAAGCTGGCACGTCGCCGAACTCGACGACGCGGGCCTAACGGTCCGCCTCGCCGCCGCCCCGGCCGACCTCGACCGCATCGTCCGAGAGCTGAACCTGGTGAGTGCCACCGCGAACACCTGAGGCGCGGCGGCACATTCAGGACGGTCGGCCTAGGACAGCCCGGACGCGCGGAGGACCGCTCGCGCCGACTCGGTGTCGATCCGCTCGCCCAGCCGCCGGAACGCGTCCTCGCCGTGCAGCAGGGTGCCCCGGTGCACGGAGCGGCGCAGGCCCGTGTCGAGTTCGTGCCACAGGAAGGGGTTGGCGGTCAGCACGCGGGTGTCGAGTTCGAGGCGTCCGCCGTGGGCGTCCCGCAGGACGAGGCGGGCGGTGACGCCGCCGGACTGCCGTACGGACACCAGCGCGTCCGTCCGTACCACCCGCCGGCCGAGCGGGCCGCGCACCATCAGCCAGCCGGGGCCCGCGGTGACCCGCGGCGGCAGCAGGACGGCGAGGACGGCGGCGGACAGGGCGAGCCACAGTGCGGCGCGGGCGACGGTGAGGGTGCCCGCGTCCCAGTCGACGAGGACGGTCAGCGCGCAGAAGACGAGGGCGCAGCTCGTCGCGAGCCGGGCGCCGGCGCGCCAGTGGCGGTCGGTGACCGGGCCGCCGCCGGTTCCGCCGCCCGTTCCGCTTTCTCGCATGCCTTCGACGCTAGGCGGCATCGTGCCCGGGGGCGAAGGGTGCTGACGGTGTCCTGACGCAATGAGGTCCGGTCTTGACGAGGTCCTGACGCGGGCGTTGGTTTCAGCCGGGGTTCTCAGCCGGTGTGGACGCGCGGCCGGCGCTCGCGGTTCGGTTCGGCCTCGCGCAGGACTTCCCGGGTGACGGGGGCGACCTCGCCCTGGCCGAAGAGGAAGAAGCGCAGGAAGTTGGCGAGGGGGGCGCCCTCGGTCCACTCGAAGTAGATGTGCGGGATGCAGTTCGTGGTGTCGCGCACATGCAGGAGGAGGGCGGCGAGGGCGTTCGGGACGGAGGAGGACTCCAGGGTCAGGACGCGGTAGCGGCCGTGCAGTACCTCGCCGCGTACGGTCAGCTCCGCCTCGAACTCGGAGGGGTCGGTGACCGTGACCTCGGCGAAGATGAAGTCCTCCTGTTCCGGCAGGTCGTTGTCGGCCCGGATCTGGTTGATCTTGTCCCGGTACTGGGCCTTGTCCCGCTCGCCGGGCTCGTTGGCGAGGAAGCGGATGCGCCGGTGGGCCATGTCGCGGACGAACCGCTGCGCCATGTCGTCCAGCGTCACCCGGGTCACGCGCAGCTCGAAGGCGCGGGCCAGCCGGGACAGCAGCGAGACCAGGATGATGCCGACGATGAAGCAGGCGCCGATCTTCACACCGTCGGGGCGTTCGATGACGTTGGCGACGGTGACGTAGAGCAGGACCGCGGACACCACCGCGAAGCCGGTGGTCCAGCCGTGCTGCCGGGCCTTGCGCGAGGCGATGGTCACCGCGATCGCCGCGGAGGACATCAGGACCAGCACACCGGTGGCGTAGGCGCCGCCCTGCGCGTCCACGCTGGCGTCGAAGATCCAGGTGACCAGGAAGGCGATGAGGATGAAGACGATGACCATCGGGCGGACGGCACGCGCCCAGTGCGGGGCCATGCCGTAGCGGGGCAGGTAGCGCGGCATCAGGTTGAGCAGGCCGGCCATCGCGGAGGCGCCCGCGAACCACAGGATGGCGATCGTGGAGATGTCGTAGACCGTGCCGAACGCGTTGCCGAGGTACTCGTGGGCGAGGTAGGCGAGCGCGCGGCCGTTGGCCTGGCCGCCCGCCTTGAACTCCTGCTCCGGGATCAGCACCGTGGTGATGAAGCTGGTGGCGATCAGGAAGACGCTCATGATCAGCGCGGCGGCCGTGAGCAGCTTCTTCGTGTCCCGGATCCGGCCCTTCGGGTTCTCCTCCGTGTCACCCGGGTCGCCCTGGACGTGCGGCATGACGGCGACGCCGGTCTCGAAGCCGGACAGGCCGAGGGCCAGTTTCGGGAAGACCAGCAGGGACAGGCCGATCATCACGTAGACGCTGCCGTGCTCCGTGGTGAGGGCGCTGGTCCAGTCGGTGATCACGTGCTCGGCGGTGAGCACGTGCCAGAGGCCGTCGGCCACGACCACGGCGTTCAGTGCGAGGTAGACGGCCACCAGGGCGACCGCGACGCCGATCGCCTCCAGGAAGCCCTTGAGGAACACCGCGCCGAGCAGGGCCACCAGCAGCAGGGTGAACAGCATCTGCTTGCCGTGCAGGGCGCTGGTCAGATGGGGGTTCTCCACGAGGTGCGTGGCGGCGTCGGCGGCCGACAGGGTGATGGTGATCAGGAAGTCGGTGGCGGCGAAACCGAGCAGGGTGAGGACGAACAGCTTGCCCTGCCAGAAGGACAGCAGCCGCTCCAGCATGGCGATGGAGCCCTGCCCGTGCGGGCTCTCCTGCGCCACCCGGCGGTACACCGGGAGCGCGCCCGCCAGGGTGACCACGACGAGCACGAGCGTGGCGATCGGCGACAGCAGGCCCGCCGCGAGGGCGGCGATGCCGGGCTGGTAGCCGAGGGTGGAGAAGTAGTCCACGCCGGTCAGGCACATCACCCGGTACCAGCGCTGACCCTTGTGCGGGGGCTCCGGCTCGGCGTGCGGGCCGGTGTGGCCGCCCGGCTTGCCCATGTCGGACAGGCCCTCCAGCATCCACGTCCGCAGCCGGCTCTGCGGCGGGTGTTCGGTGGCGGCCATCGGCGTGCTCTCTTCTGCCGTGCGGCTCAGCGTGCGGTTTTCGGCCAACACGCGGAGAACGCCACCAGCGTAGGCAGAGAGCGACGGAAGGGCCCACGCGAGAGTCCGCCGATCGCGTCAAGGGACCGTGCCCGTGCCGCGCGGTCCCGGAATCCGCTCGGCCGCGGCGTCCGCGGGCGTCCCGGCCGGCGGCATGGTCACGGCAACCCCGGCGGGGTCCGGGGCGGACCGGCCGAGGGGCGTGGCGCTACTTGTGCTTCCCGCCGCCCTTGTCCCCGTTCGACCGGCCGTTTCCGGACGCGCCGTTTCCGGACGTGCCGGTGTTGCCGGACGTGCCGTTGCCGTTGTTCGCGGAGCCCGCGCCCGGGTTGTTCCTGCCGCCGGGTGTGGCTGTCGCGTGGGCCGGCTGGGCGGAGCAGTACGCGGCGACCTTGTCCTTTCCGCCGGCGGCCGCGATGAGCCGCTGCCAGGCCGTCGAGTCGAGCGCCTTGCCGCGGTTGTGGACCTGCTCGTAGGCGCGGCAGTGCGCTTCGGTGTCCTGGGCGGCGGCCGGGCGGTCCGTCGGCCCGTGGCCGCCGGAGGACGCCGGCGGGGCCACACCGCCCGGCCGGGCCGGGGCGGCCGACGACGGGTGCGCGGTGCCCCGCCCGGCGTCGGCTCCGTCCGCGGACGAGCCGACCGAACCGATGGCCGCCACCGCGACACCGCCCAGCGTCAGGCTGGCGAACACCACGCCGAACGTCATCTTCACCGAGCGCCCGGCACGCCGCTCGGCGGGCAGCCGCCAGTCGTCCCGGCGCCGGGTACGCGCCTTGTGCGCGCCCGTTCCGCGGGCGGCCCGGAAGGCGGCCAGGGCCCGCTGCTCGGCCTCGGGAGCGAGACCGCCTTCGCGTAGGGCGGCGGCAAGGGCCGTTTCCAGTGCGGCGGAGTCACGTACGCCCCAAGGGCCGGACACGGCGCCGCCGGGATGCGCACGCCGACGGCCACGGCCCGGAACTCCGCCACCGCTCAGCCGCTCACCCATGTCCGCATCCGTTCGTGTCCGACAGGTTCGATCCGTTCGTCGTTCATTTCGACTCACCCAGCGTCCGGGAAGCCTCATCCGTCACACCCTGGTCCGCCTCACCCCCGAGGCCGAGCTGACGGCCGAGGCGTTTCAGGCCCCGGTGGGCGGCGGTGCGTACCGCTCCCGGGCGCTTGCCGAGGACGCGTGCGGCGGTGGGCCCGTCCAGGCCGACGACCACGCGCAGCAGCACGGCCTCGGCCTGGTCCCGCGGCAGCCCACGGACCAGTTCCAGGGCCCGCTCGGTGGACAGGGACTCCAGGGCCTGCTCATGGGTGCTGTGCGGGCCGGCCAGGTCCAGTACGTCCTGCTCGGTCCCGCCCGCCCGGGGCCGCACGCGCTGCCGGCGCAGGTGGTCCAGTGCCCGGCGCCGGGCGACGGTCGCCGTCCAGCCGCGGAACCCGGCCCCGTCCCCCTTGAAACGACCGAGGTCACGGGCGATCACCAGCCAGGCGTCGGACGCCACGTCCTCCGCGTCGTCGCCGACGAGGCCGCGCAGATAGCCGAGCAGGCCCGGCTGCACGATCCGGTAGGCGACCGCGAAGGCGGCCTCGTCACCGTCCTGGGCCCGCGCGACCGCCGCGCCCAGTTCCCCGTCGCGCGTCTGTACGCGCCGGGGCTGCCGTACCTGGCCCAAGACTGTCCTCGTTCGCACCGGTTTCACAGCGAGTCCATGCCGTCCGCCGCGCTCCGGTCGCGTCGACGGCCCCCATGGTGACCAGCGTCCGTCCTCACAGAAGTGTCACAACATCTCAGGAGCCCTTCACGTGGACGCCGGTGCCGCTCACCCCAACGACGCCCCGCCGCGCAGACGTTGGCGGCGCGAGGGCCGGCGGGGCGGTTCGAGACAGCCGCTCGCACCGGGGGCCCGCTCCCGCGCCGGGTGACGTTTCGCGCCGGCCGTGCGCTGCAGGAGTCGCGAGTCCCCCACTCGCCGGACCTCTCTCCGTGCCGCCCCTGATTCCCCCCGTGGGGCGGCACGGAGAGAGCCGTCGAGAGCCGGAGCGGGGGCCGCGTAATGCTTCGGAGCCCCCGTGCGCTCCTTCTGGCATGAGTACGCACCTCCGCCTGCGAGCGGTGCCGCCCCCGGCGCTGCGCAACAGCGCGACCTGGCTCGACCGGATGTTCGAGGACGACTCGGAGACCGTCCGGCACCACCTGGACCAGGAACGCATCTACGCCGGCCCGCCCCCGTGCCATGCCGAGGACCGGCCCCGGACCCACGTGGTGCTCGGCGGCCGGCCGGTGTTCCGCCCCGACCCGCACAAGCCGCCGCTGCTGGTGCTGACGGCGGCCCAGACCCGCCGGGTGGCCGGATTCCTCGCGACGGCCGACTTCGACGCGCTGTGGCTGTTCGCCCGCGACGCACTGCTGCCGCACTACGGCGGCGTGACCGCGGAGCCCGAGACATGGGGTGCCTTCGCCTCGACGCACCGCGAGTTGACGGCGTTCTACGCACAGACCGCCGCGTGCGGGAACGCGGTGGTGAAGCTTCTGCCCGAGCCGCGGGAGACGCAGGTCACATGCGCCGATGTCACAGCGGGCGGGGGCCGTCCCGTCTCAGGTGTGTAACCACTGACGAACTCAGAGGAGGCACACCATGGAAGCGCGACTGGACTACTTCGCCGCCCCGACCGCCGGCAAGGCCCTCAAGCACTTCATGTCGGCGGGCAAGGCGATCACGGAAGGGCCGCTGCCGGCCGCGACACGGGAGCTGGTGTCGCTGCGCGTGAGCCAGATCAACGGCTGCGCCTTCTGCATCGACATGCACACCAAGGACGCGGCCGCCGCCGGCGAGAGCCCGGTGCGGCTGAACCTGGTCGCGGCGTGGCGGGAGGCCACCGTCTTCACCGAGGCCGAGCGTGCCGCGCTGGAGCTGGCGGAGGACGGCACCCGGGTCGCGGACGCGGCCGGCGGCGTGAGCGACGAGGTGTGGGCGGCAGCCGCCAAGCACTACGACGAGGACCAGCTCACCGCCCTGGCGACCCTGATCGCCTTCATGAACGCGGCGAACCGGCTGAACATCATCAACCAGCAGCCGGCCGGCGACTACCAGCCCGGCACGTTCCACTGACCGGCACCGGGGGAGGACCTCCGGCGCAAGGCGCGAGGTGACGACCCCAGGGCTCATGTACTCGGGTGGAGCTGAGTACATGAGCTCTGGCCCGCGCCGGGGCGAGCCGAAACGCTTGGGCCATGCGCCAAGGACTGATGAAGCCCGTTTCCCGACTGTTGCCGATCCTCGTACTGGCCGGCGTCACGGCGGCGGCGTGGGCCGCCTGGCTGGGCTGGGACCAGCATCGCGACGAGCATCCCGATGGCACGACGACCGGCCCGTACCAGGCGTGGCAGGTCATCGGGCTGGTGCTGACCCTGCTGCCGCCGGTGTGCTGGGCTTCGTTCCGGCACCATCTCGCGGCCGCTGTCGTCGGCACCACGCTCGGCCTGACCGCCGCCGCCTCCTACGACTGGTCGGACGACTCCACCGGCCTCTTCGCGGTCGGCGTGGTGCTGGTCATGCTCGGGAGCCTCGTCGCGACCGGGCTCGTCTCCGCGGTGATCGCCTCGGTGACCGGCCGGTCAGCTGCCGCCGGCCGGTGATGTCCGGGCCGTGGGACGGTCGGGGCGTACGGAGAAGGCCGTGTTGCCCGCCACCGCCACGATCGCGTCCTTGACCAGCAGCAGGCTCGGGGTGTTGTCGTTCCCCGAGTTTCCGAGGTCGTCCATCGCGGCCGTGCGCCACCGCTGCGCTCCGGTGTTCCGGTCCAGTGCCAGCAGGCGGCCGAAGTGGTTGGCGAAGTAGAGGTCTCCGTAGGCCGGCGAGAACACCGGGGTGGACAGGTCCTCCAGTTGCGTGGCCTTCCGCCACAGCTGCTTGCCGGAGGTCGCCGACACGGCGGTGACGACTCCGTCCTGCCGTACGACGTAGACGGCGCCGCCCACCAGGGCGGCGGCCCCGCGCGGCGTTCCCGTCAGCGGCACCTTCTTCACGGCGCCGCTGCCCGGGTCCACCCGCACCAGCGCGGCGTACGACTCGTCGCCCACGGACTGCGACACCTCGTCCGGGTTCTGCGTCACGGCGAACAGGAACCGTCCGCCGGACACGCCGAGCGGTTCCGCCGTCGGGGGCAGCGTCGTGAAGTCGCTCCGGGTGCCGTTCGACGCGTCGAGCCGCAGCAGGTTCATCGGCACCCCGTTGGGGTCGTCGTCCGACGAACACAGGGCGTACGGGGCGCCGTCCAGCGCCAGCGGTTCGCAGGTCTTCCCGACCGACACCGCCGCCGGCGCCGTCCACAGCTTGTCGCCCGAGGGACCGTACGCCACGAACTGCGTCCCGGAGGCCGACATGGTCAGCACCCCGCCCTTGAACACGTACGCCGGTGCGTCGGTGTCGCCGATACGACGGGCCCACCGCTGCTTCCCGGTGCCGGCGTCCAGGGCGACCAGGTCGAGGTACCTGTTGCCGGCGGCCGCGTCGTCCGGCATGTAGTAGACGTACACGAGCCCGTCCTGGACGCCGACCGGCCGTACTTCCTGCGGATTGGTGCCGGACCGCCACAGGGTGCGGCCGGAGGCGGCGTCGACCTTGGCGACGGTGAAGCCCGTTCCGGCGCAGTACACGGCCTTCCCGTCGCCCGGCAGGCACCCGGACTCCGCGTAGAAGATCGGGTCGATGCCGCCCGAGTCGTGCGTCAGCTTCGTCCGCCAGGGTTTCCAGCCGGCGGGCAGCGCCGCGGCGCGCGGGCCGGCGGAGGACGAGGACTGGTCCGGCGCCTCGGAGGTCGTCGCCGAGCTCGACACGAGACGCATCGTCGTGATGCTCAGCCCGGTGACGGCCAGGGCCGCGGCGAGGCTGACGAGGACCCGCCGCCGGCGGCGTCCGCGGCCGACGGCGGTCGTGGCCGTCCCGTCAGTCCCGTCCGTCCCGTCCGCCCCGTTCGTCACCCGGGTGGGGGCCGCGCCCGGTGGCCCGGGACGCGGACGGGCACCCTGGCGGCGGGGCTCCACAGCGGTCGCGGCCTCCGTGGAATCCGGCAGCGTCTGGAGCATGCGGTGCAGTTCGGCCGGGCCGGGGCGGGCGGCCGGGTCCTTGTCCAGGCAGCGTTCGACCATGCTCCGCAGGGGCTCCCCGACCCCGTCCAGGGCCGGTGGCTCGTACATCACCTGATAGCCCGTCAAGTACGGGCTGCCGCCGTCGAAGGGACGGCTGCCGGTGGCCGCGTACACCAGGACCGAGCCCAGCGAGAACACGTCCGAGGCCGCGGTGACGTCCCGCGGCGCGACGAACTGCTCCGGCGACATGAACGGCGGGGTGCCGATCAGCCGCCCGGTCACGGTGAGGGTCTCGTTGTCCGCGGCGCGCGAGATGCCGAAGTCGATGACGCGCGGCCCGTCCTGAGCCATCAGCACGTTGCTCGGCTTCAGGTCCCGGTGCACCAGGCCCGCCTGGTGGATGTCCCGCAGCGCCTCGACGAGCCCCAGACCCAGCGTGCGCAACTCCCGTCCGTTCAGCGGGCCTTCCTCGGCCACCACCTCCGACAGCGTGCGGCCCGGCACGTACAGCGTCGCCATCCACGGCTGCCCGGCCTCCGGATCGGCGTCCACCACCGGGGCGGTGAACGCGCCGCTCACCCGGCGGGCCGCCGCGACCTCCTGCCGGAAGCGCGCCCGGAACTCCTCGTCCTGCGCGTACTGGGCGTGCACCACCTTCACCGCGACCTGCCGCCCCGAGGCGGCACGCCCCAGGTAGACGATCCCCATGCCGCCGCTGCCCAGCCGGTCGATGAGCGTGTAGCCGCCGATCGACCCTATGGATTCCGCGTCCCCGGGGCTCAGCGGCATCGCCGGTCACCTTTCCCAAAGTCCGTGCTTCGAAAGCGATTTCGGTCATCACCCTAGAGGTTGCCCTCGTGACCCGTGCGGCGGTTGACGCGGTCGCCGGGTGCGAGCGGGCGCCCTGGACTCGAATGACCGGGGGGGACGGCCACCCCAGGAGGACGCGATGTCGCGGCATCGACCTCCTGGCCCCCGTCTGGCACCTCCTCGACCTGACACCCCAGGGCCGCGGCGAGTGGTACGCGAGCCTCGACTACTGACCCTGCGGTACTAAGATCCGGGCCATGGTGCTGACCGTGCACGACGTGGACCGGTTCGAGGCGTTCAGGCCCCGCCTGGAGGCCGTGGCCTACCGGCTCCTCGGCTCGGCGAGCGAGGCCGAGGACGCCGTGCAGGAGACGTTCCTGCGCTGGCAGGCCGCCGACGTCGACCGCGTCGAGGTCCCCGAGGCCTGGCTGACGAAGGTGCTCACCAACCTGTGCCTCACCCAGCTCACCTCGGCCCGCGCACGGCGCGAGACCTATGTGGGCCAGTGGCTTCCCGAGCCGCTGCTCGCCGGGGACCCGATGCTCGGTCCCGCCGACACCGCCGAACAGCGCGAGTCGGTCTCGTACGCGGTCCTCGTCCTGCTGGAGCGCCTGACCCCCAACGAGCGGGCGGTGTACGTGCTGCGGGAGGCCTTCGGCTACCCGCACCGGGAGATCGCCGAGATCCTCGACCTCACCGAGGCCGCCTGCCAGCAGATCTTCCACCGCGCCAAGAAGCACGTCGCGGCCGGCAAGGCTCGCACCGAGATCGACGAGGAAGCCGTCCGGCGCATCGTCGAGGAGTTCCTCGCGGCCGCCACCAGCGGCCGGACCGATCCGCTCGTGCGGCTGCTCACCCAGGACGCCGTCTCGGTCGGCGACGGCGGCGGGAAGATCCCGGCCCGCGCCAAGACGGTCGAGGGCGCACTCGCGGTCGCGAAGTTCCTGCGGGGCCTGTTCAAGCCCAGCGAGGCCAAGCGCGCCCTGGTCGGCGGTTCGGTCGACATGTATGTCACGACCGCCAACGGCGGCCCCGCCGTCGTGGCGGTCGTCGACGGACGGGTCGTCGGTGTCATGTGCCTGGACATCACGGCCGAGGGCATCGCCGCGTTCCGCAACCAGGTCAACCCCGACAAGCTCGAACGTGCGACCGAGCAGTGGGCGGCCATCGGCCACGGCGAACCCCTGCTCAACGCCTTCTGAGTCCTGTGTGACCTGCTTCACATCCTGTTCCTGTCAGGAAACGGCGGCCCATCCGGTTCAAGGGACGACCCGCTGAAGACAGGGCGGACAGGGCCGGACAGGACCAGACAGGAGCAGGACATGCAGCACCGCATCGTCGTCCTCGGAGCCGGATACACCGGAGCCATCGCCGCCGGGCGCCTCGCCAGGCGGCTGCGCCGCGAAGACGTCGCCATCACCCTCGTCAACGCCGAGCCCGACTTCGTCGAGCGCGTCCGGATGCACCAGTTGGCGGTCGGCCAGGAGCTCAAGCCGAGGCCCTTCAGCGAGATGTTCGCGGGCACCGGCGTCGCACTGAGGCTCGCGAAGGTCACGGGCGTGGACGTCGAGCGCAAGACGGTCGCCGTCACCGACGCGGACGGCACCGAGGAACTGGCGTACGACACCCTCGTGTACGCCCTCGGCAGCGGCTGGAACAGCCAGGGCGTCCCCGGCACCGCCGAGCACGCCCACGAGATCACCGGCCGCCCCGGAGCGCTCCGGCTGCGCGAGCGCCTGGCCCGCCTGGAGGCCGGGCAGTCCGTGGTCGTGGTCGGCGGCGGCCTCACCGGCCTGGAGGCCGCGACCGAGATCGCCGAGGCCCGCCCGGACCTCGACGTCGCCCTCGCCGCCCGCGGCGGCCTGGGTGACTGGCTCTCCGAGAAGGGCCGCCGGCACCTGCGGAAGGTCTTCGGCGAGCTGGGCATCACCGCGTACGAGCACGCCGCCGTCACCGCCGTCTGGGCCGACCACGTGACCACCGCCGACGACACGGTCCTCCCGGCCGCGGTCACCGTGTGGACCACCGGCTTCGCCGTCCACCCGATCGCCAAGGCCACCGCCCTGGAGGTCACCGGGACGGGTCAGATCGTGGTCGACCAGACCATGCGCTCGGTCTCGCACCCGGACGTGTACGCCATCGGTGACGCGGCCATGGCGATGGGCCCCGGCGACAAGCCGCTGCGGATGTCGTGCGCCTCGGGTACCCCCATGGCATGGCAGGCCGCCGACGCCATCGCGGCACGCCTGACCGGCGGCAAGGTCCCGAACGTGTCCGTGCGCTACTTCAACCAGTGCATCTCGCTGGGCCGCAGGGATGGCCTGATCCAGTACGTCACCGCCGACGACCGCGCGGTCCGGGCGGCTCTGACGGGACGGCTCGCCGCCGCCTACAAGGAGCTGATCTGCAAGGGCGCGGCCTGGGGCGTCGCCAACCCGACGCTCGGGATGCCGGTCCGGCCCCGCCGCGTCGTACGGCAGCCCGCCCGGACCGCCCAGCCCACTCAGCCCGCTTCGGCGGCTTCGGCGGTGGAGTCACAGGCCTGACGCGCCGGCCAGGTCGTCCAGTTCGGCGGCGAAGAGCTGCGCGGGGTCGAAGCCCATCCCGGTGAAGTGGCCGGCGAGTTCCAGGGACAGCACGCCGTGCAGCCGGGTCCAGAAGGCCAGGGCCCGGTGCAGGACCGCGGGCGGCGCGGGATGCCCGCCCGCCCAGTCCCGGTGGCCTTCGAGGTGCCCGTCGAACGTCGTCACCGGGCCGTCCGGCGGCGACGCGGCGAAGGCGTCCAGCAGGAACGCCATGATCTCGGACGCGATCGCGGTGATGTCGTCGGGCGCGTGGTAGCCGGGGACGGGCGTGCCGTAGATGAGGAAGTAGCGGTGGGGGTCCGCCAGGGCCCAGCCGCGCAGGGCATGTGCCAGCGTGGGCACGTCGGTACCGACGTCCGAGGCCGCGCGGAAGGTGTCGGCGAGGCTGCGGTACGCGTCCCGGACGAGCTCGGTGATCAGCTCGTCACGGCTGTCGTAGTACCGGTACAGCGCGGGTCCGCTCATTCCCATCCGCTTGGCGATCGCGTTGAGGGAGAGCGCGGACGCGCCCGCCGCCGCGATCTGCTCCCACGCGCGTTCCTTGATCTCCGTACGCACCTGGGCGCGGTAACGCTCGCGCGGGGTCTTCGTGCCCTTGTCCGTCACCGGTCTGCCGCCTTTCCGCAGCGCTGCGACTGCACCCGCAAGTTCTAGTTAGAGGCTATCACGGAAGTTATTGACTCTCCGCGCGCCGATGCGTTACAACTTCTAACGAACGCGAAAGCGACTAACTGCAAACTGCATGCGATGCAGCGGAGGTCACCATGAACGCCGAAGGACTCGTCGAGGTCGTCCTGCCGGGCAAGGTCGAGCCCGAAGGACTCCAGATCCGGCACGGAGCCGTCCCCACCGCGGGCCCGGGCCAGGTCGTGATCCGGATGGAGGCGACCGGCGTCTCCTTCGCCGAGCAGCAGATGCGGCGCGGCCGCTACTACGACCAGCCGCCGTTCCCGTTCGTACCCGGCTACGACCTCGTCGGTACGGTGCTGTCGACCGGCGAGGGCGTGGCGCCGGACCTGGCCGGCACCCGGGTCGCCGCGCTGGTCAAGGTCGGCGGCTGGGCCAGCCACGTGCTCGTCGACGCGGCGGACGTGGTGCCGGTGCCCGACGGGATCGGTGCGGCGGAGGCGGAGACCCTCGTCCTCAACGGAATCACCGCCTGGCAGATGCTGCACCGCAAGGCCCGCGTCCGCGCCGGGCACACCGTCGTGGTGCACGGCGCCAACGGTGGCGTCGGCTCGGTCCTGGTCCAGCTCGCCCAGGCCGCAGGCGCGCGCGTGATCGGCACGGCGTCCGCGCGCCACCACGACGCCCTGCGCGAACGGGGAGTGACCCCCGTCGACTACCGAGGCGCCGATGTCGCCGCCCGCATCCGTGAACTCGCCCCCCGCGGGGTGGACGCCGTCTTCGACCACGTCGGCGGGCGCGGCATCGTCGACTCCTGGCACCTCCTCGCCCCCGGCGGCACGCTCGTCTCGTACGGCAGCGCCTCCACCCGTGACGACGAGGGCTCCAAGCAGTGGCCCGTCCTCAAACTGCTCGGCCGGGTGTGGCTGTGGAACGCCCTGCCCAACCGCCGCCGGGCGTACTTCTTCAACGTCTGGGCCGGCCGCGCCCTGGCCAAGAACCGCTTCCGCGCCCGGCTCCGCGCCGACCTCACCCAGGTCTTCGCCGCCCTCCAGCGCGGCGATGTCACCGCCCAGATCGCCGCCCGGCTCCCGCTCCACCGCGCCGCCGACGCCCTGCGGCTGGCCGAGTCCGGCACGGTCGCCGGGAAGGTCGTCCTCAATCCTTGACTTGCTGGCCGATGCACCGCGAATGAATTCCGGTAGCGGAAGCACCACGAGGGGAACACCACGCGCGCGGAACCCCGGCGCCACGATCGCGTCTTGTGGAGTGGGCCCGCCATCGGTGACGGGCCGCGTATCGATGAGGGAGCCGGTGATCGTGCCCGAGGCCGTCCAACTGCCGGAAGCGCAAGCCCTGTCGCGGTTCCTCACCGCGGACCCGGACGACTGGCCCCGCCTCGCACCACGCGTCGCGGAAGCGGTCGGTCCGGACACCCTGGAGCGGATCGTCCGCGCCACGACCGCCCGCGTCGGGGAGCACATCACCGTGACGGACAGTCCCGACGGGCTGATCGTGTCCGGCAGCAAGGGCCGGGTACGGGCCTGGGCCCAGGTGGCCCCCGACGGCGAGATCACGGCCCTGCTCCTCGAAGGCGCGCCCTACACGCCGTCCCGGCGCCGCCCGCGCCGACCGGTGCCCCTGACCTGGGTGGTGTACCTGATCCTGGTCACGCTCTGGAACGTCCTGACCGTGTGGACGGCAGCCGACCGCACCGCCTGGCTCGGTGACATGGCGACCCTCGCCGCCTTCTACGTACTCGTCGAGGGCTGGGGCGCGCCGGCGATGCAGCCCCGCCTGCTGCGCCGCACGGTCGAGGCGGGCGGTGTCGCGGCCGTCGCCTCCGCGTGGCGGCTGCCCGGTCTGCCGACGGGACACATCACCCTCGGCCTCGCCGCCGGCGTCGCGGTCCTGGCCGGAGCCGTGTGGCTGGTCGCCGCGGTACGGCTGCACCGCTGGAAGGCGCCGCTGTCCCAGCCGCTGCTGTTCCCGCTGGAGGGCACCTGGTACGTCGTACAGGGCGGCGGTCGCGCGCTCAACCACCACGTCAGTGTCCGGGAACAGCGCGGCGCGCTCGACCTGGTCGCGCTGGGCCCGTACGGCACCCGTACCGGACCCGGCCACGAGCTGACCGCGTACGCCGCCTACGGACGTCCCGTCCGCTCTCCCTGCGACGGCCGGGTGATCTCCGCCGCGAACACGGTCCAGGACCAGAAGCCGGGCGAGATCCGCTACCAACCGCTGTACGGCAACCACGTGTTCCTCGACACCGGCCGGGAAATCGTCAAACTGGCCCACCTGCGCCCCGGTTCGGTGACGGTCACCAAGGGCGACACCGTCCACCGCGGCCAGCTCCTCGGCGAGGTCGGCAACACCGGCAACACCACCGAGCCGCACCTGCACATCCACGCCGAACGCGAAGGCGTCGGCCTGGACCTGGAGTTCACCGGCGTCCCGGGCCGGCTCCACCGCGGGCGCAGGATCCACGCCTGACGGTGCAGGCCGGTGCAGGCCGGGGCAGGCCGGAGCGGGAGCGGACCGGCGTCCCGCTGAGCGCCGCCACGCGATCTGCCGTACATCCTCCTGCAACGCCGTACAAGGAGGTACGACCATGACCGTCCAGTGCACGCCGCCCGCGGAGCTGCGCCTGACCGCCGCCGTCTACGCGGCCGTCCTGGCCCGGGATCCCGCGCAGTTCGAGTTCCACCAGGCGGCGCGTGAGGTGCTGGAGACCCTGGAGCCCGCGCTCGCCCGCCACCCCGAATACTCGCGCGAACGGATCCTCGAGCGCCTGTGCGAGCCGGAGCGGCAGTTGGTCTTCCGGGTGCCGTGGGTGGACGACGCCGGGCGGGTGCAGGTCAACCGGGGCTTCCGCGTGGAGTTCAACTCCGCGCTCGGGCCGTACAAGGGCGGCCTGCGCTTCCACCCCTCCGTGAACCTCGGCATCGTGAAGTTCCTCGGCTTCGAGCAGATCTTCAAGAACGCGCTGACCGGTCTGCCCATCGGCGGCGGCAAGGGCGGTTCCGACTTCGATCCCAAGGGCCGCTCGGACGGCGAGATCATGCGGTTCTGCCAGTCGTTCATGACCGAACTCCACCGCCACCTCGGCGAGCACACCGACGTGCCCGCCGGCGACATCGGCGTCGGCACCCGCGAGATCGGCTACCTCTTCGGCCAGTACAAGCGCATCACCAACCGCTACGAGTCCGGTGTGCTCACCGGCAAGGGCCTGAACTGGGGCGGCTCCCACGTCCGCACCGAGGCCACCGGATACGGCACCGTCTACTTCGTCTCCGAGATGCTCGCCGAACGCGGCCAGGACCTCGACGGCAGACGGGTCGTGGTATCCGGCTCCGGCAACGTCGCCGTCTACGCCGCCCAGAAGGCGCACGAACTCGGCGCGAAGGTCGTCGCCCTGTCGGACTCCGGCGGCTACGTGGTCGACGAGGCGGGCATCGACATCGAACTGGTCAAGGACATCAAGGAAGTCCGCCGCGCCCGCATCAAGGAGTACACCCAGACCGTGACCCGGGCCCGCTATGTCGAGGGCGGCTCCGTCTGGGACGTGCCGTGCTCGGTCGCCCTGCCCTGCGCCACCCAGAACGAACTCGACGAGAACGCGGCGCGGACCCTGCTGGCCGGGGGAGTGACGGCGGTGGCCGAGGGCGCCAACATGCCCACCACCCCGCAAGCCGTACGACTCCTGCAAGAGGCGGGCGTCGCCTTCGGCCCCGGAAAGGCCGTCAACGCCGGAGGTGTGGCCACCTCGGCACTGGAGATGCGGCAGAACGCCACCCGCGACGCCTGGACCTTCGAGGACACCGACCGGCGCCTCGCGGCCATCATGGCCGGCATCCACACCACCTGCCGCACCACCGCGGAGGAGTACGGGTTCCCGGGCAACTACGTGGTCGGCGCGAACATCGCGGGATTCGTCAAGGTGGCGGACACCATGCTCGACCTGGGGGTCATCTGAGTCACGGGTGGCGAGCAGGGCCGGTGGCCGTCTCGATGACGTGCGGCTGCCGCCCGGTGCCGGCGTAGGCACCGGGCGGCCGGCCGCGTCAGTCGGCCAGCCGGTTGATTGCGGCGGCCGCGATGCCTTCCATGTAGCCCGGGTCGTCGCTGGGCTGTCCGGAGAGTTCCACGATGCCGAACCTGTGGCCGCTCCGGATCACCGCGACACCGCCGGCGACCTTGCCGTCGCCGCTGAAGGCCGGGTACCAACTCCCCGCGCCGGCCTTGACGGTGATCGCGTGCCCCTTGCCGTAGTACCAGTGGCCGTGCGGCTCGTCCTGGCAGCCGCGCACCAGCTTGTCGAGCTGCTTCTGGTACGAGGCCGCCGACGTGTCGGTGGAGCCGTCCGCGACGGATTCGGTCAGCGAGGTGTCGCTGGTGTCGAAGGTCCACCGCACGTCGGCATAGGCGCCGGCCTTCCCCTTGGTCAGCGTTCGCATCGTCTCCTCGCCGGAGCACGCCGAGAGCGCCTGCTTCCCGGCCAGGCCGACCGTCGCGCCGACCGGGGCCAGGCCCTGCTGGAAGAAGTCCTCACTCTGCATCAGGTTGCCCGAGCCGAGGCCGGGCTCGGCCGGAGCGGCGGTGGCGGGAAGCGTGCCGAAACCGACCGCGATCAGGGCGGCACCGACGGCGGCGGCCACTCCGGCGGCCACTTTGGCGGTACGACCGCGGCGCGGGAACTTCTTGCCGCCTGCGTGCTTGTCGAACATCTCATCTCCTGTCTGGTCGCGACGCCGTTCGCGTCGTCGTACACCAGGGAGATGCCGGGCGTGCGGGAGATGTTGGATGGCGATCTGCCGCGATGGGTGTGATCCACCTCACCCCGGGGGGCGGGGCTCAGAGCCGTGTCACGGCCGCACGAACGATCCGCGTCATCGCGGCCGTGTCCAGGCAGGCGTCGACCTCCAGGACCCCGTAGTGCGAGCCGTTCCGGAGTATGGCGATGCCGCCGCACGGCTCCTTGCCCCGTGGTGCGGTCCCGGTGGTGTTCAGGTCACCGTCGTAGGAACCCAGCCAGCTCGCGGTGATACCCGGGGCGGCGACATCGATCGTGCGCGTCGGCCCGTAGACCCAGTGGCCGGCGGGTTCCGTCTGGCACGGTACCTCCTCCAGCAGCAGCCGCTGGGCGAAGTTCTGCGCCAGTGCCGGGCTTCCGGCGTCGGCTGCGACCTCGCGCGCGACCTGGTCGTCGATGTCCACGGCCAGGGTGGGGTCGTCGGCGTCCGTGTCCTTGGCCGTCACCAGTCCGCGGAAGTGCGCGTCCGGCCCTCCCAAGGTCTCGCCGAGGGTCTTCTCCCCGGCGCAGGCCGCGTTGGCGTACCTGCCGTCGCCGACACGGTCGTGCACATAGATGCGCCGGGAGATCCCGGCCTTCCTGAACTCGGCCGCCGCCAGCAAGCGCCGTGCCGTCATGGGCCCGTCGGCGGGCTTCGGCTTCGGTTCCGGCTTCGGAGAGCCGTTGCCCGGGGAGGACGCCACAGCGCCCGGCGGCCCGGTCGGGGTGGCCGTGGCGGAGCGGGCGGGGAGGACGAACCGGCCGGTCAGCAGGCCCAGCCCGATGGCCACCGCCAGGATGGCGACGTCGGTACGCCTCAGAAGCCACCGCCGAGACGGTCCCGCATGAAGCGGCGAGCCTGATGGATACGGTCCTTGACCGTGCCCAGGGGAGCGTCGGTGAGCTCGGCGACCTGAAGGTAGGTCAGGTCTCCGAGATCGCGGAGCACGAAGGACTCCAGCAGCGCCGGATGCCGCTCCTCGAGCGCGGCCAGCGCCTCCATCAGGTCCAGGCGGGTCCCCGCGATGACGCTTGTCGTCCGGGGGTCGGCACCCCCGGGAACGACCGCATGGCTGTCCTCCGCGCGCCTGCGCATCGAGCGGTACGTGGACCTGGCCGCGTTCGAGGCGATCACCGTCACCCACCCGAGGAACGAGCCTCGCCCGCTGTACTCGCGCAGATGTGTACTGATGGACAGCAGAGCGTCCTGCGCGGCCTCTTCGGCGTCGGCGTGGTGCGGAAGGAACCTGGAGCAGCGGCGCATGACCGTGGGCCGAAGCCTGACGAGGAGGCGTTCCAAGGACGCCCGATCACCTGCCTGGGCGGACGCCACGAGCCGCGCCAGCTCATCCTCTTCGGTCACCTGCTGTCCCCCGTTCACGGTCCGGCCCGGACCCGACCCGGCACAATGCTTCCCCATGCAGAAGCTAGGTCGTTATCTCCTCGAGGAGAGACTGGGAGCCGGCTCGTTCGCCACCGTCTGGAAAGCATACGATCCCGAGCTCGACACGGACGTCGCGGTCAAGGTACTGGCCGACAACTGGGCGTCGAACGCCGACGTACGGCAACGCTTCCTGGCGGAGGCGAGGCTGCTCCGCAGGATCTCCAGCCCACGTGTCGTACGAGTCCACGACGTCGGTGTCCAGGACGACCGCCCCTACTTCGTCATGGACTACGTCCGCGGCGGCACGCTCGCCGAGAGGATCGGGCACTGCGGGCCCGCTGAGGCACTCCAGTTGGCGGCCGAGGCCGGATACGCCGTACAGGTGCTCCATGACACCGGCGTCATCCACCGCGACATCAAGCCGTCGAACCTCCTGCTCGACGCAGGCCGCACGCCCACCGCCGTACTCGTCGCCGACCTCGGCAGCGCGAAGCAACTGGCCGACGCGTCGGGGCTGACCGTGACCACGGGCACCCCCGCGTACATGGCACCCGAACAGGCCTTCCAGACCGGCGGGTTCGACGGCCGAGCCGATGTGTACGCCCTCGGTGTCGTCACGTTCGAACTCCTCACCGGGCGCAAGCCGTTCGGTTCGGCCGGTCGCGCCACCCCTGCGGCGGAGCGGGCGGCATCGACGTCATCGTCGCCGACGCTGCCCAGAGAGCTGGGACTTCCGGACGGCATCGACACACTTCTCCGTGCCGCCCTGTCCGTAGCACCCGAGGACCGGCCCCGAACCGCGCAGGCGTTCGCGGACGCGCTGCTGTCACGGGAGGTGGAGGGAACGGGGGATGGACGGACGCCGGCCAGGCCCTCGGGGCCGACACGCCTCGTGGTCTGGCTCGCGGCGGTCGTCGTGTTCCTGGTGACAACACTGCTCACGTGGCTGGCCCGTTGAGACTGGACGCACGACCGCGTCCCACGACCCGGCCACCCCCTCCGGTGGCCGGGTCGTGGGACGTCGGGGCGACTACCAGGCGAGGGCGTCCGCCGCGTTGTCCTGCCAGTAAGTGACGGTGGCGGCGCTGTTGAAGAAGACGCCACCGTTCGGGAGGTTCAGGGTCGTCTCCTTGGCGGTCGCGCCGCCCTTCTTGTCGGCGAAGATCACACCCAGGGTCGTCTCGGTGCCGCCCCCTTCGCCGTCGACGGAGGACTCCAGGACGCCCGCGTAGGCGGACTGGCCGGGCTTGAGCGTCACCACGGCCTGCGGCGTGGTCTCGTCGGCCCACGCCAGCGGGGCCTGGGCGTCGGCGCCGGCCCTCAGGAAGGGGGCGCTGTAGGCGTAGCAGGTCTTGGTGCCGGTGTTGGTGGCCTTGAGCAGCAGGTGGTTGATGGGGCGGGACACCTCGCTGACGCTCACCTTGGTGTTCGCCGCGGTGCAGGTGACGGTCGAGGAGGCCGCGGTCGTGGCGGCGGAGGCGGCTCCGGCGGCCTGGACGCCGACGAACGCGAGGGCGGCGGCGACGACCATGGAGGAGGCGGCCGTGCGGGAGACGGAACGAGTGGCGATGCGCATGAACGGGCTGCTTTCTCTGAACAAGGGAAGTCCTGGCGGTGCCGCGTGGGGCGCCGGCGGGCGCGCCGCAACCGCGGGCCAGGAAAGCGGAGTTGAGCCGGGCCGAGCACCGTGTCCGGTGAGGCGCCGTGCTTGGATGGCCCAAGACTGTGCCATGCGGCGTCCCATCCGCCACTCCATCGGGAGTTTTGGGACGCCGGGATGCGAAAACAGGCTCTGAACTGGTGAAACGTAACCCTCGTGGGATGCCGGACGGAATGGGGAACTGGTGGGTGCGGCTGAGGAGATCGCTGATTTCGCGGCGCTGCTGCGGGAGTTGAAGCAGCGGTCCGGGCTGAGTTACGAGGCTCTGGCGAAACGGGCGCACATGAGCACCTCGACGCTGCACCGGTACTGCAAGGGGGAAGGAGTGCCGGCCGACAACGCGGCCGTCTCCCGCTTCGGCCGGGTGTGCAAGGCGACCCCCGAGGAGCTGGCCGAGCTGTACCGGCGCTGGGTCCTGGCGGACGCCGCGCGGGAACGCGCCCGGCGGGCCGCGGCGGAACCGGCCTCCGCGCAGGCACGCACCGACCAGCCCCAGCCGGAGGCCGTGCCGGACACCCCGCCCCCGCCCGCACCCGCACCCGAGCCCGCGCCCGCACCCGAGCCCGCATCCACGAGCGAGCCCGGGAACCCTCCCGCCCCCGCCGCCGAACCGTCGTCCCCCAAGGCGAATGCCCTCGCCCTCCGCACACGGTGGGCCCTCATCGCGGCGAGCACCGCCGTCGTCGTCGCCGTGTCCACCGCGCTCACGGTCCACCTGACGGGCGGGGCGACGGACCCGGTGGAGACCGGCCGGCCGGCCGGCGACGTGACCGTCCCCCTGCAGACGGTCCCCGACGCCTCCACGCCGCACTCGTCGGCGTCCCAGTCCGCCTCCGCGCGCGAGGTCCGCTCCCCGGCATCGGCCCCGGCCACCGGAACGCGCGAGGCCGAGCCGTCGACGCACAGCACCGCTGCGGGCGGCGCCCAGCACGGCGACGCGGTCCCGCTCACGGTGAGCACCCGCACCTATGCCTGGGACGACCCGCAGTGCGAGGGGAAGTACCTGATCGACCGGCCTCCCGGCAAGGTCTCGCCGCCGGTGATGGGGCAGGACGTGCCGGGCTGGGTGAAGGCGCACGGCGCCATCGCCGCCGACGGGCAGCGGGTGGCGCTGACCGTCCAGGGCACCGGGGACGAGACCGTCGTCATCGAGTCCCTGCACGTCCGTGTGGTCGACTCGGGCATGCCCCCGGCCTGGAACGCCTACCTGGGGTCGTCGGGCTGCGGCGGAGGCGTCGAGACGAGGTCGTTCGACACGGACCTCGACGCCGCTCACCCCGTCATCGTGCCGAAGGCAGGCCAGCGCGGCGTCCCCTACAAGGTCAGCCAGTCCGATCCCGAGGTCCTGTACATCACCGCCCATGCCGACACCCACGATGTGCACTGGTACGTGGACCTGCAGTGGTCCAGCGGCGGCCGTCAGGGCACCACACGCATCGACGACCACGGAAAGCCGTTCCGCACCAGCGGCAGCCGGGGCCGCCCCGTCTACGAGTACCCGGTGGGCGGCCCCGACTGGTACAGAGTGGCGGAGAACTGACTTCCAGAGCTTCGCACCTGACGACCCTCGCGGTGGCGGGGCCGGCTGGTTCACCATGGGGTGTGCGATTCGACTCCGTGCCCATGCCGGCGACCGTCGAGGCGAGACCTCGTGACAGCCGTGGCTATCCCGTGCCCGCGATCACCCCGTGGGAGGGCGACCAGCCCCAGTTCGCGCTCACCGACTACGGACGCAGCGCCGAGTGCGCGCGGCAGCGGCTGTGTTCGGTCTGTGACACCCTGATGCCCAGAGGACCGGTGTGGCGGGTGGTCGGTGCCGCGGAGAGTGCCGCGATCCGGGAGGCGCTCGCCGCCGGGCGGCCGTACCGCAACATGGCGGCGACCCTGGAGGCTCCGGGACACCGCGCGTGCATGCTCTACGCCTCGATGGTCTGCCCGTATCTGGCGCGCCCCAACGCGCGGCGGGGGCTGACGGCACAAAGCCCGGACGACATGACCGCGCATGTCGTCCGGGGCGCCGTTCGTGGGGAGATGGGTGCCGTGGTGGGGTACGGCGACTACGAGTTCGCCGTCACCAAGGCCCAGGTCCTGTTCCGTTTCCTCGATGTGGTCGAGTACCTGCCGCATGACACGGCCGACCAGCACCTGCCGGAGCTGCGGGCCGAACTCGCCCGCACGGAGGGCAGGTTGGGCGGCGGTCAGCCGCGGTAGGCGGGCAGGCCGGTGTGCGGGGAGACCTTGACGGGCGTGCCGAAGCCGTGGGCGGTCTTCGTGATGGTGTACGTACCGGTGGGGGTGCGGAAGGCGATGGTCTTGCCGCCCGGCGACCAGGTGGGCTCGGTGTAGTCGGTGGTGGCGTGGGGGGTGACGTCCTTGATGACGTTGTGGGAGCCGCCGAAGTCCTCGACGAAGAGGTGGTCGTGCCCGTGGACGGAGCGGACGAAGACGACCTCGTCGTTGTCGGGGGAGAGGGCGGGCTCGGAGCCCTTGGTCAGCGCGCCGCCCTGCTGGCGCAGGTAGTCGTCGCGGATGTAGACCTCGCCGGTGCGGGTGTTCTCGTAGACGGCCGTCCCGTAGCTGCCGCCGACGTTCGGCCAGGTGTTGTCGGTCTGGGGGACGGCGCCGTCGCCCGGGTCGCCGTTCAGGCTGATCCTGGCCGGCCTGCCGTGGTTGCTGGTGGCCTTGATGCCCTCCAGGACGGTGTGGCCGTGGATCTTGGCCGAGAAGATGAGGTTGTTCTTGGCGGGGATGTGGTTCGCCCGGTCGGCGGCGGTCACCTGCCAGGTGGGGTGGGACCAGGTCTGCCCGCCCGGGTTGGCGGCGACGGTGACGCGGTGGCTGCCGTCGGGGTCGGAGACGACGAGGTTGCCGTGCCCGTCGATGAAGGCGGCCTTGCTGCCGCCGGGGTTCCAGGCCAGGTCGCGGACGACGGTGCCGAAGTCGATGGACCTGCCGTTGACCAGGACGTGGCGGGTGCCGTCGCTGAGGGTGAGTCCCCTGGGCACGGTGAGCGTGTGGCCGGACGCGGCCGCGGCGACCATCGCGGGGCTGCCCTTGGCGTCGCCGGCGGCGGACGGAGCGGCCTTCGCGGTGGCGGCGGTGCCGCACAGGGCGAGCAGTGCGGCGGCACCCGCGGTGATGACGGCTGCGGTGCTTCGACGGTTACGAGCGGACATCGAGGTTCCCCCAGGATGTGAATGACGCCGGGACGAGGGTCTCGCGGGAACCGCCCGCCGTCCCCAGGACCTGGACCGGTCCGCTCGGCTTGCCGCCCTTCGCGATGAGGGAAGTCTTCCAACGAAGCGTGACGGGGCTGTGCGCTCACCGTCACAGCTGCGCAATAACGGGTCAAATGAGGTAAGAAAACAACAAGAATGGACGTCGTCGCACGATGCGGGCAGCGCCTTACCTCTGGGGGGTGCAGTCGTAGAGGGCGAAGCTGCCGTTGGTCCGGAGGCCGTAGGCCTTGGGCAGGATGCGGGCGCAGTGGGACTTCACCCAGGTGGTGGCGGGAGTGGTGGGGCGCTGGGAGGTGAGCAGCGCATAGCGCAGCTGGTGGGTGGTGACGAGGCTGCCGAGCTGCTTGGCGGTCGGGAAGGGGGTGCTGCCGGTGAAGCCGCCCATGACGAGGATGGGCTCGGACTTCGCGCGCAGCAGGGGCTCGGCGGTGTAGGCGGCCTGGGTGGCGAGCAGGTACTTCTCGCCGTGGCGGTGCTTGGTGAGGTAGTCGAGCAGGGCGGCGTCGCGGGCGCTGGGCTGGTCGAGCTCTCGCCTGCGCGGAGCGTGACGGGGGTGCTCGGTGTACGACTTGCCGACCGGTCCGGCCATCGGTGAGGTGGTGGCGCCCGCGTAGAGCGGGTCGAGGCTGGAGGCGGCCCAGCCGGCCGGTACGACCAGGGTGGCCGCGATCCCGGCGGCGAGGGCGGCGTGGGTCAGCCGCGGGGAGGTGCGCGGCCCGCGGCTGACCAGGCCCACCACGCCACACAGCGCGAGCATCACGGCGACCGGCAGCAGCCAGGAGACGAACCGGGTCGGCCAGTCGAGCAGCAGCGCCCACGCCGCCGTCAGCGCGATCGCCGCCGGCAGCGCGAGGTGCCGCCGGCCGGTCGCCTCCTGCTCCGTCGCCGGCTCCGTCCCGTGCTCTGCCTCTGCCTCCAGCTCCGGCGTGTACGTCGTCGGCAGCCTCAGCGCGTACGTCGTCTCCAGCTCGGGCGTGTACGTCGTCGGCAGCCTCAGCGCGAACGTCGTCTCCAGCTCCGTCTCGTGCTCCGCCTCCCGCTCCCGCTCGTGCTCCGTCGCCGGCTCCGGCTTGTGCTCCGCCTCCCGCTCCGGCGCGTACTTCGCCTCGTACTCCGAGCGGAAGAGCGCCAGGCCGGCGCCGGCCAGCGCGGCGAGCGCCGGGGCGATGACGGCCGTGTAGTAGGCGTGGTTGCCGTTGGAGACGCTGAACACCACGGCGTGCACGGCCAGCCAGCCGCCCCACAGCAGGAATCCCGCGCGCGGCAGGTCGGTTCGCGGCCGCCCGGTGCGCCGTACGACGCCCAGGACCGCGGCGAACACGGCGAGCGGCAGGAACCAGGCGACCTGCGGGCCGACCGTTTCGTTGATCAGCATGTCCCAGCCGGTGTTGCCGGTGGTGCGGCTCGCCGCGGTGCCCGCGACGGCGCCGAACGCGGTGGGATCGCTGCTGAAGCGGCTCAGGCCGTTGTAGCCAAAGACGAGGGCGAACGGATCGTTGCCGGACGTTCCGTCGAGGTACGGGCGGCTGGCGGCCGGTGTCGCCGAGGCGATCAGCATCCAGGAGCAGGAGACCGCCAGCGCGACCGCACCGCCCACCAGGACCCGCACGGCCCGGTGCAACGGCCTGCCGGGCGCGACGAGTTGGTACACGACGGCGAAGACCGGCAGCACCAGCCACGCCTGCAGCATCTTCGCCTGGAAGGCGAGCCCGACCCAGATCCCGCAGGTGATCAGCGGCAGCAGCCGCTCGGTGCGCACCGCCTTCTGCAGCGCTCCGGCCGCCGCCACCAGGAGCAGAGTGAGCGCGGTGTCCGGGATGGTGGCACGGTTGAGCGCCACGGTGACCGGGGTGAGGGTGAGCACCAGCGCGGCGACCAGTGCGGCGAAGGGACCGGCCCAGGCCCGTACGATCCGGTGCAGCAGCCATACGGTGAGCACGCCCTCGACGACCTGCGGAAGCGCTGCCGCCCAGGTGTGCGGGCCGAAGAGCCAGACGGAGACGGCGTCGGGCCAGAAGGCGCCGGGCAGCTTGTCGATGCTGATCGAGCCGGCCGCGTCGAGCCCGCCGAAGAAGAACGCCCGCCAGCTGCCGGCCATCGACCGTATCGCCGCACCGTAGAAGGGGTGGAGCGCGGCGTGCCCGATGCCCCAGGAGTACAGCACCGTGGCGAGGGCCAGCACCGCGGCGAGCGCCGGGCGCTCCCAGCGCGGGGCGTCATCAGGGCGGCCGGAGGGATGGTTCGCCGCCCCACGGTCTTGCTGCGCTCCGGTGGGCTGGGCGGAGGGGATGGCGGCGGTCATGGCAGTGGTCCTCGGATCAGCAGGTCAGGTGAGGCGGCGGTGCACACGCGACGGAGTCACAGGCGGCGGGCCGCCCGGAAGCCGCGGGCGTAGAAGTCGGTTCCGTCCAGCAGCGCGTGGCCCGACAGGTCGCCCAGGGTGGGGCCGTTGGCGGCGGAGCGGCTGGAGTAGAAGCGGTGCCGGCCCTGGTCGTCGAGGCCCATGTACATGCCGACGTGGTCGATGAAGTCCGGCCGGTCCTTGATGATGGCGAAGAAGACCAGGTCGCCGGGTTGCAGGACATCCAGGTCGGTGGCCTGCTTCGTGCCGGTGTGGTCGATGACCAGGCGGCCGGGACCGTCGGCGGCGATGGCGTAGGCGCGGCGCGGCAGACCAGGGCCCTTGGTGTTGGTGTTGTGCAGGGGGATGCCCATGCGGTAGCCCCACACCAGCCGCTGGAAGCCGGAGCAGTCGACATCGCCGTAGCGGGCCTGCTCCGGCTGCACGCGGGTGCCGTCCGGGAAGGTCCAGTCGACGCCGAGGTAGTCGTAGAAGTCGGACTGCTCGTCGTAGTAGGCGAAGTCCAGCGGGTTCTTGACCCCGGCGTTGCGCGGCCCGAAGTGCGCGGTGCCCGCGTAGCGCACGCCCTTGGCGTCGCGCTTGGCGGGCGCCCCGGCGCTGCTGTACTGGAACGCCACCGCGAAGACGTCCGGGCTCTTGTCGACGAGGGCCTTCTTGAACCAGCCCTTGAACCAGGCGGTCTTCTCCATGCCCCGCTGCCACGCGTGCGGCAGCACCCGCACCCAGGCGTCCGTGGTCACCTTGGCCTCGGTGGTCCGCGGCTCGCTGAAGCTGCGCGTGGGGCCGGTGAGTACGGCCGTACGGGCGCCGTCGGTGAACGTGGCGAGCGTGCCGCCGTCGGCGTCGCGGACCACGGTGCGGCCGGGGTCGGACAGCCGCTCGAAGGTGTGGGGCCCGGTGGCCCGGGCGCTCGGGTCACCGGCGGCCGTACCGCCGCCGTCGCCTCCGTCGTCGCTGCCGTGGCCGAGGCGGTCCCAGGCGTACCCGCCCGCCGCCCCGGCGGCCGCCACGCCCGCGATCGTCCGGAACACGGCGCGGCGAGTCGGGCGGCTGCGCCTGCCGACGGGTTCGGAGTGCATGGCCGGTCCTCCTGGAACTGTGGGGTGAACGGGGGGTGGGCAGGTGAGCCGTGGTCAGGTCAGCCGGTGGGCAGGACGCCGATCAGCAGACCGGAGATCAGCACCACGTACGTGGCCAGGGTCACCGCCGTGGTCGAGATGACCGTGGCCGCCAGCGGCTGGCGGGCCATCTGGTAGGAGACCAGGCCGGGGACGATGAAGCCAAGGGTCTGTGACGTGTACAGCAGCGGAAACTCGTGGCTGAGCGCGAGCATCACGGTGGTCTGCATCAGCACCGCGCACAGCACGACGGAGGCGAACAGCCGCTTGCCGTAGAGAATCACCGTGCGCTGCACCAGCTTCGTCAGGAAGTACGTGCCCGTCGCCACGGCGACCATCAGCCCGGCCATCCGCACGTCGGTGACGAGCGTGAGGGCGATCCAGCCCGGGGTGATCATCCCCCCGGGGGAGAGGTTGGTCGTCAGATAGCAGACGAGCGAGAAGACCAGCCCGAGGGCGATCCCGAGCGCGGCGGTCTGTGCGTTGAGATTGGCGGGGATCACGGGTTCCTCGTGGACTGGGACGGGTCGTAGGAGTGGTGCTGGTCGTCCGCGGTGTTCCGGTCTTCGGACCGGCCCTGGCGGGCGGCGGCCCGGCGGGCGAGGTCGCGCTGATCCGGGATGCGGATGGCCTGCGTCGGTGAATCCAGCGGTGCCACCCAGCTGTACGGCTCCGGCTCGGGCGGCCGGGCCACCGAGACCCGCGGCCGGGGTATGGCGAACTGCATGGTCTCCTGGTCCAGGCCGTCGCCGTCGGGGACGACGTCGAGCGGGTCCTCGGATTCGTCCAGCGGCAGCTCGGCCAGGCACTCCAGGAACAGCTCGCCCTGACCGTGGATGTTGCCGATCGCCACCAGCGAGGAGGACGGGCCGAGTTCGGCGAGGATCGCCGCGGTCAGCTCCTCGGGGTCCCGGCGGTCGCCGCCGAGGTCCACCACCCGCCCGGTGAAGCCGTCCGGGATCGCGTCGCGGGCGCTCTTGGTCGGGTGGCCGATCAGGAACACCGTCTCGGCGGCGAGGTCGGGGATGATCGCGCCCATCTGGCCGTTGCGCTCCACCCGGTCGGGGCGGCAGTTGATGACCACGCCGATCGGACGCCTGATCGCGCCCAGATCCTCCAGCTGCTTGACGTTCATCAGCGTCGACTCGGGGTCGTTGGCCGCGAAGACGTTGGCGAACCGCAGCCGCTTGCCCTCGGGGGTGACATAGCGCTCCACGGACAGCACGCCCGGGTCGGGCGGCGCGTCCCACATGCCCTGCATCGCGGTCTCCCGCTCTATGCCGAGCAGTTCGGCGACGGCGAGCGCGATCGCCACGTTCTCCTTGAAGGTGAACCAGCTGAAGCCGCGCAGTTCGGCGTCGGTCACCGTCTCCGGATCGACCGCGATCAGCCGGCAGTTCCGCTTGTCGGCCTCCTCCTGGAGGATGTGCAGCCGGTCCTTCTCGGCCGTCACGCACACCCCGCCCACCGGCATCGAGCGGGACAGCGAGCGGGCGACGTCGTCCAGCGTCGGCCCCATCTCCTCCAGATGGTCCTCGCGGACGTTGCAGAGCACGCCGATCGTGGAACGGATCAGCTTCTCCTGGTTGATCTCCTGCAGCGCCGGCATCACCGCCATGCACTCGATCACCAGCGCGTCCGGGCGGTACGTCGCCGCCCGCCGCACGATGCCGATCTGCTCGACGATGTTGGAGATGTTGAACTTGCGGTAGATCGGTTCCTCGGTGGCGTCCGGATGGATGAACCGGGCCGCGGTGCCGGTGGTCTTGGCCACCGTCACCAGACCGCCGCCGCGCAGCGCGCCCGCGCACAGCCGGGTGATCGAACTCTTGCCGCGGATGCCGTTGACCAGCACCCGCGTGGGTATCTGCTCCAGCGAGTCGAAGTGCCGCCGCTGCTCCAGGGCGCCGGCGATCCACAGTCCGGCGCAGCACAGCAGGACGATGACATAGAGGAAGAGCATGCCGATTCCGTCCTTCTACCGCTGGAGGGTGTTCTCGCGCTGGGACCGCGAGGACCCGGCGTCGGGCCCGGCGGCGGGGCCGGATCTGGCCGCCCGGTCGCGTTCCGCCAGGGTCTGGCGCACCAGCTCCAGGCCGCGGGTGACCGAGCCGATCTCGTCGTGGTTGACCGGATGCAGCACGGTGCGGCGGTCTCCGCCGGCGAGCCGCTCGACGAGCACGGCGACCGCGCGCAGCGGCCGGATCACCACGACGTGCAGCCAGCCCAGGCAGGCCGCGCCCACGGCGAGGCCCAGGATGCCGGCGAGCATGGTGCGCTGCTCGGCCTGCACCGCGGGGATCTGGAGCGCCGCCGCGGGCTCCGCGGTCACCACGTGCCAGCCGAGACGGGCGGTCGGGCCGCTCTGCGCCAGCGGCGCGGCGGCGTCGACCGACGGCCCGGAGGACGTGACGTGCACCGCCGAGGTCGCGGTGCCCGCGGTCCCCGGGGCGCCCTTGGTGGCGCGGGCGAGACGGGTCAGGCCGGAGTCGGGCAGCGACTGGAAGGCGCGGTAGCCCACGCTCGCCGCCAGCACCTTGTCGTGGCCGTCCGCCACCCAGACGCTGCCCAGCTTCGGCCTGGGCAGAATCGAGTTGAGAGCCTTCACGTCGATCTCGCCGAACAGGACCACCCCGGCCGCCGGGGCCTTGCCCTTGACGGCCCCGACCTGGGCGTAGGCGGCGATCGCCGGGATCCGGCCCGAGGTGTTGACGGTGGTGATCCCGCCGCCGTGGGGCACGTGGACGAGGGTCCGCAGCGGGCTGCCGCCCACCCTCAGCGTGATGTCCCCCGAGCGGTCCAGGAGATACAGCGAGCGGTACTGCTTGTGTGCGTCGAGGGACTGCCGCAGAACCTCGGTCTGGGCGTCCCGGCTCCGGCCCGCCAGAGACGCGGCCGCCTCGCTCAGGTCGGTGTACGACTGGTCGAGGGACTGCCGGATCCGCTGCGTCGCGATCTCGGTGCGCGCCTGCTGGTCGGCGAGGACCGCGGCCGGCACCGCGGTCGCGCTGTCCGCCCGGTTCAGCAGGAAGACCATCGGCACCGACCAGCAGGCCACGACCACCACACAGGCCACGGCCAGCGCCCGGTAGCCCGGTCCGCGCCGGGCCGGGAACTCCTGCGGGCCGCTCTCGCCGAGCAGCTGTCCGCGCAGTGCGTCCAGGGCCTGCCCGATCCGGGCCAGTTCCCCGAAGCCGTGCACCGGAACCGGCCGGGACAGCTCCGCCACCGCGGCCGGATCGTCCCCGGTCGTGCCCCGGGCCAGGCGGCCGGCGGACAGATACAGCCGCAGCAGGGGCTGCTGCACGAGGAAGTACAGCACCAGCGCGAGCAGCAGCGCGACCAGGACCAGCGCCCCGGCCGCCTCGAGCGCGAAGCCCGAGTAGTCGGCGGCGGTGGTCGTGGCCGTCACCGCGCGGGAGGTGAGCACCACCAGACCGAGGTCGTCGGTGTCGCCCGGACCGGTCGTCGAGGCGACCTGGGCCCAGCCGGCCACGGTGTGCCGGCTGCCGGTGACGGCGCCCGGCAGGCTTCCCGAGGCGTCGGTGTCGCTCCCCGAGTCGCCCGCCGCGCGGGCCGCCGCCGCGGGCAGACCGCGGTCGGCGGCGGCCCGTGACGCCTTGCCGTGGGCCGCGGTGGCGAGCGTTTTGCCGTTCGCGTCCAGCAGTTCGGCGGTGCGTCCGTCGCCGTACGCCGTGAGCGCGGGGAGCGGTTCGGAGACCACCAGCACCCACTGCCGGTCGGGCCGGCTCGGGGCCTGGTACTGGTCCTGGTCGGGGTCGTCCTGCTGGGCGGGCAGCGTGACCCGGGCGAAGTACAGCAGTTGCCGCGTGCCGCCCGACGTCACCAGCCGGGGCGGGACATCCCCGTGCCCGGACGCAGTCTTCGCGACGTCCAGCCCGGCCAGCGGCACCGTCCTGCCGCCGGTCGCCAGCAGTTTGCCGGTGCGCGCGTCGAGCAGCGCACGGCCGAGGACCGTCTTCCCGGCAGGGGTCAGCGCTTTGAGCGCGGTCGTGGGGGTCGACGTGCTCGTCGCCGGGTACGCGTGGGCCTTGCGCCGTACCGCGCTCGCCTCGGAGTCGATCGCGGTGCGCGTCGACAGCGCGGTGTCCGCGGCGATCTGCTGCTCCCCGTTCGACACGGCCTGCGGGACACCCGCGGTGTGGATGCCGGTGAGGCCGATCACTGTCAGGGCCGCGACCACCAGCAGGAGAACGACAAGTGAGGCTATCGGCGGGCGCACCCCGCCAAGTATCGGCATATCGGCACGGCGGCGGATGCGGTGCCGACGCGGCGCCCGGGATGCGGAGGGCAGGGGAGCGGGTCCTTCCTCAACTGGCGCCGAGCGCCCAAATGTTCGACAATGCGAACATTCTAGCTGCCTGCGATCACATAATCATCACAGCTTCGCCCTGTGTGTCGTACAAGACAACGAGACCCTCTGTGCGGCGGCGGCACATGCGGGATCGCCACCCCTGACGTGCCGAAGGGCGGACCCGCGAACAGGCCCGGCCCTTCGGACGTCCGGTCGGCTGTCCGGTCAGCGGACGAAAGAGATCTCCGGGTACTTGCTGGAGGTCCCGTCGAGCAGGGTGCTGTGCTTCTTGCGCAGCTGCTGGTCGAAGAAGGCGGCCAGGTAGACCCGCTGGACCTCGACCGCCCGGTTCGGGTCGATCGTGCCGTACTGCTTCTGGATCTGGTCCTGGGAGATCCCGAGCAGGCGCGCCCACTGCGGCACCAGCCACTCGTTGTCGCTGAACGACAGGTGCGCCGCGCCCTTCAGCTTGATGTCGACCTTGTACCCCTTCAGGTGCGACCACAGCGTCCGCCACGACGAGTCGTTGTTGCGGTTGTGGGAGCCGGAGCTGAAGAGCATGAAGGGCCGGTCCAGGTCCTTGCTCGGCGCCGTCCCGAAGAACTGGCCGTCCAGGTTGGCACCGGCGGCGATCCGCTTGTCGAGCTGCATGGCGGTGTCGACCGCCGCGCCGCCCAGCGACCAGCCGAACATCCCGATCCGGGACATGTCCACGTTCTTCGACAGCCCGGAGGGCAGCGTCGCGTGGCCGTAGTCCGGGTTGCTGCCAGTGCTGATCTTGCCGAGCGCGTTGATGACGAACTTGATGTCGGCCGCGCGCACCTTGAGCGTGTCCGAGGAGTGGGCGCCCGAAGGCATCCGGTTGAGCTCGAGCCGGTTGGCGGGGAACTGCACCTCGTTGGCGTCGTGGGTGTGGTCGACGTCCACGACGAGGTAGCCGCGGCTGGCGAGGTCCTGCGACAGCGCGGTGCCCATCGCGCGGTCCGAGTGCAGCCCGGTCGAGTACAGCAGGACGGGCAGCTTGCCGAGGCTGGTCTTCACCGGGGCGAGGACATGGCCCGCGGTCTTCGGCAGGGTCACCTGCTGCGGCGACAGCCCGCGCGTGCCGAGGAAGTGGGCGCCGGAGATCGACGGCATCCACGGCGCCTGATAGTGCCCGGACGTGGCGGTGGCCGGATAGAAGAGCGACACCATCAGCTCGCGCTTGCCGCCCACGTACGGATCCGTACGGGACGAGTCGACGAGGTGCAGACCGACCATGCCCACGCTGTTCGACCCGGTCGGCGCGGGCATGCTGAGCTGCACGGCCGCCGTGCGGGCGGACGTGAGCCCCTCAGGGCGTACGGACTTGTGCTGCAGCGGCAGCTCGTCGTTCTCGGGCGCCCAGGGCGTCTTCGGGTCGGGCAGGCCGGCCGAGGCCCCGGTGGCCGCAGGCTTGTCGGACGTCTTCCCGGCGGCCATCGCCGGTGTCATCCCCACGCCCAGCGCGAGGGCCAGCACACCCGCCGATCCGACCGCTCTGGCGATCACTCTACGAAGGTGGCGCGGGCGGCGTTGTCTCATGAAACCCCCTTGGTGGTCAGCGATCGTAGAACGAGCGATCGACTGCCGCATACCGTACAGCCGCAGCGATGCGCGGATGCGCGCGCACCCCGGATGCCGCCTCCAAGGGAGGTAGGTTTGGATCGAGTTCGGCGGTGATCTGCCGAAGACATGCATGCCGGGCCGGAGCACGGGGAGTCCGACCAACTCGCCCGTCCGGCCGCGGCTCGCGGAACGGGGGACCCATGACCAGGAACCAGCGTGTGCCCGCTGCGGCGGGCACGCTTGCCGTCGGCGCCGCGCTCTCCCTGAAGTAACGGCTGGAACGCCGCAGTCGTCGCGGCCGCGGACCCAGGTACCGCCGTGCCCGCAGGGACCACCAGCATGCCCAGAGCTCCATACATGTTGAGGAAACATGCGCCTAACCCGAATACGTAAGCTGCTGGTGTCAGCCGGTGCGCTGGTCCTGGCAACCGCCACGCCCGCCATCGCCGACACCCCGCCCCCGATCGCACCGTCCACCTCGGCGACATCCACACCCTCGGCGCCCGGAAACAACCAGTGGACGAGCGAAGCGGCCGAGAAGTTCTGGACATCCGAGCGGATGGCCGCGGCCACACCGGACTCTCCCCGCCCCGAGGCGCCCACCGGCTGGAAGCCCGCCGCACGCCGGTCGGCCGCGGCAGCCGCCAGGGACGGCCACTACTTCGGAGGCGTCCCCACCGTCGGCACCTTCTTCCACTACACGAGGAACCCCGCCACCGACAGACTGGAGGGGCGTTTCTGCTCGGCCAGTGTCATCGACAGCCCGCAGGGCAACGTCATCCTGACCGCCGCCCACTGCTCGGGCGGCAGCAAGGGCATGTTCGTGCCCCGCTACGACGGCGCGGCCACCAACCCCGCCCCCTACGGCCGGTTCCCGGTGCAGAAGTGGATCCGCGACTCCCGCTGGTACACGGTGGCCGGCAAGCCCACCCGTGACGCCTACTCCGACCTGGACTACGCCTTCGCCCGGGTAGGCACCAACAGTGCCGACCGCAGCCTGCAGAAGGCCGTCGGCGCCGCTCTCAAGCTCGGCCAGGTGAACGGCGACTACAGCCAGAGCGTGACCGTGGTCGGCTACCCGGGAAGCCACAACCCGAAGAACCAGCCGATCATCTGTCCCGGCGTCACAACCCGGCAGCTGCCCGGCTACCGGCAACTGCGCATGGAGTGCGGCGGCTTCTACGGAGGAACCTCCGGAAGCCCCTGGATCACCGGCCTGAACACCACGACCGGCAGCGGAACCGTGATCGGCAACCTCGGCGGCTACTACGGCGGCGGCCTGGAGAACGACAGCGACCGCATCTCCTTCGCCGTCACCTACGACAAGCGCGCCCTGGAGATCTACACCGCCGCGAAGAACAACACCGAACCGCAGAAATACCCGCGCGGCTACAGCATGTACCCCACCGGCGGCGGCCTGTGGGCCAAGGCCAGGAAGATGGCCTCCGGTGACTACGACGGCGACGGCAGGACCGACATGATCGTGGTCTGGACGGACGGCGAGGTCACCCTCTACGCCGGTGACGGCAAGGGCGGCTTCTCCGGCGAGAAGAAGATCACGAAGTCCGACACCTGGAAGAACGCCAAGGTCATCGCCGGAGGCGACTTCACCGGCGACGACTTCTCCGACCTCGTGGTGGTCTGGGTGGACGGCGAAGTCACCCTCTACGCCGGCGACGGCCGGGGAGGATTCGCCAAGGAGACGCAGCTCCAGAAGCCCAACGACACCTGGCGGAACGCCGTCCAGATCACGGCCGGACGCTACAGCGACAACAAGCGGACCGACGACCTCATGGTCCGCTGGGTCGACGGGGAACTCTCCCTCTACACCGACGTCGACGGCCGGGGCCTCCTCCACGAGCACAAGCTCAAGGACCCCAACGACACCTGGAAGCACGCCACGATCCTCACCGCCGGCAACTTCACCGGCGGCCCCGACTGGGACGTGATCGTGCGCTGGTCGGACGGCGAGCTCTCGCTCTACCGCGACGCGAGCCCCTCCAGTGTGGGAACGGAAGTCCGGATGCTGTCCTCTAACCAGCTGTGGACCCACGCCTCCGTCATGACCGCGGGCGCCTACACGCCGGGCGAGCCCAACGACCTGCTGGTGCGTTGGTCGGACGGTGAGACCACCCTCTACACCGACACCTCCACCACCCTCGGCCGTGCACACATGCTCGTTCCCCCCAAGGCCGCCTGACCCCTCCTCCGACCCCTCCCAGGAAGGCGAGGTACGCGCGATGTACGTGCCGATGTACGTGCGCACCGCAGCGACCGCTCTCGCCGCGACCGTCATCGCCCTCACGGGCTCCCACACAGCCTCGGCGGCGGACGGTCCGGGCCTGAGCATCAGCATCCGCGACCACGACAGCGACAGCACCGCGGACGGCCCCCTGCGGCAGGGCGCGCCCGTCGTGGTCACGTCCGACGTCGACCTGACCTCCCTGGCCGTGGACGGCAACGGCAGCTTCACCGTCAAGTCTCCGGCGTTCACCAAGGACGTGGCCATGGAGATGCGGAAGAACAGCTTCGGGGAGGGCTTCGGCACCATCAGCTGCGACATCAAGCCGGGTAGCTACCCGGTCGACATCGGCGGGCAGCACGAGAAGTCAGCGGCGATCGGCGACCGGGGTCACCTGACCATCACGGTCAAGGACGACAACGACCAGTACTGCGAGCAGGCAGCCGGTTCCTCCACCCACACCGCCACCATCGCCGCAGCCGCCGCCGGCAGTGCGCTGCTCCTCACCGCCGCCGGCTACACCGCCGTACGCCGCCGGAAAACCAGGAACACCTGACCCCGACAGCCCCGGGGGCCGCCGCCATCCCACGGCGGCCCCCGCGTCCGGGTGACATGTGAGCAGGCAGCTGCGCTGGATACTTCTCGACCGGGGCGGACCAGCCCCCCACGCGCACGGTTCCCCATATTGAGTCGGCTCACAGCTCCAATTGGTTCCCGCGTTTTCGCGAATTCTGGAGGCATTTGAAGCGCAAGTGGCGCGCTGCGCGGCACCGTTGGCAAATGCGCGCCTGGGCCGACGAGCGAAGTGATTTCTTCCCGGTGACGGGGTACGTCCTGGGTGCCTTCCGTACGGTAGGCAGGGAGAGCGGACTTCGAAAACCCGGAGACGTCATGACGCCAGAGATAGAGAACGCTTTCGCGGCGATCAGGAGTGAGTACGGATCGGACTCGATCAGCAGGGTCGAGGAGATGATGCAATCCGGGAAGCAGCAGCGGCATCCGTTACAGAAGGGTGCCAAGTGGATCCTGCCGGGTATTTCGCAGCGGCCGTGGCACGACCCGTACGGGCACCCGGAGTTGGCGCCGGTGGTGCATGCCTTCGAGGCGAATCACGCCGCTGTCAGGAAGGAGTTGGAGAGCACCTGGGCCGAGCGTAGGGCCGTGTTCTCCGATTACGAGCACTACCTCACGCGCCAGTCGGACTGGCAGGCGCTCTATCTCTTCCGCAGGGGCGGCCTGGTGAGCGAGTCGGCGGACACGGTGCCGACCGCGTTCGACGTGCTGAAGCGTGAGGCGGTCGACACCGGGAAGCTGTGCCCGCTGCTGGAGTGTCACTTCTCGACCCTGCTCCCCGGTGCGGCCATCGACCCTCACTGCGACCTGTGGAACTTCAGCATCAACCTGCACCTGGCGGTCGACATCCCCGAGGACTGTGGCATCACGGTCGCGGGGGAGACCCGCTCGTGGGAGGAGGGCAAGTGCCTGCTGTTCGACTACTCCTTCGAGCACGAGGCGTGGAACCGGGGCACCCGCCCGCGTACCTGTCTTCTGGTCGACCTGTGGCACCCGGAGACCACCGTCCCGGAACGGAAGGCGCTCGTCGTGCTCATCACCGAGATCCGCAAACTGATGGGTGAGGGGTGAGCGACTTGCGCCCTCCGGCCGGCTACGACTGTGCCGGGACGGCCACCGCGTCGACGGTTATCTGACCTGACGTCCGGAACCACAGGTCGACGCGGATCCTGTTGCCCACGCTCAGCAGCGGCGGGTCGGGCACCATCACGTCGACGGTGAACGGGGTCATGCGTACTTCGCTGCGGGCCGGGATGGCGAGGGAGCCGGTCGGCTCCATGTGGCCGACGCCGTTCTTCGAGACGTTCCGGCCGAGCATGGCGATCCGCAGCGAGGGCGACGAGACGGAGGTCAGCGTGTCCCCGGCGGCCCCGGTGTTCCTGATGTCGAAGAAGGCCGCGGTGCTCGCGTTGTTGAGGGGTACGAAGATGCGGCCGTTGCTGACACTGATCCGTGCCGCGGGTTCGCCGGCGGCTCCCGTCGAGGTGTAGGCGGTCAGGAGCAGGAGGGCCGCCGTGCAGGCGATGACGGGTACCAGGGCGGCGCGCAGGGCGCCGGTGGTGCGGCTGCGCCAGGCCGGCGCGGAGATATCGGGGGAGGCGTCGGGCGTCGTACTCATCGAACTGCCTCCAGAGCGGGAGCGGTGCCCGTTCTCGTGGCACGGCCGGGCCGACTCGCCGTGGGTGAAAAGGCCCGCAGGCGCAGGCTGTTGGCGACCACGATGACGGAGCTGGCGGACATCGCCACAGCGGCGAACATCGGGTTGAGCCAGCCGGTCGCGGCCAGCGGCACGGTGACGACGTTGTAGCCGAAGGCCCAGGCGAGGTTGGCGCGGATGGTGGTCAGCGTCCGGCGGGTGAGGCGTACGGCGGCCACGACCGCCTGCATGTCCTCGCGCACCAGGGTGATGTCGGCGGCCCCGATCGCCGCGTCGGTACCGCCGCCCATGGCGATACCCAGGTCGGCGGATGCCAGGGCGGCGGCGTCGTTGACTCCGTCGCCGATGACGGCCACGCGGCACCCGTCCGCCCTCAGCCGGGCGACGATGTCGGCCTTCCCCTCCGGGGTGACGCCGGCATGCACCTCCTCGATGCCGACCTGTTCGGCGACGGCCCGCGCGGCGGCCGGGCCGTCGCCGGTGACGAGGATCGGCTCGATGCCCAGCTTGCGCAGCTGCCGTACGGCCGCGTACCCGTCGGGCCGCAGGGTGTCGCCGACGGCCAGGACGGCGATGGGCCGACCGTCGATCTCGACGATCACCCCGGTACGCGCGGCGGTCTCCGCTCGGTCGAGAGCCTGTTGAAGCGTGTCCGGCAACTGGGTGTCGGTCCGCCGGCGCCCCACGAAGACCTGCCGGCCGTCGACGGTGCCGCTCACGCCCGTGCCGGCCTCGGCACGGAACCCGGTCACCGGCGGCAGCTTTCCCTCAGGGGCAGCCTGGCGTGCTGCGGTGACGACGGCCCGGCCGATGGGATGCTCCGAGCCGTACTCGACCGCCCCGGCCAGGCGCAGTACCTCGTCAGCCGACACTCCCTCGGCCACGGTCGTCTCGGCCGGCGTCATGCGTCCCGTGGTCAGGGTGCCCGTCTTGTCGAACACGATCGTGTCGATGCCCTGGAGCCGCTCAAGGGCCTCCGGGCCCCGGATGAGCACCCCCAGCTGCGCGCCGCGTCCGGTCGCCGCCATGAAGGCGGTCGGTGTGGCCAGCCCGAGCGCGCAGGGGCAGGCCACGACGAGGACGGCGACCGCCGCCGTCACGGCCGTCCCGCCGTCCGCTCCGGCGCCGAGCCAGAAGCCGAGGACGGTGCACGCCACGGTGACGATGACCGGTACGAAGACGCCGGCCACGGTGTCGGCGAGTCGCTGCATCCGGGCCTTGCCCGCCTGGGCGTCGGTCACCAGCTGGGTGATGCGGGCGAGCTGGGTGTCCGCACCGACCGCCGTGGCGCGGACGACCAGCAGCCCCCCGGCGTTGACGGCGGCGCCCACCACCGCCGAACCGGGGCCGACTTCGACCGGGGCGCTCTCGCCGGTCACCAGCGACAGGTCCAGGGCCGAGTTCCCCTCGGTCACGACCCCGTCCGTAGCGACCTTCTCGCCCGGCCGCACCACGAACTCGTCGCCGAGCCGCAGTTCGGAGACGGGGATACGGCGGCCTTGGCCACTGTCCTTCAACTCGACATCCTTGACACCGAGTTCGGCGAGGGCGCGCAGCGCCGATCCGGTGCCGCGCTTGGCGCGGTCCTCCAGATAGCGGCCCGCCAGCACGAAGAGCGGCACGCTCACCGCGGCCTCCAGGTACAGGTGTGCGCTCCCGGCGTCCGCCCCGGGCAGGACGCTGAAGGGCATCCGCATGCCGGGCTGCCCCGCTCCGCCGAAGGTGAGCGCGTACGTGGACCAGGCGAAGGAGGCCAGTACGCCGAGCGAGACCAGGGTGTCCATGGTCGCCGTGGCGTGCCGAAGTCCCTTGAACGCCCGCTGGTGGAAGGGCCAGGCGCTCCAACCCACCACCGGCGCGGCGAGGTTGAAGCACAGCCACTGCCAGTGGTTGAACTGCAGGGCCGGGACCATGGACAGCACGAGGACGGGCAGGGAGAGCGCCGCGGTGATCAGCAGCCGGTCGCGCTCGTCGAGAGGCGCGGTGCCCTTTGAGCCGGCGTCGAGGGCTTCCTCGTTCTCCGGTTCCGCCGGCGGGAGTCCGGCGGTGTAGCCGGCCTTCTCCACCACTGAGATGAGCTGCTCCGGGGAGACCGACCGGGGGTGGGAGACCCGGGCTCGGCCCGTGGCCAGGTTGACCGACGCCGTCACGCCCTCCACGCGGCCCAGTTTCTTCTCGACCCGCCCCACGCAGGCGGCGCAGGTCATTCCGCCCACCAGCAGGTCGGTGGTCAGCGCGGTGCCGTCCTCCGCTGCCCGGCGATCAGTGCCCGTCATCGGCGCACCACCGCCACCTCAGCGACAGCGCCCAAGCCATGCATGTCCATCCCCGGCTCCTGGTTCTGCTCTGCCGGCACGGTTCTGTGCATCCCCGGAGCCACTGGTCCGGCCATGCGTCCGGCGCCGTAGGACAGCCCGGTCAAGGCGGCGAGGAGGACGACGAACCCGATCAGCGCCGGGGGTACGGGAAGACGACGTGTGGAACTTTCCATGGCTCCATACGGTAGGGGGGTATCGGTCGGATGACTGGCTTCGGCCGTGTGATCAAAAACTTCAGTGTCGCCGGGAACTGAAAGTGCCCGCCATCCGACTCCTTATTAGTGGGGGATTTCCATGGCTTTCCAAATAGCGCACTCTGCATCGGCCGGAACGATATCGAAGGCGACGTCAACTGGATTATTAAGGTGATGGAATCAGCCATCCATGAAGCCGCAGGGATCGGCTTGAAAGGCTGGAACCTGAGGACCCGTCTGGCCGACCTGTCGAATGGGGCAGCGTATTCTCCGCTGCCCGGGCGTGGGCCCGTCATGGTCCGCGAGTGGCAAAAATGGGTGGTCACCTGCGATTTCCTTTGCATGGCCGTACCGGCACCCACGCCTGCAATTTCAGATTTCAAGGAACAGGTGAGCGATTCCGGCAACCGGGTCGCAAGCCAGTCCGAAACTGAGGGGAGAGTGCTTGTGGTGGCGCGCGGAAGTGAGCCACGATCCTGGGGTGAGCCGCCGTCCTGATTCATGAGGACGGATTCTTAGGGGGAGCGGTTGCGCAATGCCTGCAGTGGAATCACCGTCCATACCGTCACGACAACGCCTCGGACTGCCGCTACTCGTGCTGGCCGCCGCGCAACTGGTCATCTCGCTCGACTACAACATCGTCTACGTCGCCCTTCCCCGCATCGGCAGCGGCCTGGGCTTCTCCGGGCAGGATCTGCAGTGGGTGGTCAGCGCCTATGTCGTGACCACCGGAGGGTTCCTGCTCCTCGGCGGGCGAGCGACCGATCTCCTGGGCCGACGCCGGATCTTCGTCGTCGCCGCCCTGTTGTACGCGGTCTCCTCGTTGATCGGCGGCCTGTCGGAGTCGGCGGGCGTGCTGGTCGCGGTGCGCGCGGTGCAGGGCATCGGCGGTTCGCTGCTGTTCCCTGCCGCCCTGTCGCTGATCAACACGCTGTACGACGAAGGCCCCAGCCGTAACCGGGCGCTGGCCGCCTGGGGGGCCGCCGGAGCCGGAGGGCTGTGCTTCGGTTCGCTGCTCGGCGGGGTGCTCGTGGACGCCTTCGGCTGGCCGGCGGTCTTCCTGGTCAATGTCCCGATCGCCGGCGTGATCGCGCTGGCCGGCGCGATCCTGTTCCCCGCGGACGGGCCGCTGCCCCGGCAGCGGGACTTCGACCTCCCCGGCGCTCTGACCGCCACCGTGGGCATCACCCTGCTCGTCTTCGTCCTCATCCACGCGCCGGAGGCCGGCTGGGACAGCCGTACCGTCCTGATCTGTGCCGTCCTGTCCGTGGTCTCGCTCTCGCTCTTCCCGCTCGTGGAAAGGCGAGTCGGCGCCCCGCTGACCCCCGGGCACCTCTTCGGGCACCGCGGACTGCTCGGCGCCATGGCGTTGACCGCGCTGTTCAGCGCCACCTTCAGCTCGGTGCCGTACTTCCTGACCCTCTACTTCCAAACGGTGCACGGCTACAGCGCGATGGCCACCGGAACCGCCTTCCTGGTACCAGCACTTGTCGTGGCCGCCGGCACGAAGGCGGGCGAGCGGGCCGTCTCCGGACTGGGCCTGCGCGCCACGCTGCTCGGCGGCATGGCAGTGGGAGGAGTCGGCGCGCTGCTGCTGGCGCTTGCTCTCAGCGGCCACGGCTCCTACGTGCGCCTGCTGCCCGGCATCGTGCTGCTGAGCCTGGGGCAGGGGGCGACCTGGACCGGCATGTGGATCGCGGCCTCCACCGGCATTCCCGCCGCGGACCAGGGTGTCGCGTCCGGGCTCGCCTCGACCACGCTGCAGGTGGGCGGTGCCGTAGGACTGGCCGTTCTGGTCGCCGTCGCCGGCACCGGGAGCCACGGCCTGACCGCGAGCGGCCTGCTCGACGGGATCCGTGCGGCCGTGTACGTCATCACGGCCGGCATCTGCCTCGGTGCCGTCGCCCTGCTGCCCTTTCGGCGGCGCGCGGCTCGCTGACGGCCAGTCACCGCAGCCGCCGTACAACCGCGCGGGTCCAATCCGCCCACATCTGGACACCCCCACCTAGGAGCCCTTGTGTCCACCACGATTGACCGACCGCTTGGTATCTCGATCCCGCCACCGGCTGAACGGGCCGCAGTCCTGTGCGGACTGGCCGGTTGGCTGCCGCCACGAGTCGTCACCAACGAAGAGCTCTCCCAGCGGCTCGACACCACCGACGCCTGGATACGCACTCGTACCGGAATCGGCCGGCGCCACTTCGCCGACCCCGGACAGGCCACCTCCGACCTTGCGGTGGAGGCGGGCCGCAGGGCGCTCGGCTCCGCGGGCCGGGATCACGTGGATGCCGTGATCGTCACCACGACGACCCCGGACCGATCCTGCCCGGCCACCGCTCCGCTCGTGGCCAGCAGGCTCGGCCTGACGGGAGCGGCGGCCTTCGACGTCGGCGCCGTGTGCACCGGGTTCGTCTACGGCCTGGCCTCGGCGGCGAGCCTGATCACGGCCCGGGTGGCCGAGAGCGTGCTGCTGATCGGTGCTGACACCTACTCCACCATCGTCGATCCGGGTGACCGCACCAACGCGATCATCTTCGGGGACGGAGCCGGAGCGGTGGTCCTGCGCGCCGGCGATGCCGAAGAGCCCGGCGCCGTCGGCCACTTCGACCTCGGCAGCGACGGCACTGGCGAAGAACTGATCATGGTGGCCGCCGGCGGCTCCCGGCAGCGCTCCGCGCCCGGCCCGGTCGAGCCGCAGAATCGTCACTTCGCCATGCGTGGCAAGGAGGTATACCGCCACGCGGTCTCCCGCATGGCGGATTCCGCCCGCGCCACCCTCACGCTGGCCGACCGCAAGGTCGACGAAGTCGACCACCTCGTCCCTCACCAGGCCAACCTGCGCATCCTGCGCACGGTGGCGGACGACCTCGGACTGCCCGCGGAACGACTGGTCACCAACGTCGAGTCCGTGGGCAACACCGGTGCCGCATCCATCCCGCTGGCGCTGGCGGACGCGGCTGCCGAGCACACCATCCGGCCGGGTGAGCGCGTCCTGCTCACCGCGTTCGGCGGCGGCCTCACCTGGGGGTCCTGCCTCCTGACCTGGCCCGCCCTGCCCCGTACCGCCCACCCGCGCGACTCAGGAGGAATGCAGGAGCCATGAGCACCACCTACGACCAACTGGTCGAGATCGTCACGAAGCTCCACGACGCACCCGCGGACCGGATCAGTCCGGACATCACCTTCGCCGAGCTCGACGTCGACTCGTTGACCCTCGTCGAGATCAGCATCCGCATCGAGCGCGACCTCGGCGTCCGCATCGACGACAACGAGCTTCAGGAAGACCTCACCCTCGCCGCCACCACCGAGCTCATCGATTCGAAGCTCGCCCAGTAGCCCGTCCATCACCACCCCAGCCTTTTAACACCCCGGCCCTTAACACCCCACAGAGAGCAGGGACCATGGAGATCACGGAACGCATCGGGCAGGACATCGGCGCGACCGTCGCAGGGTTCGACCACGCCGCCGCCTCGCAGGACGACGTCGCGGCCATCAAGGCGGCGGTCTACACCAAGAAGATCGTCGTCCTGAAGGGCCAGGATCTGACACCCCAGCAGTTCCTCGAACTGGGCAGGCTGTTCGGCCGGCCGGAGACGTACTACGAGCCGATGTACAAGCACCCCGAGGTGGAGGAGATATTCGTCTCCTCGAACGTGCCCAAGGACGGCAAGCAGATCGGCGTGCCGAAGACCGGGAAGTTCTGGCACGCCGACTACCAGTTCATGCCCGACCCCTTCGGCCTCACCTTCATCTACCCGCAGGTCATCCCGGAGAAGAACCGGGGCACCTACTTCATCGACATGGGCAAGGCGTACGAGGCGCTCCCCGAGGACCTGAAGAAGGAAGCGGCGGGGACCTTCGCCGAACACTCGGTGCGCAAGTACTTCAAGATCCGCCCCACGGACGTCTACCGGCCGCTCTCCGAGGTCGTCGAAGAGGTCGACGCGAAGACCCCGCCGGTGGTCAAGCCCACCACCTTCACACACCCGATGACCGGCGAGACCGTCCTGTACATCAGTGAGGGCTTCACGCTCGGGCTGCAGGACGAGGAGGGCAAGCCGCTGGAGACGGACCTGCTCCACCGGCTCTTCGCGGCCACCGGCCAGCTGGACGACGACTTCACCCACGCCAACATCCACCTGCAGACCTTCGAGAAGGGCGACCTGCTGGTCTGGGACAACCGCAGCCTCATCCACCGGGCCCGGCACACCACCACCCCGGAGCCCACCGTCTCCTTCCGGGTGACCGTGCACGACGAGCGCAAGCTCTACGACGAGGTCGCGTGATGGCCGTACGAAGTCCCCTGCAGCAGCATCCGTTACGGGACTACGAGTCCGACGAGGAACTCCTGCCCCAGGTACTGCGGCCGTACAAGGCGCACTGCAAGTACCTGCAGTCCGCGAAGGTGAGCACCCGGACGGGCCTGGTGTCCGCGCGCTGCGAGCTGGCGATCCCGGAGTCCTGCTACATCGACGACACCGGCCATCTCAACGCCGTCGAGGTCAACATCAGCTACAACCAGATGATGTACTACGCCGTCGCCAAGACGGTGAAGGAAGGGCTGCTGGACGAGTTCACCGGCTGGACCCTGGACGACTACTGGCGTCACCAGCTGCCCGACATCCTCATCGCCCGGTTCAGCGGCAACTTCCGGCGTCCGATCAACGCCCGCTCCTTCTCGGGGGAGATCGAGTTCCTCTCCGTGGAGCGGCGATCGCCGGGCGGGGAGCCGCTGCTCGTCGCCGACACGGCCTACCGGTACTGGGACGACGCGGGTGGCCGGTGCGACGGCACCGTGAAGCTCGCGTTCGTCAACGCCCCCTGACCAGCGACCGATTCACGGCGTGCCGCCGCATCGCATCCTGTGGCGGCACGCCCCGGCAGCCCGAGAGCAGCCCGAGAGCAGCCCGAGAGCAGCCCGAGAGCAGCCCGAGAGCAGTCCGAGAGGCAGGCCCGCGCATGGCCGAACCGTCCGCGCCCGGAACACCCGGCGAGAAGCTCCACCACCCGCAGCTGACCACCCTCGTCGAGACGGCGCGCTTCCACGCCGTCCACCAGCCCGACACCACCGCCGTCTTCTGCGAGGACCGCAGCCTCACCTACGCCCAGCTGCACCGCGAGAGCAACCGCATCGCCCACGCACTGCGTGCCGCCGGGGCGGGTCCCGGTGCCCGCGTCGCCTACCTGGGCAAGGAGTCCGAGCACTACTACGCGGTCCTCTTCGCCTGCGCCAAGAGCGGGACCGTCCTGGTGCCGATCAACTGGCGGCTGACCGCGCCCGAGGTCAGCCACATCCTGCAGGACTCCGGCAGCGAAGTGCTCTTCCTGGAAGGAGAGTTCGCGCCCGTCCTCGACCGGTTGCCGACCCGGCCGCCGAAGACCGTGGTCCGGCTCGGCACCGCCGACGGCTTCACCGTCTGGAAGGCCGAGCATCCCGACACCGACCTGCCGTCCTCGGCCACGCCCGACACACCGGTCGCCCAGCTCTACACCAGCGGCACCACCGGCCTGCCCAAGGGCGTCGTCCTGGCACACCGGAGCTTCTTCGCCATCCGCGACGCCCTGGCGAGCGAGAACCGCGACTGGATCGACTGGCGGGCCGGTGACATCGCGCTGGTCGGCATCCCCGGCTTCCATGTCGGTGGCCTGTGGTGGGCGACCCAGAACTTCAACGCCGGTGCGACCGTGGCGGCCATGCGCGCGTTCACTCCCCGGGACGCGATCGACCTCATCCGCGACAAGGGCATCACCACCGCCTGCGTGGTCCCGGCGATGCTGCGCATGATGCTGGCCGAACCCGGCGTCACCCCGGCCGACTTCACCACCCTCCGCAAGATCGTCTACGGCGGCTCCCCCATCTCCGAGGCCCTGCTCGAAGACAGCCTCGCCATGTTCGGCAGCGAGTTCGCCCAGATCTACGGCCTGACCGAGACCGGCAACACCGCCGTGTGCCTGCCGCCCGCCGACCACATCCCCGGCCACCCCAGGATGAAGGCGGCCGGCCACCCCTACCCGGGCGTGGGCTGCAAGGTCATCGACGGCGACGGCAAGGAACTGGCGCCGGGCACCGTGGGAGAGATCTGCCTGGCCACCCCCGCCCGCATGGTCGAGTACTGGGGCCTGCCGGACAAGACGGCCGAGACTCTCGTCGACGGCTGGATCCATACCGGCGACGCCGGATACGTCGACGACGACGGCTACGTCTTCATCCAGGACCGCATCAAGGACGCCATCCTCGTCGCGGGCGAGAACGTCTACCCGGCCGAGATCGAGAACGTCCTGGAGCGCCATCCCGGCGTGGCCGAGGCGGTCATCGTCGGCGCTCCGGACGAGCGTTGGGGCGAGAGCGTCCACGCCTTCGTCGTGCCCGCCGCCGGCCAGGAACCCACTCCGAGGGAACTGCACCGGTTCCTCGTCGACCGGCTGGCTGCCTTCAAGCTGCCCGCCCGCTACGAGTTCATCGACCACGTGCCGCGCAACCCCAGCGGAAAGATCCTCCGCCGGGAACTGCGTGAACGCTTCTGGACCGACTCCGACCGCAAGGTCAACTGACCGGCATTCCCTTTCCTGTGTACAGCCACCCGTGCAGCTACCAAGAGAGAACACCATGCCTGAGCCCCTGACGCTGGACACCTTCCGCACGGACCTGGCGGAGTACCTGCACCAGGACCCGAGCGACGTCGACCTGGACGAGAACCCCCTGGACGCGGGGCTCGACTCGCTGCGCATCACCACCCTGGCCGAACAGTGGCGAAGCGCAGGCGTGGACGTGAGCTTTGTGGACCTCGCCGAGCGCACCTCCTTCGCCCAGTGGTGGCAGCTGCTGTCCGAACGCCAGACGGGAGCGCCCCATGCCGACGCCTGAGCGCCATGCCCTGCTGGCCGCACAGGAGGGCATCTGGACCGGTCATGCGCTCGATCCGGACAGCCCCGCCTACAACACGGCCGAGTACATCCACATCCACGGCGTGGTGGACCCGGTGGTCTTCGAGAAGGCCCTGCGCCACACCGTCGCCGAGGTCGAGGCCCTCAACGTCCGTTTCGTCACCGACGAGACCGGCCGGCCGTGGGAGGTGAGCGCCCCCGGAATCGACTGGGCCCCGCACATCGCCGACCTCACCACCGAGGCGGACCCGCACCGCGTCGCCCTGGACCGGATGGCTCAGGATCTGAACCGCCCCGTCGACCTCGAACACGACCCGGTCTTCGGCCACGCCCTCCTGCGCATCGCCCCCGACGAGTTCCTCTGGTACCACCGCGTCCACCACATCGCCCTCGACGGCTTCGGCCTCTCCCTGGTCGCCCGTCGCGTCGCGCAGGTCTACACGGCCCTGGTGGAGGACGCCCCCCTTGGCGAGAGCGGCTTCGGCACTCTGGAGTCCGTCCGCCAGGAAGAGGACGCCTACCGCGCCTCGGAACGCTGCACCAAGAACCGCACGTACTGGACCGAGCGCTTCGCCGACCGCCCGCACGTGGCGTCCCTCACCTCCGAACAGGCCCTGCCGGCCCGGACTTTCCTGCGCCGTGTCGTCGACCTGGACACCGACGAGACGGACCGGCTGCGCGCCCTTGCCCGGGAAATGTCGGTGACCTGGTCCGATGCCGTGCTGGCCGTCACCGCTGCCTACATCCACCGGGTCAGCGGCGCGCCTGAGGTCGTCCTCAGCCTGCCCGCCATGGGGCGCCTGGGCTCGGTGTCGCTGCGCGTGCCCTGCATGGTGCGCAACATCCTCCCGCTGCGCGTGGCCGTGGGGGAGGAGGACAGCCTGCGCGACCTGGCCACCAAGGTGGCCGCGGAGCTCCGCGCCGACCGCCCCCACCAGCGCTACCGCTACGAGCAGTTGCGGCGTGACCTGAAGCTGGTCGGCGGCAAGCGGCGGCTTTCGGGCCCGGGCGTCAACATCATGCCGTTCGAGTACGGCCTGCGGTTCGCCGGAGTCCGCAGCACGGTCCACAACGTCTCCGCCGGTCCGGTCGACGACCTCGCGGTGAACGTGTACGACCGCGCCGAGGGCGCGGGCCTGCGCATCGCGGTCGATGCCAACCCCAGCCTCTATGACGAGGCCGAACTGGCATCACACCAGCGGGGGTTGCTGGACCTGCTCAGGGAGGCCGTCGCCGACCCGGACCGGCCGATCGGCCGTCAGCCGGTCACCGTCGTCGACGGCGGACCGCTGCCGCGTCCGGCGCGGCCCGTGCTGAGCCTCATCGCCGATCACGCCGCCCGGCGAGGCGGTGCCACCGCCGTGGAACACGACGGACAAGCGACGACGTACGCCCAACTGTTCGGCTCCGCACGGCAGTTGGCTCGACGGCTGGCCGCCCGGAACGTCGGTCCCGGCGCCGTGGTGGCGCTCGCCCTGCCGCGGGGCATCGATGCCGTCACCGCCATCCTCGGCGTACTGCTCTCGGGCGCCGCGTACTGCCCGCTCGACCCGGCCGCCCCGGAATCCAGGACCCGGACGCTCCTGGACAGCACGGGCCCCGCCCTCATCCTCACCAGCGACCAGTACGCCTCTCGCTTCGCAGGAAAGCCGGTCCTCCTGCTCGACGCCCACGGCGAGGAGGAACAGGCACCGCTCCCTGCGACCGCGGACGATCTGGCCTACGTCATCCACACCTCGGGCTCCACCGGCCGGCCCAAGGGAGTGGAGATCGGTCACGGCGCGCTCGCCACCTTCGTCGCCGGTGCCGCGCACCGCTACGGCCTGCGCCGCGAGGACCGCGTCCTGCAGTTCGCGCCCCTGCACTTCGACGCCAGCGTCGAGGAGATCTTCCTGACCCTCTGCACCGGGGCCACCCTCGTCGTACGCACCGACGAGATGACGGAGTCGGTACCCCGGTTCCTGAACGCGGTCGACCGGCTGCGGATCAGCGTCCTGGACCTCCCCACGGCCTACTGGCACGAACTCGCCTACACCGTCTCCACCGGTGCCGCGGCCCTCCCCGCTGCCGTGGGCGCGGTCATCATCGGGGGAGAGGCCGCTCTGCCGGAACGCGTGGAGCGCTGGCGGGGCGCGATCGGCTCGTCGGTACGGCTGTTCAACACCTACGGCCCGACCGAGGCGACGGTCGTAGCCACGGTCGCACCCCTCCACGAGGCCCCGGACGAGCCGGGCGACGTACCGATCGGCACCCCTCTTCCCGGAACGCGAGCGGCGATCGTCGGCGGTGAACTCCACCTGCTCGGCGGGGCCCTGGCCCGGGGCTACCGTGACGCGGGTGCCCCGGACCATGCCCGCTTCACGCCACTGCCCCAACTCCCGGGCTCCCCCCGCGCCTTCCGCACCGGAGACCTGGTGCGCCTCGGTGGCGACGGGCAACTGCGCTTCCTCGGCCGGGCGGACGACGAGTTCAAGATCAGCGGGCATCGCGTCCATCCCTCCGAGGTCGAAGCGGCCCTTCTTGCCCAGCCCGGCATCCACGAGGTCGCCGTGGTCGGGCAGGTACTGCCGGACGGCACCCGACGGTTGGCCGCCCACGTCGTCGCCGACGATCCGGGACCCACCGCAGGTGAGGTACGGGAGCGCTTGCGGGCGGTCCTTCCGCCGGCCATGGTTCCCTCGGCCGTGGAGTTCACCGACCGGCTGCCCCGCACCAGCACGGGGAAGATCGACCGGAACGCGCTGAGTGCCGTCGTAGCGGAGAAGTCCTCGCCGGCAGAAGCGGCGGCCGGCTCCCTCCAGGAGGCCATCACTCGAACATGGGCTCAGATCCTGGGCGTTGAGCGGCTGGCGCCCGAGGACGACTTCTTCGACCTTGGTGCCCAGTCGCTCCAGGCCATCCAGGTCGCCAACCGGCTCGGCGTCGAACTCGGCCGGGACGTCCGTGTGGCCTGGCTGTTCGAGCACCCGACGGCCGTCGAACTCGCGCGCCGCCTGGAGCACCGTACGGATGCTCCTGCGACTGCCCCCGCAGTGCCCGAGACAGTGCTGGCCGACGCCGTCCTGGAGGACGACATCCGGCCCGCCGGCCCGTCCCGCGCGGCGGGCGATCCGCGCACCGTCCTGCTGACCGGCGCCACCGGTTTCGTCGGCCCCCACCTACTGGCGGAACTGCTCCGGGCCACCGACGCCGAGATCATCTGCCCAGTCCGGGCCGCGACCCCGGCCGAGGCGGCCGACCGCGTCCGGCAGGCCCTCGCCGCCCAGCGGATCTCCCTGCCGCAAGGCGCCGAGCGGATCGTCGCAGTGCCCGCCGACCTCGCCCGCCCGTACCTGGGGCTCGGGACCGACCGGTTCGCCGAACTGGCCGGGAGCTGCGAAGTCATCGTCCACAACGCGGCGACGGTCAGCATCATGCGGGAGTACGGCAGCCTGCGCGCCGCCAACACGGAATCCACCCGCCAGTTGCTGAGGATGTCGGCGGCCCGGTCGATTCCGCTCCACCTGGTGTCGACCCTGTCCGTCGCTCCGTCGCGCAGCGCGGCTGCGGAGGTGCCGGAGGCTTTCCTTCCCCCGCATCCCGGGCTGGTCAGCGGCTACCAGCAGTCCAAGTGGGCGGCCGAGCGGCTGCTGGAGCAGGCGGCCGAGCGTGGCTTCCCCGTCACCGTGCACCGATTGGGCAGGGTGACGGGAGCGCCGGACACCGGCCTGGTGAACCGGCGGGACTTCCTGTGGAGCGTGTTCGCCTCCGGCATCCCGGCCGGGATCGTGCCGGAGCTGTTCGAGGCGGAGGTGTGGACGCCGGCGGACTACGTAGCCCGGGCCGTCGTACGGCTGTCGACGACCATGGATCCTGGCACCGTCTTCAACCACGCTCCCGTCGCACCGGTCCGGCTGGCCGATCTGTATGACTGGGTGCAGGAGTACGGGTACGCCGTCAAGCGGCTCCCGTTGGCGCAGTGGCGTCGGGAGCTGCCCCGGTCCGCCGATGTGGCCGTGACGACCGGCGCGTTCTTCGACTCCTTCACAGATGACGGCGAGGAGGGGCTGGAGCTCGGACTGGGGCACGTCCGGGCGGACAACGTGCTGCGGGCTCTGGAGGGCACCGGCATCTCCTGCCCGCAGGCCGATCGTGCTCTGGTCTTCCGATACCTGGACCACTGCGTAGAAAGCGGAATACTCCCGCCGCCCGTACGAGGGGACATGTGACGTCTTGGGAACTTGGGCGGACTTCGCTCCGACTACTTGAGCGGAGTCCATCCCACCCCGAGGAGCAAGTGTGCAGACGAAACGGCCCGTTGCCGTGGCCCTGGCCGGGGCGCTGTGCCTGGCCACCACGGCATGCGGGGCCTCTACGACCCCTACGGCCAACGCCGCGGCGGGCGAGAGCGCCCCCGGTTACCCGGTCACCCTCAAGAACTGCGGACAGACCACCACGTACACCAAGGCGCCCAAGCGGGTGGTCGTCATGAACGGCGCCTCGGTGGCCGAGGTGTCCGCCCTGCTGGCGCTGGGGCTCGGCGACCGCATCGTGGCCAACGAGCAGTCGTACGGCCGCTCGGAGGTCCCCGGCCGGGCGGCGGCCATCAAGAAGCTGCCCACCGGCGACATCAAGCTCAACGACGCCTACGACATCCCCCGCGAAGCGATGCTGGGCCTGCGCCCCGACCTCGTGCTGTCCACCACGTCGTACGGCTTCGACGCGAAGAACGGCTTCGCCACCCGCGACGACCTCAAGACGGTCGGCGCCAGCAGCTACATCTCCCCGCAGGGATGCGACCAGGACACCTCCCACATGACGATCGACGACAGCTACCGGCTGCTGCGCGATCTGGGGAAGATCTTCCACGTCAGCGACCGCGCCGAGAAGATCATCAACGCCTCTCGCAAGAGCATCGGCGCCGTGTCGGCGAAAGTGAAGGGCGACACCACCCCCCACGTCATGGTCGTGTTCTCCAACATGAGCATGGGCGGCAACGACTTCAGCTCCGTCGCGGCCAACGGCATCTGGAACGACATCCTCGCCAAGGCGGGCGCCCGCAACGCCTTCTCCTCCGCCTCCAAGACCGCCTTCGCCGACCTCAGCAAGGAGAAGGTCGCCGCCGAGCCGGTTGATGCCCTCGTGGTCATCAGCTACAACGACCCGCACGCCGAGGCGTACGCCAGCAAACTGCTCAAGGAGTTCCCTCAGTGGCCGGCCGCGAAGAACAAGCGCTCCCTCGTGCTCTCCGACTCGATCTACCTCGGACCGAGCAACGACCTGGCCGTGGAGAAGATCGCCAGGATGCTGCGCCCGGACGCTCTCTGAGCCGGCCGGGCGCCAAGAAGCGGCTCAACGCCGAGTTGGTGCTGGTTCTGCTGCTTGCGGTGCTTGTCGCCGTCATGATCGTGGCGATCAGCATCGGCGCCGTCACCATCCCGGTGGACGAGGTCTGGCGGATCGTCTGGAACCACCTGACCGGCAGTCGTACGGCAGCCGACCCGGCCACCGACCAGATCGTCTGGACCTTCCGGGCCCCGCGGGTCGTCCTGGCCGCCCTGGTCGGCGCCGGACTGGCCGTCTCCGGCGTCGTCCTGCAGGCGGTCGTCGCCAACCCGCTCGCCGACCCCTACGTCCTCGGCGTCTCCTCCGGCGCCTCCCTCGGCGCCGTCGTGGTCATCACCGCCGCCGGGGGCGCCCTCGGCGGACTCGGCGTGTCCTCGGCCGCCTTCCTCGGCGCCGGCGCGGCGGTCGCCCTGGTCTTCCTGCTCGGCCAGAAGGGAGGCCGGCTCGCCCCCACCCGTCTGGTCCTGTCGGGCGTCGCCATCGGCTACCTGTTCCTGGCGGCCACCAGCTATCTACAACTCCGGGCCACGCCGACCGAGTTGCGTACGGTGATGTTCTGGATGCTGGGCAGCGTCGCCGGCGCCGAATGGGGCCAGCTGCCCATCGTCGCCATCGTGGTCCTCACCACGACCGTGGCCCTGACGCTCTTCGGCCGGCGCCTCAACGCCCTGCTGGTCGGCGACGAGTCCGCCACCGCCCTCGGCGTCGACGTGCACCGGTTGCGCGCCGTGCTTCTGGTGCTGTCCTCCCTGGTGACCGGCACCGTCATCGCCGTCGCCGGGGGCATCGGCTTCGTGGGCCTGATGATCCCGCATCTGGTGCGCCTCATCACCGGCGCCGACCACCGCCGGCTGCTGCCCCAGGCGGCCCTGGTCGGCGCCATCTACCTGGTCGTCGTCGATCTGCTCTCGCGCACCGTCAACCGCCCCAACGAACTCCCCCTCGGCATCCTCACCGCCCTGTTCGGGGCGCCCTTCTTCCTGTGGCTGCTGCGCCGAAACAAGAGCCTGGACTCCGTATGAAGCTCACCGTGGAAAAGATCCACGTCGAACTCGGTCACCGGCCGATCCTCCACGACGTGCACCTGGAAGCCCAGGCAGGCGACATCGTCGGCCTGATCGGCCCCAACGGCAGCGGCAAGTCCACCCTGCTGCGGACCGTCTACCGCTCCCTGCGCCCCCACAGAGGAGTGGTACGCGTGGACGGCGACGACGTCTGGGCCCTGTCCGCGCGCAGCGCCGCCCGCCGCACCGCCGCCGTCCTCCAGGACGCGAGCAGCAACCCGACCGGCATGAGCGTCGCCGAGATCATCGCGCTCGGCCGGACCCCGCACCACGGCCTCATGGGCCGCGACGGAGCGGACGACCACGAGGCCGTGGAGCAGGCCCTCGACTCGTGCGCGATCCGGCACATGGCCGAACGCGACGTCACCTCGCTCTCCGGCGGCGAACGCCAGCGTGTACTGCTGGCCCGGGCCCTCGCTCAACAGCCCCGGCTGCTCGTCCTCGACGAGCTCACCAACCACCTCGACATCCGCGCCCGCTTCGAGCTGCTCGACCTGATCCGCTCCACCGGCATCACCACCCTCGCGGTCCTCCACGACCTGGACCTGGCCGCCCGCCTGTGCGACCACCTCGTCGCCCTCCACGCGGGTCAGGTCGTCGCCGCCGGACCGGTCCTGGACGTCCTCACCCCCGGCCTGCTGCGCGAGGTCTTCGGCGTGGCCGCCACGGCCGAACGTGACGCCGACGGCATCGTCCGCATCACCTACGCGGCCCAGCCGCTCGCCCTCGAACCTGTGCGGGAGGCCAAGGTCAGCTGACGGGACGGTCGTACTGCGTCCCCCGGCGCACCTCGTCCGCCGCCTCGGCACCGCCGAACCGCTCCACCAGTTGGAAGGCCATGTCGATGCCGGCGGACACGCCCGCACTGGTGACGATGTCCCCGTCGTCGACGTATCGCTCGGCCGCGCGCACGTCCGTCGTGCTGTCGGTCTTCGCGAGCTTCTCGGCGAAGTCCCGATGCGTGGTGGCCGGGCGCCCCTTCAGCAGCCCGGCCGCGGCCAGCACGAGCGACCCGGTGCACACGCTCGCCAGCAGCACCCCCCGATCATGGAGGCTCCGCAGCCAGTCGAGGTGATCGCCGTTGTTCTTGAGTTCCCTTGTGCCATCCCCGCCGGGATGGACCAGCACGTCCAGGGCGGGAGCCGTGTCCAGGCCGTGGTCCACGCCGAGCCGCAGCCCCTTTGCACAGCGCACCCACCCCTCCTCGCGGGCAACCGTCACCAGGCGGACCGGATCTGTCGCGACATGCGCGGCCCAGAAGCCCAGAACCTCCCACGGACCGACGACATCGAGCTCCTCGGCGCCCTCGAAGACGAAGACACCGATGGTCAGCGAAGACCCCATACCGACGAACTCCTCAACGCTCCGTGCCTGAACCGCACTTCAGGCACGAGCGTGTCATGAGAACCGGGCCCGATCCTCAGGAGGAGGGACCTGGACAACCCGAAGGAAGGACTTGTGCGTGGTGGCCGGCTCACGGTCATGCCCGCTTCGGCACGAAACAGGCGGCTGATGTGGCGCTCGGACAGGCCGGCTGCCTGGGCCAACGAGCGGAGGGTCCATTCATCTGAGGGATTGGCGAGAACCTGCTGCCGGGCCTGGCGCAACGCCGGGCTTGTCACCTCGGGGACGCTCAGCTCGGCGAACTGGGCCTGACCGCCGGGTTTCTGGACGTATCCTCGGCCGCCAACGCAAGTCCCAGCTCGAGGCCGGAGGCGGCTCCGCCCGCGCCCGGTAGCAGGGCGGCCCCCGGCCAGGGAGTTCGCAGCCGACAGGACATCCGCGACGGCGGAGAAGCCGAGGCTCTGCACACCCTCGAAGAGGAAGAGAGCCGGGGCCGGTGTCCACAGCTGCCGCGGGCACCGGCCCCACACTTCACGCCGCGACCGCGACCGGGACAGCCCCCGTTGCATGCGGTCGCAGGTCGGACGACGGAACCCGGCCGTCTCCGGTCCGCCCTCCCGGCTCTTCCGGCTCGGCGAGCAGGTCCAGCAGGGCGCTACGGGCCCGGGCCACCCGGGAGCGCACCGTCCCGACGGGACAGCCGGTGACATCGGCCGCCTCCGCATACGGCAGGCCGACCACCTGCGTGAGGATGAACGCCTCGCGGCGCTCGTCCGGCAGCCCCGCCAGCAGCTCGAGGAGGGCGATGCCCTCCTCGAAACCGGGTACGTCGACCGGCTGGGCCAGTTCGGCCGCGCGGCGCCAGTCATGCCGGTCCGCCAGACGAGGACGGGAGGCGGCGCGCCGGAAGTCGTCGATCACCGCCCGGCGCGCGATGGACAGCAGCCACGCACGGGCCGAGGACCTTCCCTCGAACCGGTGCAGGCTCCCCAGCGCTCGGAGGAACGTCTCCTGGGCCAGGTCGTCCGCCGACTGGGGATCCGCACTCAGATGCGCGACGTAGCGCAGCACGTCGCAGTGCAGCGCCCGGATGAACTGTTCGACGGCGTCCGCATCACCACCGCGGGCGGCCAGCGCCCAGGCGGTGATCAGCTCGTCGGCCTCTTGCGTCTTGTCGTGTTTCCTACGTTTCTTGCGTGTCCCGCGTAACGCGGGCAGGGCAGGAGCAGGCACCTGTTGTCCTTCGCGATCATGCCTGGAACGGCGGCACGCGGGCACACCGATCCAGCAGCAAGGGGATTGCGGCCGGCCACACGGGCGCGGCCGCAGCCCGGGGCACGGTGTCGACGACACACTGGAAGTGACCCCGGGAAACCGGCTGTTCAGACGACAGCGAGAGCGGCCGGTGGCCCCCGGGAAGTGATCGCATGGACAAGGTGCAGACGTCGCGGCACTCGACGCGAACGGCGCCTGCGCCGGAGAATCCGCGGAGGCCGCGGCAGCGCGGGCAGGGTGAGTACCAGCCGCAGCGGCGCGGCCAGCCATCCCGCTACGGCCCGCAGCAGCCGGAAGACGGCACGCTCGCCGTAGCCCAGCCACAGGCCGCACAGTAGCGCCGCGACCAGGTGAGCCGCGTACATGCCGAGCATGGATGTACCGCTCAGCCAGTGCTCGATGCCTGCGGGAGCACCGGAGCCCAGGTGGATCGAGTGATCCATTCTCATGGGATGCGGCTGCATGGAGCCCATGTCCATGGACCCCATCGGCGGGTCACCGGTGTCACCGACGGCGTCCGCTCGCGCCGTCGGCTGACCGGCGGACTGCGCGAGGGAGAAGCTCCAGTGGAGCACCGCCTGGGGCACGACCACCGCGGTCACGATCAACCGAAGCCCGCGCTCGCGGCCTGCCAGAGCCCAGCCCATTCCACCGGCGCCCACGGCACCGGCGCTCAGCGCCCACCAGGGCACCGCGGCACCGGACATCATCGTGTGCGCGAGGGCGGAGAGCAGCACACAGACGGCCGCGAAGACCGCGGCCCGTACCGTACGCGTGCACCATCCGGCAGCCATGACGGGCTTCATCCTTGCATTCGAAGCCCGGTCGTTACGGATCAGTACGCAAAATGGCGTGGCTTCATGCTCAATCCAAAGCCGCGATCGGGCGTTCGGCGAAATGCGGGAACTTATCGCCGGATCCAGCCGACTTACTGAGAGAGGGCTTCCTTCTCGGGTGGGTAGATCGCGCGGATGCCGGCGAGTTGCTCGGCGCGTGTGGCGTTGGGGTTGCCGTTGGCGGGGCCCTCGCCGTCCGGCAGGGCCTTGACCTCGCAGGTCTCGTCGGTGCCCTTGACGCGGAAGCTGATGAGGTCGCCGGCGCCGAGGCCGACGAGATGGCGGTATTTGACCCGTACCTCGATGGTCCTGGCGCCGGCGGCGACGAGGCCGAAGTACTGCCGGTAGAGGTCCGCTCCGCTGGCTCGGCCCCTGCCGACACGGTCTTCCCCGGCAAGAGCTACCTGGACTGGAATTGCAGCCCCGTGCGTGACAGTCGCTACGTGCGGGCACTGGACGTAAGAGTGGCGCAGGGCACGCCACCCCTAAATATTGCACGGGCCCGTTGATACCGCTGGTGTCCCTGGTTGTCCGCTCTCATGGGCACGCTGTGGGCACGGCACGCGAGGACGCCGGCCGAGGCGCTTGCGGGAACGGGCTCTGCGCTTGGCCGCCGCTGTCTCCGCCGACCAGCCCGGGGAGCCATGGCAGGTGCACAGCCCTTCCGGCGGAGTGCGCCCCCTGCCGCGCGAACGACTGTCGCGCCTGCTCGGTACTCCGGCGTTCCGGATACGGCCGCGCCCGAGTGTTCAGCCGGAGCCAGAACTGCCCGCCGATTCGCCGGCGGCACGGCGGTATGCGACGTTGATGCGCTGTGCTTCCTCGAGCTGGTCCTCGAGGATGACGATGCGGCACGCAGCCTCGATCGGAGTCCCCTTGTCGACGAGCTCGCGGGCGCGGGCCGCGATCCTCAGTTGGTAGCGGGAGTAACGGCGATGTCCCCCCTCCGAGCGGAGCGGAGTGATCAGACGAGCCTCACCGATGGCTCGGAGGAAGGCCGGGGTGGTGCCGAGCATCTCGGCTGCCCGGCCCATCGTGTACGCGGGGTAGCCGTCGTCGTCCAGACGATCATTCAGGGGGTTGTCCGATGTCATGTCACCTCGCTGTGCAATGCGTCGAGGGGCCCTGGCGCCGTACGGCACCAGGGCCCCGAAGGAAATTCAACACCATCTGTCGGCCCTACTGCTGTGCCGACCTTCTGTTTCCGCTACCCGGCCCGGCAAGGGCGGAGCGGGGGATCGCAGCTGCGTGACCGGGGACCACCATCCATTCCGGGGTCTTGCGGTACCCGGGCCGAGCGCTTCTCGGGCCGGGCGATCCTGATGGCGTCTGCTCCTCCGTTCCTCTCGTACCAACCACTGAATGAACCGGTACTGCTCCTTGCAGCTCCTCGACGTGCGAGCCGCCCAGTGTGGCTCGCAGTCCCGTCACCGTCCTGGGAACGCTTTGGCTTCGAGGCTCGTGAGCCGCACTGACCTGCGTACTTCGTATTCAGGCACCCACCAGTTCGTGTCTGGCGGATCTCATTCGACCATGTCTACGAGAGAAAGCGTACCCGTGTCAGGAACCAATGTCTACTCTGGCAACAGTAGATTTCATCCTTCCGGCGGAGGAACAGCCCGCCGCGGTCGGCCCCACCGGTTGGCCGGGAGTCGCCTCCTGTCGTCCGCGCAGCCGCTGCACGCCCCGCGGGCGGTACGGGCACGGGTGGACCGCATAAGCTCTGCTGCCATGTCGAACCCTGATGAGCTGCTCGTCGCCATCTCCACCGCGGTGGAGTCCGAGCCAAGCAATCAGATGTCGCTGACCGTGGTCGTCGGCGGCGCCGTCATCACCGGCCGGCTGGCTCCCGAGGCCGTGTGGAGGGAGCGGGTGGCGGAGGTACTGAGGGACTCGGACCGTCTCGGCGCGTTCTCGGACGTCTTCGCCCGCGGTCCGCGAGGCAACCGGTCCGGTGGCGGCGAGGCGCCCACGCATCTGCACTTCCATCTCGCCCGGATCCTGCAGGGCAGCCTCGGGATCCCGGAGACGGGCGGCATGTACCGAGTCGCGATCAAGGACGTCAGCGCATGGACCGTGGGCGAACTCAGCTACTTCGACCGGTGAGACGCTGTCGCCGCCCCGTTGCCCGGTCAGCGGTTTGTGAACGGACGCCGACACAGCGGTGGGGGGGCGGGCCCCCCCCGGCGGGCGGGGCCCCCCCCCCCGCCCCGGGGGGGGGGGCCCCCCCCCCCCCAAAAGGCCCCCCGGGGGGGGGGCCCCCGGAGAAGGAAAAAAAA
>NZ_JBIRWL010000003.1:452360-590647 GCF_044387825.1 Streptomyces sp. NPDC020299
GGCCCCCCCCCCCCCCCCCCCCGGGGGCGGGGTGGGCCCCCCCGCGCCCCGGGCGCTGGTTGTGGTCACGCCCCCCCCCCCCCGGGGGGGGGGCCCTGCCGACGCGCGTCGGCAGGGCCCCCACCGGGATCCTGAGGGCGGCTTCCCGCCCGACCTCATTCGGCCACGGGGTCGGTGCCGCCGAGCGGCACCGACGCGGTCCGGAGCGGAGTGGGACCGCCCACGCCCACGGACTCACCCGTGACGAGCCCGGGCCTGACGCCCTGCATCACGGCCGGCACACCGGTCCTGGTCAGGCCGAACGGGTACCGGGCGGTGACGCCCGGAACCCGGGCGCACTCACCGACGCCGGGCGGGACGGGCGCAGGGCGAGGGCAGCGATCCGTCGAGGACGTCCCGCAGACGGATCCGGTCCGTGTACGTGGAACTGTCGCGAAGAACGGCGAGCCGGACCAGGGTGATCAGAGCTGTGCTCTGGTCGTCCCCGTCGCACACGGTCAGGTACTCGACCCGGGCACTCGCCATGACGGCCAGAGCCACCTCGACGGTCATGTCGTCACATACCCGAGGCCCGTGCCCTTCGATGTCCTCGACCGCGGTCACGGGGGCGGGGTGCGGCATGCCGTACTGCGTCAGCGCTGGCGTCAAGGATGTCTCCCTCGGTAAGGGCCGGTCGGCTTGGTGGTCCTTGCGGCCCCGGAGGTCACTGAGTCTCCCGAGAGGCCACGGGGCTTTGGGGACTGTGCCGGCTCTAGGCGGCCGAGTCGTTGCCGGGCCGCCGCTGTGCCCTGCGGCGGCCCCCCGTGCCGACGGGTCGGCCCTGGCCGGTGCGGTCCCGGCGTTTCCGGGACGGCGAAGACGTGCGGCGGGTGCGTTCCACGACAGGCGCGGTGATGACCACCGGGACGCCGGAGGGCGCCTGGGCGCCTGTGATGCGGCTCAGCTCCGCCTCGCCCGAGCGGACCGGGGTGACGCGCGGGCTGATGCCGGCTGAGGCCATCAGCCGGGTCATGCCGCGGCGCTGGGCGGGGGTCACCAGGGTGACGACGCGGCCGGACTCCCCGGCCCGGGCCGTACGGCCGCCACGGTGCAGATAGTCCTTGTGGTCGCTGGGCGGATCCACGTTGACGACCAGGTCGAGGCTGTCGATGTGGATGCCGCGGGCCGCGACGTTGGTGGCCACCAGGACGGTGACGTGACCGTCCTTGAACTGAGCCAGGGTCCGGGTGCGCTGCGGCTGGGATCTGCCACCGTGCAGGGCCGCGGCGCGGACACCGCTGTTCAGCAGGTGCTTCGTCAGCCGGTCCACGGCGTGCTTGGTGTCCAGGAACATGATGACCCGGCCGTCCCGGGCCGCGATCTCGGTGGTCGTGCGGTGCTTGTCCACGTCGTGCACGTGGAGTACGTGGTGCTCCATCGTGGTGACGGCGCCGGCCGACGGGTCGACGGAGTGAACCACCGGGTCGGTCAGGTAGCGGCGGACCAGCAGGTCGACGTTGCGGTCCAGGGTGGCCGAGAACAACAGCCGCTGGCCCTCGGGGCGCACTTGGTCGAGCAGGGCGGTGACCTGAGGCATGAAGCCCATGTCGGTCATCTGGTCGGCCTCGTCGAGCACCGTGACGTCGACGTCGACGAGCCGGCAGTCGCCCCGGTCGATGAGGTCCTTGAGCCGACCGGGCGTCGCGACGACCACCTCCGCGCCGGCCCGCAGCGCACCGGCCTGCCTGCCGATGGACATTCCGCCGACGACGGTGGCTAGCCTCAGGCTCACGGAGCGGGCATAGGGAGCGAGCGCGTCGGTGACCTGCTGTGCCAGCTCACGGGTGGGGACGAGAACCAGGGCCAGCGGCCGACGCGGCTCGGCGCGCCGACCCGCCGTACGGGCCAGCACTGCGAGGCCGAAGGCGAGGGTCTTGCCCGACCCGGTGCGGCCGCGACCGAGTACGTCACGGCCGGCCAGGGAGTTGGGCAGGGTCGCCGCCTGGATCGGGAACGGTACGGTCACGCCTTCATGGCCGAGCGTGGCCAGCAACGGAGCCGGCATGGCGAGATCGGCGAACGACTCGACGGCGGGCAACGCGGGCGTGACCGTCTTCGGCAGGGCGAACTCGCCCCGCGCCTGCTGTCGGTTTCCGTGCCCGTTGGAGCGGCGCGGAACGCCGGAGCGGTCGTATGTGCGATTGGTGCGTGCGCGAGTGGTACGTGTGCGGTTGATGCGGAACCATCCTCGATGCGGGCACGTATCAAGGAATTTCCGCAGCAGAATGGCGGCGCAGAGAATCGCGAGAACGGGCCGAAAAATGACAGGGGCGAATTGGCGAATCACCCTGGGAACGAAGCGAGCTGGGGCCCGCACCCCCAGGTGCGGGCCCCAGCTGCGAAAGTATGCGTCAGTGCCGGTGCGTCAGGCGGGAACGATGTTCTCGGCGGTCGGGCCCTTCTGGCCCTGCGCGATGTCGAACGACACCTTCTGGCCTTCCAGCAGCTCGCGGAAGCCCTGGGCGGCGATGTTCGAGTAGTGGGCGAAGACGTCGGCGCCGCCGCCGTCCTGCTCGATGAAGCCGAAGCCCTTTTCCGCGTTGAACCACTTCACAGTGCCAGTAGCCATGTTGTTTCTCCTTCGGAGGCGGTGTACGGGAATACGCCCTGTGCGCATTCCGTGTCGCCGTGATGATCAGCCGTCGGAAAAACCTTCTGGCAACCACACCTGCAACTGGGTTCGACAGTAGCACGGTGCGATCGGCCTTGCGCGGTGGGAAAATCCGCTCCGCCGGGCGGTCGAGGAATACTCGCCGTACCCCGCAGCTATTTCTCATTTCACGGGCACAGATATTGCTGTCCGCGGGCGCGGCTTTCCTGCCATGACGTCCGCCCACAGCCCTCTGACCTCCCTCGACGGGACATGTGCCGCTGCCGCCGCCGTCAGCGGATGGCACAGCGGCGAACGCGCCCCGAGGCTCCCGTCCTGCAACAAAGGTCACATCCCCCGTGAAGGCGGTGGCGGGCGTCTTGTGCGAAGTCCGGTCGACGGTGATCAGGACCGCGTCGGTCAGGTGGATCCCGGAGATTCCGGGGCCACGGGGAGTGCGTGGGAGGGCGAGGCGAGTCCCGTGTTCGCACCGCTCCCGAAGACGGGTGGTCCTCATGACCAGCTCTGGTTCACCCCCTGATTCCCCGTATCTGCCGAGCGGCGTTCACCGGACTGTGCGGCCGGGGTGCGCATTCGCCGACGCTGTGAACGTGGCGCTTGCCGCCGACTACGACACCGACGCGATCCTCACTCTCGACCGACGAGACTTCCGGGCCGTACGCCCGTTGGGCCGCTACAAGGCGTTCCGGGTACTCCCCGACGACCTCCCGCTCTGACGCAGCACCCTCGACGGTCAAGTGCCCGCTCCCACAAGGGGCTTGTGCACCGCCCGCGACGAAGCACGTGGCCCGCGGCCGGGAAGAGCCTCATGCCTGCGAACGCAGTCTCGCTGTCGGTGGCCGCGCACGTCGGCCACCGAGCGCGCCGCCCGTGGAACAACAGGCTGAGGTCCTCTAGCAGAGCCGGACTGCGACGTGAACCGCTAAGCCGCAGGTCAACGGTGGGTTCCAAGGCCGGGGGTCGTTGCGCCTGCGGCCACCACCCGAGACTCCGTGCCCTCCACGTGCCCGATCTTCGCGCGCCCGGAGGGCTGTAAGTTGCCGGAGAGTCCCGGCAACAAACAAGCCCCAGGGCGCTGACCTGGGGCTTCAAGAAGAGCGGGTGACGAGAATCGAACTCGCGCTCTCAGCTTGGGAAGCGACGGCGCTTGGGTGGGTTCATTGGATCTGACCTGCACAGATGCCTTTCTTCGGCAGCGGTCGTGAGGGTGGGATCGCGCCGTTGTTGACCGTGGTTGTCCGCTCTTATGGGCACGCTGTGGGCACGGATGCCGTCAGCGGCGGGGGCCATGCGTGCGTGCGACGCCTGCGCCGATCGGACCGCATCGACTCTGGGGCTGATCTGGAATGCCCGTTGCGACTGCACATGCCGGGTTCCGACACTCTGCCGTGGACTCGTGAATGTTGGTGACGTATTCTTCTATGTACATCACCAACATTGCGAGGAGGTGTCGCGTGTCTGTGACGCAGATCGACATCGACGACGACGCCCTGGAACGCGCCATGGCTCTGTCCAAGGTCAGGACCAAGAAGGAGGCGGTCAATCTCGCCCTGCACTTCTACGCCGAGCAGCAGGAGCGCGCGGCGCGCATCAGCCGTCACTTCGAGCGTGCGCGTGAGTGGGGTGCCGTCGCGGACGCAGAGCGTCTGCACCGGGCGGAGAAGCACAGCCGGTGATCTACTTGCTCGACACGTCCGGCCTGGTCCGGCTGCTCCGGGACTCAAAACTTCAGACGGCTTGGTACGACGCGATCGACGCCGGGGCCATCGCATCCTGTTACGTGCAGCGAGCCGAGTTCCTGTACAGCGCCCGGAACGCCCGCGAGTACGACGAGATCGCGGAGATGTTCACCGACCTCTATCCCGATGCGGCGGTGCCGAAGAACGCGGGGCGTTGGATCAGCGCGGTGCAGCATCGTATGGCCCAGGCTGGGGAGCATCGCAGCGCCTCGGCGGTGGACCTCGTCATCGCCGCCACGGCAGCCCACCACGGCCTCGCTGTCCTCCACGACGATGCCGACTACCGTGCCATTGCCCGGCACGCATCCGACCTGCTCGAGCACAACGTCCACGACATCGCCTGAGGTGCTTTCCTCAAAAGGACATCGGTAACCGTCGCCTCTGCTGGGTAGCGACATCCTTCAGCCTCGCTGTGGAACGACGGGCTGAGGTCTGCTGGCGGAGGCAGGCTGCGAACCGCTGAGCCGCAGGTCAAGGATGGGTTTCATTGCCGGGGGCATTGCACCCAGGGCCACCACCCGAGACCCCCTGCCCTGCGTGTGCCCAATCTTCCGACGAGGGTTGTTTGTTGTGCGGTAATCCGCAGCCACCCGGGCCGGCACGGCCGCCGTCTCGTCGTACCCCGAGATCGCTCCGTCTCGCGCCTCGAACGACGGGAGTTGCCCACGCCATCACCCTTTCGGGAGACGCTTTCCGCCGAACTCGCCGTGCGAACTGAAGTTCCGTGAGGGGGGCCGCACGGAACGTGAGGGAGACCGGCCAGCCGATCGCCGAGGACGTGAAGCACCCGGGCAGCAACGAGACCACCCTGGAGAGCTGGAAGAAATCCGTGTGTCGAAGATGCGCCGTTCCCCGTACGCTCCGCCTAGCCAGGATCATCTGGCAGAGGGGCTGAAGAAGATGAGCGAGCGTATCCCGGCCGCAGATGGGGTGGCCGACAGCGGGGCAAGGGAGAAGCGGACAGAGCGGCGCCTGGTCTTCCGTCCGGTGGCCAACGGCCTGGACTACCTCTACGACGTCATCAACCGGCTTGTCCCGCCCCCGAAGGGCGAGGTCAACGACCGCGACCTCAAGTACGCGCTTCTGCACCTCCAGGCCGGCGCCGAGGTACTGCTCAAAGCTCGCCTGGAGTTGGAGCACTGGAGCCTGGTCGTCGACCAGCTGTACGGCAAGGACAAGATCACCGCCGCCCGGTTCCGGCTGGGCCGCTTTCACACCATCGGCGTGTCCGAGACCCTCGAACGGCTCGATCAAATCGCCGAAGTCCGCCTCGAGAAGGCCCACAAGGAAGCACTGTCCCAGCTAGGGGAGACACGCAACGCACTCCAGCACTACGGCCTGGACCAGTCCGCCGCCGCCGTGCAGAGCCAGGCCGTTGCCGTCCTGGACTTCCTCATTCCCTTCGTCCACGAGCAGATCCTGCCGCACCTGCACGGGGCCGAACGGGAGGAGGCGGAGGACACCCTGGTCCGTATCCGTGAGCGCCTGCGCGGCATTGAGGAGCTCGTGGAAACCCGGATGGCCCGGCTGGAGCGCGAGCTCGCCCCGTACCTTGACACCATCGTCAACTGCCCGGACTGTTTCCAGCGGGCGCTGGTTGTTGGCACGGGCGACACCTTGCGGTGCCGGTTTTGCTTCGCCTCCTGGGACGCACCGCAGGGGGCCGCCGAAGCCTTCATCCTCACTTTCGGCAACGGAGGGTGGGCCGACGATTCCCCGTCGGAAGGCTCTCGCTGCCCTGAATGCAGCGACGAGGGTGTGGTTGTCTGCCTCGGCGTCTCCATCAGGGGACTGTCCCTGCTGTGTTTCGACTGCGGCGCCGACCTTGACGGCTATGGAGTTTGCGACGGCTGTAACGCCCTCTCCCCCCACGGCTCCAGCAGCCTGGTCCCTGGCTACTGCGACGAGTGCACGGCCGCCCGCCTCAAACGATTCTGACCCTTGTGGCACGGGCATCCCATCTCCAACCCGGCCGGGGAGAGACGCCGCGCCCAGGCGAACACTCAGGCTTGTGCGGCCGTGGGTTCACCAGGCTCGGCAGCCGCGCTTGGCGGCGTCGTCCTCCGCCTGTCGCCGGCGTACATCGCCGCGGCGTACGACACCGGGGCGACCCTGGTCCGCCTCGCCACCGCCAGCCACGGCCACGACGCCCGCGCGGCCGACCCGTGGGTGGACAAGTACAAGCCCGCCTCGGGACGACCACGTACCACCCGAACGAGGCCGGCATGAAGGCCGCGGCCTCCTTGGTGAAGTCCGTGCCGGGGTGACCTTCGCGTCGGGTACCGGCACCCTGCGCGGGCGCACCGACTGGCAGCGTTCGTCGGGGAACGGCAGGCTGAGGGCTCTCTCTACGCGATCTTGCATTGCTCGGCGTGAAACCGCAGGTCAGCGGTGTGCGCCGCGATGGGAGCAGCCCCGCCATGGTTCCAACCAGCGCTTGTGCCCTCCACGTGCCCAATCTTCGAGCGCACCCTGTGATGCAAAGCGCCGGAAAGCCAGTGGAAAAAAGCAAACCCCAGGTCGCTGACCTGGGGCTTCAAGAAGAGCGGGTGACGAGAATCGAACTCGCGCTCTCAGCTTGGGAAGCTTGGGTCTTCCACGGGCGATTGCTGCGCTGACCAGTGGCGAAACTGCTAGCGGGGCCGGGCCGGTCGGCAGCGCACTCCCCGCCATTCCCCGTGGTTCTCCGCACGACCTGGCACGGGTCTGGCACGATGCTTCGTCCTCGGTCTCGGCTTCACAGGACCAAGTTCAGCGCAGTTGCAGCAAATAGCAGGCCAACTCCAGCCAGGAGGCCGCGTAGCGCCTCGTACAGGTCGCCGTAGGCGGTCCAGCAGTCGATGCTGCCGTCGTCGTACAGGCTGCCCATGTACCAGTCGTCGTCATCGACAGGCTTCACGAGACACAGGCTGTGCAACCCGAGAACGATCTCCGGGCGTGGCATCTCGTGGACCTCGCCGACGCTGACCCACTTCACTGGCCGATCGGGGGCCAGGGCGACAGCCTCTGGGTCTCCCAAGACATCGCGGATCTGCTGAAGAGTCCAACCGCGGGGGAGCCGTATGCCTGCCATCCGTGGATGATCCCACTCGCCACGTGAGGATGGGTCGCGGGCAAGAGCACGCTCGCGGGGCGCTTGCTTCTTCTTGCCCTGGGTCTGATCGGCCCGTTTTTCACCCCAGGTCAGGCGTGTCTACCCCCCCAACTGACCAGCGGTCGAAGGGTTGTTGATGGTCGTTGTTGGTCGTCATCGGTCACCCTTGGACGGCCCACAGACGGCCCGGCTCGGGGCCCGCCGGGCGGCTATCGCTAGCGGTCCCCCCCCGCTAACGTTAGCGGGGGTGATAGCGGACCAAAGCGGGTGTGACCTGTGCGTTAGTGGTTAGCGGGCGCCTGGCGGCCGAAGCTTCGAACCGCTCTCCGGAACCCGCCGTCGGCATACTGCTCAAGACTCTGACGATCTTCGGTGGCGGTGCACCCGGTAGTCGAGATAGGGTCAGGGTTTTATGAACAGGCTTGCTCGCGCCATTGTCAGCTCTGCTATAGCCACAACGATATCGATGGCTGGAATGCTGGCTACAGCTGGCACATCATCCGCTGCATCGTGGGACCATGTATGGTCCGGAAGCGGAGTCAAGGTCTATATAAAGGAGCATGGAGACTATATCTCCGTGTGCGATACATCTAAGAATAATCACTCGGCTGCTCTGGTCACCTATAAATATACCATAATAGCTAGCGGTGGAGCGGGAACATGCGCGCATCGCTCTGCTAGCCAAGGCAGTAAGTATAACCTTCCTGAAGGCCAGGATATCGAGGTCTCTTACGCCGGAACGGGCGGTCGTAGCGATACATATTACTGGAAGGATGCCGGATTTTTCAACGATCACTAATGTTAGAGGTCCTGCATAAAAAATAGCTGCTCGACTAGAAATAGTTTGTCGAGCAGCTATTTTTTATGCATGGATAACACTGAGCATTTTCCAACCTCGCACTGAAGCTGCGAGGCGGAGCATCTGGACGAAAACCGCTTGCGGTCAAGGGTGGTGATCGCCCTACGGTTGCTCCCCGTGACCATGGAGATGCCCTACCAGCCACTTGCGATCGACCAGTCCGACGTGCGCTACATCCACGGACCTGATTCCTCTCTACAGCCGGGCGTGCCCGCCGGTGAGACGGTCGAGTTCGAGTGGAGGGGCAGTGAGGTCTACCCGGGAACCTTCCGGAAGTTCTGGGTACACGTGCCTGCACAGTACGACCCAGCCGAACCGGCATCCTTGATGGTGTTCCAGGACGGATGGTGGTACCTGGACCCCGCAGGGGAGGTACGCGGCGCGATCGTCCTGGACAACCTCATTCACAGCGGCGACATCCCCGTCACCATCGGCGTGTTCGTCGATCCTGGCGTCTTCCCCAACGCGGAGAATCCGAAGAACCGCAACAACGAGTACGACGCCTTCGACGACCGGTACGTCACCTTCCTCCTCGCCGAGATCATCCCGCAGGTTGCGGTGCGTTATGCCATCGCCCAGTCGCCCGAAAGGTGGGGTATCTGCGGCGGGAGCAGCGGCGGCAACTGTGCCTTCACGGCCGCCTGGCTGCGTCCGGACAAGTTCCGCCGCGTCATCGGATACCTGTCCAGCTTTGCGCAGATGCCGGCCGGCAATCCCTACCCAGACCTCATCTCCCGCGTTCCCCGCAAGCCGCTGCGCATCTTCATGCAAGGCGGCCACCGCGACCTGCACTGGAATGAGCCACAGTGGAACTGGCTCGCCGAGAACCTGCGCGTGGCAGCCGCTCTCGCTGAAGCGGGCTACGACTTCCGCCTAGTCCTGGGGGACGGCGGACACAGCCCCAACCACGGCGGTGTCCTGCTTCCGGACGCTCTGCGCTGGCTGTGGCGTCCCAACGAGGATTGATCGATACACGCATCATCCAACCTGGCACCGGCTGCGGTGAGGTGAGCTGCGCCCTGGTCGCATGAAGGCGTGAAGCTCCTGCTAGGCGAGTTCATAACCAAGATCCCTCGCTTGTCCAGGAGCGCCGCCGTGCTTGCCTACCCGTCCGCGATCGACCTGTCCAGCTCACACCTGCGCTTCCTGACCGGGAAGCTCGCCGAGCGCCGCCGACGGGTCGGCACCCGCTGGCGGCGCCTGCCCCCCCCCAATCGGCAGGCCCTGCTCGTCCTGGCCCACCTGCGCTGCGGTGACACCTACACCCGGCTCGCGGCCTCCTTCGGCATAGGTGTGGCTACGGTCTACCGCTACATCCGCGAGGCCGTGGACCTTCTGGCCACGCTGGTTCCCACGCTTCAACAGGCCCTCAAGCGCGCGGCAGCCAAGGCGTTCGTGATCCTGGACGGCACCCTGTTGCCCATTGACCGGATCGCCGCCGACCGGCCCTTCTACTCGGGCAAGCACCGCAAACACGGCATGAATGTCCAAGTCCTCGCCGACCCGTTCGGCCGCCTGCTGTGGGCCTCTGCCGCGCTGCCCGGCGCCGTGCACGACATCAAGGCGGCCCGCACCCACGGCATCATCGACACCTTGGCCGAGGTCGGCCTGGTTTGCTACGGCGACAAGGGCTACCAGGGCGCTGGCGGCACCGTACGGGTGCCCTTCCGTGGCAAACACCGCGACCTTTCAGTCGGCCAGCAGGCCGTCAATGTCGCTCACGCGCGCATCCGTGCCGTCGGCGAACAGGCCATGGCCACCCTGAAGAGCTGGCGTCTCCTGCGCAAATTGCGGTGCAGCACCACCCGCATCACCGGCCTCGTACAGACCGTCCTCGCCCTTCACATCACATGGGTCTGAGATTGGAAAAGGCTCACTATTTCTAGAAGAAGTGAAGGGCCGGGTCTCTGACTGCGGCCGCGTAATCGATCAACGCTGCGACCTGCGAATTAGCCGTCGGTGAAATCACCTCCGACATCTGGGGCCTGCCCGACCATGAACGGCCCGTGCCCATCGTGCTGTTCGTGGACGAGGTGGCCGAACTCGTCCTCGTCGTCACGAAGAAGGACGAGGAACGCCGAGACGAGATGGTCACCCAGCTCATCCGCCTTGCTCAGCTCGGCCGCGCGGCCGGCATCTACCTGGAGGTCTGCGGGCAGCGCTTCGGCTCCGAACTCGGCAAGGGCGCCACCATGCTCCGCGCCCAACTGACCGGCCGTGTCTGCCACCGCGTCAACGACGAAGCCTCCGCAAAGATGGCCCTCGGCGACATCGCACCCGAAGCGGTCATGGCTGCCTGCTCCATAGCCCCCGAACGGCCCGGGCTGGCCGTAGCGGGCGACACCTCCGGCGGCTGGTCCCGCATCCGCACGCCGTACCTCTCCCTCGGCGACGCTGCCGAGACCTGCCGCGAGTCGGCCCACCTGGTGCCTGCCCGCACTGAAGCCCTTCCGGCCCGACGTGCCGGTACGCCCGGCCGAAAGCGTGGCCCCGGTTGTCCTGTCCCGCCCGGTGACCGACTGACCTTCCACTGCCCGTCTCCGGAAGGAGCCGCCACATGCCCGCTCACCTGGCCCGTGTCGACGCGGTGCTCGTCCGGGCGACCGCCGAGCTGCTGACCGACGCCATACGCACCGCCACGGCCAAGGCTCGCGCGGATGGACCGGCCATCGACGGCCGCGCCCACACCTTCGCCTTCGGCCGCCAACTCGACATCCGCACGATCCGCTCGGCCGACTTCAACGGCGGCCAAGCTGACCGAACGAGCCGTCGCCGCCTACATCGCCAAGTACGCCACCAAGGGCGCCGAGACAGCGACGGGAGCTCTCGCCCGCCCGCTGAAGTTCGCCGCCGAACTTGCCCAGCTCGACATCAGCGACCACGCCCGCCGCCTGGTCCGCACCGCATGGTCGCTCGGCGCCCGCAAGGACCTCGAACACCTCCGCCTGCGCGCCTGGGCCCACATGCTCGGCTTCCGCGGGCACTTCTCCACTAAATCCCGCCGCTACTCGACCACCCTCGGCGCCCTCCGCGACGCCCGCGCCGAATGGCGCCGAGCCCAAGCCACGGAAGCGAACCGGCCCGACCCCGAAACGACATACGTCCTCGCCCACTGGGTCTTCGCCGGAACCGGCCTGTCCAACACCGAAGCCTGGCTTGCCGCATCCCTCGAACCCGCCCCCGGAACGGAAGGAGAGCCCACCGCATGAACGACCGCTACCTGTCCGTCGACCAGGTGGCCGAGCTGCTCTGCACGACCGCCCGCTTTCCCCGGCGGCTGATCGAGGAGCGGCGCATCCGGTACGTGAAGGTCGGCCGGCATGTCCGCATCCCCGAGAGTGTGGTCGAGGAGTTCATCAAGTCCCGTACGGTCGAGCCGATCCGGCAGCGTCGTGGCGCACTCCGGAGGGTTGCCTGATGGTCAACAAGCGGGGGAGACGGCGCCGCTTCGGTGCGATGCGGCAGTACCGATCGGGGCGTTGGACGGCGTCGTACCTCGGTCCGGACGGTGAGCGGATCCGCGCTGAGGAGACGTTCGAGACGAAGAAAGACGCGGAAATCTGGCTGTCCCAGGTTGAGGCGGATCTCAGTCGCGGGGACTGGCGCGCTCCCGACGCCGGAGCGGTCAACTTCCGTGTCTACGCGGAGAAGTGGGTCGAGGAACGGGAGCTGGCCGTTCGCACCGAGGACCTGTACAAGCACCTCCTTCGGCTCTACATCCTCCCGGCCTTCGGGGCGCTGGACCTGGACGAGATCACCGCTCCCCGCGTCCGTGAATGGCGGGCCGAGCGCCTCCGCGTCACCGAGGCGAAGACGACCGTCGCCAAGGCGTACCGCCTCCTCAAGGGCATCCTGGAGACGGTTGTCGACGACGACTTGATCAACCGCAACCCGTGCCGGATCAAGGGCGCGGGCAAGGAGTCCGCCGCCGAACGGCGCATCGCCACCGTCGCCCAGGTCGACGCCCTCGCCGACGCGATCGGGATCCGCTGGCGGCTCATGGTCTACCTCGGCGCCTACGGTCCGATGCGTCCGGAAGAGCTGGCCGGCCTCCGCCGCCGGGACGTCGACCCCGACAACCTCGTGATCCGCGTCCGCCTCGCCGAACCCGAGCGGACCAACGGCAAGAGGGCCCCTGGCCCGACCAAGTCCGACGCGGGCGCTCGTGTCGTCGTCCCGGCCTTCCTGCACAAGGAGCTGAAGCAGCACCTCGCCTGGTTCGCAGAGAAGGAGCGGGACGGCCTCCTCTTCATAGGCGAGAAGGGAGCCCCGTTCCGCCGCTCGACCTTCGGCCGCAAGTGGCGCAAGGCGAGGACCAAGGTCGGCATGCCGGACAACTTCCGCTTCTACGACCTCCGCCACACCGGTAACACCCTCGCCGCCGACACGGGCGCCAAGCTGAAGGACCTCATGGTCCGTGCCGGCCAGTCCTCGGAGCGGGCCCAGCTGATCTACCAGCACTCGACGGCGAAGCACCAGCGAAAGTTGGCGCAGAGCATCGACGTGGAGGTGCGGCAGCAGTTGCGCGAGTCGAGTGCGGGGTGGCAGCAGGCACGCGAGGCGTAGTCGTCCACTGCAGGGCAGGCACGGGGTTCTGAGCGAAGGAGAGGTGAATCCGTCCCGCGCTATAGCATCTTCAATGGCATACTCGGAGTCATGGCTGACGACGTGGACTTCCTCCCCGGTGACGGTCCCACCAGTGGCATCTCCGTCACTCTGACCGCAGGCACCCTGCAGGCGATCCGTGAGCGGGTCGGCAAGCGGGGCGTCTCCGCATACCTGGAGATGGCGGCCCAGCGGCAGATTGAGCAGGACAACCTTGATGAGCTGATCGCCGACTTCGACACGGTGCACGGCCCGGCCGACCCGGAGGCGGTGGCGGCCAAACGTGCGCGTCTGACCGGCGGCACCTCGGGCGCCGGGGCGGCCGCGTGAGCGGGGTCCTGGTCCTGGACAGCGAGGGCCTGGCGAAGGCGGTGCAGCGGGACCGTGAAATCCACGAGTGGCTGACGGCAGCCCGCGACGCCGACCTGCCGGTCGTCACCTCCGCGGCCGTCCTCGTCGAGGTCATCCACCCGAAGATCAACGAAGCCGCGCTGAAGTGGACGCTGTCCCGGATCCGCGTCGAGCCGGTCACACAAGGCTTGGCGCAGGCTGCCGCCACCCTGCTGCGGTCGGCGGGGCTGCACGGCCACAAGTACGCCATCGACGCCATGCTGTGCGCGACCGCGCTCCAGCATCCTGGCCGGGTGACGATCCTGACATCCGACGTCGAGGACATTGGTCTGCTCACCGCCGGGTATCCACGCGTGCTGGCCGAGAAGGTGTGAGGGAAACGCTGCGACTCCGTCGTCCAGTGAGCGCGGGCTGTACCACCGATTGCGCCGAGATCCCGCCTGATCGAAGGCGTCTCGGACGCCGCCCTGGCTGGCCCGGTCCCCTTCGGCGGCGGCGTGCCCACCGGAACCCCGGCTCGCTGCCGCAACGTCGCCGTCGGCTACTACGCCATCACCGCGTTCCGGGCGCTGCCACTGCGGCCCAGCCGTTCACTCAGGAAACGGGAGCAGTGTTCACTCAGTGGACGCTCGCGCTGTTCACTCAGGAAACGCACCCGTTCCACCTCTCTCGCGGCAGCATCACGGCCCTGGCCCTGGCGCTTTGCGTACGCGACTTCACTACCCTGTCGCCCACGGGTGGCGCAGGTCACAGAAAATGCGTCTCGCCATTCGAGACAAAAAGTTGACGTGCCATCAGGGATGACCCTTCGGCGCCCTTTCGGTGGTGCATCGGCGCGACTTAGGGCACGCGGAGGGCACGCCAGCCCCGAATTGGATTAGACAACAAACAAACCCCAGGCCACTGACCTGGGGTTTCTCTCTGGAGCGGGTGACGAGAATCGAACTCGCGCTCTCAGCTTGGGAAGCTGATGTTCTACCATTAAACTACACCCGCGTAACACGGACGGACCTCGGTGGAACCGGTGGCCGAACGCTCGCTCACTGTACCTCATCGCAGGCCCTGGGTGCTCGGGACCCGGGGCCTGAGTGCGTTTCAGGGGCATGGGATCCGGCTGCGGGGGAACTGAGTTGGGGCGTACCGTGGGGGGCCGGGGTGCCGCCTGGAAGGCCGTCTCCTTGATCCCGTAACGTGGCTTTTGTCGTCAGGGCAGTCAGCCAGACGAGGCTCTTGGGGAAGGGACTCTGGGACTTGATGGAACGCACCGTCGTCCGCTGTGCCGATGGGCACGTGTTCAGCACCGCTTCGTTCCCGATGCAGCAGGCCGAGCGGCTCGGCCCCGGCCGGCTCCTCCGGTGTCCACGGTGTGCCCGGCTGCGCAGTGTCGTGCCGGTGGCTCTCGAGAAGCGGTAGCCGGCAGTAGCGGGCAGTAGCCAGAAGTAAACGCAACAGCAGTACCCCGGCGCGTGGAACCGTCACGATTGTTACGGCTCCGCGCGCCTTGCGTATCCTCGGGACGTGCTTCTCTCAGACAAGGACATCCGGGCCGAGATCGACGCCGGGCGGGTGCGGATCGATCCCTACGACGAATCCATGGTGCAGCCGTCGAGCATCGACGTGCGGCTGGACCGCTACTTCCGGGTGTTCGAGAATCACCGGTACCCGCACATCGACCCCTCCGTCGAGCAGGTGGACCTCACCCGGCTCGTGGAGCCCGAGGGGGATGAGCCGTTCATCCTCCACCCCGGGGAGTTCGTCCTCGCCTCGACGTACGAGGTCATCACGCTGCCCGACGATCTCGCCTCCCGGCTGGAGGGCAAGTCCTCCCTCGGGCGGCTCGGGCTCGTCACGCACTCCACGGCCGGGTTCATCGACCCGGGGTTCAGCGGACACGTGACCCTTGAGCTGTCCAACCTCGCCACGCTCCCCATCAAGCTCTGGCCCGGTATGAAGATCGGCCAGCTGTGTATGTTCCGGCTCAGCTCGCCGGCCGAGCACCCCTACGGCAGCGAGCGGTACGGATCCCGGTACCAGGGGCAGCGCGGGCCCACCGCCTCGCGTTCCTTCCTCAACTTCCACCGGACCCAGGTCTGAGGGCAGGGGGCGCCATGGGTGACGTCAGGGAGAACCTGACCTACGAGCGGTTCGGCGCCGCCGTGCGCGAACTCGCGCAGACCATCGCCGACGACGGGTTCGAGCCCGACATAGTGCTGAGCATCGCGCGCGGCGGGGTCTTCGTGGCCGGCGGGCTCGCCTATGCCCTCGACTGCAAGAACATCCACCTGGTGAACGTGGAGTTCTATACGGGTGTCGGGACCACGCTTCCCATGCCCGTCATGCTCGCTCCCGTCCCGAACGCCATCGACTTCTCCGACAAGAAGGTGCTCATCACCGACGACGTCGCCGACACGGGGAAGACGCTGAAGCTCGTGCGTGACTTCTGCGTCGACGCGGTCGCCGAGGTGCGGTCCGCCGTGATCTATGAGAAGTCCCACTCCCTCGTGAAGTGCGACTACGTGTGGAAGCGGACCGATGACTGGATCAACTTCCCGTGGAGTGTCCTGCCTCCAGTACATAAGTTGGGTGAGGCACCCAAGGAGAACAGGGAAGCGCTCTGACCTTTCGCTGAGTTCCGGCGCTGACCGCTGCGGTTCGTGCTTGTCGGTGTCAGCCGCTGGTGCCAGACGCCGTATGCAGTCTTGCCAAGGCTTACTTCGCCGCTCTACAGCACCGGTCCTACTCCTCCGGGTCCCACTCGCGGAGCAGGTCGAACAGACCTGCGTCTCCCTCGATCTGCAGGGAGTCCGCCGGGATACGGTCGTACACGAAGAGAACCAGCTCACTGGCCGTGCCGCGAACGGAGACGCCGGCCGCGTTCGGGCCCTCGTCGGCAGCGGCGACAGGCGTCGTGCCGGGCGCGGGGATACGGGTGGAGCGTGCGCCGTCGCCGTCGACCGTGAGGCGCCAGGAGTGGCCCCCGGCGGCGTGGAAGTCGAAGGCAGTGGGCTTGTGCGGCCAGGCACCCGTCGTGGCGACGCAGGTGAACAGGAACTCCTCGACACCGTCGAGTGCCACCTCATCCGGCAGCGGCTCCGGGGCACCCACAGTGACCTGGGCGTCGTAGGTGTGCACCGCCATCTGCTGGAGCTGGTGCCGGGCGACGGCGCCACAGGTCTCCGGCGACTGGGACGCACCCCACCACGTCCAGCAACCGCGATCCGGGCCGGCCTCCCGCAGTGCGTCCAGCAACTCCTGCGTCGACGCGGCCAACCAGGCCGACAGGGCCTCACGCTCCCGCGGCACCGCCGGGGCGCCCTCCGCCGCGGACTTGGCCGGAGCAGGCCCCGCGGCGACGGTGGCGGCCCAGTCGCGGCGCCCATCGCCGATGTGCTGCGCCAGATCGAACAGCGTCCACTCCGGGCAGGTCGGCACCTGCACGTCGAGGCTGGGCGCGGAGGCGATCGCGGCGCGGAAGGCGCTCGACCGTTCGTCGAACAGTCGCAACAGAACGGGGAACGTAAGTGTCGTCGTCACATGGACTCTCTATCACCGTGTTCCGACAATCGGACAGTGATTTCACAGCCGGGGCGGCGAGCGCGCGGCACGGGCCGACGGCGAGTACGACCGCCTGTAGAAGACCGCCAAGGCACACGAGCTGCACGACAGCCAGCGCAGGATCAGGCCTCCCCTGCCCGCCCGCTCCCGCGTCCAGCGAGAAGGGCCCCCGGCACGCAGCCGGGGGCCCCTCTCGCGTCGGTGACGGTGGACGGACGGTCGTCTAGAACGTCCCGAGCTTCACGATCGACAGCAACGCGATCAGCTGGATCGCCGACGCGCCCAGGGCCTTCGGCCAGGGCAGGTCGTGGGAGCGGCTGACCATCAGGGTCAGCAGGGCGCCCGCGGCGATCCAGGTGGCCCAGCCCAGGAGCTGGACGAAGCCGGCGTCGCCGCCGAAGAACATGGCGAAGACGAGGCGGGGCGCGTCCGTGACGGACATGATCAGCATGGACAGGCCGACGGTGGGCTGCCAGGCGCCGTCGCCGCCGAGCTGGCGGGCCAGGGTGTGGGTGACCACGCCCAGGATGAAGGACGACAGGACCATCGCGACGGCCGTCACCAGGACGATCGGGACCGCGTTGGAGAGCGTGGCGTTGATCGCGTCCGAGCGGGCGGTGTCGAAGCCGAAGACGGCGAGGAGGCCGTAGAGGAAGGTCACGATGAGGGCGGGGCCCCACATCGTGTAGTCCCGCATCCGCAGGAAGGTCTGGTTGGGGGCGAGGACGATGCCCCGCAGCAGTTCCTTCCAGTGCAGGGGCGGGCCGATCGGGCCGGACGGGGCCGCCGCGCCCGCGTGGTAGGTCTCGCCCTGGGTGTAGGAGGCGGCCTCGTCGACCGAGAAGGCCTGGGTGTGGCCCGGACTGTCGGCCGCGTACGGGTCCGGGGCGCCGCCCTGGCCCGGGTAGCCGCCTCTGTCGCCGTAGCCGTCGCCGAAGTACTCCGGGCCGTCGCCACCGGAGTAGCCGCCGCCCGCCTGCGGCCACTGGCCGCCCCCGCCCGCGGCACCGCCGTACTGCGGCCGCTGCTGCGGGTGCGGGTACGGCTGCTGCGCCGAGGGGTAGCCGTACGACGGCCCCTGCCCCTGCGGCGCCTGCCGGCCGTACGACGGTCCCTGCGGGGCCTGCCGTCCCTGCGGAGCCTGCTGTCCCCGCGGGGCCTGCTGTCCTTGCGGGGCACGGCCGTTCCGGCCCCCGCGTCCGATCCTGAATCCAGCCACGTCATCGAACGTACCTGGTTCCCGCGGAGTGACGTGCCGGGCCCGGCGTTCCGGCCCGGCTTTGCTGCCGACCTGTGACATCCCCTAAGGGGTCCCCCGAGGGGGTCAGCGGGCGGTCAGTGGGCGATCACGGAGCAATCACCGAACCGAAGTTCATGGCGGCCTTGAGGGAGACGTCGGGCGCGGTGAGGGACTTGGCGCCGGTCGTGGTGGTGCCGTTGGTGGTGCCGCGCAGGGTCCAGACGCCGCCCGTGCCGTTCTCGCCGTCGGCGCCCGCGACCAGCTCGGCCCTGCCGTCCTTGTTCAGGTCGACGAGGCGGACCGCGGAGCCGAAGTCGTCCCACTTCTCGGCGGTGCCGGGCACGCCCGAGGTGTCCTGGCCGTACGTCCTGACGCCCTTGGTGGTCAGCCCGGAGGCCGAGCCGTACAGGACGGTCACCGTGCCCGCGTCCCGTGCCGCGCCGAGGTCCTCCAAGGGGGCGCCCACGGCCACGTCGGCGTAGCCGTCGCCGTTGACGTCGCCGGTGCTCAGCGTGGCGCCGAATCGGTCGCCGGTCTCGCCGCTGCCGGGCACGCCCGCGGTGTCCTGGTGGACGACGGCCGGGGTCTGCGCGGGGTCGGGGCCGTCCGGGCCGCCGTACCAGACGGTGATCCGGCCGCCCTTGTGGCCGTTCGGGGAGTTGCCGGTGCTCGGGTCCTCGTAGTCGCCGAGGACCAGGTCGCCGTAGCCGTCGCCGTCGATGTCGGCGATCGAACCGGTGGTGCCGTCGGCGTCGGGCAGCAGGGTCGTCGTGTCCTTGGTGCCGTTCCAGCGGTGGTAGCGGACGACGCCGCCCTTGTCGGAGCTGGTGGAGTAGGTGTAGACGCGCTCGGGGACGCCGTCGCCGGTGAGGTCGCCCGTGACGATGTCGAAGGTGGCGCCCTCGTCGATCGAGCCGTGGGACTTCGGGGTGCCGGTGCGGGTGAAGGGGCCGCGGTGGACGTGGGTGTGGGTCTGCCCGGAGAGGGTCACGTCGAGCGCGCCGTCGCCGTCGAAGTCACCGACCGCGGAGCCCTGGGAGTAGCCGCCGTACCGGCCGAGGGAGGAGGCGGACGGCTGGGGCAGGGAGGCGCCGCCGGACAGGCCGGACCTGCCGCCCCAGACGACGGTGGCGGCGCCGACGCTGTTCTCGCCCGGGGCGCCGACGACGAGGTCCGCGTATCCGTCGCGGTCCAGGTCACCGACGGCGAGGCTGCTGCCGAAGGTGTCGCCGGCCTCGGCGGTGCCCGGGATGCCGGCCGTGTTCTGGGTGATGAGCGTCTTCTTCGCCGCCGACACCCCGGACGACGACCCGTACAGCACGACCACGGCACCTGCGCAGGACGCCGAGCCGACGTCGGTGCAGGGCGCGCCGATCGCGAGGTCGCGGTAGCCGTCGCCGTTGAAGTCGTACGTGACCTTCGCGGGCGCGGCCTGGGCGGCGGGCGCGGGCAGGGCGGTGAGCAGGCCGGTGGTGAGGGCGGCGACGAGCAGGGGGGTGCGCTGGCGCAAGGCGGGGGCTTTCCTGGGAGCGGCGGGGGACGGGCCGGGGCGGATGGCCGCGGGCCCGTCCCCCGTGGGTGTGGCGAGGGACGGGTACGGAGGCTCAGTCGGCGAAGGTGATGCCGAACTGCGGGGTGCCCGTCGTGGACACGCCGACGGCGCTCGGGGAGATGGCGCGGGAGCCGGTCGCGGTGATCTTCGTGCCGTTGGACGGCAGGTAGGTCAGCGCGCCGTCGTCGCCGTTCTCGGCCGAGCTCACGACCAGGTCGGCCTTGCCGTCGCCGGTGACGTCGTCGAGCTTGACGTCCATGCCGAAGCTGTCGTTCTTCTCGTCGTTGTCGGGCACGCCCGCGGTGCTCTGGGCGAAGGACTGGGCGCGGGTGGTGGTGTCGATGCCGGTGGCGGAGCCGTACAGGACGGTGACCTGGCCGGTGTCGGTGACACCGCCGATGTCCTCCAGCGCGGCGCTGACGACGAGGTCCTGGTAGCCGTCGCCGTTGATGTCACCGAGGTCGAGGTCCCAGCCGAAGCCGTCGCCGGTCTCCGAGGAGCCGGGTACGTTGCCGGTGTCCTGGTTGACGGACTTGGTCGTGCCGGGGCCGGAGGCCGTGCCGTAGGTGATGGCCACCCGGCCGCCCTTGGCGCTGTCGGGGACGGGCGTGCCGTCTTCCGTCCTGGTCTCCCAGCTGGCGCCGCTGACGATGTCGCCGAAGCCGTCGCCGTTGATGTCGCCGACGGCCGTGATGATGCCGGACTTGAGGACCTTGGCGGAGGACACGCTCAGCCCGTTGGCCGTGCCGGGCAGCCAGTAGTTGGTGTTCCAGCCGTGGCTGGTCCGCGCCTCGTACCCGTCGACGATCAGGTCGGTGCGGCCGTCGCCGTTGACGTCCCCGGCGGTCAGGTTCAGCGGGCCGTAGGGGAAGTCGTTGCGGCCGTTCAGGATCGGCGGCTTGACGGTCGTACGACCGCCGGGCGTGCCGGAGTTGCTGAAACCCCCCTTGTAGACGTAGATCGTGTTGGTGGAGTTGCCGACGGCCAGGTCCGCCTTGCCGTCGCCGTCGAAGTCGCCGGCGGCGACGTTCTTGCCCCAGCGGTCGTGGGCGCCGGGGGCCGGGTCGGGGACGTCGACGCCCTTGCCGGTGAGGCCGTTCGCGGAGCCCCACAGGATCGCGAGGGCGCCGCCGTCGACGTCGGTGCCGACCTTCTCGTGCGGGGTGCCGACGGCGAGGTCGTCGTAGCCGTCGCCGTTGAAGTCGGCGTACGCCATGACCGAGCCGAACATGTCACCGGCCTCGGCGGTGCCCGGGACACCGGCGGTGTCCTGGCTGATGGTGGTGCGCTTGGCGGCGGTCACGCCGGAGGCGGAGCCGTACAGGGCGACGACCTGGCCGGCCTCCTTGTGGCCGCTGACGTAGGCGGTCGGGGCGGAGGCCGCCACGTCGCCGATGCCGTCGCCGTTGAAGTCGGCCTTCGTGACCCTGGTGGAGTCGGCGGCCGTGGCGGTCGTTGCCGCGAAGGTGAGCAGACCGCCCGTCAGCGCGGCAGCGGTGGCCGTCGCGAGGGCGAGTCGCAGGGGTCTGTGCATGCGGGGTCTCCTGCAGCATGCGGGGATGCCGGGTCAGGGCATCCGAAGTCGATGGCGGGCGACCGTCCGGGGCGCGGCGTTCGTGCTCCGCACAGGAGCGGTCGGCGATCAGGAGACCTGCGGTGGGGCGCAAGGGTTGTACGTGAATTCGGTTGTTTTTCGGGGCTGTTGTGGATCCGGGGAGGGATTGGAAGATATGGGCCACGGGGGGAGGCCGAAGCCGCGGGTGGGTGCCGGCGTGGCTGGCCCATATCTTCCGATCGTGGCCGACTGTCCGTTATCCGCGGGCCGCCTCCCACAGTGTGACCGCCAGTGCCGTGCAGGAGGTCAGCGCGGCCAGGGACGGGAGCGGCCAGCGGGTGCGTTCGAGGGCGTCGAGGCGGTCCTCGTGGTCGCTGAGTGTCTTGTCGGTCTGGTCAGCGCGTTGGAGGAGGAGAGCGAGGTCGCCACGGGTGGTGGCGAAGCCGACGTCCACCGAGCGGCGCAGACGTTCCAGCTCCAGGGCGACTCCGTCCGCTTCGCGAGTCGTCATGGTGAGCTTTCCTTGCGCAGCCAGGAGGGCAGGAGGCGTTCCACCTCCGGCAGGGCCATGACGCGGGTGAGCGCGGCGGCGACCGCCACCACACCCGCGACGGCCTGCGCGTTCCTCGCCGAGGGCTCCCCGGCGAGCAGCGGGAGGAGCGCGACCAGGGTCTGAAGCGACGTCCGGAGCGTGCGGCGCGTGGCGTCGGTCATCGGGGGCCTCCTCAGCCGGTACGCGGTATCCGCAGCAGGTCCCAGCTCGTGCGTCCGGGGACGCCGTCGGCGGCCGGGCCGCTGTAGCCGAGTTCGCGTTGCCAGGCGGCGTACGAACGGACGTCGGCCTCGCCCCATGTCGGGCCGGGGCCGACGGTGTACCGGCCGCAGCCCTCGGCGACGAGGCGTCCGAAGGCACCGTCCGCGGTGCGCAGCTTCTGTATCAGGGACATACGGATGTCTCCTCGGGTCAGGAATCGGTGAGGTGCCGGGGCGGCACTTCGCGAGGTGGCTCAGATACGTGCCTCCAGGTCGTCGACACGCGTCTCCAGCGCGGCCAGGCTGCGGCTCGCCTGTGTGGCGGATCGCGAGGCCAGGCGGGCACTCTGGTTGGCACTGCGCAGCAGATTGTCTGCGCGTTGGGCGTCCTCCCGGGCCTTGTGCGCGTCCTCCTGTGCCTGGCGGGCGCCGGTCCTGGCGAGGCGGACGTGCCGGTTGAGCTCGTCCTCGAACTTCTTGACCCGCTCGCGCTCCCGCTGCCTTGCGGCCGCGGCGGCTTTCTCCTCCGCCGCCTCTTTCTTTTCCTTGTCTTCCTTCTCCCGTCGGTCGCTCCTGCCGTAGACGGCGTTCTCGAGCGACCATTTCTTGCCAGGGCCGATGGGGCGTCCGGCGAAGGTGAGCCCTTTCTCGTCCCACTTGAACAGCGACTGATCGAACTTGAAGAACTGGGCGCTGAGAGTGGCGACCTGGCCGTCGGTCTTGGCAAGCGTGCCTTGGATGTCTTTGATCAACTCGCCTTTTAATTTCGGCAGTTGGGCCGCAAGGACCGAGGCTGTCGTCTTCTGTGCCTGCTGTGCGGCGGCGAGCCGCACAGTGGTCGGGTCGTAGGGCCGGCTGTGGGATGACATGTGACACCTCCGTGCGTGAGCAGGGTGCGACGTGGGTGCGACGAAGAACCCCTGACCGCCGCGGTCAGGGGTGTGAACGGGGAAGCAGGGGTCAGAGGCCGAGCAGGCCGAGGACGATCCAGACGTCGAGGGCGGCGACGAAGAGCGCGACCGGTGTGACACCCACCAGCTGGCGCCGTCGGACACGGAGCGCGGGTTCCAGGCACTCCCGCAATTCGGCCGTCGCCGGGGCGGCGGGGTCGTACACCACCGTCACGTCCGCGCCGGGCACCACGGTCGTGTAGCCCATCGGAAACGACTCCGCCTCGTGCTCGGTGCCGTCCGGAAGACGGTAGGAGAAGCGCACTGAGACGTAGTCCTGATCCCAGGACAGTGACATGCACGTTCCGGTCGCTTCCGCGCCGGACTCGCGCAGGCGAAGGGCCTGGTGGTGCCGGCGGGCCGTGTGCACGACGGCGCCTCCCACGCCGGTGGACACGACAGCCATGATGAGAGCCAGAACCAGGGCACCGCCCACTACGCCGCTCCCGTTCGGTATCCACCGGTTGTCCGAGGCACTTCATGATGACGTACACGATCGGCGCCGTCCACGAGCGTCCCTTCAGGCGAAGAACGGGGACGAACGGGTCGCCGCGACGGTATGGCAAGCCACATCGTCGTCGGGCGCGGTGTGGGGCCGGCACCGGGGTTCGCCTTCCTGGAGCCGGTCCGTTGTCGACGTCATGCGAGAAACCGGACCATGTCCGCCGGGCTCGGCATGACGGTGGTGGTGTCCGCCTCATCGTCGCCCCCGGGCGTCGCGCCGGGGCGGGGCAACGGTTCCGGAGGATCCAGGGGCTCCGCGTCCTCGTCCCGGTTGACGGTGGCGAACATCCAGTTGGACTGGGCGAGTTGGTCGACCACGGAGGCGAGCAGGTGGTCGGTCAAGGACCACTCCGCGGCCTCGCCCTGTACTTCCCGCAGCAGCGCGCTGTCCCGCGGCAGATGCCGGACCAGCACCGCCAGCCGGCGCGAGGAGAGCCGCCCGCGGTGCCAGTCCAGGAGGTCGACGCCGTAGTGGCGGAGCAGATCCGCCTCCAGGGCCTCGGGGTGCTCTTCGACGAGCTCGCCGAGGCTCAGTCTTCCCCCAGGCCCAGCCCCGTCTCCTTGCCGTAGGCCTCCAGGATCGCGGCGATGTCCTGCATGGTGACGTCGTGCTGCCTCGTGACGTACATCTTCGCTGTGGCCACATCGATCGCCGCGATCGTCGGCGTCATCCAGTCCCTGCGGTGAGGCGTTGGCTGGGCGGAGATCGGCCGTGACTCTGATGGCGGTCGCCCGAATCTGTGAAGGCACGGCGGTGCCGGTGGCGGGCCGGCGGGCGGTGCCGGGCAGGATGGGGGCATGAGCGTAGTCAAGATCAACGTACTGAGCGTGCCGGCCGAGCAGCGGGAGACTCTCGAGAAGCGGTTCGCCTCGCGGGCCCACGCCGTGGAGAGCTCCGACGGCTTCGAGTGGTTCGAGCTGCTGCGTCCCGTCGAGGGCACCGACACCTACCTGGTCTACACGCGGTGGCGTGACGAGGAGTCCTTCCAGGCGTGGATGGAGGGCCCGATGAAGTCCGCGCACCAGGGCGGCGGCGAGGGCGGCGACCGGCCCAGGCCCGCGGCCTCCGGTTCGACCCTGTGGTCCTTCGAGGTGGTGCAGCAGGCGGCGCCGAAGGGCGAGTAGGCCGAGCGGCAGGGAACCGACGCCCTCATGCCCTGAAGACTCATGGAGGCGTCGGTCCCATGCGTGCCGTAGCACCTGGTGCTACACCGCGCTACCATGGGAACCATGACCGCACAGCCCGAGATCACTCAGCGTGACCTCCGCATGAGGTCGAAGGAGATCATGGACGCCGTTCAGGGCGGGCAGGCGTTCACCGTCACCCGGGACGGGCACCGCATCGGTGAGCTGGTCCCGCTGCGCCGCCGTCGGCGCTTCGTCCCGCGCGGGGAGTTCGCCGCCATGTCCCGCACGGCCCCCGACATCTCTCTGGATGCCTTCCGGCACGACCAGGAGGCCACCGCCGAGCAGGAGCTGGACGACCCGTATGCCCGTTGAGTACCGGCAGGGGCTCCTCGACACCAACATCATGATCCTTCGTCGCTGGATCGATCCCGGGGAACTCCCCGCCGAAGTGGCCATCAGTGCGGTCACCCTGGCCGAACTCTCCGCGGGCCCCCACGAGGTCCGCAGCAACGCGGAACAGGACGACTACGACGAACACGTCGAACGCGCTCGCCGCATGGACGTTCTCCAGCGCGCGGAGAACGAGTTCGACCCCGTCCCCTTCGACGCCGAAGCCGCTCGCATCTACGGTCGGATCTGCGCCGCCGTCATCAGCGCGGGCCGCAAACCGCGGCGGCGGGTTGCCGATCTGATGATCGCCTCCATCGCCGTCGCCGAGGGTCTCCCGCTCTTCACCACCAACCCGGACGACTTCCAAGGACTGGACGACCTCCTCGCCGTCGTCCCTGTGACCCGCCCCAAGGTCCTGCACGACCGGTAGCGGGCTGGCGGAGACGGGCACGTCGTGCAGCCGTCGCGGGCAATGCCCGTGTCCGGAGGCCAGGCTGTGCCTAGTCGCAGACGACGTCCCGCCTCGGCCGCTCACCCGTCGCCAGGAAGTGGGAGACCGCCTGGTCGCCGCAGGCGTTGCCGTTGGCGAGGTAGGCCTCGTGGCCGGTGGAGTTCACGGTCACCATGACGGCGCGCCGGCCGAGGGCCCGACGGAGTTCGAGGGCGCCGCTGAGGGGGGTGGCCACGTCGTGCCGGTTCTGGACCATGAGGACGGTGGAGGGGCCACGGTCGGTGATCCGCACCGGGGGCTCCTTCGGTGTGTACGGCCAGGCGGCGCACACCGGCGCGTTCCTCGGCATGCCCGCGGTCAGCGGGAACGTGGCGCGGCTTTCGGTGACCTCCTTCTCGTACCCGGCCGCGGACCTGGGCCAGGCGACGTCGTTGCAGACGGTGGCGGCGACGACCGCGGTGACGTTCTGCATGACCGGCTCGGGCGGCGCCTGGGGCGCGGGCGGCACGGTGCCCTTCCGGGCGGCCAGGATCAGCTTCGCCAGGGCCGGGTAGTCGTCGGGGTCGTAGAGGCTGTCCAGCATCGTCTGCCGGAGCACGTTGCCGTTGAGCTCTTCCGGGGTGGCGCCGGGCCATGGGAGGGGCTCACGGTCGAGGTGTGCGGCGAGGCGGAGGAAGAGGCGACGCACCTCGGCCGGGGTCCCGGCCACCCGCTCGGGGTTGCCCGGCCGGGACGCCCACGCGGCGAACTCGGCGAAGTTGTCCTCGACGCCCCCCTCGTACGCGGCGAACCAGGCCCGCTCCACCCGCACGTCGGGGCTGTCGTTGCTGTCCAGCACGAGGCGGTCGGTGCGGTCCGGGAACAGCTCGTTGTAGACGGCGCCGATGTACGTCCCGTACGAGACGCCCCAGGCGGAGATCCTCCGCTCGCCGAGCGCCGCCCGGATGCGGTCGAGGTCGCGGGCCTCGTTGGCGCTGCTGATGTGGTGTATCAGCCGGCCGCCGTTGCGTGCGCACGCATTCGACATCCGGCGCGCGGTGGCCATGTTCTCCTTGACGGAGCCGTCGGGGGCGGGCCAGGGAAGGAGCTTCGTCCGGGCCAGGTCACCTCGTTCCATGCCGCAGCTGACCGGGGTCGAGCGGCCGTACCCCCGGGGGTCGAAGCCGATCAGGTCATAGGTGTCCCGTACTTCCTGCGGCAGCGTCTGCCCCTTGTCCGAGGGCTGGTCGAGGCTGCCGCCGCCGGGTCCGCCGGGGATCAGGAACAGGGCGCCGCGGCGTGTCCTCGGGTTCTCGGCGGGGATGCGGGAGAACGCGAGAGTGATCTTCTCGCCGCGCGGGTCGGCGTAGTCCATCGGCACCTGGATGGTCGCGCACCGCTGCCGCGGGTCGAGACCTGTTCCCTCGCACTTCGTCCAGTGCGGTTGCGGTGGCCTGGCACTGTCGGCCGTCGAAGCGGACGCCGTGGCGGCGGGTACGGCGAGGCTCAGGACGGCCGCGGAGGCGGCGAACAGGGCCGCGTTTCGCTTGATCTTCGTCATACGGACGAGCTTCGCCTGCCCCGTCCGTCACCAACATCCCGCCAACTGGCGTGTGCGTACGGGGGTTTGCCCCACGGGGTGTCCTACTCCGCGGGTTTCGCGGCCAGTTCGCACCACACGTACTTGCCGTTCCCGTCCTTGCGCTGAGGGCCGTTGACGTGGAACCAGCCCCAGTCGTCGGCGTACGCCTGGACCAGGTGCAGCCCGCGTCCGGCCAGTTGGACACTGTGCTGGTTGATACTCCGCACGGCGGTGCCTTGCTGGACGCGTCAGCGCAGCTCCACCGGTACCGAGAGGTGTTCCGGATGGTGGAAGGGGCTGCGCTGGGAGTCGTAGAGGCAAGGGACTTCATCGAGCGTCTCGTTCAGCGGATGTGAAAGGGCCCGATATGCAGGACATGATCTGGCAGAAGTCCTCCTTCTCCGGCGGCGGGGATTCCTCCAACTGTGTCGAGATCGCCGCCACCCCGGAAGCAATCCTTCTGCGCGAGAGCGACGACCTCAGGACCGTCCTCAACACCTCGCGACCCCAACTAGCCGCACTGATAAGGCATCTGCGTCCTGAGTGAGCTCCCGCCAGAAGGGACCAGCATGGTAGGGAGCGCCTGGCAGAAGTCCTCCTTCTCGGGCGGGGGCGACTCCGACGACTGCGTCGAACTCGCCGCCACCTTGGAGTCGATCCTTCTCCGCGAGAGCGATCACCCCGGGACCATGCTCAGCACGTCTCGACCTCAACTGGCCGCTCTGCTGGACCACCTGCGTCCGGAGTAGGCCACTTGACGCGGCACGCTTCCCGTAATTGGAAGGTATGGGCCGACCGCGAGCCGCAAAGCCGCAGGTCGCGAGGCTTTGGCGTGGCCCATGTCTTCCAATTGGGGCAGCTGAGCCGAGCTGCGAACGGCGGTGCCGCATTGCGAAAGGTTCCGATATGACCCTGGGCACGATCTGGCAGAAGTCCTCCTTTTCCGGCGGCGGAGATTCCTCCGACTGCGTCGAGGTCGCCGCCACTCCGGAATCGATCCTTCTCCGCGAGAGCGAAGACCCCGCAACCGTCCTCCACGCCACCCGGCCCCAGCTCACCGCTCTGATACGCCACCTGCGCCGGGAGTAGCCCCGACACGACGACGCCCCGCACCAGGAACAGGTGCGGGGCGTCGGTCGTACCGAACGGGGTGATTACTTCACCGGCTCCGGCTCCGGCTCGCTCTCCGTCTCGGCCTCGCCCGCCGGGTCGACCGGGGTCTTGACCGAGTCGAGGAGGAGCTGGGCGACGTCGACGACCTGGATGGACTCCTTGGCCTTGCCATCGTTCTTCTTGCCGTTGACCGAGTCGGTCAGCATCACGAGGCAGAAGGGGCACGCCGTGGAGACGATGTCCGGGTTCAGGGACAGGGCCTCGTCGACGCGCTCGTTGTTGATGCGCTTGCCGATCCGCTCCTCCATCCACATCCGCGCACCGCCGGCGCCGCAGCAGAAGCCGCGCTCCTTGTGACGGTGCATCTCCTCGTTGCGCAGGCCCGGGACCTTGGCGATGATCTCGCGCGGGGGCGTGTAGATCTTGTTGTGGCGGCCCAGGTAGCACGGGTCGTGGTAGGTGATGATGCCCTCGACCGGGGTGACCGGGATCAGCTTGCCCTCGTCGACGAGGTGCTGGAGCAGCTGGGTGTGGTGGATGACCTCGTAGTCGCCGCCGAGCTGCGGGTACTCGTTGCCGAGGGTGTTCAGGCAGTGCGGGCAGGTGGCGACGATCTTCTTCGCCGACTTCGGCTTCGCGGACTCCGGTGTGACCTTGCCGTCGTCGTCCAGCTCCTCGCCGAACGCCGTGTTCAGGGCCATCACGTTCTCCATGCCGAGCTCCTGGAACAGGGGCTCGTTGCCGAGGCGGCGCGCCGAGTCACCGGTGCACTTCTCGTCGCCGCCCATGATCGCGAACTTGACGCCCGCGATGTGGAGGAGTTCGGCGAAGGCCTTGGTGGTCTTCTTGGCGCGGTCCTCGAGGGCGCCGGCGCAGCCGACCCAGTACAGGTACTCGACCTCGGAGAGGTCCTCGATGTCCTTGCCGACGACCGGGACCTCGAAGTCGACCTCCTTGAGCCACTCCAGGCGCTGCTTCTTGGCCAGGCCCCAGGGGTTGCCCTTCTTCTCCAGGTTCTTGAGCATCGTGCCCGCCTCGGAGGGGAAGGCCGATTCGATCATGACCTGGTAGCGGCGCATGTCGACGATGTGGTCGACATGCTCGATGTCGACGGGGCACTGCTCGACGCAGGCGCCGCAGGTGGTGCAGGACCACAGCACGTCCGGGTCGATGACGCCGTTCTCTTCCGCGGTGCCGATCAGCGGGCGCTCGGCCTCCGCCAGGGCGGCGGCGGGGACGTCCTTCAGCTGCTCCTCGGACGCCTTCTCCTCGCCCTCCATGGTCTTGCCGCCACCCGCGAGCAGGTAGGGCGCCTTGGCGTGCGCGTGGTCCCTCAGGGACATGATCAGGAGCTTGGGGGAGAGCGGCTTGCCGGTGTTCCAGGCGGGGCACTGCGACTGGCAGCGGCCGCACTCGGTGCAGGTGGAGAAGTCGAGCAGGCCCTTCCAGGAGAACTGCTCGACCTGCGAGACGCCGAAGACGTCGTCGTCGCCCGGGTCCTCGAAGTTGATCGGCTTGCCGCCGCTCGTCATCGGGAGCAGGGCGCCCAGGGAGGTCTCGCCGGTCGCGTTCCGCTTGAACCAGATGTTCGGGAAGGCGAGGAAGCGGTGCCAGGCCACGCCCATGTCGGTCTTCAGGGCGACCGTGATCATCCAGATGAACGAGGTCGCGATCTTCAGGCCGGCGAAGAAGTAGGTGAGGTTCTGGAGCGTGGAGACGTCCATGCCCGCGAGCCAGTGCACCACCGGGTACGAGATGAAGAACGACGCCTCGTAGCCGTCCACGTGGTGCTGGGCGCCTTCGAGGGCGTGCAGCATGAAGATGCAGACACCGACGATGAGGATGACGGCCTCGACGAAGTACGCCTGGCCGAAGTTGGAGCCGGCGAAGCGGGACTTGCGGCCCGGGTTGCGCGGGTGGTTCAGCTGGCGTATGGCGATCAGGGCGAGGATGCCGACCACCGTCATGGTGCCGATGAACTCGACGTACACGTTGTACGGTGCCCAGTCGCCGAGGACCGGCAGGATCCAGTCGGCCTGGAACAGCTGGCCGATCGCGTTGACGATCGTCAGCAGCAGGGTGAAGAAGCCCACCGCCACGAACCAGTGCGCCACGCCGACGATGCCCCAGCGGTTCATCCGGGTGTGGCCGAGGAACTCCCTGACCACGGTGATGGTGCGCTGTGTGGGATCGTTGGTCCGCGTGCCGGCCGGTACCGGCTGGCCCAGCCGCATGAAGTTGTAGATCTGCAGGAGGGCGCGGCCGAACAGTGCCACGCCGACCACGATCAGGACCAGCGACACGATGATCGCGGCGAGTTGCATTGGGGCTCCTGAGGCGGCCTCGAATTAACTGAGCAACATTACTAAGCGGTAACTTATGCAGTCCGTCTGAGACTACCCCCATCTTCCGTCCGGATGCAGCCGGGCGCGGGGTGATCTGGGTCGCTGAGGCGTGCCTGGGTGGCCCCTGGGTGGAGGTCCTTCCCGCGATGGAGCCGCCCACTCGGCGGGCAATCTGATCGTGTTATTCATCCACAATCGCTCCTTTCGCGCCTAATTTATTGCCGTGCTCTACGGGATCCTCGCCGCCACCACCGCCCTCCTCCTGACCGCCGTGCTCGCGGCGCTGCTGAGAGGGCCGGTCCTGCGGGCCGGGGTCGTCGACCGGCGGCGGCAGCGGCCCATGCCGCTGTTCGGGGGACTGGCCGTGGTGGCCGTCACCTGCCTCGTCGCCGGTATGGGGCAGTGGTCTCGGGTCGCGCCGCTCGGGGACGGAGTGGGGGACCTGCTGGTCGCCGGGGCCGGGGTCGCCGCGCTCGGGCTGGTCGCCGATGTGTGGCGGCTGCGGGCGCGGGTACTGGTCGCCGGTGCGGCGGTGGCGGCGGCCTGTGTCGTGCCGTACGAGGAGACGGGGCTGCTCGCCGGGCTGCTGGCGGTGGGCTGGATCGTCTTCGTCACGCTCGCCTTCCGGGCGCTGGACCACGCCGACGGGCTCGCGGGAACGGTCGGTGTGGTGACGGCCTTCGGGGCGGGGGCGTGCGCGGCGGCCGAGGTGATGGACGGGCTGGCGGTGCTGCTGAGCGTGCTCGCCGCCGCCCTCACCGGGTTCCTCATGCACAACTGGCCGCCCGCGCGGATCGGGCTCGGCGCCTGCGGGTCGCTGTTCACCGGCTTCCTGCTCGCCGCCGCCACGGTGTTCGCCCGGGCGGGGTACCCGCTCGGGTCCAGCGTGCGGGTGCTGTTCCCGCTCACCGCCGTCGCCACCGCGGACGTGGTCCTCGTGGTCCTCTCCCGGCTGATGGCCCGGCGCCCGCTGCTGCGCGGCGGGCCCGACCACCTGGCCCACCGGCTGCGGAGGCTCGGGCTCACCCCGCCGGGGGCCACCGTGCTGCTGGGAGCCGGGGCCTTCGCGGCGGTGGTCGTCGGGGTGCTCGTACACAGCGGCTGGGCGGGGGAGCCGGCCGTGCTGTGGGTGGTCGGCGGGGCGTCCGTGGTGGTGCTCGGGCTGCTGCGCGTACCCGCCTACGGGCGCCGCCGGACGGCCACGCAGACGGGCATGCGGACAGCCACGCAGACGGGTGTGCGAGCGCCGGCGCAGACGGGCATTCGGGTGGCCGCGCAACCCTCCGCGCATACGTCCACCCGGACATCCGCGCAGGTCAGCGGCGCCTTGCGTGTAAGGAACGGATAAGACTTGAGTCCGCCCGACTCATGTCTGTTGACCGGGCGGGCCCCCTCGTGCACACTTGAGCCTGTTCCACTCAAGTCAGCTGGAGGAATTCACCATGGCACGTGCGGTCGGCATCGACCTGGGCACGACTAACTCCGTCGTCAGCGTTCTCGAAGGCGGCGAGCCCACCGTCATCACCAACGCCGAGGGTGCCAGGACCACGCCGTCCGTCGTCGCCTTCGCCAAGAACGGCGAGGTGCTCGTCGGCGAGGTCGCCAAGCGCCAGGCGGTCACCAACGTGGACCGGACCATCCGGTCCGTCAAGCGCCACATGGGCACCGACTGGAAGATGGAGCTGGACGGGAAGCCCTTCAACCCGCAGCAGATCTCCGCCTTCATCCTGCAGAAGCTGAAGCGCGACGCCGAGTCCTACCTGGGCGAGAAGGTGACCGACGCGGTCATCACCGTCCCGGCGTACTTCAACGACTCCGAGCGCCAGGCGACGAAGGAGGCCGGCGAGATCGCCGGTCTGAACGTCCTGCGCATCGTCAACGAGCCGACCGCGGCCGCGCTCGCGTACGGCCTCGACAAGGACGACCAGACGATCCTCGTCTTCGACCTCGGTGGCGGCACCTTCGACGTGTCCCTGCTGGAGATCGGCGACGGCGTCGTCGAGGTGAAGGCCACCAACGGTGACAACCACCTCGGTGGTGACGACTGGGACCAGCGCGTCGTCGACTACCTGGTGCAGCAGTTCAAGTCCGGTCACGGCGTGGACCTGGCCAAGGACAAGATGGCCCTCCAGCGCCTCCGCGAGGCCGCCGAGAAGGCCAAGATCGAGCTGTCCTCGTCCAGCGAGACCTCGATCAACCTGCCCTACATCACCGCGTCCGCCGAGGGCCCGCTGCACCTGGACGAGAAGCTCACCCGCGCCCAGTTCCAGCAGCTGACCGCGGACCTGCTGGAGCGCTGCAAGACGCCGTTCCACAACGTCATCAAGGACGCCGGCATCGCCCTCGGCGAGATCGACCACGTCGTCCTCGTCGGCGGTTCCACCCGTATGCCCGCCGTGGCCGAGCTCGTCAAGGAGCTCACCGGCGGCAAGGAGGCCAACAAGGGTGTGAACCCGGACGAGGTCGTCGCCATCGGCGCCTCGCTCCAGGCCGGTGTCCTCAAGGGCGAGGTCAAGGACGTCCTGCTCCTCGACGTCACCCCGCTGTCCCTCGGTATCGAGACCAAGGGCGGCATCATGACCAAGCTCATCGAGCGCAACACGACCATCCCGACCAAGCGGTCGGAGATCTTCACGACGGCCGAGGACAACCAGCCGTCCGTGCAGATCCAGGTCTACCAGGGCGAGCGCGAGATCGCGGCCTACAACAAGAAGCTCGGCATGTTCGAGCTGACCGGTCTGCCGCCGGCGCCGCGTGGCGTCCCGCAGATCGAGGTCTCCTTCGACATCGACGCCAACGGCATCATGCACGTCACGGCGAAGGACCTCGGCACCGGCAAGGAGCAGAAGATGACCGTCACCGGCGGCTCCTCGCTGCCGAAGGACGAGGTCGACCGCATGCGCCAGGAGGCCGAGAAGTACGCGGAGGAGGACCACGCCCGCCGCGAGGCCGCCGAGTCCCGCAACCAGGGCGAGCAGCTCGTCTACCAGACCGAGAAGTTCCTCAAGGACAACGAGGACAAGGTCCCCGGCGAGATCAAGACCGAGGTCGAGGACGCGATCGGCGAGCTGAAGGAAGCCCTCAAGGGCGAGGACACCGCCGAGATCCGCACCGCCACGGAGAAGGTCGCGGCCGTCTCCCAGAAGCTCGGCCAGGCCATGTACGCCGACGCCCAGGCTTCGCAGGCCGCCGGGGCTGAGTCCGCCGGTGCCGGTGAGGCCAAGGCCGACGACGACGTCGTCGACGCGGAGATCGTCGACGACGAGCGCAAGGACGGTGCCGCGTGACGGAGGAGACCCCGGGCTTCGAGGAGAAGCCCGACGTCCCCTCCGGCGCCACCCCTGAAGACGCCGAGCCGAAGGCCGCCTCCTCCTCCAAGGAGCAGGCGGCCCCGGCCGGGGACGCGAGCCAGACAGCGGGCCTGGTGGCCCAGCTGGACCAGGTGCGCACCGCGCTCGGTGAGCGCACCGCGGACCTCCAGCGACTCCAGGCCGAGTACCAGAACTACCGCCGCCGCGTGGAGCGCGACCGGATCACGGTCAAGGAGATCGCCATCGCGAACCTCCTGACCGAGCTCCTGCCCGTGCTGGACGACATCGGCCGCGCGCGGGAACACGGCGAACTCGTCGGCGGCTTCAAGTCGGTCGCCGAGTCGCTGGAGACCGTCGCCGCCAAGATGGGCCTCCAGCAGTTCGGCAAGGAGGGCGAGCCCTTCGACCCGACGATCCACGAGGCCCTGATGCACAGCTACGCGCCGGACGTCACCGAGACGACGTGCGTGGCGATTCTGCAGCCCGGGTATCGCATCGGCGAGCGCACCATCCGCCCCGCGCGGGTGGCCGTGGCCGAACCGCAGCCCGGGGCGCAGACGGTCAAGGCCGAGGGGTCCGAGGAGAGCCCGGCGGCTGATGACAAGGAGAGCGGTGGCCCGGAGGAGGGCTGACGTCGACACGAACCGAGCAGGGAAGGAGGGGCGTCGGGGATGAGCACCAAGGACTTCATCGAGAAGGACTACTACAAGGTCCTCGGCGTCCCCAAGGACGCCACCGAGGCCGAGATCAAGAAGGCGTACCGGAAGCTCGCCCGCGAGTTCCACCCGGACGCCAACAAGGGCAACGCCAAGGCCGAGGACCGCTTCAAGGAGATCTCCGAGGCGAACGACATCCTCGGTGACCCGAAGAAGCGCAAGGAGTACGACGAGGCACGCGCCCTGTTCGGCAACGGGGGCTTCCGCCCGGGGCCGGGCGCGGGCGGCGGATCGTTCAACTTCGACCTGGGCGACCTCTTCGGAGGCGGCGCGGGCGGCGCGGGCGGCGCCGGCGGCCCCCAGGGCGGGGGCGGCGGCTTCGGCGGCGGAATCGGTGACGTCTTCGGGGGCCTGTTCAACCGGGGCGGCGGCGCGGGCACCACGCGCACCCAGCCCCGGCGCGGCCAGGACATCGAGTCCGAGGTCACGCTGAGCTTCACGGAGGCCATCGAGGGGGCCACGGTCCCGCTCAGGATGTCCTCGCAGGCACCGTGCAAGGCCTGTTCGGGCACCGGCGACAAGAACGGCACGCCCCGCGTGTGCCCGACCTGCGTCGGCACCGGCCAGGTGGCCCGGGGCTCCGGGGGAGGGTTCTCCCTCACCGACCCCTGCCCCGACTGCAAGGGACGCGGCCTGATGGCCGAGCACCCCTGCCTGGAGTGCAAGGGCAGCGGCCGGGCCAAGTCCTCCCGCACCATGCAGGTCCGCATCCCGGCCGGCGTCACCGACGGGCAGCGCATCCGGCTGCGCGGCAAGGGCGCGCCCGGCGAGCGGGGCGGACCGGCGGGCGACCTGTACGTGGTCGTGCACGTCGGCGAGCACCCGGTGTTCGGCCGCAGGGGCGACAACCTCACGGTGACCGTCCCGGTGACGTTCGCCGAGGCTGCCCTCGGCGGCGAGGTCCGGGTCCCGACCCTCGGCGGCCCCGCCGTCACGCTGAAGCTGCCGCCGGGCACGCCCAACGGCCGCACCATGCGGGCGCGGGGCAAGGGCGCGGTCCGCAAGGACGGCACCCGCGGCGACCTGTTGGTCACCGTCGAGGTGAGTGTTCCCAGGGACGTGACGGGGAAGGCTCGTGACGCGCTCGAGGCGTATCGCGAGGCGACCGCGGGCGAGGACCCGCGGGCCGAGCTGTTCGAGGCTGCGAAGGGAGCTTGAGTGGGATGGACGGCCGTCGACGCAGTGACAATTTCCGTGGGCCGTATGAACTGACCGAGGAAACCCCGGTCTACGTCATCTCGGTGGCGGCCCAGCTCTCCGGCCTGCACCCCCAGACGCTGCGCCAGTACGACCGCCTGGGGCTGGTCTCGCCCGACCGCACTCCGGGCCGGGGCCGCCGCTACTCGGCCCGCGACATCGAACTGCTGCGCACCGTCCAGCAGTTGTCGCAGGACGAGGGCATCAACCTGGCCGGCATCAAGCGCATCATCGAACTGGAGAACCAGGTCGCCGCCCTCCAGTCCCGTGTGGCGGAAATGCAGGCGGCCCTCGACGGGGCCGCGGCCACCATGCGCCAGCGCGAGGCCGCCGTGCACGCCTCCTACCGGCGGGACCTGGTCCCGTACCAGGAGGTCCAGCAGACCAGCGCCCTGGTGGTCTGGCGGCCGAAGCGGCAGCAGCAGAGCGACTGACCCGCCCATGTGCGGCAGAGGGCCCGGAGGCGACTCCGGGCCCTTTTCCGTGCGGCCCGTCAGCGGGTGGCGGTGCGGCTGTCGTTGTGTCTGTCGTTTGTCTGTCGTTTCTCTGTCGTCGTGTCTGTCACTGCGTCTGGCCGGGTTCGTTCGATCCTCTGCTCGGGCTGTACGACGACCCGGCAGGCGTTCGTGTTGCCGACGATCACGGCCCGGGAGGGACGGAGTCGGTTGTACTGCTCTTTGCCTCCACGTGAACTCCCGTTGGGTGGAGGGCCCGTAAAGGGCGTTTGGAGGCGATTCCGCTGAGCCTTCACAGGTGCAGCGGAGCGTGGTGTTGCGCACTCGTTAAGTGATTCCGCTTGACGCCGGTGGGGGCCTCCGCGTTGGCTTTTCAGACATCTGGGTGGCATAGGAGCCGCCACGTCCCGAACGCACCTGAAGTGAGCCCTCGAATGCGTCGTATCGCCCTCTCCGTGGCCGCCACCACGATCTCCCTCTCGCTCGCCGGCTGCGGTGTGCTGAACGCGACGGGGAGCTCGAGCGACGCAAGCCCGACGAAGGGCAACGACATCACCGTGGGCGTGCTGATGCCGGAGAAGACGAACACGCGGTACGCGGAGTTCGACTACCCGATCATCAAGGCCAAGGTCACGGAGCTCACCAAGAAGCAGGGCAAGACCGAGTACCAGAACGCGGGTGCCAACGCGAAGGTGCAGACCGCCCAGATGCAGAAGATGATCGACGACAAGGTCGACGTCATCATCCTCGACGCCGTCGACTCGCACCTCATCGCGCCCACCGTGAAGAAGGCCAAGGACGCGGGCATCCCGGTCATCGCCTACGACCGGCTGTCCGAGGGCCCGATCGACGCGTACGTCTCCTTCGACAACGAGCTCGTCGGCGAGGTGCAGGCCCGCACGCTGCTCGAGGCGCTGGGCTCGCAGGCCGACACCTCCGACAAGGTCGTCATGATCAACGGCTCGCCCACCGACCCGAACGCCAAGCAGTTCAAGCAGGGCGCGCTCTCCGAGCTCAACGGCAAGGTGACCATCGCCGCGAGCTACGACACCGACAAGTGGGACCCGAAGCTCGCCCGGACCGAGATGACCAAGGCGATCAACTCGATCGGCAAGGACAACATCGCCGCCGTCTACTCCGCGAACGACGCCATGGCCGGCGGCATCGTCGAGGCGTTCAAGAACGCGGGCGTCACCACCGTGCCCCCCGTCACCGGTCAGGACGCGGAGCTGACGGCGGTGCAGCGGGTGGTTTCCGGCGAGCAGTACATGAGCGTCTACAAGCCCTACCCGGACGAGGCCGAGGCCGCCGCCGAGATGGCCGTCGCCCGGATCCAGGGCCATGACATCCAGTTCGACGCCCTCACCCGCGACAAGGTCGACAGCCCGACCGACAAGGACATCCCCGCCCAGCTGGTCACGGTGAACGCCCTGACGCGGAAGACCATCAAGAGCACAGTCATCGCGGACGGCATCTACAAGGTGGACGACATCTGCACGGCCAAGTACAAGGCGGCCTGCGCGTCCATCGGTCTGAAGTAGCCCACTCTAAGCAGCCACTTCGAAGCAGCCACTTCGAAGCAGCCACTTCGAAGTATCCCGCTTCCCGGTCAATGTGCCGCGGTACAAGGCGTTCACCCGCGAGGGTGGGCGCCTTGTCGCGTTCCGGCGGACACCATGACGCCCCCTGTGGCGTTCGATTCCGCCCCCCTCAGCTTGTTGCGATGTGATGGGCGGGGGCCGGAGGATAGCGGGTCATTCCGGTGGTTTACGGCGGCCGTGGCCCGGAGAGCCGTGTTGCGGACCCGGTCGGGGCCGCGCATAGTTGCGCTGCGGATGTGGCAGCAAACCAGGGGTGGAATGGGCGATGGCCGGGCACGGGACGGAGGAGCATCCCCACGGTGCCGACCGACTGTGCGAGGCCGGGGACCGCGTGTATTCCCGGGCCGTACGGCGCGGCCGTGTGGCGCGCGCGGACGCCGAGGCGGTGTCCTGCCTGCTGGACCTGGCGCTGCTGCACCCCGACCCCGACGACATGGACTGGCTGGTGCCGACCTCCCCGCAGGAGGTCATGACCCGGCTGCTGCGCGGGGTGTACGACGAGGTCAGGGACAGCCAGCGGCGGGTGGGCTCGGCGGTGGCCGCCTTCGAGCGCTACGCGGGCCTGGGACGGCAGTTGCAGGCCTCCGCGGCGGCCTCGGCGGAGGGCACCGCCATCCGCGTCCTGGACGGGCTGTCACGGATCCAGGCCGCGATGGACGAGGCGACCGAGGCGTGCACCACCGAGGTGCTCACCGTGCAGCCCGGCGGCATCCGGCGGGAGGCGGAGCTCACCGAGGGCCTGCACCGGGCGCTGGAGCTGCGCGGCCGGGGTGTGCGCATGCGCGACCTGTACACGCACGTGGCCCGGCACGGGCAGGGGCTGCTGAACTACCTGGAGCTGATGGGTGACGCGGTCGAGGCCCGCACCCTGGACGAGGTCATCGACCGGCTGATCCTCTTCGACCGCACGGTGGCCTTCATCCCCGCCAACGCCGACCGGACGATGGCGCTGGAGCTGCGCCACCCCGCGCTGGTCGAATACCTGGTGACGGTTTTCGAAAGACTGTGGCGGCTGGCGATACCGCTGACCGCGCCGCTGCCCGACACCGGCATCGAGGGCATCTCCCACCGCGAACAGTCCATCGCGGCTCTGCTCGCGGAGGGCCACCAGGACGCGGTGATCGCCGAGCGGCTCGGTATCAGCGTCCGCACCTGCCGTGCCCACATCGCCCGCCTGTCGGAGACCCTGGGGGCAGCCAGCCGTACCCAACTGGGCGTACGCATAGCCCAGGTGGGCCTGGACGGCCCACCCCGCACGGCGGCGCCGGCCGCGGTCACCCTTCCGGGTCGAGAATCCCCGACCGTGCGATGAGATAGCCGAGCTGGGCACGGCTCTCGCTGCCGAGGAGGGCGGCGAGCTTGGCTATGTGGTCGCGGGCGGTGCGCACGTTCATGCCGAGGCGGTCGGCGATGACGGCGTCGGTGTGGCCCTCGACGAGGAGGGCGGCGATGGCCCGCTGACGGGGCGTGACCCCGTTGTACGACGGTCGGCGCTCGGCCTTGGGGAACATCGGGGTGGCCAGCTGCCAGAGGACCTCGAAGGTCGTGACGAAGTACTTGATCAGCGCCGGATGGCGCACTTCCAGGGCGAGGCCGCCCTCGTCGTCCGCGGGGATGAAGGCGACCGAGCGGTCGATGACGACGAGACGGTCGGTCAGCTCGTCGAGGCTGCGGCCCTCGGTGTCGCCCTTCAGCTGCTCGACATAGGCGCAGACGCTCGGCAGATGGCGCATGCTGTGCTGATACAGGGCGCGGTTGCGGCCGCCGCGGTCGAGGAACGCCTGGTCGCGTTCGTAGGCGAGGGAGTGGGCGATGTCGCCGCGCTCGCCGACGATTCCGGTGTGCGGCTGGATGCACAGGACTTCGTCCTCGGCCTCGGCCATGGCCTCGGTGAGGGCCTGGTTGATCCGCCGGGTGCCGTGCAGGAGCCGCAGGGTCGGGGCGTCCGCCGAGGGGTGCCGGCCGTCGATCCGTATCAGGGTCTCGAACTGTTCGACCAGTCGGTTCTCGCGGCGCCGTTCCTCATCGACACGAGCCCGGGAGCCGCGCAACAGCCGGTTCAGGGCGATGGCGGGGGTGATGGGCTCCAGTCGGCCGAGGTCCTCGACGGTCGGGTGGAGCAGGCCGTGGTCAAGGAGGCAGGGGGTGCCGACGGCCTCCTGGGCGGAGATGTGCCCTTCGCGCAGGGCCTGTTCGTAGAGTTTCACCCCCGCGGGGCACAACTCCTCGACGGAGTGCTCGGTGTGCTCGGTGCCCGGGTTCGTCACCGGGTGACGCCCTCCCCCGGAATCGACTGGTCCAGTATCCCGGACTGGGCGATGCGGTAGCCGAGTTGGGCACGGCTGCCGCTGCCGAGGGCCTGGGCCAGCTTGGCGATGTGGGCGCGGCAGGTTCGTACGTTCATGCCCAGGCGGCGTGCGATGGCCTCGTCGACATGGCCTTCCACCAGGAGCTTGGCGATGGAGTGCTGGATCTCGGTGATGCCCTCGGAGTCGACCTCGTACGGGCCGCCGGCGCTCATCGGGACGGCCCGGTCCCACAGATACTCGAAGACCTTCATGAGGTAGCGGACCAGGCCGGGGTGGCGCAGCTCCAGCGCGATTTTGTGGTCGTCGCGGACCGGGATGAAGGCGACGGTGCCGTCGGAGATGATCAGGCGCTCGACCAGTTCGTCGATCGTGCGGTACTCGATCTTGCCGTCCGACAGATGGGCGGCGTAGGCCAGTTTCTCCGGGTTGTAGCGGGCCGTGTGCTGATACAGGCTCCGAATCTTCACACCACGTTCGATCAGGGGCCGGTCCCGCTCCAGGCCCTGGAGCAGACTGGTCTCCGAGATGCGGTCGGACGGCTGCACCGTGACGAGTTCGGTCTGGCACTGGGAGGTGGCGAGGTTGAGGGCCGCGTTGATCCGGTCGCTGCCTTCCAGCACCGTGATGGAGTCGCTGGTCGTCGTCACCACCGTGCTGAGGGCCATGAAGGGCTCGAACACGTCGGCGAGTTGGACGGACAGGCGCCTGTGCTCGGCTATCTCCCGCTCGATGGGGTTGAGTCGTTGGGCGAGGGCGACCGCCGGGGGCACCGGGCGCAACCAGGCCGGGTCGTCGGGATCGGGGTGGAGCAGGGCGAATTCGATCAGGCAGGGGGCGGCGTCCGTGTCCGAGCGGGCGATGCGTCCCGTACTGAGAGCGGTGGCGTAGAGGCGGCTGCCTTCTTCACACAGGTGGGTCATCGCATGGGGATGTGCCGCTTCTGACCGATTCGTCACCAAATCTCCACCCCCCAATATCCTGAACATGCAGGAACATGATGCACTGATTCTGTGGCCACCACGTGCCCGAATGAGCCATCGTCGTACCTGACGGGGGAAAAGGGGACCTTCAAGTGAGGATGAAGCCGACTATGCGTAACAGACTGTTTCGCTCGGTGCTCGTCGCCGGCTTTTCCGCCGCCGCGGCCCTGGGGGTGTTGAGCGGCGTCTCCGGCGCGAAGGGCGGCGCTCAGGCGGTAACTGAGTGGCCGTCGGTCGGGAAGACTCAGCTCCAGGCGGTAACCGAGTGGCCCTCGGCTGGAAAGGGCCAGGTCCTGGCGGTCACCGAGTGGCCCTCGGTGGCTGTGAACCCCGGAGCGGCGGCAGGCGGAGCCGGGAGCTGACGTGACGACTCCGCCCGACGACCGTTCCTTCCGCCGCGAGATGGCCACCGCCTATCGCTCCGGCTGGCACTTCATCGACCTGGTCACCGCCATCCCCCACAGCGGCGACTCGCTGATGGTGACCGTCTTCGGAGAGCCGGTCGTCGTCACGCGGGACGAGGACGAGGACGTGCGGGCGTACCGGTGCCTGCGGAAGCCCCGAGGGGCGCCACAGCCCGTGCGATGTGCCATCCGATACGGAATGATCTTTGTGAACCTGGACCGACGCGACCACCGGCTGGCAGAGCCGGAGATCTCGGACGTGAGGACCATCTCGGCCACCCCCCGCAGTGCCTGACGCGATTCCCCCGTCGTAAAAGATCGCTCAGGTGCTTCCCCCCGCAGCGGCGTCACCGTGACCTGAACACGGTGACGCCGCTGGCGTTTGTGGGGACATTTCCCCGTATCGGCATATTCGGCCAGGCCGCCATGGTGGCCGAAACGCGCTCAACCTCGCCCGAGGGCCCGCTCCACCCGGATCTCGATCACTACGCGTGACGGGTTCGGGGAGGGGGTCCGCTCATAGCGCTCGGCGTAGCGCCGCTCCGCCTCCGCGACCCGCTCCGGTTCGCGGCGGACGTACGCGCGCCCCTCCAGCGTCGCCCACCGCCGCCCGTCCACCTGGCACACGGCGACCCGGGCGCCCTCCGGCCCGGCGGCCAGCACATGGGCCGCCTTCGCGCTCGCCTTGTTCGTGATCACCCGAGCCAGCCGAGCCCCGGGCTCGTATGTCACACCGACGGGCACGACGTGCGGGCTGCCGTCCGGGCGCAGGGTGGTCAGCGTGCACAGATGCCGCTCACGCCAGAAGCGGAGATACGGCTCGTCCGGGGCACCCGGATCCACGGAGTACGTACTCATGGAACCGGAAGCTAGCCCGGAACGGCTCCCGGCTCCACTCTGAGCGAAACCACGGGGAACCTTGAGTGGAATAGACTCAACTTTGTGTACGTTGGTTAAGTCAGCAGTGGGAGACGCAGTAGTGGGAGACCCGGCCGACGGGCCGGCGCCGAGGAGGAGAACGGACACGTGGACGCCGAGCTGACCAACAGGAGCCGGGAAGCGATCAACGCGGCCGGCAACCGAGCCGTGACCGAGGGGCACCCGGACCTCACGCCCGCCCATCTGCTGCTGGCGCTGCTCCAGGGGCAGGAGAACGAGAACATCACCGACCTGCTCGCCGCCGTCGACGCCGACCAGGCGGCCGTGCGTTCCGGCGCCGAGCGGGTCCTCGCCGGGCTGCCCAGCGTGACCGGGTCCACCGTCGCGCCTCCGCAGCCGAACCGTGAGCTGCTCGCCGTCATCGCGGACGCGACCGAGCGCGCCAAGGACCTCGGCGACGAGTACCTTTCCACCGAGCACCTGCTCATCGGCATCGCCGCGAAGGGCGGCGCGGCGGGCGAGGTGCTCGAACGGCAGGGCGCGACCGCGAAGAAGCTTCAGGAGGCCTTCCAGAAGGCGAGGGGAGGGCGCCGCGTGACCACCGCGGACCCCGAGGGCCAGTACAAGGCCCTGGAGAAGTTCGGGACCGACTTCACGGCCGCCGCGCGCGACGGCAAGCTCGACCCGGTCATCGGGCGGGACCAGGAGATCCGCCGGGTCGTGCAGGTGCTGTCCCGCCGCACCAAGAACAACCCCGTGCTGATCGGCGAGCCCGGCGTCGGCAAGACCGCCGTCGTCGAGGGCCTCGCCCAGCGGATCGTCAAGGGCGACGTGCCCGAATCCCTCAAGGACAAGCGGCTGGTCGCGCTCGACCTGGGCGCGATGGTCGCGGGCGCCAAGTACCGCGGCGAGTTCGAGGAGCGCCTGAAGACCGTCCTGGCCGAGATCAAGGACTCCGACGGCCAGATCATCACCTTCATCGACGAGCTGCACACCGTCGTGGGCGCGGGTGCCGGCGGCGACTCCGCGATGGACGCCGGCAACATGCTCAAGCCGATGCTCGCCCGTGGTGAGCTGCGCATGGTCGGCGCGACCACCCTGGACGAGTACCGGGAGCGGATCGAGAAGGACCCGGCGCTGGAGCGGCGCTTCCAGCAGGTGCTGGTCGCCGAGCCGACCGTGGAGGACACCATCGCGATCCTGCGCGGCCTCAAGGGCCGGTACGAGGCCCACCACAAGGTGCAGATCGCGGACAGCGCGCTGGTCGCGGCGGCCACGCTCTCCGACCGCTACATCACCTCCCGCTTCCTGCCCGACAAGGCCATCGACCTGGTCGACGAGGCCGCCTCGCGGCTGCGCATGGAGATCGACTCGTCTCCGGTCGAGATCGACGAACTCCAGCGTGCCGTCGACCGGTTGCGCATGGAGGAGCTGGCCCTCGACAAGGAGACCGACCCGGCCTCCCGTGACCGCCTGGAGAAGCTGCGCCGCGACCTCGCCGACAAGGAGGAGGAGCTGCGGGGCCTCACCGCCCGCTGGGAGAAGGAGAAGCAGTCCCTCAACCGGGTCGGCGAGCTCAAGGAACGCCTCGACGACCTGCGCGGGCAGGCCGAACGCGCCCAGCGCGACGGCGACTTCGACAGCGCCTCCAAGCTGCTGTACGGCGAGATCCCCGGTCTGGAGAAGGAGCTGGAGGCCGCCTCCGAGGCCGAGGAGGAGGCCTCCAGGGACACGATGGTCAAGGACGAGGTCGGCTCCGACGACATCGCCGACGTCGTGGGCTCCTGGACCGGCATCCCGGCCGGGCGGCTGCTGGAGGGCGAGACGCAGAAGCTGCTGCGCATGGAGGACGAGCTCGGCAAGCGGCTCATCGGCCAGACCGAGGCCGTACGGGCCGTGTCCGACGCCGTGCGCCGCAGCCGCGCCGGGATCGCCGACCCCGACCGGCCCACCGGTTCCTTCCTCTTCCTCGGCCCGACCGGCGTCGGCAAGACCGAACTGGCCAAGGCGCTCGCCGAGTTCCTCTTCGACGACGAGCGGGCCATGGTCCGCATCGACATGTCCGAGTACAGCGAGAAGCACAGCGTGGCCCGGCTGGTCGGCGCGCCTCCCGGCTACGTCGGCTACGAGGAGGGCGGCCAGCTGACCGAGGCGGTGCGCCGCCGCCCGTACAGCGTGATCCTGCTCGACGAGGTCGAGAAGGCCCACCCCGAGGTCTTCGACATCCTCCTCCAGGTGCTGGACGACGGGCGCCTGACGGACGGGCAGGGCCGCACGGTCGACTTCCGCAACACCATCCTCGTCCTCACCTCCAACCTGGGCAGCCAGTACCTGGTCGACCCGGTGCTCGGCGAGGCGGAGAAGAAGGAACAGGTGCTGGAGACGGTACGGACCTCTTTCAAGCCGGAATTCCTCAACCGGCTGGACGACCTGGTGGTCTTCTCCGCGCTCAGCAAGGAGGAGCTGGCCCGCATCGCGCGCCTCCAGATCGACCGGCTGGCCAAGCGGCTCGCCGAGCGGCGGCTCACCCTGGAGATCACCGACGAGGCCCTGACCTGGCTCGCAGACGAGGGCAACGACCCGGCGTACGGCGCCCGTCCGCTGCGCCGCCTCGTCCAGACCGCCATCGGCGACCGCCTCGCCAAGGAGATCCTCTCCGGCGAGATCAATGACGGCGACACGGTCCGCGTGGACGCCTTCGGCGACGGGCTGATCGTGGGCCCGGCGACGGGCAAGACGCTCTAGCGGACACGCGCCCGGCCGCCGGGTTCCGGCGGCCGGGTCAGGTGCGGGTGGTGAAGACGACGTACACCATCCAGAAGAACCACAGGGAGAACGCGAGGCACCCCCACCACAGCCCCCACAGCAGCCACCGCACCTCTCTTCGCATGCGCATGACGCCGATCATCGCCCATACGGACGCCCGCCGTTTCCCGTTCCGCGCACGGGTTACTTGGGAACAGGCCGGATCATGTCAGCCGACGGCTGACAGGCCCCGTCGGGGCTTGCCACCCCCCTCCCCGGATGAGGGAGGATGGCGGGATCCGTACGAAGGGAAAATCACGGTGACCATCGACCCGTCCTCGATTCCGAACTTCGGGGGCCAGCCCGAGCCGCAGCCGCAAGGACCGGCGGGCCCCGTCGTCCCGGATCAGGATCTCGTGAAGCAGCTCCTCGACCAGATGGAGCTCAAGTACGTCGTCGACGACGAGGGTGACCTCGCGGCGCCGTGGGAGCAGTTCCGTACGTACTTCATGTTCCGCGGAGAGGCCGAGCAGGCCGTCTTCTCGGTGCGGACCTTCTACGACCGTCCCCACAAGATCGACGAGAAGCTGCAGCTGCTGGAGTCCATCGACGACTGGAACCGGCGGACCCTGTGGCCCAAGGTGTACAGCCACACCCACGACGACGGCACCGTCCGCCTCATCGGCGAGGCGCAGATGCTGATCGGCACCGGCGTCGACCTCAACCACTTCGTCTCCTCCACGGTCAGCTGGGTGCGGGCCGCGATCGAGTTCGACAAGTGGCTGGTCGAGCAGCTCGGCCTCGAGCAGGAGGTCGACGAAGCGGAGGAGTCCGAGGGCGAGGGCGACGACGAGGAGTAGTCCTCTCGTCCCACGCGTGAGAGAGCCCGGCCAGGGCACCGGCCAGCACGGCCGCGTGTCCACGGTCGGGCTCGTGCCATGTCACCGCGTTACCGTCGGCGTTACACAGAAGTTGACGCCTCAAGTTCCACCTCCGCCCACACCGTCTTGCCCAGGGGGCGACGAGACGCCGACCCCCAGCGCACGGCAAGGGCATCCACCAGGAGCAGCCCTCGGCCGGACTCGCCATCGGGCCCCGACAGGGGCGGGGCCGCGGGCAGCCGCTTCTCGGAAGCCGCGTCCGAGACCTCGACACGCACCAGGCCCGCGGGTGCGTCGAGGGCGAGCCGGAGGCCGAAGGTCCGTCCCGGGACTCGGCCATGCCGTACGGCGTTCGCGACGAGTTCGCCGACGACGAGGGCGACCGTGCACGACACGTCGGACGCCGGCGGGTGGCCCCACTCCTCCATACGCCGGACGGCCAGCCGGCGGGCGAGCTGCGCGCCTCGGGGCGAGGAAGCGAACTGTTCGGTGAAGCAGGGGAGTTCGCGTGGCCCGTATCCCGGGGTGGTCGTTTCTGTGGGCACGGCTTGTCCGTCCTTGTCAGTCGAGCCGAGTCATCTCGCAACGTGCGCGAGTCATCACTTTCCGTACTCAAGAGTCGTCTGATCGCCTTACGCTCGGCAGGTGACACAGCCTTACTTTTCATGCCGTAAGGAACGGAAGTGACGCTTTGGCCAACGGAATTGACCCCAGTGCGTCGATGGCGGCCCTCTTCGGCGCACGGGTCCGCAGACTCCGTACGGCGGCCGGCCTGACCCAGGCCGAGCTCGGCGACCGGACCCACGTGGTGAGCACCCGGATCACACAGATCGAGCGCGCGTCCGGCGCGAAGCCGACGCTGGAGCTTGCGCGTGCGCTGGACGCGGCCCTGAGCGCGGACGACCTGCTGGTCGAGTTGTGGCCGTACGTGTACCGGGAGGCGTTTCCGGACTGGTCGCGGAGGTTCATGGAGTACTCGGAGCGGGCGGTGGCCATCCGTGAGTACGCGGCGCATGTGGTGCCTGGCTTGTTGCAGACGGAGGAGTACGCACGGGCGGTGCTGAGTGTCGGTCGAACGCTTGGTAGCAAGGAGCAGTTGGACGAGCGGGTCGCCCTTCGCGTGGGACGTCAGGAGCGGCTCGGCGCGGCCGATCGTCCCGAACTGTGGGCGGTTCTCGACGAGTCGGTGCTCAGGCGTCCGGTCGGTGGCCAGGCTGTGATGTGTGAGCAACTCGTGCGCCTGCTCAGGACCTCGTCCGAACCCCACATCACCGTACAGGTACTGCCGTTCGACCAAGGCGAGCACGATGTCATGGGCGGCTCACTCACGGTGCTCACCATGCCGGACGGCTCGGAGATCGCCTACACCGAAGGCGCGCACTACGGCCAACTCATCGAGGATCCGGACGAGGTCAGGAGCTTCGCGCTGACCTACGATCGGCTGCGGGCGGCAGCTCTGCCCCCGCTCATGTCGCTCGACATGATCCGATCCGTGATGGAGGACAACCACCGTGGAGCGAAGGTCCCGTCCCGATCTGAACGGCGCCGCCTGGCGCAAGAGCAGCTACAGCAATCAGGAGGGCGGCAACTGCGTGGAGGTGGCCGACGGGCTCCGGGCCGTCGTCCCCGTACGTGACGGCAAGGCCCCGCACGGTCCGGCGCTGTGCTTCGAAGCCCGCTCATGGGAAGCCTTCATAGACGAGTTGAAGGCCGGTCGGCACCACCTCTGAACGGAGGGCAACCACCGTGGAGCGAAAGTGGCGCAAGAGCAGCTACAGCAATCAGGCGGGCGGCGACTGCGTGGAGGTGGCCGACGGGCTCCGGGCCGTCGTCCCCGTACGTGACAGCAAGGCCCCGCACGGTCCGGCGCTGTGCTTCGAAGCCGCCTCCTGGGAAGCCTTCATAGGCGAGTTGAAGGCCGGGCGGCACCGGCTCTGAGTCGGCCGGGGGCCGGCCACGGCGCGTCTTCCGGGTCCGCCGGATCCTTGTCCGCGAGGGTCCGGCGGGCCGCTGACCTCCTCAAAGAACCGGGGGAAAGAACTACCCGCCCACCCACCCTCCCCGGCTGGAGGGCTCGCGTCACCCGTCCGAGTGACCGGCTTGCAGGCGCGGGATGCGGACGGTTACGTTCACCGCGACAAGCGCAAACAGATACGGCCCCCGGCCGGGACTGCAATCCCGAACGAGGGCCTCACCGCTCAGGAAGAAGAGCCTTCCCGATGGCTGACTCGCAGTCTAACGCGCCCTCGCGCGCCGACGCCGGAACTCCGACCTCCGGCGTGATCCACGTCCGCACCCGCCTCGCGACCGACTTCACCGTGATCTCCAACGCCCTTGTCCAGCGGCGCGGCAGCGCGGTCACGATCGGCGTCGCGGCGTACATCTCCTCCCTTCCCGACGGCTCCTCCGTGACCATCGCCGCCCTGTGCGACCACTTCGACGAGGGCGAGATCCTCATCTCGCGGGCGCTCAAGGAACTCGAAGACGCCGGATACCTGGAGCGTCGCCGCGAGCGAACGCCCACCGGGCAGATCCGCACCCGGACGTACTTCTACGACGTCCCCGGCGGCGCCCCGCATCCGGACGGCCCTCCCGAGCCGCCCAAGCCGCGCCGGCCCCGGAAACAGCCCGCCGCCGCGGCCGTGCGCGAAACGGCGCAGGCCCCCGTACAGACGGAGACGCAGGCGGAGGCGGAGGTGGAGACACCCGTCACGCTCGCCGACGCCGACCCCCGAGCCGTCGCCGTACTCGCCGGCCTGCGTCGGGTCGACCCCCGCCTCGTCCTGACGACACAGGAAGCCGCCCGCCTCACCCCGGCCGTCACTCGATGGCTCGCCACAGGCCTGCTTCCCACACAGGTCACCGACCACCTCACCGCCGGACTCCCGGACCACCTCCTGACCCGCCCGGCCGGCATCCTCGCCTACCGGCTCAAGGAAACCCCCCTGCCCGCACCGGCCGGACGCACCGATCCCCCAGCACGCCCAGCAGTCCTGCCCATGCGGAACTGCGACGGCTGCGACCGGGGTTTCCGCACGGCAGAACCCGGGCTCTGCCGGGACTGCCGACGGTCTGAGGAGTGCGTTCCCATCGCTGCCTGACGCGGCGCCTCAGGACGCTTGACCAGAAGGGACACGAGAATGACACTGGGTGTACGACAATTGTCATACAGCCGGAGAGGGGAGGCAGGAGTGACCCCGAAGGCGGCCCGGACCTCACCCACCCGCCAGAAGCAGGGCGGCGGCGGTGCGACAAGCGTGGCCCAGGTGCGGCTGCGCCCGGACGAGCTGGCGGATCTGCAACAGGTGATGCAGACCCTCAAGTTGCACTCGCTCTCCGATGCCTTGCGCGAGGGGCTTCGGTTGCTCTCTCGCGAGGCTGCCGAGGTCGCCGCCTCCCAGGAGATCCGCGACTTCTATCAGGGCGCCCAGGCGCCGACTCCCGAAGGCGTTCTGCCCGCGGCCGCCGATGAGCTGGCGGCAGCGGACGAGACCGAATGGTGAACGTCGGCTCCGCCCTGCGGGGCGAGGTCTGGGGCTGTGCCCTGCCCAACCCCCTCGGCCCGGATCCGGTGGTAGTTCTCACGGTGAACCGCGTTGCCGAGCCGCTGTCGGCGGTGACCGTTGCCGTGATCACCGGGACGTCCGGGCCCGCCTCCACTCATGTCCCGCTCGGCCCCGACTGCGGGGTGACCAAGTACGCCGAGTCATACGTGAACTGCACCGACCTGCACACCGTGGACAAACCAAGGCTCCGGCGGCGTCTCGGCCTGCTGGACCCGAGCGAGATGCGGAGTGTGGAAGAGCGCGTCCGAGTGATCCTCGGGCTGGCGTAGGAAGGAGCCGTCCATGAGCGTCGACGCTGCCGGTCCCGAGAAGCCGTCTCCGATGATCGTCTGCGTGCGGCCATCCGAGTCGCCAGTGGGCGGGCGTGCGGTCCGCTCCAGGTGGCAGGCTTGATGTGCGACGATCCCAAACCCTGTCCCGAGCAAGACGGCAGGAGGCACCAGGTCGAGCCGCCACGCAAGGGGCAGCCCTCGGTGAGCGATCCAGGCCACTCCGTGCTCACGCACCCGTTTCCCTGGCCGGCTGCCGTCTCGCCGTAGAAATCAGAGCGTAATCAGAATACAGTCTGAGTATGAGCATCGCGCATCCGGTAGCCGAATCGGAATCCGTCTCGTTCACCGATCTGTCCCGGAACCCGAAGGCGGTCGCCGCGAGGGCCGCCGCCCTGGGATGCCTGCGTGTCACGCACCGAGACGCGCCCGACATGGTGCTGACCACGGCTGTACACGCAGAGCGCACCGAGGAGAACCTGACCACCGCGTCGCGGCTGTTCCTTGCCCTGATGAAGCAGGACGGCGGGGTCAGGTCGCTTCTGCTCGCGCTGCCCGAGGTGTTCCCGTGGGTGCGTCACCTGGACGACGAAGAGGTCCGGGAATTCACCGTCGAGCTTCTGGACGCGCTGTCCGACGCCGCTGAGCTGGGCGCCAGGGAAGCCGTGCATCGAGCGATCGTGTCGTGGCGGGCGACTGCCCGCATCAACGCCGACCCCGACCAGCTCAGGGAAGCACTTCGTCCGCTCGGTGGCGTCGACCTCGGCTCGGTCGAGGTGCACGAGTGAGCCCGAAGAAAGGCGATCGGGTCAGCGTTCCTCCACTGAGCGGCTGGAACGTCACCCACGGGACGACGGAGGCCGCGACCGGTTGGGAGGAGCTGTGTCGGGTGGCGTTGCCGAACGCCCATCGCTGCCTGGAAGCCCTTCGCACAGACCCACCGTCGCGGGCCAACTGGAACCGTCAGCACCAGCTCCGCGGCAGGCACGCGACCAAAGAGTGGAAGGGCTCCGAGCTGGAGCAGTGGGAGTACGAGATCACCAGTGGCGGCCGGGTCCGCTACCTGGTCAGCCCGGAGACGTCGACTGTGATCCTGGTGTACGCCTCCCCGCGGCACCCGAAGGACACTGAATAGCCCAACCGCCCAGGGCTCTATTTGCCCAGTGTCTTGAGGCGGGAGGCGGCCTCCTCCAGCACGCCTGTCTGCTTGCAGAAGGCGAAGCGTACGAAGGGGGCCCCGGCCTCGCGGTCGTCGTAGAAGACGGCGTTGGGGACGGCGACGACACCGGCCCGCTCCGGCAGGGCGCGGCAGAAGGAGAGGCCGTCCTTCTCGCCGAGCGGGCGGATGTCGGTGGTGACGAAGTACGTGCCGGCGGGCCGGAACACCCGGAAGCCGGCGTCCGCAAGCCCCGCCGACAGCAGATCGCGCTTGGCCAGCATGTCCGCGCGGAAGGTGTCGAAGTACGAGTCGGGAAGGACGAGCGCCTCGGCCACCGCGTACTGGAAGGGGCCCGACGCCACGTACGTCAGGAACTGCTTGGCCGAGCGCACCGCCGCCACCAGCCCCGGCGCCGCCGTCACCCAGCCGACCTTCCACCCGGTGAAGGAGAAGGTCTTCCCGGCAGACCCGATCGTCACCGTGCGCTCGCGCATGCCCGGGAACGCGGCCGGCGGCAGGTGCTCGGCCCCGTCGAACACCAGGTGTTCGTACACCTCGTCCGTGACGACCAGCAGATCGCGCTCCACCGCCAGCTCGGCGATCGCGGTGAGCTCCTCGCGGGTGAGCACCGTCCCCGTCGGGTTGTGCGGGGTGTTGATCAGCAGCAGCCGGGTGCGGTCGGTGACGGCCGCGCGCAGCTCGTCGAGGTCGAGCCGGAAGCTCCCGTCGTGCGGCCTCAAGGTGACCGGTACCCGTGTACCGCCCGCCATCGCGATGCTCGCCGCGTACGAGTCGTAGTACGGCTCGAAGGCGATCACCTCGTCGCCGGGCTCCAGCAGCGCCAGCAGTGACGCGGCGATGGCCTCCGTGGCACCGGCCGTGACCAGGACCTCGGTGTCGGGGTCGAAGGACAGCCCGTAGCGGCGCTCCTGGTGCGCGGCGATCGCGGTACGCAGCTCGGGGACGCCCGGCCCCGGCGGGTACTGGTTGCCGCGCCCGTCGCGCAGGGCCCGCACCGCCGCCTCCCGTACCTCCTCGGGGCCGTCCGTGTCCGGGAAACCCTGGCCCAGGTTGATCGAGCCGGTCCGCACGGCGAGGGCCGACATCTCGGCGAAGATCGTCGTCCCGAACTCGGCGAGCCGGCGGTTGAGGAGGGGGCGCGCACTGGAGGTCATGCCGGTCATCCTGCGCCCAAGCTCTGGACTTCCTCAACTCTGCTTTGGCCCGCGAGAGGGCCGGGCATCCCCCGTTCACCACAGTCACGGGGGAACGGAAGGAGGGTGACGCCATGGTCATCGGCATCATCCTGGCAGTGATCGCGGTCCTGTTCGTCGGGGCCATGCTGAGCGGTGTGCGCAAGGGGCGGTCCTATCGCAAAGGGACCGGGAGCGGATCGTCCAGCAGTTGGTGGGTGGCCGGGAGCTCGGGCGCCGCCGCGTCGTGCGGGTCGTCCTCGGGCGGACACAGCGGACACAGCGGGCACGGGGGTCACTCGTGCGGGGGGCATTCGTCGTGCGGCGGGTCGTCCTGCGGGGGCGGCTCGTCCTGCGGCGGCGGGGGCGGATGCGGCGGAGGCAGCTGACACGGGGCAGCTGAGCTCCTCCCCGGGCCCTGTTCGCAGGGGCCGCACACCGAGCGCCCGCCGGAAGAAGACATCCGGCGGGCGCTTCGTCGTGCGCGCGCCATCGTTGAACAGTTGAGCTGTTGAGCCCTCTAGGGGATGGAAACCCCACGAAGTTGGGTAAAAACGCTTTGGCGGTGCCACCGTTCATGATTCCCTCTAAACCGCCCTGGGCCGGCCGGGCCGACCGCGCTGACCTGGCCGGCCGATCTCCCGGCGCTTTTCCTTGTTTCGCCTGTCTGCCTTCCCTCCCTTCCTGCCCTCCCTTTTCTTTGCGTGCTAGCGGAGCCGATCCATGCTCACGACCCTGAACACCGCCTACACCGATACGCGCGCCGCCGACCTCGCCTGGGCCCTGGGACGCGAGCCGCTCCCCGCCCTGGCCACGCTCGATCTCGAACTGGCCGGAACCAAGTTGCAGTTGAGGCTCCTCGGCGCGTCCCACCAGGTGCTGCTGGAGGAGGAGCGGGGCATCTGCTCGGAGACGGTGGCGTGCATCCCGGGTTCCAGCACCCCGCTCCCGCTGGGCGTCGCCAAGCGGGTCGGCGACTGGGAGTACGAGTTCGCGGCACGGGTGGAGGTCCTCTCACCCGGCTCCTTCGCGGGCCGCGCACAGGAGTTGCTGGCCCTGGTCTCGGACCACCCGCACGGCCTGGCCGGCGTCTTCCCCGGCAGCCCGCACGCCTTCACCGCGCTGCTGGCCCAGCACCACGAGGGCCAGGTGCACTGGCGCACCTGGCACGCCTACCCGCAGGACGGCCAGCTGGTGGCGACGCGGACGAGAGTGGGGGTGCGGGGGAGTAGCCCGGCGGTCGGATAAACCCAAGACGCCCGCAGCAGCCCCGAGTTCCACACGTGTGGGTGACGAAGAGCACCGCACCCGTGACGTAACGTCGCAGCGTGATCGAACCGCACGCGCCCGCCCCGCCCGGCACACCGCCGTCCTGGGGCGGCCCCGCGCGGCTGCCCGTCCGGCCGGGGACCGGACGCTTCCTGGTCCTCGCGGGCGTCTTCGTCTGTGCGGCCTGCGGACTCGTGTACGAACTCGAACTGGTCGCACTGGCCTCCTACTTGATGGGCGACTCGGTCACCCAGACCTCCGTGGTGCTGTCCGTGATGGTGTTCGCGATGGGCATCGGCTCCCTCGCCGCGAAGCGGCTGCGCCCGCTCGCCGCGGCCGGCTTCGGCGCCGTGGAGGCGACCCTCGCGCTGGTCGGCGGCTGCAGCGCGATGGCGCTGTACGCGGTCTTCGCCTGGACCGGCGACTGGGGCGGCATGTGGGCCGACGGCCCGCGCTGCCTCCTGGCCGCCTTCTCCCTCACCATCGGCCTGCTGATCGGCGCCGAGGTCCCGCTGCTGATGGAGCTGATCCAGCGCATCCGCCGGGAGGACGCGGGCGGCGCGGTGGCCGACCTGTTCGCGGCGGACTACGTCGGCGCGCTGGTCGGCGGCCTGGCCTTTCCCTTCCTCCTGCTGCCCCGGCTGGGCCAGTTGACCGGCACCCTGCTCACCGGCACGGTCAACGTGGTGGCCGGCGGCGCCCTGGTCCTCGGCCTGTTCCGCCGCGATCTGACCCGCCGGGCCCGCTGGCTGCTGCTGCTCGCCAACCTCGTCGTCCTCACCGTCCTCGCCTCCGCCGCCGTCCTCGTCGACGACTTCGAACGGGCCGCCCGGCACGCGGTGTACGGCCCGGACGTCCGCGTCGCCGTCCAGACCGGCGTGCAGGAGATCGTCCTCACCGGCGGCACGCGCGGACGCCCGCTCGACCTCTTCCTGGACGGCCGCCTGCGGGTCGGCGGCCGGGACGAACGCCGCTACCACGAGGCCCTCGTCGACCCGGCGATGACCGGCCCCCACGCGCGCGTGCTGATCCTCGGCGGCGGCGACGGGCTGGCCGCCCGTGAGGTGCTGCGCCACCGGGGCGTGCGCCGCGTGGACCTCGTCGAACTCGACGCGGGCCTGCTCCGCCTCGCCCGCCACGATCCCGCCCTGGCGCGTCTGAACGGGCACGTGTACGACGACGCCCGCGTCCACGCCACCACCGCGGACGCCTTCGGCCGGCTGCGCGCGGTGCCCCCGGCGGCGTACGACGTGGTGATCGCGGACCTCCCCGACCCCGGCATCACCGCCAGCACCAAGCTGTACTCCCTGGAGTTCTACGGCCTGGCCCGCCGGGCCCTGGCACCGGGCGGCCGCCTGGCCGTGCACGCCGGCCCGGTCGCCGGCCGGGCCCGGGACTTCTGGACGGTGGCGTCGACACTCCGCGCGGCCGGCCTGGCCGCCACCCCGTACCGCGTCCCCGGCCAGGACCCCGGCCCCGCCGCAGGCCCCGACCGCTCCGCCGGTGCCTTCCACGCCCCGCACGACTGGGGCTTCCTCCTGGCCGCGCCGGGCCCGGCCGCACCCCCACTGCGCCTGGCCCCGGAACAGCCGCGCCCGCGCATCCTGACCCCGGCCGGACTCACCGCCGCCGCCCGCTCGGCGGACCGTACGCGCGTGCCGGGGCTGCCCGCGTCCACGTTGGTGCATCCGCGCTACTGACGATTCGCCGAAGGGGGTACGTACCGGTCGCACCTGGGTAGGCTCAGCCGACATGGAGCACGAGGTCTTCCTTCCGGTTCCGGTCGAGCGGCTGAGGGAGGCGCTCGCCGACCCCGCGCGCATCGCCCGGGCGATTCCCGGGCTCCAGCAGGACGCCGGTGCCGAGCCCGTCGCCGGGCGGCTGAAGGTGCGCATCGGCAGCCACTCCATCACCTACCGCGGCTCGCTGCGGATCTCGCCCGGACAGGACGGCGCGTACGTCGTCGAGGGCGACGCCACCGAGACCCGCGGCACGGGCTCGGTCACCCTCGTCCTCACCCTCCGGCTGCGCGGCACCGACGGCGGCACCACCGTCACCGTCCACGGCACCGCCACCGGGGACGGCCGCGTCGCGGAACTCCCGCGGGACGCGGTGGCCTCGGCGGCGATGCGGCTGCTGAACCGCTGCGTGGAGGCGCTGGGCGCGGAACCGGAGCCGCTGCCTCCGGCCGATACCGCCGCCGAGGCCTCCGTCCACGACACCGAGATCCCGCCCCCCTCCCTCAGCCCCGTGGCCGACGACGGCCTCGGCCTCCGGGAGGACACCGGCACCGAGGACCACGCCGAGCCGCCGGCCGAGGCCGCACACGCCCGGCGGACGATGATCGGCCGCAGCGCGGAGGAGGTCGACCACGCGCCCCCGCGCGGCCGGTACGCCCCCGTACCGGCGCCGCAGGCCGTCGCCGTGAACTCCACGCTCCGCTGGGCCGCCCCGGCGGCGGCGGTGGTACTGGCGTCGGCGATCGTGGTGGGCCGGGCCCTGCGCCGCCGCCGCTGACGCCACCCCGCCTGGCGGGCGGCGATCGGCCGCAGCGTGGCAGGGGGCGACCACGCGCCCTCGCGCGGCAGTACGCGTCTGTGCCGGTGCCGCAGACTGTTGCCTTGAACTCCGCGCCGCACTGGGCCGCCCCGGTGCCGCCGGACACGGCCGGCGAAGTTGCGACTGTTCTCTTGCGCGGCGCGGAGAGCGCCCCCGCGCCGCCGGTACGCGCCGCCGCCGCTGACGCGACCGACCACCGCCGTCCGGGACCTCCAGCGCCCTCTTGATCGTCCCAGTAGGGTCGTCACGTGAGCAACGAAGACATCACTCTGACCGCGGGTGACGCGGAAGTGACCCTGCGGCCTGCCCACGGTGGCCGGGTCGGCGGGCTGAAGGTCGCCGGTCTCGAGCTGCTCCGGCAGGGTGACCGGTTCGGGTGCTTCCCGATGGTCCCCTGGTGCGGCCGGATCCGGGAGGGCCGCTTCCTGGACGGCGCCACCGCCCACCAGATGCCGCTGAACTCCCCGCCGCACGCCATCCACGGCACCGCCCGCGACGGCGCCTGGCGCGTCGCCCGCACGGGCGCCGACGAGGCGGTCCTCACGTACGACCTGGTCGAGCCGTGGCCCTTCCCGGCCCGGGTCACCCAGGCGGTGACGCTGGCCGAGGACGCGCTGACGCTCACCATGTCCGTGGAGACGTACGACTCGTCCTTCCCGGCGCAGATCGGCTGGCACCCGTGGTTCAACCGGAACCTGGGCGGTCAGGACGCGCGCCTCGACTTCGCCCCCGCCTGGCAGGAGGAGCGCGGCGACGACCACCTGCCCACCGGCAACCGCGTCGATCCCGAGCCGGGCCCCTGGGACGACTGCTTCGGCATGCCCGGCGGGGTGGACGTCACGCTCACCTGGCCCGGGCAGCTGGAGCTGAAGGTGACCAGCCGCGAGGAGTGGGTCGTCGTCTACGACGAGCAGGAGGCCGCGGTGTGCGTGGAGCCGCAGACGGGCCCGCCGAACGGCCTGAACACGCTTCCGCGCCTGGTCACGCCGCTGGAGCCGCTGGAGGCCACGACGACCTGGCGCTGGCGGCGGCTCTGAGGGCACGCCCTAAGCTGTCCGGCATGACGGACGTACGTGGCGAGCTGCTTCGCGAGATCAAGGACAAGGCCGTGGTGCACGGCAAGGTGACCCTGTCGTCGGGCAAGGAAGCCGACTACTACGTCGACCTGCGCCGGATCACCCTCGACGGTGTGGCCGCGCCGCTGGTCGGTCAGGTCATGCTCGACCTGACCGCCGACCTCGACTTCGAGGCGGTCGGCGGGCTCACGCTGGGTGCCGACCCGGTGGCCACGGCCATGCTGCACGCCTCCCACGCGCGCGGGAAGACGCTGGACGCCTTCGTGGTGCGCAAGGCGGGCAAGGCGCACGGCCTGCAGCGCCGTATCGAGGGCACCGAGGTCCGGGGCCGCCGGGTGCTGGCCGTCGAGGACACCTCCACCACCGGCGGCTCGGTGCTCACCGCGGTCGAGGCGCTGCGCGAGGCCGGCGCGGAGGTCGTGGCCGTCGCGACCATCGTGGACCGGGCGACGGGAGCCGCCGAGGCCATCGCCGAGCAGGCCGGTGTGCCGTACCTCTACGCCTACTCGAAGGACGACCTGGGGCTCGACTGAGCGGTTATCCACAGGCTGGACAGGGTGTCCGAAGAATCCCGTCCAGTCTGCGAAGATGGCCCCGACGATGACGTCACTCCCTAGGTCAGGGCCGTAATAGCAGGACGCAAACCCGCACATACAAGGAGCGGACAGATGCCCATCGCAACCCCCGAGGTCTACAACGAGATGCTCGACCGGGCGAAGGCAGGCAAGTTCGCCTACCCGGCCATCAACGTGACCTCGACCCAGACCCTGCACGCGGCCCTGCGCGGTTTCGCGGAGGCGGAGAGCGACGGCATCATCCAGATCTCCACGGGTGGCGCCGAGTTCCTGGGCGGCCAGTACGACAAGGAGATGGTCACCGGCGCGGTGGCCCTGGCCGAGTTCGCGCACATCGTCGCCGAGAAGTACCCGGTCACCGTCGCCCTGCACACGGACCACTGCCCGAAGGACAAGCTCGACGGGTACGTACGTCCGCTGATCGCGCTCTCCGAGAAGCGCGTCAAGGCCGGTCTGGGCCCGCTCTTCCAGTCCCACATGTGGGACGGCTCGGCCGAGACCCTCGCCGACAACCTGGAGATCGCCCAGGAGCTGCTGGCCCGCGCCGCCGCCGCGCGGATCATCCTCGAGGTCGAGATCACCCCGACCGGTGGCGAGGAGGACGGCGTCTCCCACGAGATCAACGACTCCCTGTACACCACGGTCGACGACGCGATCCGCACCGTGGAGGCGCTCGGCCTCGGCGACAAGGGCCGCTACCTGCTGGCCGCGTCCTTCGGCAACGTGCACGGCGTCTACAAGCCGGGCAACGTCGTCCTCCGCCCCGACCTGCTGAAGGAGCTGAACGACGGCGTCGCCGCCAAGTTCGGCCGGCCGTCCGGCAGCAAGCCGTTCGACTTCGTCTTCCACGGCGGCTCCGGCTCCACGGCGGAGGAGATCGCGACCGCGCTGGAGAACGGCGTCGTCAAGATGAACCTCGACACGGACACGCAGTACGCCTTCACGCGTCCCGTCGCCGACCACATGCTCAAGAACTACGACGGCGTCCTCAAGGTCGACGGCGAGGTCGGCAACAAGAAGACCTACGACCCGCGCACCTGGGGCAAGCTGGCCGAGGCGAGCATGGCCAAGCGCGTCGTCGAGGCCACGCAGAACCTGCGGTCCGCGGGCAACAAGATCAAGTAGCCGATCGCGGTAACCGGCCGCGGTACTTCCGGTGGGCCCGGCGTCTGTCTACGGCGCCGGGCCCGCTGTATACCTGGGGGCATGCCCGACGTCCGGCTGTCCTCACCGCAGGGCAAGTGGATCCTGCTGACCACCGTCCTCGGCTCCAGCATGGCGATGCTGGACTCGACCGTCGTCAACGTGGCGCTCCCGACCATCGGCCGCGACCTCGACGCGAGCCTCTCCGCCCTCCAGTGGACGGTCAACGCGTACATGGTCACGCTGGCCGGGCTGATCCTGCTCGGCGGCTCCCTGGGCGACCGCTACGGCCGCCGCAGGATCTTCGTGCTCGGCGTGATCTGGTTCGCCCTGGCGTCCCTGCTGTGCGGGCTCGCCCCCACCCCGGGCATCCTGATCGCGGCCCGCGCCCTCCAGGGCATCGGCGGAGCGCTCCTCACCCCCGGTTCGCTCGCCCTGATCCAGGCGTCCTTCCACCCCGACGACCGGGGGAGGGCGATCGGTCTGTGGTCCGGCTTCGGCGGGGTCGGCGCGGCCGTCGGCCCGTTCCTCGGCGGCTGGCTGGTCGCGGGCCCCGGCTGGCGCTGGGTGTTCCTGCTGAACGTGCCGCTGGCGCTGCTGTGCGCGCCGATCGCCCTGCGGCACGTCCCGGAGTCCTCCGACTCCCGCGCGCACGGCCGCTTCGACGCGCTCGGCGCCGCGCTGGGCGCGCTGGCCCTGGCCCTGGTGACGTACGCGCTGATCGAGGCCCGCGGCGGCTCACTCGCCGTCGCCCTCACGGCGGTGGCGGGCCTGCTGGCCGCGGTCGCCTTCGTCTACGTCGAGAAGCACCGCCCCGACCCGATGCTGCCGCTCGACATCTTCGCCTCCCGCCAGTTCACCTCGGTCAACCTGGTCACCCTCTGCGTCTACGCGGCCTTCGGCGGCTTCTTCTTCCTCACCGCCCTCCAGCTCCAGGTCGTGGCGGGCTACTCGCCCCTCCAGGCCGGTGTCTCCCTGCTGCCGACGACCGTCCTGATGCTGCTGTTCTCGGCCCGCTCGGGCGCCCTCGCCGACCGGATCGGCCCCCGCGTCCCCCTCACCGTCGGCCCCCTGCTCTGCGCGGCGGCGATGCTGCTGATGCTGCGGGTGGGCCGGGACGCGAACTACGTGACGGACGTACTCCCCGCCCTGCTGGTCATGGGCGCCGGCATGGTCACCCTGGTAGCCCCGCTCACCGCCTCCGTGCTGGCCTCCGTGGAGACCGCCCGGGCGGGCCTGGCCAGCGGCATCAACAACGCGGCGGCCCGGGCGGCGGGTCTGATCGCTGTGGCCGCGCTGCCGCTGCTGGCCGGGATGGGCCCGGAGGCCTACCGCTCGGCGGCCGCCTTCGACGCGGCCTTCCGCCGGGCGATGCCGATCTGCGCCGGGGTACTGGTCGCCGGATCGGCACTGGCCTTCGCCTTCGTACGCCGCCCGCGGCCCGGCTGCGTCCGCCCGGAATGCCGTACGCACGGCTCGGTGACGGCACCGCCGCTGGAGCAAGGCGATCGTCGGACGTAGCGGCAACCGTCGGACGTAGCGACAACCGCCGGGCGTAGCCGCGGCCAGTCGTGCGACAGACTGGACCCATGAGCATTCACGAGAACCTCCTCGGGGGCCCGCCCCCCACGCACCTCCCCGACGACCCGGAGCCCCGTGAGCTCCTCGCCCAGGGCACCGCGCCGGCGGACGTCGCCGCCAGGTACCCCACCTCGTCGCTCGCCTGGGCCCAGCTGGCCGACGACGCGTTCGAGCGGGGCTCGGTCGTCGAGTCGTACGCCTACGCCCGCACGGGCTACCACCGGGGCCTGGACTCCCTGCGCCGAGCCGGCTGGAAGGGCCACGGCCCGGTCCCCTGGGAGCACGAGGCGAACCGTGGCTTCCTGCGCGCCCTGCACGCCCTCGCCCGCGCCGCGCAGGCGATCGGCGAGCAGGAGGAGTACGAGCGCTGCACGCAGTTCCTGAAGGACTCCTCCCCGACGGCGGCCCAGACCCTCGGCTGACCTGCCGGGAGGCAGCCGGTGTGGCCCGTCTGGCAGCAGGCGGGCCTTGCCGTATCCGGGGGGATTGCGGAGGATGCGCATAGGGGACCGGGGCCCCCGTGCCGGCATCGGCAGGGGCGGACCGCTACCCGGAGCAACAACAGGAGACAGCGATGTCCCAACAGGCTCACCCGACCTCTCAGCCCCCCGAGGCCCTTGAGCCCGAGACCCCGCATCTCGACTTCGCGGGTACGACGCCCTACGAGGACTACGTCAAGGCGGACGTGCTCACCCACCTCCAGCACACCCTCTCCGACGACCCCGGAGAGATGGTCTTCCTGGTCACCACCCAGGTGATGGAGCTGTGGTTCACCGTCATCGTCCACGAGTGGGAGACCGCGGCCAGGGCGCTCCGCGAGGACCGGGTACCGGTCGCGATCGACGCGCTGAAGCGTTCCGTACGCGAGCTGGAGGCCCTCAACGCCTCCTGGAAGCCGCTCGGCCAGCTCACCCCGGCGCAGTTCAACTCGTACCGCTCCGCTCTCGGCGAGGGCTCCGGCTTCCAGTCGGCGATGTACCGCCGCATGGAGTTCCTGCTCAGCGAGAAGTCCGCGTCGATGCTCGTCCCGCACCGGGGCGCGCCGCGCGTGCACGCCGAACTGGAGAAGGCCCTGCACGAGCCGAGCCTCTACGACGAGGTGCTGCGGCTGCTCGCCCGCCGCGGCCACACGATCCCCGCCGCCGTCCTGAACCGTGACGTGTCCCTGCGCTACGAGCCCTCGGACGCCGTCGAGTCGGCCTGGACCGCGATCTACTCCGGCGACCAGAACGCCGAACTCGCCCGTCTCGGCGAGGCGCTGAGCGACGTGGCCGAACTGGTCTGGCGCTGGCGCAACGACCACCTGGTCGCCACCCGCCGCGCGATGGGCGCCAAGGCCGGCACCGGCGGCTCGGCGGGCGTGGCCTGGCTGGAGAAGCGCGCGCAGAAGAACGTCTTCCCGGAGCTGTGGACGGCGAGGTCCCATGTCTGAGCGCATGTCTGAGCCCATGTCCGAACTCGTGATGCGGGCGGAGAAGCTGGACGCGGCGGACGACCTGGCCCCCGTCAGATCCCGCTTCTCCCTCGACACTGTGTCCGATCATGCGGCTGACGCCGCGGGTGTCTACCTGGACGGAAACTCACTGGGCGCGCTGCCCGCACACGTCCCCGCCCGGCTGGACGACGTGATCCGCCGCGAGTGGGGCGAACTGCGCATCCGCTCCTGGACGGAGAGCGGCTGGTGGACGGCACCGGAGCGGATCGGTGACCGGATCGCCCCGCTGGTGGGCGCGGCGCCGGGCCAGATCGTGGTGGGCGACTCCACGAGCGTCAACGTCTTCAAGGCGCTCGTGGCGGCCGTACGCATGGCGGGCGAGGGCCGCGACGAGATCCTCGTCGACGCGACGACCTTCCCCACGGACGGCTACATCGCCGAGTCGGCGGCCCGCCTGACCGGCCGCACGCTGCGCCCGGTGACCCCGGCCGAGGTGCCGGGCGCGCTGAGCGACCGTACGGCGGCGGTCCTGCTCAACCACGTCGACTACCGCACCGGCCGCCTGCACGACCTGCCCGCCCTCACGGCGGCGATCCACGCGTCCGGCGCCCTCGCGGTCTGGGACCTGTGCCACAGCGCGGGCGCGCTGGAGGTGGGGCTGGACGAGCACGGGGTGGACCTGGCGGTCGGCTGCACCTACAAGTACCTGAACGGCGGCCCGGGTTCACCGGCGTTCCTGTACGTCCGTCAGGACCTCCAGCCCCGCTTCGACTCCCCCCTCCCCGGCTGGAACTCCCACGCCGAGCCCTTCGGCATGCGCCCGTCCTACGAGCCGGCGCCGGGCGCCCTGCGCGGCCGCGTGGGCACGCCGGACATCCTGTCCATGCTGGCCCTGGAGGCGGCGCTGGAGGTCTGGGAGGACGTGTCGGTCCCGGCGGTACGGGCCAAGTCCCTCGCCCTGACCGACTTCTTCCTGGAGTGCGTGACCGCATACGTCCCGCCGGGCCGCGTCGAGTCCCTCACCCCCGCCCCGCACGAGCAGCGCGGCAGCCAGATCGCGCTGCGCTGCGACGACGCCGGTGAGGTGATGCGCCGCCTCATCGAACGCGGCGTCGTCGGCGACTTCCGCCACCCCGACGTCCTCCGCTTCGGCTTCACCCCGCTGTACGTGCGGTTCACTGACGTGGAGCGGGCGGCGCGGGTACTGGCGGAGACGGTCGCGGGGTAACGGGCCGGGCCCCACTCCGCTGGGGGCTCCGCCCCCAGACCCCCGGCCTATGCCCACCCACCACCCGTGCGAGTGGGCTGGAAGGCGCGGCTCTCGATCATCAGCCCGTCCGGCGCTTGAGGACGAGGCCGTTCAGGCCGAAGCGGGGGTCTGGGGGCGGCAGCCCCCAGCGGGGTCGAAGGGGCGGAGCCCCTGGGGACGGGAATGGGCAGGGGCGGCGGGGGCGAAGATCCCGCTGACATGCCACGTCACCGGCCTGATACCGTCCCCGCCAACGGCCGACTCCCCACCTGGTCCGCCAAAAACCGTTACACCGCTGAGAGGTTGGAGCATGCCGGACGACGCCGCAGCAGCATCCCGCGCCGCCGCCGAGGAGGAGTCGGCCTTCTCGCACCCGTCCGTCGCCCCCGACGCCACCCGTGCCTACGGCGACCACCCCGACCAGGTGATCGACTTCTACGCGCCGCGAGGCGAGCGCGGCCCCGACAACACCGTCCCCCTCGTCGTCGTCCTGCACGGCGGCGCCTGGCGCGCCCCCTACGACCGCCACCACATCACCCCGTTCGCCGACTCCCTGGCCGCCAGGGGCTTCGCCGTCGCCAACGTCGAGTACCGGCGCGGCAGCACGACCCCGGCGCAGCCCGAGAACGCCCCGATCGCCGGCCGCTGGCCGGACACCTTCGACGACGTGGCCGCGGCCCTGGACGCCCTCCCCGCCCTCGTCCGCGAGGCACTGCCCCAGGCCGACCCCCGCCGCACGGTGCTCACCGGCCACTCGGCAGGCGGCCACCTGGCCCTCTGGGCGGCGGCTCGCCACGTCCTCCCCGCCGACTCCCACTGGCGCACCGACCGCCCCGCCGCGCTGCGCGGAGTGGTCGCCCTCGCCCCGATCGCGGACTTCGCGGTCGCCGGGAAACTGGAGGTCTGTGGCAACGCGGCGCTCCAACTCCTCGGCGGCGAGGAGAAGTTCGCCGAACGGCAGCCGTACGCCGACCCCGCCCTCCTGCTGCCCACCGGCATCGCGACCACGCTGGTCCAGGGCCGCACCGACCTGGTCGTTCCGGAGGCGGTCGCCGAGTCGTACGCGGAGGCGGCGGCGAAGGCGGGCGAGATGGTGGGCCTGACCCTGCTGGAGGAGGTCGGCCACTTCCCGCTGATCGACCCGGCGGCGGACGCCTGCGCGGTGGTGGCGGAGGAGATCGCCCAACTCGCCTGGTGACGCGCCCCGGTCATACCCGTAGTACCTGAGAGCTACCCCCGAGGACAGCTCTCCGGCGGGACGCCAACGACGAGCCCCGCTCCGTAACTTCCCTTCCACATCAGCCCGATGACCGGGCGGAACCGGAAGGGGAGGCCGGCATGGAGCTGGTACGGGAGGCACACGAGCGGGACGTGGAACGACGCCCAGGCGCCAGCCCAGACAGCCCAGCCACCAGCCGGGACACCGGCCCAGCCACCCCCCGCGGCCCCAGATGGATCCGCGCCCTCCTGGCCACAGCGATCACCGCCGCCATAGTGGTCCCCCTCTCCGCCGCCGCCCACCCCGAGGTCCCCGCCCCGCCGCCCGCCGCCCTCGGCCCTCTGACGCCGTCCACCCTGGGCGAGGCCTACACGGCCAACCGTGCCAACGCCGCGCAGGCGTCCCGGATGGCCGCCGCCCACGGTGACCGGCGGCGCGCCGCGGCGGACCGTTCGCTCGCCGCCCCGGCCCGCCATCTCCTCGCCTTCGACGGCCGGGGCGCGGGCCTGGCCACGGAGGTCTTCGGCGACCTCGCCCACGCCGACCGGGTGGCGGTCGTGGTCCCGGGTTCCGACACCTCCCTCGACACCTACGCCCGCTTCCACACGGCCGCCTCCGCCCTGCACCGCGAACTCACCCGGCAGGCCCCGCCCGGCACCCGTACCGCGGTCGTCGCCTGGCTGGGCTACCGCACGCCCGGCACGGTCAGCACGACCGTCCTCACCGCGGGCCGCGCCGAGCAAGCCGCCCCGCACCTCCGGGACTTCGTCGGCGAGCTGCGCCGCGTCACCGGCCCGCACACCCGTCTCACCCTGGTGTGCCACTCGTACGGCTCGGTGGTCTGCGGACGTGCCGCCGACCACCTCGCGGTGGACGACATCGCGCTGATCGGCAGCCCCGGCACGGGCGCCGACAAGGCATCCGCGCTGCACACGCCCGCCCGGGTCTGGGCGGCCCGGGGCAGCGAGGACTGGGTGGGGGAAGTCCCGCACGTCAGGGCCGACCTGTTCGTCACCACCCTCGGCTTCGGCACCGACCCGGTCTCCCCGGCCTTCGGTGCCCGGGTCTTCGACGCCGGCGACGCCGCACACAGCGGCTACTTCACACCGGGCTCGACGGCCCTCACCAACCTGGCCCGGATCGTCCTGGGCGACACCTCGGAGGTGACCCATGACTGAGCGAACCCTCCACACCCCGCTCCCCCGGGGCATACGGCAAGCCGCCCGCCGGATGGACGCCGCCACCCCCGCCTCCCGGGACCGCGCGGTCGACGCCCTGCGCGCCTTCGCGATCCTCGGCGTCGTCCTCGGCCACTGGCTGGTCACCGCCCTCGTCGTGGACGACGGCACGCTGCACGCGGCGAGCCCGCTCCAGCACATGCCCTGGCTGGCGCCCGTCTCCTGGGCCTTCCAGACCCTCGCGGTGTTCTTCCTGGTCGGCGGGCACGTGGCGACCCGCGGGTACGCCTCCGCTCGCGCCCGGGGGGTGTCGTACGGCGAGTGGCTGCGCGGCCGGCTGACCCGGCTGTTCCGTCCGGTGGCCGCCGTACTGGCCCTGTGGACGGTGGCGGCGACCGCCCTGCTCCTCGCCGGCGCCCCGTACGACACGGTCCGCACCCTGGTCAAACTGGCCCTGTCGCCGATGTGGTTCCTGCTGGTGTTCGCCGCGCTGACGGCGGCGACCCCGCTGGTGACCCGGCTCAACCCCCTGTGGCCGCTGGCCGTCGTCCTCCACGTGGACCTCCTCCGATTCGGCCTCGGCATCGCCCCGCCCTGGCTCGGCTGGGTGAACGTGGCGGCCGGCTGGCTGGTGCCCTACACCCTGGGCGCGGCCTGGACCCGGGGTGAGCTGGAGAGCCGCCGCGCCGGCTGGGTGCTGCTCACCGGCGGGGCGACGGCCACCGCGGGACTGGTCGCGTGGGCGGGCTACCCGGCCTCGATGGTCGGCGTCCCCGGGACGGCCGTCTCCAACCTGGACCCACCGACCCTGGCGGCCGTGACCTTCGGCCTCGCCCAGTGCGGGCTGGTCCTGCTGCTGCGGGCACCGCTGCGCCGAGTGCTGCGCCGGCCGCTCGCCTGGGCGGCGGTGGCCCTGGTGAACCTCTCCGCGATGACGATCTTCCTCTGGCACCAGACCGCCATGATGGCCACCACGGCCCTCGCCCTGCCCGCGGGCCATCTGACCGGCCTGCACACCCCACCCTCCAGCCTGACCTGGGTCGCCGCCCGCCTGCTCTGGCTCCCGGTCTTCACCCTGGCCCTCGCCGTCTGCTGGACCGCGTTCCGCTGCCACGAGCGGCCCGCCCGCGCCCGCCGCCGCCGTTCACGCGTGGTCCGTGCGCACCGGCCGTCCGGCCGGGGAGCGACGGTGGACGGTCACCGTGTCTAAGGTGGGGCGCGTGACGGAACGGGGGCTCCAGCAGGTGTTCGGCCGCCCTGTGCTGCGCTGGCTGGGGGTGCTGCGGGATGACCTGTGGACCGTCAGGGCGGACCCGCTGCCCCCGTCCGTATGGGTGCGCTGGCTGCCGCACGGCGTGCTGTGGCTCGCCGCGTTCGGCATCGGCCTCGGCGGCGCGGCCCACCTCGGGAACGACGGGAACCTGAACCCCACGACCGCCCTGCTGATCGGCATCGCGCAGGGCGGCGCGGTGGTGCTCGCCCTGCGGCGGCCGATTCCGGCGTGGTGGCTGTCCACGACGGCCATGGTGGTGGGGGCCGTCGCACTGCACGGCCGGATGCCCATGGACGTGAACGACAAGTTCACCTGGCCCTGGACCCCGGCCGGGATCATCGCCCACCTGCTCGTACTGCTGCTGCTCGCGCTGCGGGTGCGCACCAGGGCCTCCGGGGAGGCGCTGGCCCTGACCGTACTGGTCACCTACGTCCTGGAAGGGCTGTGGGGCGCGGCGAACTACCAGCCCACCGGGGTGGTCACGATCGTCCTGTCGGCGGTCGTCGTCGTGCTCGGCATGGCCCTGCGCGGCCGCCGCGTGGCACGCGCGGAACTCGGCCGGCAGACCACGCTCACCGCCGAGGAACGGGCCCGGCGCACCCTCCTGGAGGAGCGCAGCCGCATCGCGCGCGAGCTGCACGACGTGGTCGCCCACCACATGTCCGTCATCTCCATCCAGGCCCAGGTCGCCCCGCACCTCGTGGAGAACCCGCCCGAGGAGCTCAAGGAGAACCTCGCGGGCATCCGCGAGAACGCGCTGGAGGCCCTGACCGAGCTGCGCCGGGTGCTCGGCGTGCTGCGCTCGGAGCACCCCGAGACGGGCGACCCCCTCGACGGGCCGGCCGCCGGCGCCGCCCCGCACGCCCCGCAGCCCGGCCTGGACCGGCTCGGCGCGCTCGTGGAGAACACCCGGGCCGCGGGCCTGACCGTGACCCTGGAGGTCAAGGGCGAGCGGCGACCGCTGGCGCCGGGCGTGGAGCTGTCCGCGTACCGGATCGTGCAGGAGGCGCTGAGCAACGTACTGCGGCACGCTCCCGGCGCGACCGCGCACGTCGAACTGCGGTACTCCCTCCCCAAGTTGAGCGTGGAGATAGTCAACTCACCCCCAACCCGGCCCACTCCGCCGTCACCGGGAGCCGGGCACGGGCTGCTCGGCATGCGGGAGCGGATCGCGATGCTCGACGGCTCCCTGGCGGCACACTCGCTGCCCGACGGCGGCTACCGGGTGAGCGCGCTCCTCCCCACGTCCACGCCCGTCGCCGACCTGGCCGAAGTCACCGACCCGAAGGGCCACACCGCATGACGAGCAGCCCCATCCGCGTCCTCATCGCCGACGACCAGCAGATGGTCCGGCAGGGCTTCACCGTGCTGCTCAACACCCAGCCCGACATCGACGTCGTCGGCCAGGCGGTGGACGGCCGGGACGCGATCGCCAAGGTCGCCGAACTGCTCCCGGACGTGGTCCTGATGGACATCCGCATGCCCGAAGTGGGTGGCATCGAGGCCACCGGCCGCATCACCGCCGAGCACCCCGACATACGCGTCCTCGTCCTCACCACCTTCGACCTCGACGAGTACGTGTACGAGGCCCTGCGCGCCGGCGCCTCCGGCTTCCTGCTCAAGGACGCCTCCGCGGACCAGCTCGCCGAGGCGGTCCGGGTGGTGGCCGCCGGTGACGCGCTGCTCGCGCCCGGGATCACCCGCCGTCTGATCGCCGAGTTCTCCCGCATGGACGGCAGCCGCCGGACACCGCTGAAGCAGCGCGTGGGCGGCCTGACGGAACGCGAGACCGAGGTGCTCGCCCTGATCGCCCAGGGCCTGTCGAACGGGGAGATCGCCGAACGGCTCGTCGTCGCGGAGCAGACCGTGAAGACCCACGTCAGCCGCATCCTGGTGAAACTGGGCCTGCGCGACCGCACCCAGGCGGCGGTGTTCGCCTACGAGTCGGGCCTGGTCCGCCCGGGCAGCCGCTGAACCCGTCAGGAACGGCCCGTACCCGTCAGGAACGGCCCGTAGGGGACGGCCCGTAGTACCTGAGAAGGATTCCTGAGGACCCCTCTCACTGCTGACGACCGCGAACCCGCCCCCGCCTACCTTGGACACGTGACCGAGACGACGCAAACGCAGACGACGCCGCCGGGCGCGGGTGCCGGCCCGCGCAGCCCGGAGTACCGGCTGGCCGCGGACGCCCTGCGCGGGCTGCGGCAGGACCTGTTCCACGACGCCTTCGCCTACCGCCCGCTGCCCCGCATGAGCGTCGACGGCCCCCTCACCGGCCGGCTCACCGGGCAGCTGCGGGAGTTCGCGTCCTGGGGCCGGCACTGGGCGGTGGCCGCCGCCGGCATGGTGGCGGCGCTCGTCGCCTGGTCGGGGAACAACGGCGGCGGCGCGACCGCCCTGCTGTGCGGCCTGATCGCCCCGATCCCGGTCCTGCTCACCCTGATCCGTCCGATCGGCGCCTTCTGGGTGTCCTTCGCGGCGACGGCGGTCACCGCAGTCGTCGGCGTCGGCGGCCTCGTCGGCGTCTCGAGCAACTGGCCGTGGACGCCCGGCAGTCTGTGCGCCCACCTGGCGGTGCTGACGATCGTCGCCATACGCACCCGGCCCCGCACGGCGGCCTGGATGTGGCTGATCACCGCCGCGTACGGCTTCCTCGCCGAGACCTTCTTCGGCTGGGACCACGACATCACCAACGTCGGCCCCATGATGGTCGTCTCCGCGATGGCCATGCTCGCCGTCACCGTCTGGCACGTCCGCCGTGACGCCCGGCAGGAGGTGACCGCCCAGCAGACCGTGACCGCGCAGGAGCGCTCCCGCCGCACCCTGCTGGAGGAGCGCACCACCATCGCCCGCGAGCTGCACGACGTCGTCGCCCACCACATGTCGGTGGTCGCCATCCAGGCGGAGGCCGCCCCCTACCGGGTGGAGAACCCGCCGCCGGAGCTGGAGCGGGCCTTCGCCACCATCCGGGAGAACGCGGTGGCGGCGCTGACCGAGCTGCGCCGCGTCCTCGGCGTCGTCCGCGCCGAGGACTACGAGGTCCCGGACGCCCCGCAACCCACCCTCGCCGACCTGGACACCCTGCTCGCCAATGTGCGCGAGGCGGGCCTCACCGTCGAGAAGGCGGTGACCGGCGCGGTACGCGAACTGCCCCAGGGCGTGGAGCTGTCGGCGTACCGGATCGTCCAGGAAGCCCTGAGCAACACCCTGCGGCACGCTCCCGGCGCGAGCGCCCGCGTCGAGGTCGGCTACGTCCTCGGCGGGCTCGGCCTGCGTGTCGTGAACGACCCGCCGCCCGCCCCGTCCCTGATCAAGCCCTCACCCGGGGCCGGCCACGGCATCACCGGCATGCGGGAACGCGTCACCATGCTGAACGGCGAGATGACGGCCGGCCCGTCCGACGACGGCGGCTACGAGGTGACGGTGTTCCTGCCGGTCACCACCATGAACGAAGGATCTGCATGAGCATTCGGGTACTGATCGCCGACGACCAGATGATGGTGCGGGAGGGCTTCTCGGTGCTCCTCAACGCCATGCCGGACATCGAGGTCGTCGGCGAGGCGGTCAACGGCCGCGAGGCGGTGGACCGCGTCCGCGAACTGTCCCCGGACGTCGTCCTGATGGACATCCGCATGCCCGAACTGAACGGCATCGAGGCCACCCGCGAGATCGTCGCGGCGGACGGCACGGCGAAGGTCTTGGTGTTGACCACCTTCGACCTCGACGAGTACGTCTACCAGGCCCTGCGCGCGGGAGCCTCCGGCTTCCTCCTCAAGGACGCCTCGGCCCGGCAACTCGCCGACGGAGTACGGGTGGTGGCCTCCGGCGAGGCCCTCCTCGCCCCCTCGGTCACCAGGCGGCTGATCACGGAGTTCTCCCGCCTCGCCGAGACCCCACGCCTGTCGGCCACGGCCCACTCCGCCTACGGAGACCTCACGGAACGCGAGACGGAGGTACTCGTCCTCATCGCCCAGGGCCTGTCCAACGCGGAGATCGCCGAACTGCTCGTGGTCGCCGAGTCGACGATCAAGACCCACGTGAGCCGGATCCTGGTGAAGCTGGGGCTGCGGGACCGGACTCAGGCGGCGGTGTTCGCTTATGAGGCGCGGTTGGTTACGCCGGGGTGAGATTTGAGGGCGGTGATGAAGGAGCTGAAGGCCTCGCCCGGGAAGGAGAGGGTCGCGCGGGCGGGGGCCTTTGAGTCGCGGACGGCTATGTGGGTGGGGAGGTGGGCGATTTCGACGCAGTCGTTGCCCTCGCCGCCACCGGAGAAGGACGACTTCTGCCACTGCGTGCGGGTGGTCATGCTGGTCCTCACAGTTCCTTGGCCAACTGGTGGATGAGGTCGCGTGACTGCTCCGGAGAGAGCGACGCTTCCTTCACCCTAAGGAAGAGCTTCCGGAAGTGATCCAGTTGGGCCTCGGAGTCGAGGAACACCGTGCCGTGCGGGGCATCGCGTACGACGGTGTCGAGGCGGGGGACCGCGCCGCCCAGGTGCACCATGGTGCTTCCGGCTCCAGCGAAGTCGTCCAGGCTGAAGGGGATGACCCGGACGGTGACATGGTCCGCGTCGGACATCTCCAGGATGCGGGAGAGCTGGGCCCGGGTGGTGACGCGTCCGGCCACCCTGATGCGGAGCGCGGCCTCATGGATCACGGTCTCGTACGGGATGGGGTCCGGGCCCTCGATGATGACCCTTCGCTGCATCCTGTGAGCTACCCGGAGTTCCACCTCCTCCGCGGGGAACTCCGGGTTCATGTAGGCGAAGAGGGCCTGGGCGTAGTCCTCCGTCTGGAACAGCCCCGGCACCTGGATGACCGCGACGTCATGACGGAACCTCGCGTGATGGTCCAGTTCGGCGAGATCCACATACGCGGCAGGAAGTACGCCGCGGTACTCCTCCCACCAGCCGCGGCTACGGTCGGTCGCCATCGCCACGAGGGCATCGATCAACGCATCGTCCGAACAGGCGTAGTTGGCGGCGAGGCGACGTACCCGCTGTTCACTGACGCCGGAGATGCCGGCCTCGATCTGACTCATCTGCACGGAGTTGGCGCCGAGCAGGCTGGCTGCCGCGGTCGCCTTGAGCCCTGCGGCTTCACGCAGTTTCCGCAGCTCTGCGCCCAGGCGCACCTGTCGTGCGGTGGGGTGCCGTCGAAATTTATTACCTACCGTCGGTGACGCGACGCACACACTGCGGAACCCCGGGGCGCCGGAAGCGCACCGCTCCGTCCTGCCATGACGGCTGCGGCGAGGCCACCACCCGCGATCCGCGACTCTCCTCCCCCTTACGTGAACGGAGTGCCGACGCATGCTGGAAAACGAGCCGTGGGAGTACTGGCTGCACGTCCCGAGTGACGTCCGTGCGGTCACCGTCAGTCGCCGCACGCTTCGCCTGATCCTGACCTTGCACGGACTGATCGGCCTGGTCGACGTGGCGGAGCTGCTGGCGGCGGAGTTGGTGGCGAACGCGGTACGGCACGCCAAGGGGCCGGCGGCTCTGCGGGTGCACTGGGCGTCGGGGGTGTTGCGGATCGGCGCGTGGGACGGGGACCCGGCACCACCGCAGCCACCGCAGGCGTGGGAGCGGCTGGCCGAGGCCGAGGAAGGGCGGGGCCTCGCACTGGTCCGAGCCTGCGCCGACCTGTGGGGCTGGCAGCCGCTGGCCAGGAATGGCAGCCGGGGCAAGCTGGTGTGGTGCGAGCTTGCCGCCGGTTGAGTCGTGACCGTGGGGCCGCCCGCTTCTTTCGCATTGTCGGGATTCCGCGACCCGCGTCAAGGGCGCTCCCGTTCCGCTTCGCTCCACTCCCGCGTCGGCTACGCCGATGGCCCTACGGGCCACCCTTGACCCGGCCCACGGAATCCCGTGGGAGAAGCGAGCGGGCAGCCCGGGGAAGCGGGGGCCGAGGTCGGTGTTCCCTTCCGCCCGCTGGGCTGCGGGGCGGGGTGGGGGGCGCGAACGCGCCTCGCCTGCACGCCGGGAGGGCTCAGCGGCGATCGGTGAGTGGGGGGGGGCGCGTCGGGCAGGCGGGGCACACCGGGTGGGGTTGGCGTCTCGCGGCCGGTGGGTGACTGGGGTGCGCGGTGGGCGGGTGGCGGCACGCCGGGGTGGTTCGGCGGGGTGGTTCGGCGGCTGCGGTGAGTCCGGGGTGGGGATGCGCGGTCGGTGGGTGCGGGCGTGCCGGGGTGGGGTGGGGTGGGGTGGGGTGGGGGCTGACGGTCGGTGGTCGGGAGGCGGGGGCGGCTGGTGGTGGGTGCGGCGGTCGGGCGGGCTCCAGTACGGCGCCGAGGGTCGGCGCGGGGGGCGGCCGACCGGGCGGCTTCCCCTTCCCATATCAGGGCAAAAGGGATACGGGGTGGGGTCGTGGGTGCAAGTGGAAGATATGTACCACGCCTAGGCGCTGCGACCTGCGGTTTCGTCCTCTGCCCGTGAGACATTTCTGCCAATCACCGGGTGTCTGTGACTGGTGAGGCCAATGCGACGCACGTGGGATGTCGGATGTCGGGTGTCGGGTGTCGGGTGTCGGGTGTCGGATTCCCGAGGGCGGAGGGCGAAGGGCGAAGGGTGGAGGGTGGAGGGCGGAGGGCGAAGGGTGGAGGGCGGAGGGCTGGTGGCGCCGGGTCGTGCGGGCTGCGGGCCGGGGGGCGCAGCCCCCGGCCCGTCACCCACCCCGAGCCGCTGCCTCCACCTCCTCCACCTCCTCCACCTCCTCCACCTCCTCCACCCACTCACCGATAGCCGCCAACCCCGCCCGGCGTGCCGCCACAACTCACCTCCACGTGCACCCGCACCGCCCACCCGCCCCAAGCCCCCAACCTCAGCCGGTGTGCCCCCGCCTGCTCGACGCGCCCCCCCACTCACCCCAAGCCGCTAAGCCAGCCCGGCGTGCCGCCCCCCACCCAGCGCGCACCCTCACATCCCACCCACCGATCGTCGCCAAGCCACCCCGGCGTGCAGGCGAGGCGCGTTCGCGCCCCCCACCCCGCCCCGCTACCCAGCCCACGCAAGGGACGCCCACCCGGGCCCCCGCTTTCCCTGGGCTGCCCGCTCGCTTCTTCCCCGTGGTGGAGCGAGCCGAGTCAAGGGTGGCCCGAAGGGCCATCGGCGAAGCCGACGCGGAGCGCCCTTTACTCGGGTCGCGGAGGCACGACAATGCGAAAGAAGCGGGCGGCCCCACGGCGACCCTCCAACCGGCGGCAAGCGCACCCCGCCCCCAGACCCCGCCCAGCTCTCCACCCCCAACCCCCTGGTCAGCAGCCTGCGTGACCGGCTAGCGTCCGTTCATGGCAGCTGCTGATGACCTCGCGTTCGACCCCTGGGACCCCGCGTTCGTGGCCGACCCGTACCCGGCCTACGCCGAGCTGCGGGAGAGGGGCCGGGCGATCTACTACGAGCCCACCGACCAGTGGCTCGTACCGCACCACGCGGACGTCTCGGCGCTGCTGCGGGACCGGCGGCTCGGGCGGACGTACCAGCACCGGTTCACGCACGAGGACTTCGGCCGCACCGCGCCTCCACCCGAGCACGAGCCGTTCCGCGTCCTCAACGACCACGGCATGCTCGACCTCGAACCGCCGGACCACACCCGGATCCGGCGCCTGGTGTCGAAGGCGTTCACACCGCGCACGGTGGAGCAGCTCAAGCCGTACGTGCAGGGGCTGGCCCAGGACCTGGTGGCCGAACTGGTCGACGCGGGCGGCGGTGATCTGCTGACGGACGTGGCCGAGCCGCTGCCGGTCGCGGTGATCGCCGAGATGCTGGGCATCCCGGAGTCCGACCGGGCCCCGCTGCGGCCCTGGTCGGCGGACATCTGCGGGATGTACGAGCTGAACCCGTCGGAGGAGACGGCGGCGAGGGCCGTACGCGCCTCCGTCGAGTTCTCCGACTACCTCCGCGAGCTGATCGCCGCCCGCCGCAAGGAGCCGGGTGACGACCTCATCTCCGGCCTGATCGCCGCGCACGACGAGGGCGACCGGCTGACCGAGCAGGAGATGATCTCGACGGCCGTCCTGCTCCTCAACGCCGGTCATGAGGCCACGGTCAACGCCACCGTGAACGGCTGGTGGGCCCTCTTCCGCAACCCGGACCAGCTGGCCGCCCTGCGCGCCGACCACTCCCTGATCCCCTCCGCGATCGAGGAGCTCATGCGCTACGACACCCCGCTCCAGCTCTTCGAACGCTGGGTCCTGGACGAGATCGAGATCGACATCGAGATGGGCGGCACGGTGATCCCCAGGGGGTCCGAGATCGCCATGCTCTTCGGGTCCGCCAACCACGACCCGGCCGTCTTCGCCGATCCCGAGCGGCTGGACCTGAGCCGGAAGGACAACCCGCACATCTCCTTCAGCGCCGGTATCCATTACTGCATCGGCGCCCCCCTCGCCCGTATCGAGCTCGCCGCCTCGATGACGGCCCTCCTGGAGAAGGCCCCGACCCTGACCCTGGCCGCCGAGCCGAAGCGGAAGCCGAACTTCGTGATCCGGGGGCTGGAGGGACTGAGCGTGGAGACGGGGTGATCCAGGGCGCGTCCGGATGGGTGATCAGGCGGCTACTCTATGTGGTGGCTGGTCTGTATCCGAGGGAGGGCGCATCATGACGTTGATGACAGAGCGACCGACGATAAGCGGCAGCGAGCCCGACAGCTTCGAGGAATTGCTGGACATCCTCGATGAGCTGCACCTGCGCGACGGCTTCAAGGCCGAGATCTACAGGGGGAACATCGTCGGGTCGCCGTGGTCGAAGGGGTACTACCACCGGGTGATGGAGCAGGTCTGCGAACAGCTCAGGCCCCATCTCCTCCCCGATCACAACCTCACCACCGGTCCGTTCCTCTACGTCTTTCCAGGCGATGAGTGTGCCTATGGGCCAGACATCCATGCGGCGCACAAGCGGGTATTCGAGACGGACAGCAACCGCTTGGACGGCGAAGGCCTGTCCTTCGTCGCTGAACTGACCTCCTCTTCCACCCGGAAGGACGACCTGACGGACAAGGTCACGGTCTATGGAAGGGCCGGCGTCCCTGTCTACCTGCTCCTCGACATGCAGGAGGAGCAGGCGACCGTCTTCTGGACGCCCTCGGCCAAGGGCTATGAGTCGCACTGCACGAAGCCGTTCGGCGAGAAGCTCCACATCCCCGAGCGCTTCGACTGCCTCCTCGACACCACCGGCTTCCAGGCGCCCCGCTCACGATGACGACGGCACCGTAAGCCCCCAGGCCCCCTCCACCACCCGCCACGTGCGTCTGCGCACCGGCCCCGCCACCCCCGCGTCCGCGCGGTAGCGGAAGTCCGCGCCGGTCACGGTCACCGTCCTCCCGGACGCCAGCAGGGGTGACGCCTCCGCGCCGACCGAAACCGGTCGCACCTCCACGTCGGCCACCCCAGCCATCCCCGCGGTCACCGACACCGCCTCCACCGGCTGCTCCAGGCCGATGACCGTCTCCCCGTCGACCTCGACCCGCAGCCGGGACGGGCCGGGGCTGGGGACGGTCGCGGCGAGCCGGGTGGGGCGGGCCGCCAGGGTGCGTACGAGGGAGCGGTAGCGGGTGCGCAGCCACGGGCGTCCGGAAGCCGATGCCACCGACGCCGTCGGCCCCACCGTCTCGGCTTCCCGCACGGGAACCGGTGGGATGCGCAGCGCGCCCAGCACCACGCCGTCGCTCTCGTCGACCAGCAGGTCCATGCGCCGCTCCACCCCGTCCAGCACCGTACGGGCCGCGGCCACCGCCCCCGTCGGCACGCCCAGTGTCTCCGCCAGGGCGAGGGAGCCCCCGACGGGGACCATCGACAGCAGGCATCCGGCCAGCTCCCGCTGCCGGTGCAGCAGGGTCACCGCCCGGACCAGCGCCCGGTCGTCGCCCACGACCACCGGTCGCCGCGAGCCCCGCCGGGTGAGCGCCCGGGCGAATTCCTCGGGGTCGTCCGGCAGGCACACCTTCGTGGCCGCACCCGCGCTGAGCACGTCTTTCGCGATCCGTACCGCTTCCCCGTCCGCCTGCCGGGCGAGGGGATCGATGATCACCAGCAGCTGATCGGACGTCGCGAAGGTCGCCACCTCGGTCCTGCCTCGCTTCCTCGGGTAGCATCTTTGTGCAAGAGCCCCTTGCGCTATTGCGCCAGGGGCTTCGTCTATTCCGGGGCATCCGGTCCGACGGTTGTGCGACCAACGACGGTCGCGGTGGTACGCGGCGGTGAAGCCTACGCGTGCGCCCCTGACCTTGGACATGCCCCGCCCGGAAGGGGTGTACGCGCGTGCCCGCACTTGTGCTGCTCGGTGCTCAGTGGGGTGACGAAGGCAAGGGAAAGGCGACCGACCTGCTCGGTGGCTCGGTGGATTATGTAGTGCGCTACCAGGGCGGCAACAACGCCGGCCACACGGTGGTCGTCGGCGACCAGAAGTATGCACTCCACCTTCTCCCTTCCGGAATCCTCTCGCCCGGTTGTACGCCGGTCATCGGTAACGGCGTCGTCGTCGACCCGTCGGTCCTGCTCTCCGAGCTGAGCGGTCTGAACGAGCGAGGCGTCGACACGTCCAAGCTCCTCATCAGCGGTAACGCGCACATCATCACGCCGTACAACGTGACCGTCGACAAGGTGACGGAGCGCTTCCTCGGAAAGCGCAAGATCGGCACGACCGGGCGTGGCATCGGACCCACCTACGCGGACAAGATCAACCGCGTGGGCATCCGGGTGCAGGACCTGTACGACGAGTCGATCCTGACCCAGAAGGTCGAGGCGGCCCTCGACATCAAGAACCAGGTCCTCACCAAGCTCTACAACCGGCGCGCGATCGCCGTCGACCAGGTGGTCGAGGAGCTGGTGGGCTTCGCCGACAAGCTCGCGCCGTACGTCACCGACACGGTGCTGGTGCTGAACCAGGCCCTGGAAGAGAACAAGGTCGTCCTCTTCGAGGGCGGCCAGGGCACGCTGCTGGACATCGACCACGGCACGTATCCGTTCGTCACCTCCAGCAACCCCACCGCCGGCGGCGCCTGCACCGGTGCCGGTGTCGGCCCGACGAAGATCAGCCGGGTCATCGGCATCCTCAAGGCGTACACCACGCGCGTCGGCGCCGGTCCCTTCCCGACCGAGCTGTTCGACGAGGACGGCGAGGCGCTGCGCCGCATCGGCGGCGAGCGGGGCGTGACGACCGGCCGTGACCGGCGTTGCGGCTGGTTCGACGCGGTGATCGCGCGGTACGCGACCCGGGTGAACGGTCTGACCGACTTCTTCCTCACCAAGCTGGACGTGCTGACCGGCTGGGAGCAGATCCCGGTCTGCGTGGCGTACGAGATCGACGGCAAGCGGGTGGAGGAACTGCCTTACTCGCAGACCGACTTCCACCACGCCAAGCCGGTCTACGAGACCCTGCCGGGCTGGTCCGAGGACATCACGAAGGCGAAGTCGTTCTCCGACCTGCCGAAGAACGCCCAGAACTACGTCAAGGCGCTGGAGGAGATGTCCGGCGCCCCGATCTCCGCGATCGGCGTGGGCCCGGGCCGTGACGAGACGATCGAGATCAACTCGTTCCTGTAGGACGCGGTTCCCCCTTGGGCCGGTCATGGACATGAGCATCCTTGACCGGCCCTTGGGCTGTTCGTGGTTCCGCACGGAAGTGGCCGCGGCAAGCATCTACGCGGGTAGTTGTCATCCCTCCGCCCTCCTCAGCTCCAGGAGTCCCGAATGCCCGTCAGTCCCATGAACCGCCGTGAGTTCGTGCAGAAGTCGGCCGTCACCGGTGCGGCGGTGGCCGTCGCGGGAGCGGTCGGCACCGGCACCGCCGAGGCCGCCGGGCAGAAGTCCGGGCACAGGCCCGAACCCAAGCCCCGCACCTGGTCCTTCTCCATCCTGGGCACCACCGACCTGCACAGCCACGTCTTCGACTGGGACTACTACAAGGACGCGGCCTACAGCGACAAGGCCGGCAACTCCGTGGGCGTGGCCCGCGTCGCCACGCTCATCAAGCAGCAGCGGGAGGCGAAGGGCGAGCACCGGGTGCTGCTCGTCGACGCCGGCGACATCATCCAGGGCACCTCCCTCGCCTACTACTTCGCGCGCGTGGACCCCATCACCGGCACCGACGGCAAGCACGGCCCCAAGCACCCGATGGCCGTCGCCATGAACCACATGCGCTACGACGCCGCCGCCCTCGGCAACCACGAGTTCAACTACGGCATCGACGTGCTGCGCAGGTTCGAGAAGCAGTGCCGCTTCCCGCTGCTCGGCGCGAACGCGCTGGACGCGAAGACCCTGCGCCCGGCGTTCGCCCCGTACACCGTGAAGAAGATCCGCGTCCCCGGCGCCCCCGACATCAAGGTCGGCATCCTCGGCCTCACCAACCCCGGCATCGCGATCTGGGACAAGGACAACGTCAGCGGGAAGATGGTGTTCCCCGGGCTGGTGGAGCAGGCGAAGAAGTACGTGCCCCGGCTGCGGGCGCTGGGCTGTGACGTCGTCTTCCTCACCGACCACTCCGGCCTCGACGGCTCCTCCTCGTACGGTGACGAACTCCCGTACGTCGAGAACGCGTCGAACCTGGTCGCCGAGCAGGTCCCGGGCATCGACGCGATCCTCGTCGGCCACACCCACGTCGAGGTCCCGTCCTACACCGTGAAGAACGAGCAGACCGGCGAGGACGTCCTGCTCTCCGAGCCGTACTGCTGGGGCTACCGCCTCAGCGTCTTCGACTTCGAACTCGAACTGCGCGACGGGCAGTGGAAGGTGACGGGCAAGACCGCCCAGACCCTCAACCCGAACACCGTGGACGAGGACCCGGAGATCAAGAAGCTCCTCGCGGCCGACCACGAGCTGGTCGTGAAGTACGTCAACACGGCGGTGGGCACCTGTACCGAGGACCTCTCGGCGGCGGAGTCCTGCTGGAAGGACGTGCCCATCATGGACTTCATCCACAAGGTGCAGGCGGACACGGTGAAGGCGGCCCTGTCCGCGGCGGACGCGGCCCTCCCGCTGATCTCGGTCGCCGCGCCCTTCAGCCGCACGGCGGACATCCCCGCCGGGAACGTGACCATCAAGGACATCGCCGGGCTCTACATCTACGACAACACCCTGTACGGCAAGAAGCTCACCGGCGCCCAGCTGAAGGACTACCTGGAGTACGCGGCGAAGTACTACCACCAGGTCCCGTCGGGCACGGCCGTGGACACCGCCACCCTCACGGGCGCCAACAGCTTCTGGGACTACATGTACGACACCGCGGCGGGCGTCGGCTACGAGATCGACATCGCGCAGGCGGAGGGCTCGCGGATCAGGAACCTGACGTACGGCGGCGCCCCGGTCGCCGACGACCAGGTCTTCGTCGTCGCGGTCAACAACTACCGGGCCAACGGCGGTTCGGGGTACCCGCACATCGCGTCCGCGGAGATCGCGTACAGCTCCACGAACGAGATCCGCCAGCTGATGATCGACTACGTGACGGCGAAGAAGACCCTCGACCCGAAGGACTTCGCGGTCACCAACTGGAAGCTCACCCAGGACGGCACGCCGGTGTTCTAGCCGGCCGGCCGGTGGACGGGGTAGGGGTCGGGGGCGGGCGGCTACTTCAGACCGATCGCGGCGCAGTCCGACGCGTACTTCGGGGTGCAGAGCTGCTTGACGGTGTAGACGCCGTCCGCGATCACCGTGTCCTTGATGTTCTTCCTGGTGAGGGAGACCACCGGCACCAGCGCGGCGGGGATCTTCTTGGTGGTCGGGCTGTTCACCGTGTCCCGGGTCAGCGCGTCGAACTGGATGTCGCGGCCCTGGACCTTGTACACCGCCATCTCCGCCGCGTTGGTGGCCTCCTCCAGGAACGACTTGTACACCGTCATGTACTGCTCTGAGGAGATGACCCGCTGCACCGCGTCCAGGTTCGCGTCCTGCCCGGTCACCGGCGGGATGCTGGTGGCGCCCGCCTCCTTCAGCGCCTCGATCACGGCGCCCGCCATACCGTCGTTGGCCGAGTAGACGGCGGCGATGTCGCCGAGGCCGAGGGCCTGGATCGCCTTCTTCATGTTCGCCTTGGCGACGTCCGGCGACCACTTGTCCGTGTCGTACGCCTTGGCGATCCGGACCTTGTCCTTGAGCTCGCTGAGGGCGCCTTCCTTGAACTGCCCGGTGTTCGGGTCCGCGGGGTCGCCGTTCATCATGACGACCTCGCTGGTCGCCGCCTTGCTGCCGAGGGCTTCGAGGATGGCGCGGCCCTGGACCTCGCCGACGAGTTCGTTGTCGTGCGAGACGTACGCGTCGATCGGGCCCTGTGCGAGCCGGTCGTAGGCGATGACGGGGATGCCGGCGGCCTTCGCCTTCCGGATGTCGGGCGCGATGGCCTTGGAGTCCAGCGCGTCCACCACGATGATGTCGACCTTCTTGGCCACCATCTCCTGGAACTGCCGGCTCTGTCTGTCCTGGCTCGCCTCGGCGTTGGCGTAGTCGACCGTGCCCTTGCCGTGGGTGAGGGAGGCGACCTCCTTCTTGAAGATGGGGTGGTCGAAGGCCTCGAAACGGGCCGTGTCCTTGTCGGGCAGGAGCAGCCCCACCGTGATGTCGTCGCCCTTCTTGGGCGTTGCGGTGCCGTCGCTCCCGCCGATGCTGTCGACGGCACCGCACGCGGCGAGCGTGAGGGCCGAGGCGGAGGCGGTCAGGGTTGTGGCGATACGGCGTACAGGGGGCCTACGGGTGCTGCACACAGCGGTGCCTTCCGTGGGGGGAGCATCATGCGGGAGCCGATGATGTGCAAGGAAGGAAACGCAGAGAAACCAGGTGACGTCAAGACGTAAGGACAACAAGACGAGGGGCTCGTGTCCCGATCGTGACACGAGCCCTCAACTACTGGTGGGTAGGCAGAGATTGGTTCAGCTGAACACGATCATCGAGCCCTGCGCCAGGCTCCGTGTCGCCGCCGCGTGCAGCCCCAGCCAGACGTGCCGTTCGCGCGCGAACGGGCTGGGGTCGTACGGGGCGGCCACGGCCGGTTCCTCCAGTTCCGTCGGCGCCCGGGGCGGCTCCGGGGGCGCCGGCGGATTGGCCGGGTCGATGCCGATCGACGGGGCCACGAACTCCAGCTCCCTGAGCAGGGTCTGGGCGGAGCCCAGCGGTCCGCCGCCCGCCAGCAGTTCGTCGTTGGAGAGCGGGTTCGGGAAGTCCACCGGGACGTAGGCGCCCGCGTGGTCGTAGTGCCAGACCAGGTGGGACTGCTGCGCCGTCGACTCGAACATCTCCAGCAACTGCTCGTAGTCCCCGCCCAGGTCGTCGACCGGGGTCACCGGAAGGCCGCACATCTGGAGCAGGTAGACGCGGCGCAGGAAGTGCAGCGCGTCGTAGTCGAAGCCGGCCACCGGGGCGACCTCGCCGGACAGGCCCGGCATGTACTGGTACACGGGCACCGGTGGGAGCCCGGCCTCGGTGAGCACCTTGTTGTATTGCGCGAGTTCCTCGGCGAACGGGTTGTCCGGGGTGTGGCACAACACATCGACGAGCGGGACCAGCCACAGGTCACAAGCCAAAGAGGGCTCCTCGCATCAGCACGCGTACAGCATGGCAGGGTGGACAGGGAAGCCTAGTCGGTGCGTTACCCGGCCGACTCCCCTCGTGCACGTCCCATACCCATGCACCGGGCCTCATTCGCCCGCCGGCCGCTCGATCAGGGCCAGGGAGTGCGCGTTGTACGCGGCGACGATCGACCGGGCGGTCGCGGAGTCCTGGCGGGCCAGGGCGTCGACCAGTTCGGTGTGCCGGGACCACAGGTCGCCGCGCAGGTCGGTGAGGCGCCGCAGGTGCTGCACCGTGCACACCCAGGACTGCACGCGCAGCCGGTGCAGGAAGTCCGCCAGGTAGGGGTTGCCGAACATGGCGCTGAGCTCGCGCCAGAAGCGCAGGTCGTAGCCGATCAGCACGGAGAGGTCACCGGCCGCGGCGGCGCGCCGCGCCTCCTCGCCGCGGCGGCGCACCACGGCGAAGGCGGCCGCCGTACGGGGGTCCTCCGGGTTCCGGAAGCCGTCGTGGCCTTCGGCGAGGGCCTGGAACATGCCGTCGGTGACCAGGCTGCGGGCCTCGATGATGTTCCGGTGGTCGGCCGCCGTGTACTGCGGGACCCGGAAGCCGCGGTGCTGGTCGGCCTCCAGGAGCCCCTGCGCGGACAGGTCGACCAGCGCCTCGCGGACCGGCGTCGCGGAGACCCCGTACTGCTCCGCTATCTCCTTCACGGTGAATTCCCGCCCCGGCAGCAGCCGCCCGGCCAGCACTTCGTCGCGTAGCGCGTCCGCTATCTGCTGTCGCAGGGTGCTGCGGGTCACGGCGCCGGTGCCGGGCATGGTCGGGGGGCTCTCCTCACACGTGCGGGTGGATGCTCGTATATGTCTACGAGCACGCCACCTTACGCGTTCGGAGCATTCACGTACGTAGCTGTGACAACCGCTACTTGGTCACTGGGTGTACTCGTCCGCCACACTCAGCGCGGCGTCGAGTACCGCCAGTCCCTCCTTCAGCTCCGCCTCGCTCGCGTTGCACGGCGGCACCACGTGTGTCCGGTTCATGTTCACGAAGGGCCACAGGCCCTGCTTCTTCGCCGCCGCGGCGAACGCCGCCATGGGGGCGTTCGCCTCCCCGGCCGCGTTGTACGGCACGAGCGGCTCCCGGGTCTCGCGGTTCTTCACCAGCTCCAGCGCCCAGAACATGCCGACGCCCCGCACCTCGCCGACGCTTCTGTGCCGCTCGGCCAGCGTCCGCAGCCCCGGTTCGAGCACCGACGCACCCAGCGTCGCCGCGTTCGCGACGATGCCCTCCTCGGCCATCACGTTGATCGTGGCGACGGCCGCCGCGCAGGCCAGCGGGTGCCCCGAGTAGGTCAGGCCGCCGGGGTAGGGGCGCCTGGCGAAGGTCTCCGCGATCTTCTGGGAGATCGCGACGCCGCCGAGCGGCACGTACCCGGAGTTCACGCCCTTGGCGAAGGTCATCAGGTCGGGCACGACGTCCAGCAGGCCGGCCGCGAACCACTCGCCGGTCCGTCCGAACCCGGCCATGACCTCGTCCAGGACGAAGACGATCCCGTACTTGTCGCACAGCTCACGCACCCCGGCGAGATAACCGGGCGGCGGGACCATGATCCCGGCCGTTCCCGGGATCGTCTCCAGGATGATCGCGGCGATCGTCCCGGGCCCCTCGAAGGCGATGGTCGTCTCCAGGTGCTCCAGCGCCCGCGCGCACTCCTGCTCCTCGGTCTCGGCGTAGAAGCGGGAGCGGTAGAGGTAGGGCGCCCAGAAGTGCACGACACCGGCCGCGGCGCTGTCGGAGGCCCAGCGGCGCGGGTCGCCGGTGATGTTCACCGCCTGCTGGGTGCCGCCGTGGTACGAGCGGTACGCGGACAGCACCTTCGCGCGGCCCGTGTGCAGCCGGGCCATCCGGACCGCGTGCTCGACGGCGTCGGCGCCGCCGTTGGTGAAGAAGATCTTGTCCAGGTCGCCGGGCGTCCGCTCGGCGATCAGCCGGGCCGCCTCCGAGCGCGCCTCGACGGCGAACGCGGGCGCGAAGGTCGTCATCGTCGCGGCCTGCTCCTGGATGGCGGCGACGACCTTGGGGTGCTGGTAGCCGATGTTGGTGAAGACGAGCCCGCTGCTGAAGTCCAGGTACCGCTTGCCGTCGTAGTCCCAGAAGTACGACCCCTCGGCGCCGGCGACGGCGAGCGGGTCGATGAGCTCCTGCGCGGACCAGGAGTGGAAGACGTGCGCACGGTCCGCGGCCTTCACGGCGGCGCCGGCCTGAGGGTTGGGCTGAGGGGTCATGGCGGTGAGCGTAGATGTCCGCGATGCGGAACCGGTATCGGCGTCCTGTTCCCTGGGCGGATCGTTTCCGCGACAGGGTGTCGAGAGCTGTTACGGAACCGTAGACCCTGCTCGATGCGGAGGGGATCAGTGCCGCACTATTCTCGGTTTGTTGCACACGCGCAGATTTCGGGCCTATCGGGGGAGGCGGCGCGGCGATGGACAAGCTGGGGCCGGGGGATCCGCAACGTATCGGGGCGTATCGGCTGCTGGCGCGGCTGGGCGCGGGCGGCATGGGGCAGGTGTATCTCGCCCGGTCGGACCGGGGCCGTACCGTCGCCGTGAAGCTGGTGCGCGAGGAGCTCGCCGAACAGGAGGAGTTCCGGGCGCGGTTCCGGCAGGAGGTGCAGGCCGCGCGCCGGGTCGGCGGTCACTGGACGGCGCCCGTGCTGGACGCGGACACCGAGGCCGTCGTGCCCTGGGTGGCCACCGGGTACGTCGCCGGGCCGAGCCTGCAGCAGGTCGTCGGGCACGACCACGGGGCGCTGCCCGAGCGGTCGGTGCGGATCCTCGCGGCCGGGCTCGCGCACGCGCTGCAGGACATCCACGCGGCCGGGATCGTCCACCGCGACCTCAAGCCGTCCAACGTGCTGGTCACCATCGACGGGCCGCGGGTCATCGACTTCGGCATCGCGCGGGCCCTGGAGACCCTGGCCGGGGACGGGCTCACCCGGACCGGCTCACTGGTCGGCTCGCCCGGGTTCATGGCGCCCGAGCAGGTGCGCGGCGACCGGATCACGCCCGCCTGCGACGTCTTCTGCCTCGGCTCGGTCCTCGCCTACGCGGCGACCGGCGCGCTGCCCTTCGGGACCTCCAACAGCGGGGTCCACGCGATGATGTTCCGCATCGCCCAGGAGGAACCCGGCCTCGAAGGCGTGCCCGAGGGCATCGCCGACCTCGTCCGCGACTGCCTGAAGAAGGACCCGGCCGCCCGCCCGACGCTGGACGACGTCCTGGAGCGTACGGGCGCGGAGGACACCGTCGCCGGGGGCCGCTCCCGGGACCCCTGGCTGCCGGGGGCGCTCGTCGCCCAGCTGGGGCGGCACGCGGTGCGGCTGCTGGACACGGAGGATCCCGAGGGGACATCGGGGAGTGCGGGGGCGGGCGAGGTGGCCGCGGCCGGTCCGGTGGCCGGTCCCGGGGGAGAGCGGATGCCCGACCCCGTCCCCGCCCAGGACCGTACGCCCGACCGCCCGCCGGCCCCCGCATCCGCCGCCTCCCCCGAGCACGCCCCCGCCTCCGACGACGCCTCCGTACCGCCGCCGCCGGGGGACCCGCGACCGCAGGGACAGCAGGGCGGCGGCGTGCCCCTGAACCACCTCCCGACGATGATCGCCGGGCAGGGCCGGACGCCCCCGCCCGGCGCGCCCCCGGCGCACCCCGCGTACGGCTATCCCCAGCAGCACCCGCAGCCCGCCGCCTACGGCTACCCGCAACAGCCCGGCCCCCAGGCGCCGTACAACCCGTACGCGGGCGGCTACGGCTCGACCCCGCCGTACGGCCCGCCGCCCATCGGCCTCGGGCCCCAGCCCGTGCGGGGAAACCGGCGGTCCACCGCGCTGCTCGTCGTGATCGCGCTGGTCGTCGCGCTCGCCGCGGGCGGCTCGGTGTACGCGTTGATGAGAGGTGGCGGCGACGACACCGGCGGGGGCACGGTCAGCCCGTCCCCGACCGCCCCCGGCGCACCCACCACACCCGGGCCCACCCCGACCACCACGGAGCCGGAATCCCCGACCCCGCCGCCGGCGGCGGACGGTGCGGTCCCGGCCGCGTACCTGGGTACGTGGTCGGGAACGATCGACAACTCCCTCGGCCACCACACCCGCGAACTGACCCTCCAGCAGGGTGAGGTGGGGGACACGGTCCTCACGGTGGTCGCCGACGGCCCCACCAAGGACGGCGGGACGTACCACTGCGTCTTCGAGGCGAAGCTCGCCCAACAGCCGGGCGCCGACGGCCCGTTGGAGATCGCCTCGTCCACCGTCACCGACGGCCCGAGTTCGGAGTGCAAGCCGGGCGTCGCCAGCGAGGTCACCCTGCTCTCGGACGGCCGGCTGCGGCGCGACATGCAGGGCAGCGTGGAGAGCCTGACCTACACCAAGGAGTGAGCCCCGCAGGGGTCAGCGCGGCTCCGGCGGTCGCTGCCGGGGCATGTTGGGGCGGGCCGGGCCCGGGGGGAGGGGAAACCGGCCCGGCCCGGCGGACGCGTTCTCCGGCCGTGCCCCGGAAGGCACCGCCGTCTGGATCCCCAGTGGCGCCGGGCCGGTGCGGAACTCCACCATCCAGTCCGCCGTCTCCACCCGCACCAGCTCCGTCACGTCCTCGGAGAACCTCCGCAGCACCCCGAGACACCGCTCCGCGGCCTCCCCGGCCGTCCCCTCCGTCGGACCGAGCACCTCCCGCACGCTCTCCGACGCCCAGTCGAACTGGAGCACCTGCAGCCGCCGCTGCACGGCCTGCGCGGTGGCCACGTCCCTTATCCACCCGGACGTGATCCCGAAGAACCGGTCCACGGCCACGCACGCCACCGCCAGCACGAACGCCAGATACCCCCAGGCGGCGGTACCGCCGGCCACCCCGGTCAGGTCCAGCAGGGGCAGCGCGGCCCCGCACACCGCCCCGGCCGCCGCCCCGCCCCGCAGCGCCCGCGCGCCGCGACGTTTCCACACCCGGTCCGCGAGGTACCAGGCCGCGGTGTCCAGTGCTCCCCGTTCCACCCACCGGTACAGCTCGTCGAGCCGCTCGGCCGGCTCGCCCCAGTCCCCGAGCGGAAACGGCCGCCCGGTCAGATCGCCCGGCCGCGGTCCGGCCGCCCCCTCGCCCCGCCCGTCCTGAGGCGGACCCTCGGGCCGCATCTCCGGCTGACCCACCCGGCACTCCCTACTGGTTCCGACCCTGCTGATTCCGGCCCGTCACTCCGTGTGATAGCGCATGTCGATGTGCGGACCCTTCCTACCGCCCAACGGGTGGCGGGGGCGTCGCTTCCGTCGGATTTCCGCCCGTAAGAGGGCCTTGGTCAGGTATGGGGCCACCGCATATGTCACTCGAAAGAGTGCTGGGGCGATGGCTGAGTGGACCACGTAGGCTCGTGCACAACGGAGGCAACGACAAGACCAGGAGCTGATCGTGATTCCCGGTGGTGGCCAGCCCAACATGCAGCAGCTGCTCCAGCAGGCCCAGAAGATGCAGCAGGATCTGGCGCGGGCGCAGGAGGAGCTCGCGGCCACGGAGGTCGACGGGCAGGCGGGCGGCGGCCTGGTGCGGGCCACGGTGACCGGCTCGGGTGAGCTGCGCGCGCTGCGGATCGACCCCAAGGCGGTGGACCCGGACGCTGCATCTGTTGAAGAGACGGTCGAGACCCTCGCGGACCTGGTCGTCGCGGCCGTCCAGGCGGCCAACGAGAACGCGCAGGTTTTGCAGCAGCAGAAGCTGGGTCCGCTGGCCCAGGGTCTGGGCGGTGGCGGCAGCGGGATTCCGGGCCTGCCTTTCTAAGACCGCCCACCGCCAACTACGGTACGTACCGTAAGACTCCAGGAAGGGCAGTCCGTTGTACGAAGGCGTGGTCCAGGACCTCATCGACGAGCTGGGTCGCCTGCCCGGCGTCGGTCCCAAGAGCGCGCAGCGGATCGCCTTCCACATCCTCCAGGCGGAGCCGACGGACGTACGGCGGCTCGCACAGGCCCTCCTCGAGGTGAAGGCGAAGGTCCGCTTCTGCGCGACCTGCGGCAATGTCGCGCAGGAGGAGCTGTGCGGCATCTGCCGTGACGCGCGCCGCGACCCGGCCGTCATCTGCGTGGTGGAGGAGCCGAAGGACGTCGTGGCGATCGAGCGCACCCGCGAGTTCCGCGGCCGCTACCACGTGCTCGGCGGCGCGATCAGCCCGATCGAGGGCGTCGGCCCCGACGACCTGCGGATCAGGGAGCTGCTGGCCCGCCTGGCCGACGGGACGGTCACCGAACTGATCCTCGCCACCGACCCCAATCTCGAAGGCGAGGCGACGGCCACGTACCTCGCCCGCATGATCAAACCCATGGGCCTGAAGGTCACCCGCCTGGCCAGCGGCCTCCCGGTGGGCGGCGACCTGGAATACGCGGACGAGGTCACCCTCGGCCGCGCCTTCGAGGGGAGACGACTCCTAGATGTCTGACGCCACGCTGCACGACTCGACGCGGAACCCGGACGACTTCGCGGTCCAGATCGCGGACCAGGTGGAGAGTTTCCTGGTGGCCGTCACGGAGGTGGCGAAGGGCGACGAACCGGCCTCGGCGGTGCCCTTCCTCCTCCTGGAGGTCTCCCAGCTCCTGCTGGCCGGCGGCCGGCTGGGTGCCCACGAGGACATCGTCCCCGACGAGCGCTACGAGCCGGACCCGGGCCCGGAACTCGATGCCGACGGACTCCGCGAGAACCTCGCGCGTCTGCTGGACCCCATCGACGTCTACTCCGAGGTCTTCGACCCCTACGAGCCCCGCAAGGCGCCGGTCCCGGCCCGGATCTCCGACGACCTGGCCGACGTCATCACCGACCTGCGCCACGGCATGGCCCACTACCGGGCCGGCCGTACCACGGAGGCCCTGTGGTGGTGGCAGTTCTCCTACTTCTCCAACTGGGGCCCCACGGCCTCCGCCGTGCTGCGCGCCCTCCAGTCGGTGCTCATCCACGTTCGCCTGAACCAGCCCCTGGAAGAACTCGACGGCCTCGACACCGACCAGCCCGCCCTGGGCGACGAGACCCTGGAGTTCGAGGCGGGCCGCGTCATGGCCGAGGAAATCGGCGGCCCCCTGGGCGTGCGCCCGGAGTAGCGGGCCCGGCTCACCGCGCCGCCCGTCGCTGTGACCCCGGGCACGTTCCGAGTGGGTTCCCCCGGGGTGGGCATGTGCTGTTCCGGACGGGCGGGCGGGATCTCACGATGCGATATCGCGGAGGGGAATTCCGGGCGCTCGTTAGACTGAGCCGACCGATACATACCGGAGCGAGGAGCGCACGTGGGCCTTGTCGTGCAGAAGTACGGAGGCTCCTCCGTAGCCGATGCCGAGGGCATCAAGCGCGTCGCCAAGCGGATCGTGGAAGCCAAGAAGAACGGCAACCAGGTGGTTGTCGTGGTTTCCGCGATGGGCGACACGACGGACGAGCTGATCGATCTCGCCGAGCAGGTGTCCCCGATGCCTGCCGGGCGCGAGTTCGACATGCTGCTGACCGCCGGAGAGCGGATCTCCATGGCCCTGCTGGCCATGGCGATCAAAAACCTGGGTCACGAAGCCCAGTCGTTCACCGGCAGCCAGGCAGGTGTCATCACCGACTCGGTCCACAACAAAGCCCGGATCATCGACGTCACGCCGGGCCGCATCCGTGACTCCGTGGACGAGGGCAACATCGCCATCGTCGCCGGGTTCCAGGGTGTCAGCCAGGACAAGAAGGACATCACGACCCTGGGCCGGGGCGGTTCCGACACCACGGCCGTGGCCCTCGCGGCCGCGCTCGACGCCGAGGTCTGTGAGATCTACACCGACGTCGACGGCGTGTTCACCGCCGACCCGCGCGTGGTGAAGAAGGCGAAGAAGATCGACTGGATCTCCTTCGAGGACATGCTGGAGCTCGCGGCCTCCGGCTCCAAGGTGCTGCTCCACCGCTGTGTGGAGTACGCCCGCCGTTACAACATCCCGATCCACGTCCGGTCCAGCTTCAGCGGACTGCAAGGCACGTGGGTCAGCAGCGAGCCGATCGAGCAAGGGGACAAGAAGGTGGAGCAGGCCATCATCTCCGGTGTCGCGCACGACACCTCCGAGGCCAAGATCACGGTCGTCGGCGTGCCGGACAAGCCGGGCGAGGCCGCCTCGATCTTCCGTGCGATCGCGGACGCCGCGGTCAACATCGACATGGTCGTCCAGAACGTGTCCGCCGCCTCGACGGGCCTGACGGACATCTCCTTCACGCTGCCCAAGACCGAGGGCCGCAAGGCCATCGACGCGCTGGAGCGGAACAAGTCCGGCATCGGCTTCGACTCGCTGCGCTACGACGACCAGATCGGCAAGATCTCCCTGGTCGGCGCGGGCATGAAGACCAACCCGGGCGTCACCGCCTCCTTCTTCGAGGCGCTGTCCGACGCGGGCGTCAACATCGAGCTGATCTCGACCTCCGAGATCCGCATCTCGGTCGTCACCCGCGCCGACGACGTGCCGGAGGCCGTGCGCGCCGTGCACACCGCCTTCGGACTCGACTCCGACTCCGACGAGGCCGTCGTCTACGGAGGCACCGGGCGATGACCCGCAGACCGACGCTCGCGGTCGTGGGAGCGACCGGGGCCGTCGGCTCGGTCATGCTCCGGATCCTGTCCGAGCGCGCCGACGTCTGGGGCGAGATCCGCCTGATCGCCTCCCCGCGCTCGGCCGGCCGCAAGCTGGCCGTGCGCGGCGAGGAGGTCGAGGTGGCCGCCCTCACGGAGGAGGCCTTCGACGGGGTCGACGTCGCCATGTTCGACGTACCCGACGAGGTCTCCGCGCGGTGGGCGCCGATCGCCGCCGCGCGCGGCGCCGTCGTGGTGGACAACTCGGGCGCCTTCCGGATGGACCCGGACGTGCCCCTGGTCGTCCCCGAGGTCAATCCGCACACGGCGAGAGTCCGTCCGCGCGGCATCATCGCCAATCCCAACTGCACGACCCTGTCGATGATCGTCGCCCTGGGCGCGCTGCACGCCGAGTTCGGGTTGCGCGAGCTGGTGGTGTCCTCGTACCAGGCGGTGAGCGGGGCCGGGCGGGCCGGCGTGGACGCGCTGCGCGCCCAGCTGTCCCTGGTCGCCGGTACGGAGCTCGGGACCAGCCCCGGTGACGTGCGGCGGGCCGTGGGGGACGACACGGGTCCGTTCCCGGAGCCTGTCGCGCTGAACGTCGTACCGTGGGCCGGGTCGCTGCGGGAGGACGGCTGGTCCTCGGAGGAGATGAAGGTGCGGGACGAGTCCCGCAAGATCCTCGGACTGCCGAAGCTGCCCGTCGCCGTGACCTGTGTGCGCGTGCCGGTCGTCACCACGCACTCCCTCACCGTCCACGCCCGCTTCCAGGGCGAGGTCACCGTCGACGGAGCCCGGGAGATCCTCGCCACGGCGCCCGGTGTCGTGCTCTGCGACAACCCCGCCGCCGGGGAGTTCCCCACGCCCGCCGACGTGGTGGGCACCGACCCGACCTGGGTCGGGCGGGTGCGGCGCGCGCTCGACGACCCGACCGCGCTCGAACTCTTCGTATGCGGGGACAATCTGCGCAAAGGTGCCGCGCTGAACACCGCGCAGATCGCCGAACTGGTGGCGGCGGAGTTCTCGTGAGGCCCCCGGGTCCGCCGCAAGACCGGCGGTGGGAGCGCGCCCATTCGTAGGTTCTGCGCAAAAAAGTGTGGTCAGGGGCATGGTCCGGACCACTTGAACCGACCCCCTTCGGTGTCCGAAGATTTTCCTCCCCGCTCTCCGCAACCACGCGGAGGGCGGGGAGCGTCTTTGCGGTCGCCCTTACGGGGCGTGGGGACGCATGATCCTGGCGTGGGGACGCCGTGATCGGGGCGTGGGGACGCCCGTTCATATGGGATATAAGGGAAGAGCGGGACGCATGACGGCATTTGAGGCCTCGTCGGGTGTGCTTTCGGGGAAAGTGATGCCTGACACGTACAACCCCGGCGGGGGGAAGCGTGTCCAACAGGCGTGGCAGAGGTACTCGACTTCACTGCGGCGACCCACGGCACGGCTTTCCGCCCCCGTGCGACGCTCCGACCCCGCATGCCCGGCACGCCCGGCGGCATGCCGGTGATCGCGCCCATGCCCGCAGCGCGGCCCACCCGCATACCGAACCAGCGCGACGGCGTACCGACCCCGCGCGAGAGCGCCGAGGGCGCCCAGAGCGCCGAGGACACCGTCGCGGCCGGCACCACCGTCGACCACCTCACCGAGACCTACCGGACCCACTACCGCTCGCTGCTCGGCCTGGCCGCGCTCCTCCTCGACGACACCGCCTCCTGCGAGGACGTCGTCCAGGAGGCCTTCATACGCGTCCACTCGGCCCGCAAGCGCGTCCGGGACCCGGAGAAGACGCTCGCCTACCTCCGCCAGACCGTCGTCAACCTCTCCCGGTCCGCGCTGCGCCGCCGCATACTCGGCCTGAAGCTGCTGTCGAAGCCGATGCCGGACATGGCGAGCGCGGAGGAGGGCGCGTACGACTCGCTGGAGCGCCGGGACCTCATCAAGGCGATGAAGGGCCTGCAGCGCCGCCAGCGCGAGGTCCTCGTCCTGCGCTACTTCGCCGACATGACCGAGGCCCAGGTCGCCGAGACGCTCGGGATATCGCTGGGCTCCGTGAAGGCGTACGGCTCGCGCGGCATCGCGGCCCTCCGGGTCTCCATGGAGGCGGCGGCATCATGAGCGACCGCGTGGAAGAGGGCGGCTCGCACGACCGCCACGAGCCCTATGCCTGGCACGAACCGACCGAGCAGGACGAGCAAGAGCACACGCCAACGCACGCTGGGAACGGAACTGTGAACCACGGCCCCGCCGACCAGAGCCCCGACGGGCTCGACTCGGACGAGCTGGATCTGCGCCGGCTGCTGCACTCGGCCGTCGACGGCATCGAGCCGCGTGACGGCACGCTCGACCACCTGCGGCGCGCGGTGCCCGCCCGGCGGGCGCGCAAGCGGCAGGCCGTCGTCGGCATGGCCGCCGCGGCGCTCTTCATCGGCACCGCCATCCCGGCCCTGGTGCACGTCTCCAACTCCACCGGCTCCGACCCCAACACCTCCATGGCCGGCCAGGCCTCCCAGGCCCAGGGCGGCGACTCGGGCAAGAACCCGGACGGCGGAGCCAGCACCGCGGGCGGCTCCAGCGGCAAGCCCGGCAGCAAGGACAAGGGCGGCACGAAGCCCTCCGGCAAGGACAAGGGCACGGGCCACGGCAACGGCTCCACCGGCGGCGCGAACCCCTCCGCCACCGTGGGCACCACCACCACGGTGTGCACGGCGGCCCAGCTGGGTTCGGCCACCGGGACCGTCAACGCGCCCGACGCGAGCGGTGTGGTCTACGGCACCTTCCGTGTCGTCAACGTCTCCTCCACCAGCTGTACCGTCGGCGGCCCGGGCAGCGTGGGCGCTGCCGCGCAGGGCGCCGCGGACCCGGCCAAGATCGGCGCGGCCCGGCATGTCTCCGGTGACGCGGCGGCGGGGCTTCCCGACCCCTCGCTGGAGGTCTCCGGTCTGGTGCTGCAGCCCGGCGCGGCCTACGAGGAGAAGTTCGCCTTCGTCCCGTCCGAGACCTGCCCCACGACCGGCGGCGGCACGGACACCGGCGGCACGGACACCGGGGGCGCGACGCCCGACCCGACGCCCACGCCGACCGGTGAGACCGGCAGCGCGGACACCTCCGGTACGACGTCCGCCGGGACCACGACCCAGCTCTTCGCGGCGGACGGCACGGCGGACGGCAGCGTGGTGGTGTCCCACACCGCGGAGGGCGGCTCCCCTACGGCGTCCGTGACGGTCCCGAACGCCTGCGCGGGGACGGTCTACTGGACCGGGCTGCTCTCGGCGTAGCTGCGGGCAGTCGTGCCGCTGGGGCGGCACGGGTGGGCGGTGGGGGTCCCCCCGCTCGAGCGAAGCCGAGAGTGGGGGAGGCGCCCCGGAGCGCCGGGTTGCGCGACCCTCGCCCGAGCCAGACCCCGGTGCACGGGAAACGGGGTTCACACCCCGGCGGTCTCCTGGTCCGGCACCAAGCCCAGCGCAGCGTCCCGTGCGAACTCGACCTCCCGCCGCAGCAGCCGGAACCACATGAAGACCACGAAGCCGGCGAAGACGAACCACTCGCCGGTGTAGCCGAGGTTCTGGAAGGCCTTGAGGTCCAGGCCCGAGCCGGCGGGGGCGGTCGCCGGGACGGGCTTCATCCCCGCGGCCCCCTTGTTGAGGGTGACCCAGGCGTCGTACACCCGGTACGGCACCAGGTTCACCAGCGACGCCGAGCTGATCGCCGCCGTCTGCCCGGCCGGCAGGCCGCCCGCCGCGCTGACGCCGTTGTCCCCGGGCGTCTCGGAGGCCTGGAGCGCCCCGGTGACGGTGACCTGGCCGGCCGGCGCGGCGGGCGCCTCGGCCGGGTCCGCGGTGCCGGGCAGCCAGCCGCGTACGACCGGCAGGGCCCGCCCGGAGTCGGTGCGCAGCAGGGTCAGCACGTAGAAGCCGTTCTTGCCGTCCAGTTCCCGGTCGGGCACAAGCAGCTGCTTGCCGTACCGCCCGGTCGCGGTGACCTGCTTGCCCGAGGTGTTCTGGTCCACGGGCAGCAGCCGGTCCAGCGGCCGGGCCGCCTCGTGCCGGTCGGACACGGCCCGCTCGCTCGCGTCGCGGTGGTCCTGCACCCTCGTCTCGAACCGGCTCAGCTGCCAGGACCCCATGAAGACGCAGAACGGGATGGCGAGCAGCACGAAGACGTTGATGCCCCACCAGCGGGGTGTCAGCAGAAAGCGGTACACGCCGTCAACGGTACGGGGGCCCGTCGGCGTCCCCGGACCCGGGAGGCCTTCGGGGGCGCGTGATCGCAAAAGTTATCCACAGGCTGCGCATACCCACCAGCTATTTGCCGTCGTGGACGGGCAGTATGGGCGCATGACTGGGGCCATGAGTGAGAGCAACATGCCGGACTGGGAGAAGCGCTTTCGGGCGCCGCGGGTTTCGCTGCCCGACTGGGCGGAGGACGCGCCGCACCGCTCCCTGTTCGTGTCGAACGCGACGGGGACGTACGAGCTGTACGCCTGGGACCGCACGAGTGGAGAGCAGCGCCAGGTGACGTCCCGGCCGAACGGCACGACGGACGGCGTGCTCTCCCCGGACGGCGCCTGGATCTGGTGGTTCGACGACAAGGACGGCGACGAGTTCGGGGTGTGGCGCCGCCAGCGGTTCACGGGCGGCGAGGACGAACTGGCCACCCCGGGCCTGGAGCCCTCCTACCCGGCGGGCCTGGCCCTGTCCCGGGACGGGCGTACGGCGGTCGTCGGGCGCTCGACGGACGACGAGGGTTCGACCATCCACGTGGCGAGAGAGGGCGAGGCGCCCTTCGAGCTGTACCGCCACCGGGAGTCGGCGGGCGTCGGTGACCTCTCCCACGACGGCTCCCTGATCGCCATCGAGCACACGGAGCACGGCGACGCGATGCACTCGGCGCTGCGCGTGCTGCGCCCGGACGGCACGGTGGTCGCCGAGCTGGACGACACCAAGGACGGCACGGAGGAGCTGGGCCTTGAGGTGCTGGGCTTCGCCCCGCTCGACGGCGACACGCGGCTGCTCATCGGGCACCAGCGGCGCGGCCGGTGGGAGCCGCTGGTCTGGGACGTCGCCTCGGGTGACGAGACGGACCTGGTGCTGGACCTGCCGGGCGATGTGAGCGCGGAGTGGTATCCGGACGGTACGGCGCTGCTCGTCGCCCACGGTTTCAAGGCCCGCAGCGAGGTGTTCCGGTACGACCTGGGCAGCCGCGAGCTGACGCGGATCCCCACTCCGCGGGGCACGGTCTCCGGTGCGACGGCCCGCCCCGACGGCAGCGTGGAGTACCTCTGGTCCTCGGCGGCCGAGCCGTCGTCGGTCCGTTCGACCACGGGCCGGGTGGTCCTGGACCCGCCGGGCCTGAAGTGCCCGGGTTCGGTTCCGGTGGAGGACGTGTGGGTCGAGGGGCCCGGCGGCCGTATCCACGCCCTGATCCAGAAGCCGGCCGGCGCGACGGGCCCGCTGCCCACCGTCTTCGATCTGCACGGCGGCCCGACCTGGCACGACAGCGACGCCTTCGCCGCGAGCCCGGCGGCCTGGGTGGACCACGGCTACGCGGTGGTCAGGATCAACTACCGGGGCTCCACGGGCTACGGCCGGGCCTGGACGGACGCGCTGAAGCACCGGGTCGGTCTGATCGAGCTGGAGGACGTGGCCGCGGTCCGCGAGTGGGCGGTCTCCTCCGGGCTCGCCGACCCCGAGCGGCTGATCCTGACCGGTGCCTCCTGGGGCGGCTATCTCACCCTGCTCGGCATCGGCACCCAGCCGGCCTTCTGGACCCTGGGCATCGCCGTCGTCCCGGTCGCCGACTACGTCACCGCGTACCACGACGAGATGGAAGCCCTGAAGGCCATGGACCGCACCCTCCTGGGCGGCACCCCGGAGGAGGTCCCCGACCGCTTCGAGGCGTCCTCCCCCCTCACCTACGTCGACCAGGTCGAGGCGCCCGTCTACATCTCCGCCGGTGTCAACGACCCGCGCTGCCCGATCCGCCAGATCGACAACTACGTCAAGCGCCTGGAGTCCCGTGGGGCCGTCCACGAGGTGTACCGCTACGACGCGGGGCACGGATCGCTGGTGGTGGACGAGCGGATCAAGCAGGTGCGGCTGGAGCTGGACTTCGCGGCGCGGCATCTGAAGCCGGCGGATTGACGGCGGAGTGACGTATGGGGGCCGTGCGTGTCGGCGCGGCACGGCCCCGGTCCGGTGGACTGTCTGCAATGCGACTTAGTGCAATGCGACTTACGTTTCTTTTTCAGTCGGGTTATCCGTGCCGCTTTCGATCCGGAAGAAAAGAGGGTTGTTTCAAGCGTTTTTCCGTGTGGTTGTTCACCCGATCGCCGCGCATCCAAGTGAAAAGGGCCGACGTTAGTCGGGCATGGCTAATGCAAGCGATCCTGGCGAGTCGGTCGGCCTGTACGGGGTGACGGTGGGGCCGTACGTCTATACTCCGGGAATCCTCAGTAAGGATGGTGTGCCTGTCGTACTTCAGGTCACCGACCCGTTGCTGGAGAATTTCCTCACCGCGGTCCGGAAGCTGGAATCCGACCTCGCCGGTCGCTGGGCCTGCGCCCTGTCATTCTCATGAACGACGAGCGCTACGGCCGTGTGTGGCACGGCACCACCGACTACCTGGACGAGTTCGACGATTCCTCGCCGGACCCGGCTTGGGACCCGGCCTGGGACCCGGCCGAGGAACTCGCCTACCTGCTGCAGAAGGCCAGCCAGGAGGAAGCCGCGCGGTCCGTGCCGCACCCTCGTGACGAGGCGTCGGTCACCGCCCCTCCGGCCGGCAGCCCCATGAGGCACCTTCAGGACATCCAGGCCGATCTGCCGCCGGTGCGGGGGCCCCGCCGGGGGCATCGCAGGATTCCGGCGCACCGGCGCGTCGGCGGGCTGCGCATCGCCAGCTTCCTCATCGCGGCACTGGCCGCGATCATCGTGTCGATGGTGAGCGTCTTCAGCGGCCTGGCCACCTATGAGCCGTTGCTCGTCGTCACCTCGCACGACCAGGGCGGCTCCGACGCCTGGTGGCCGATGCTGGTCTACGGGCCCTGGATGGCGGGGTCGCTGTCCATCCTGCGGGCGGCGCTGCACCAGCGGCGCGCCGTGCACTCGTGGTTCGTCGTGCTGCTCTTCTCCTCCGTCGCGGTACTGCTCTGCGTCGTCCAGGCGCCCCGGACCATCGAGGACACGGCGGCGGCGGCCCTGCCAGGAGTCGCGGCACTGGCCTGCTTCCAGCAACTGGTCCGCCAGATCACCCTGACCCGCCCACCCCGACGCGCCACCCCACGGCACCGATCGCGGGCCGCCCAGGAACACTTGGCGTCCCCGCCCGCTCCCGGCGGCGGGGAACCAAAGTGACTTGAGGACCCGTCCGGCAGCCTCTGACCGGCGCCCGCTCAGCCCGCCGGTTGCGGTGGCCGGGCGGGCGTTCCGCGTCGGCGGAGCAGGTCCGCCGGTCCCTGGCCGGGGGGAGTCGTTGTGGCCCCGCCCGTCCGGCAGGCTCTGGTCGGTGTCCGGTCAGGGCACCGGTTGCGGTGGCTGGGTGGGTGTTCCGCGTCGGCCCAGGAGTTCTGCCAGGCCTCGGCGGGTGGCCGCGAGCAGTACCCGGTCCTCCGGTCGCAGTACGTACTGCTCGTCCGCTTGCGGTCGTCCCTCCAGGGCCAGGACCCGCCAGGCCCCGGCCCGGAAGGCCGCCTGGACGGTGCGGCCCTCCAGTTGGGGATGGCCGCCGACGTCGACCACCGCGAACAGCAGCACCCGCCGTTCCACGGGGATCGCCCCGAGGATCTGGCGCCCGAGCATCGCCCCGGCGAAGGCGGGTGCGGCCAGGTGGGTCACGCTGCGGCTGCGGGTCTGGGCCTGGGGGTGCGCGGCCCGCAGGGTGCGGTACACGGCGGTCGCGAAGTCGTCGTCGTACAGCCGCAGGACCACGCGCAGATCCGGGCGTACGGACCGCGCGTACAGCACCGCCTCCAGGTTGGTGGTGTCCGCGCTGGTCACCGCCAGCAGGGCGTGCGCGCGGTGGATCTTGGCGGCCTCCAGGACCCCTTCCTGCGTCACATCGCCCAGCACCACCGGCACCCGCAGCCGCCGGGCCACCGCCAGCCCTCGCGCCTCGGGGCCGGCCTCCACGCACACCACCGGGATGCCCAGCTCCCGCAGCCGCACCAGCACCCGCGTGCCGATCTTGCCCAGGCCCAGCAGCACCACGTGCCCGCCCAGCCCGCGGGGCGGTTTGCGCAGGCCGGACGCGGTGCGGAAGGTGCCCAGGGCCTCGAGGACCGCGGCCAGCAGTACGGGTAGCAGCAGCAACCCCACCAGCCCGGACAGCAGTTGCAGGATCTGCCGCCCGAGCGACTTGCCGATGGCCGGGTCGTCGATCGCGAACATGTCCAGCAGCGTCAGATAGAAGGCGCTGAGCGGATGGATCCCGGTCACCACCGACAGGGCGACCGCGAGCGCCACCACGCACCCCACCATCCCGGCCAGCGACCACCGCAGCCGCGGCGAGAACAGCGAGGCGAACGGCGGTACGACGCCGACCCCGCGCCCCGCCGTCAGCGGCGCCCCGGCGGAGTACGACACCTGCTCCAGCACCACCGACGCGCGCCCGGCGGCGTCCCGTACCTGAGCCGCGTCGGGCAGCAGTCGCGGCCCCTGCTCCCCGCTGCCCTCGGCCCCGTCGGCCCCGGCCGGATCGCTGCTGGACAGCAACGCCAGCGTGCACAGCCCCGGGTCGGCGACCTGCCCCGGCCGCGCCGGCGGACGCTCCACCGCGCGCAGCAGCAGCCCGTCGGTCTGTACGACCTTGCTGGTGCCGGCGACCGCGGTGGCCGCCAGCGCGGGCGCGGCGGTGTCGGCGTCGGACAGCACGACCGTGGACGCCTCCCCGGCGGCGGCGTCGTTCCCGGCCAACGTGGCGGCCTGGTCGAGGAGTTCCTCGATGTGCTGGCCCAACCGCCGGTTGTAGAGCCGCAGGACGAGCCGCAGCCGTGGATTGAGTCGCCGGGCGGTGAGCGCGGCACGGATGTTGGTCTCGTCGTCCTCGTACACGAGCGCCAGCGCGACCGCCTGTTCGACGCCCGCCTCGGCGAGCACCGTCTCGCCGGGTTCGGTGGCCTCCAACAGCCGCTCGCCCCGCGGCGGTTCACCCCCGCCCCCGTTGCCGCCGGTGCCGCCCGGAGTCCCGGGGCCGCGGCCCACCGCGGCGTTCACCACCCGGTCGAGCAGCGCCGCCGACGCGGCCCGTGCCCGCCCCACGACCGGTGGGCGTGCCGTGCGTTCGTTCGGCGGTACGACGAGCGTCACCTGCTCCCCGTACACCCCGCGCAACTCGGCCGCCAGCCGGTGCGCGAGCCCGTCGTCCCCGCACACCACCATGTGCGCGGGCGCACCACTGTGCCCACCACCGTGCCCACCTTGATACGGAACGCTCGCCACAAGGGAAAAGAGTGCCCCAACGGGACGGGTGGTTCCAGCAATCAACTGAACGCCGAGCGCCCGCGTGCCGTACTGAAGGGGAGGGAGAAGACGCACCCAGATCGCGGACCAGCGCCCGCACGCGGAGGTACCCCACCCGTGGCCATCACCGAAGAAGCCCCGCCCGGGCGGGCCCCCCAGGATGCCGGCGCGCCGCCCGGCGGCGGGAAGCGGCCGGAGCAGGACGGCTGGCACCTCAACTCCCCGCTCGCCCTGACCCTGTTGCTGGTCCTCGTGGTGGTCGTCCAGGGCCCGATCCGCGGGGCGCTGTCGGCCCCGGTGATGCAGAGCTGGATGACGGTGTTCGTGGCGGTGGTCGTGCAGGCCCTGCCCTTCCTCGCGTTCGGTGTCCTGCTGTCGGCGGGGATCGCGGTGTTCGTGCCGCCGTCGTTCTTCGCCCGCGCGCTGCCCAGCCGGCCCGCTCTCGCCGTGCCGGTCGCCGGGATGGCGGGCGCGGTGCTGCCGGGCTGCGAGTGCGCGTCCGTGCCGGTGGCCGGGGCACTGGTCCGGCGCGGGGTCACGCCCGCCGCGGCGATCGCGTTCCTGCTCTCCGCCCCGGCGATCAACCCGATCGTGCTGACCGCCACCGCCGTCGCCTTCCCGCGCAATCCCGAGATGGTGCTCGGCCGGTTCGCCGCGAGCCTGCTGGTGGCGTGCGCGATGGGCTGGCTGTGGCAGCGGATCGGCCGTACCGACTGGATCCGGCAGCCCGAGCACGCCGGGCACGAGGGACAGAGCAAGGGCGAGGCGTTCTGGGGCTCGGTCCGGCACGACCTGATGCACGCCGGGGGCTTCCTGGTGCTCGGCGCGATGGCCGCGGCGACGCTGAAGGCGGTGGCCCCGGCGAGCTGGCTGCGTACCGCGGCCGGCAACCCGGCGGTCTCGGTCCTGGCCCTGGCGGTGCTCGCCGTACTGCTGTCGATCTGCTCGGAGGCGGACGCGTTCGTGGCGGCCTCGCTCACCCAGTTCTCGCTCACGGCCAAGCTGGCGTTCCTGGTGGTCGGCCCGATGATCGACCTGAAGCTGTTCGCGATGCAGGCGGGCACCTTCGGCCGGGGCTTCGCCCTGCGCTTCGCCCCCGCCACCTTCGCCCTCGCCATCGTGGGCGCGGTGCTGACCGGGGCGGTGCTGCTGTGAACCGGCAGGCACAGGCGGCGGTCCTGTTCCTGACCGGTGCGGCCCTGCTGCACGCGGGCCTCACCGGCCTCTACCTGCGGTATGTGAAGGCGGGCCTGCAACCGCTGCTGCTGCTGGCCGGCACGCTGCTGATCGTGACGGCGCTGGCGACGGCCTGGTACGAGTGGAAACGCACCCGCCGGGGGCCGCACACCGGCGAGGCCACGAACGAGAGCGCACCCGAGGACGACGGCCACGGCCACGCGCACCCCGAGCCCCGTATCTCCTGGCTGCTGATCCTCCCCCTCCTCGCCCTCATCCTGGTCGCCCCGCCCGCCCTGGGCTCCTACAGCGCCATGCGCACCGGCACCGCCCTGCAACATCCGTACGGCTACATGTCCCTGCCCGCCGAGAACCCGGTGCCGATCGGCCTGGTCGACTACGCGGGCCGCGCGGTCTACGACCACGGCCGCTCCCTCGGCGGCCGCCAGGTCCGCATCACCGGGTTCGTCGCCCTGGACCGCACCGGCGCCCCGTACCTGGTCCGGATGGCCCTCAACTGCTGTGCCGCCGACGCCCAGCCGGTGAAGATCGGTCTGACCGGGAAGATCCCGCCGGTACTGCAACCCGACAGCTGGCTGGAGGTGACGGGCACGTACACGCCGAAGCAGGCCAAGGACCCGGTCAACAACGGCCCGATCCCGTTCCTGAAGATCACCGCCGCCCGCCCGGTGCCCACCCCGCACGATCCGTACGACGAGACGTGGAACACCTGATTCCCGGGGCGGGGCTCACTGGTCCGCCGTCTCCCCTCGGCCGCCGCCCTCGCCGCCGTTGAAGTCGTACGGCCCGCCGCCGCGCCACTCGATCAGTTCGGGATCGTCGACGGCCTGGTCCTCGGCGGGCAGACCCGCACGGTGTACGAGGTCCAGCACGTCGAACAGGTCGTACGCCGTCCCCACGCGCTCACCGCGCACCGTCACCTGCCGCCCACCGTCCGCGGCCGGCGGCAGCACCACCACTGGAGGACCCGTGCTCATGCCACCACCATGCGCCCGGCGCGCGCAAAACGCAGCACGTCACAGAGGCCTGGCCGGCCAGTCCAGCAGCCGGGCGCCGATCACCGCGGTCTGCAACATGTAGCGGTGGGCGGGGTCGGACGGATCGGCGCCGGTGAGGCGGTGGATGCGGTCCAGCCGGTAGGTCAGGGCGCGCACGCTCAGTGACAGCCGGCGGGCGGCCTCCGCGGCCACACAGCCGCAGTCGAAATAGGCCGTAAGGGTGTCCAGGAGCGGCTGGGCGCCGCCCCGGGCGGTGGTGAGCGGGCCCAGGGCGGCGCGCACGAGGTCGGCCATGGCCTGCCGGTCGCGGAAGAGGACGGGGTAGACGAGTAAGTCGGCGGCGCGCAGGACCGGGTCCTCCAGCTGGAGCCGCTCGGCCAGCTCCAGCGTGTTGAGGGCCTCCTCGTACGACTGGACGACCCCGCCGGCGCCGGGCTGCGGGCGGCCGACGGCGACCCGGCCGCCGTCCGTGGCCGCGTGCACCTGCTTGGCGAAGTGGGTGAGGATCTCGTCCTGGTCGCCGGGCGCGACGCACAGCATGTGGCCGCCCTTGGTGGTGAGCAGGATGCTGCGGTCGCCGAACCGGGCGATGAGGGAGCGTTCCACCTGCCGGGGGAGCGGGCCGCTCTCGTCGTACGGCGCCGGCCCCTGCGCGACGGCGACCGCGTGGGTCTGGGACAGGCGCAGCCCGAAGCGTTCGGCGCGTTCGGCGAGGCGGCCCAGGTCGCTGCGGCCGTAGAGCAGGTCGTCGATGAACTCCCGGCGGGCGGCCTCCTCCTGGCGTACGGCGTGCCGCTGGGCGCGTTCGTAGCCCTCGGCGAAGGCGTCGACGACCTGCTGCACGGCGGCCAGGGCGCTGTCGGTCGAGCCGGGGGCGCCGGGCCAGGCGGCGCGGGTGGCGGCCAGATGGGCCCGGACCAGGGCGCGCAGTCCGTGGCCGGCCTCGGCGGCCTGTTCGCCCAGGACACGCCGGGCCTCGATCTCGTCCCGGGTGAGGCGGCGGCCGGTGGCGGAGACGTCGGCCAGCAGCTGGGCATACCCCCGGAGATACTGGTCGGGTATCTCGTACTCCGTCACGTCGTCCCCCCGGATTTTGACGTGCCGGTGACGCTTTCTTAGCGGTCCCGGCACGCTGACCCTAGTGAACACTGCCGGAAACCGGCAATGCGCCGGTGTGCGCGGGGGTCGCGAACTGTTGCTGGCTGACAGTGGTTGGGCGTGTTCTGGTGTGCATGAGTGAGTGTCTCGGGATGGCGTCCCGCCGAGTGGTGTAGCCGATCAAGCTGGCGGAATCCCAGGTCGCGACCCGAATCGCCTTCCTCGGAGGCCGTGTTGAGGCTCCCCGAGCCGGGACCAGCGGTGATCGCACGACGGAATCGCGGCACGAGCCGGACGGCTCCGAAGCGGAGGCGACGGACCGTGATCGGCTACACCACGACGGGGGACACGACCTGTCTCGGTCACATCGTGTATGTGCGCCTGGTCGAGGAACGGAAGTTCTTGCATCGAATGCGTGACCTTCGCGGGCGGTGTGCGTTGAGCGTTGTGACGGGTTCCTCGGTACCGGGCAGGGGGTGGGGCGGTGGGCGGGTTGCGTGTGGTGGCGGCTTCGTTCGTGGTGCCGGGCCCGTCCGGGGTGGCGATTCGGGACAGTCTCAAGGGGCTGACCGAGCGGGACGAGAAGGTCCTGGGCCTGGTCGGTGGCCTGCTCGGTTCCCTGGCCTCCCGTGATCTGAAGGCCCGCTGCGCGGCCGGGCTCGATCACGACAGTGGTCGGTGGGCGGAGCGTAAGCGTGCTCTGACCGTGGAGTCCTCCTCGCGCTGGGCGGGCAGCATCACCAAGGCCACGCATGACCAGTGGGCGCTGGCCCGGCGCGGTCAGCTCGCCCACGTCCGCGACCTCCAGGCAGGCGTGGACACGATCATGTACCGGCTGTCGCTGCCCCTCGGAGCCAAGGGCTCCGAGGGTCGGCCGGGCGGTTACCGCTCGAAACGGGAGTGGTTCGCCAAGTCCCGGCGCCTGCACCTGCTCGAAGACCGCCTGGAGCAGCAACGCGCCCAGTGCGATGCCGGACGGGTACGGGTGGTGCGCGGCGGGAAGAAACTGCTGCGTGCCCGGCACAACCTCCAGGCCGCCCACCTGAGCGAGGCCGCATGGCGGCGCCGGTGGGAGGCGGAGCGCTGGTTCTGCCAGGCCGACGGCGAGTCCGGCAAGCGGTACGGCAACGAGACCATCCGGGTCAGCCCGGACGGAGAGGTGAGCATCAAACTCCCGGCGCCGCTGGCCCACCTGGCCAACGCACCGCACGGCCGGTACGTGCTCGCCTGCCGGGTCGGTTTCCGGCACCGGGGCGAGCAGTGGGCCGACCGGATCACCGCCAACCGGGCCGTGGCCTACCGCATCCACCACGACGTCGGCCGTAACCGCTGCTACCTGACCGCCTCCTGGCAGAACCAGCCGGTGCAGATGGTGCCGCTTCACGCCTTACGCGCCTCGGGGCTGGCCGGTGTGGACATGAATGCCGACCATCTGGCCGCCTGGCGCCTGGACGCCCACGGCAATCCGGTCGGTGCCCCGCGCAGGTTCGACTACGACCTATCCGGCAGCGCACCGCACCGCGACGCCCAGGTCCGCCACGCCCTGATCCGCCTGCTGCACTGGGCCCAACGCCATGGCCTGGCACTCGCGATCGAGGACCTGGACTTCCACGCGGAGAAATCCCGGGAGAAGCACGGGCGGCGCAAACGGTTCCGCCGGCTGATCTCCGGCCTGCCGACGGCCAGGCTGCGTGCGCGGCTGGTGTCCATGGCCGCGGAACTCGGCATCCCCCTGGTCGCCGTCGACCCGGCCTACACCTCCCGCTGGGGCGCCCAGCACTGGCAGCGGCCCCTGACCACCACAACCCGCAAGACCACACGCCACGATGCTGCCGCCGTGGCCATCGGACGACGCGCCCTGGGACACCCGATCCGGCGACGGACGGCACCGCCCCCACCACACCAGCGTGATGCGGTGGGGCATCGGACCGTCCAGGCCCGACCGGAGGCCCCGGGGCGTGAGGAAACCCGCCCCCGCATTCCCGGACCACGGACACGATCCGTCGGCGCCGGACGCGGAGCGAAAGCGGGGGACCAGTGTGCCCACAACCGTTCGGGGCACGCGGCTGAGCACGAGTCCTGGCACCAGGACTCACTCCCGCTCAGTCTTTAGGAACGGTGCACCATGACCCCCGGAGCCCCGGAGCCGTCGCACCGGGTGTACGGCGGGAGCTGCTGCTGGGGTGGCCACCCGCGAGTTGCCGGGGGCGGCTCACGTTCATCGACGGGTTCGTGGCCACATGGCAGAGTTCCGTGGGCCTTCCGCAGCCGGCGACCGCCGGCCACCGACCGGTCGCCGGCTGAACCGGCCCGGCCCGGGCCCCGGTGTCGTCCCTGAGGTGTAGCCGCAGGATGTACGGCGCGCCTCGGGGACGGCCATCGGGGAGGACGCCCCGCCGTGGGCGCCCCGGTGACAATGATCCGGTGACGGACAACAGGGGGGTCGGCGGGTTACGCGGCGCGGTGGCCGTACTGACGCGCCGGACGGCCACGCTGCCCCGGCTGACCAGGCGCACCGCGCTCTTCGACGCGGCGCTGGCACTCGCCCTGGCCGTCGCCGCCACCGACTACGCGCTCGGCGCCGGGGTCGGCCGGAGCTACGTGGTCGTCGACGGGGTGCTCAGGGCCCGCACCGGCGCGGACAGCTGGGCCGGAGCGGTGGGCCCGGCGCTCCTGGCCACCCTTCCCCTGGCGCTGCGCGGACGTTACCCGCTCTCCGTGCTGTGGGTGGTGATCGGCGCCGGGCTGCTGGCCCCGGACGGTGAGGCCCGGATCATCTTCTACGCCTTCGTCGTCGCCGCGTACAGCGCCGTCGCGCACAGCCCGTACCGCGCCGCGACCTTGCTCAGCCTGGCCCCCGCGCTGCTGGTACTCGCTGCGACCGGTGATGCCGGGGTGCCCACCATCCCGAACGCTTACATGCCTTTGCTGGTCCTCGTTCCGCTGACGGCGACCGGGTACGGCATGCGCAACTGGCGTGCGCGGGCCGAGGAACGGCAGACGAGGATGGCGGAGCTCGAACGCGAGCGGGAGCGGGAACTGCGGCGGGCGGTCGAGCGGGAGCGGGCCCGGATCGCGCGCGAGCTGCACGACGTGGTCACCCACAACGTCAGCGTGATGATCATCCAGGCCGGTGCCGCCCGCAAGGTCCTGGACGCCGCCCCCGACCGCACCCACGAGGCACTGCTCGCCATCGAGGCCGGCGGCCGGGCGGCGATGACGGAGCTGCGGCACGTGATGGGCCTGCTCACGATGGACTCCGAGGACTCCGAGGACGCCGGAGACTCCGGGCAGGAAGGTGCCGCCGCGCCGGCCGCCGGGACGGACCTCGCCCCGCCCCCCGGCTTGGCCCGGCTGGAGTCCCTCGTCGACCGGGTGCGCGCCTCCGGCCTGCCGGTCGAACTGACCGTCACGGGGCCGGGCCACCCCGTTGGCCACCCCGTGCCGCCCGGGATCGACCTCGCCGCGTACCGAGTCGTCCAAGAGGCCCTCACCAACACGATGAAGCACGCGACCGGGGCCACCGCGACCGTGATCGTCTCCCACACCGGCACACACCTCGCCATCGAGGTCCGGGACACCGGAGGTCCCCCGAGCCCCCGCGCCGCCACCGGCAACGGCCACGGCCTGCTGGGCCTGCGCGAACGCATGACCCTGTACGACGGCACACTCCACTCGGGCCCCACCGCCGAAGGCGGCTACCGGGTCACGGCCCGCATCCCCCTGCCGCCCCCGGAGACGGCGATCACCCCCGAAGACGGCCACGCCCCCGGTGATCCGACGCGCGTGAACCGGTCGTAGCTGGTCTGATGGTTCAGGGGGTGTCCTTACGTCCCCGCACCCCGGGAGACCCCGATGAGTACGCACCGAGTCGCGCAGGTGGCCGAGTCCGGTGGCCGTTTCGAGATCGTCGAGCGTGCGGTGCCGGAGCCGGGCCCGCGCCATGTACGGATCAGCGTGGACGCCTGCGGTGTCTGCCACAGCGATGCCCTGTTCGTGCACGCGGTCATGCCGGGGGTCCGTTTCCCGGTGGTCCCCGGCCACGAGATCGCCGGGCGCATCGACAAGGTCGGCGAGGGAACGGACGGCGTCTGGCGGGTGGGCGACCGGGTGGCGGTGGGCTGGTTCGGCGGCAGCTGCGGCCACTGCCTCCCCTGCCGGCAGGGGGACTTCATCATGTGCGAGAACCTGAAGGTCCCCGGCTGGGCGTACGACGGGGGCTACGCCGAGAAGGTGATCGCCCCGGAGGACGCCCTGGCCCGCATTCCCGACGCTCTGGCGGCGCCCGACGCGGCACCGCTGGCCTGTGCCGGCGTCACGGTGTTCAACGGATTGCGGCACAGCCCGGCACGCCCCGGCGACCTGGTCGCCGTACTGGGCATCGGCGGTCTGGGCCACCTGGGAGTGCGGTACGCGGCGGCCATGGGCTTCGAAACCGTGGCCATCGCCCGCGGCGCCGACAAGGCCGACTTCGCCAAGCAGCTCGGCGCCCACCACTACATCGACAGCACCTCGGCCACCCCCGTCGCGGACGCCCTGCAGTCCCTCGGCGGCGCCCGGGTGGTCCTGGCCACCGCCGCCAACTCCGACGCGATCACGGCGACCCTGGAGGGGCTCGGCCACCGGGGCGAGCTGATGGTCCTCGGCGCGGACGTCGAGCCCATGCGGATCAGCCCCACCCAGCTCATCATGGGCGGCAGAGTCGTCCACGGCCATGCGTCCGGCACCGCCCAGGACATCCAGGACACGATGGCCTTCAGCGCCCTGCACAGCATCCGCCCGATGACCGAGCCCGTCCCCCTGGACCAGGCCGACGCGGCCTACCAGCGGATGATGTCCGGCGCGGCCCGCTTCCGGATGGTGCTCACCATGTCGTGAGGGGTCGGCCGAGACGCGGGAGGATGGAAGAGGCACATCCATACCGACTCGAAGGAGAGGAGGAGACGGGATGACCACCGCAGCTCAGACCGTGCTCGAGCCCACCGCGCGGGTACGGGCCCAGAAAGGGCAGCAGACCTGGCGCCCCCCGGGCCCGCGCACGACCACAGGGAGTCCGCAGGCCCGGCGGGAGCGTGCCGAAGAGGCGCATCCTGACGGCGCGGGCCTCCACCTGCGTACCCGTACGTTCCGCCCGCCGGTTCCGATCCCGTACCTCAGCAGGGAGGAACTGTCCGCCCGGGACCTGGCCTTCTACGGGGGCCTCGGAGTACTCACCGTGGCCGGGGCCCTGGAATGGCCGGTCGCCCTGGCCATCGGCGGAGCCACCTGGCTGCTGCGCGGCAGGCGCAAGGAAGAACAGCACTGACGCAGCCTGACGCAGCACTGAGGCGCGACACCGAGGCACGACACAGAGGCACGGCAGGACCGGCACGGGCGGCGCCCGGCGGCGGGAAACGTCGCCGGGCGCCGTATCGCCGAGCCGGCCGCCGTAGACCTCAGGCCCGCCCCCGTGACTCCGCCGCGCGCCGCGCCAGCGAGTCGAAGACCACCGCGGCGAACAGCACCCCTCCGGTGATCATGAACTGGACGGAGGACTCGACCCCCAGCAGCGCCATGCCCGACGCGATCGACTGGATGATGAGCACCCCCAGCAGCGCGGACCAGGTCGAGCCACGCCCGCCGAACAGGCTGGTGCCGCCGATGGTGGCGGCGGCGATGGCGTTGACCAGCAGCATGCCCGAGCCCGGGACCTGGCTGGCCGAGGTGAGCCGTGAGGTGATGAACAGCCCGCCGACCCCGGCGAGGGCTCCCGACACCATGAACACCGAGATCCGCACGCGCGCCACATCGACGCCGGACCGCCGGGCCGCCTCCACACCGCCGCCCAGTGCGAGGATCTGCCGGCCGTAGGGCGTGCGGCGCAGGAAGAGGTCCGAGGCGATGATGACGCCGAGGAAGAGCAGCAGGGCCAGCGGCAGGCCCGCGAACCGGCCCAGTACGTAGACGGCGGCGAACGCGACCACCGCGAGGAGCGCCGTGCGCGCCCAGATCTCCCCGAGCGGCCGGTGCGGCATCCCGGCGGCGCTGCGGCGGCTGCGGTCGCGGCAGGCGGCGAGGAGGTACGCGGCGGTGCCGAGTGCCGCCAGGCCGTAGGTGACGACGGCGGCGTCGAAGTAGCGGCTGGTCAGCTGGGCGACCAGCCCGTCCTCGCTGATGTTGATGCTGACGTCCGGCCCCAGCAGGTAGAGCATCAGGCCGTTCCAGGCCAGCAGGCCCGCGAGGGTGACGACGAACGCGGGTACGCCGATCCTGGCGAAGGAGAACCCCTGGACGGCCCCGGCGGCCGCACCGCTGCACACCGCGATGATCACGGCGATCCATTCCGGCATGCCGAGGTTCACGTTCAGCGTCGCGAACACGGCGCCGGCCAGGCCGGCGAGCGAGCCCACCGACAGGTCGATCTCGCCGATCAGCAGCACGAAGACGACGCCGATGGCGATCATGCCGGTCCCCACCATGTCCACGCTGAGGACGGACAGGTTGCGCGGGGAGAGGAAGTTGTCGTTGAGGCCCTGGAAGACCGCCCAGATCACGGCGAGGGCGAGCAGGACCGGGGCGGGGCCGAGGTCCCGTTCGCGCAGTCTGCGGCGCACCTCGCCGGCGTATGTCCCGAGGTACGTCCCGAGGCGCCCGGTGGACCAGCGGCGCCCGGCGCGGCGCTGCCCGGTGTCCGGCGTGGCGTCGGTGGCGTCGCCCGCGCGGGCCCCCCTGCCCCTCACGGCCATGTCTCCTCCGGGAGGGTCCGGCGGTGGGCGACGGCATTGTCCGCCGCGCCGGTGATGGAGGAGATGATCTGCTCCTGGGAGGTCGTGTTCACGTCGAAGACACCGTTGTTGCGGCCGAGGCGCAGTACGGCGATCCGGTCGGCGACGGCCTTGATGTCCCCCATGTTGTGGCTGATGAGGAGTACCCCGAGGCCCCGGTCGCGCAGCGCCTCGATGAGGTCGAGGAGCTGGTTGGTCTGCTCGATGCCCAGGGAGGCGGTGGGCTCGTCGAGCAGGAGCAGCCGGGGCGTGCCGAGGAGCGAGCGGGTGATCGCGACGGCCTGCCGCTGGCCGCCGGACAGCGAGGCGAGCGGCGCACGCACGTCGGGGATGCGGATGGACAGGGTGTGCACGAGCTCGCGGGTGCGGCGCTCCATCTCGACCTCGTCGAGGATGCCGTGCCGGTGGATCTCCCGGCCGAGGAAGAGGTTGCCGACGACATCGAGGTTGTCGCACATCGCGAGGTCCTGGTAGACGGTCGCGATTCCCCGTACCTGGGCGTCCTGGGGACGCTTGATCTGGATCGCGCTGCCCTGCCACTCGATGATCCCCTTGTCGGCGGGACCGACCCCTGAGATCACCTTGACCAGGGTGGACTTGCCGGCGGCGTTGTCGCCCACCAGGGCGACCACCTCTCCGGCCCTGATCTCCAGTTCGACGTCGACCAGCGCCTGGACGGCGGCGAACCGCTTGGAGACGCCGCGCATCGCCAGCAGGGGCTGAACCGGCACGGAGCCACCTCCTTCCGCCTTGGGGCTTCCGCCTTCCAGCCTTCGCCGTCGGGCTTCCGCCTTCGGGGTTTCGCCTTCGGAGAGCGCCCGTCAGGTGAGTCCGGCCTTGGCGCAGGCGGACCGGAGCGCCGGGGTGCATATCTGGCCGATGGTGTACGTACCGTCCTTCACCAGGGTCGTCCTGATGTTGCCGACGGTCACCGGGACCGACGGGAGCAGGACCGCGGGGATGTCCTTGAGGGTGCCGTTGTCGACGGTGCCGGTGGCGATGGACCCGATCTTCTTGCCGTGCCCCAGGGCGATGGCCATCTCGGCGGCGGCGTCTGCCGACTCCTTGTAGGGCTTGTAGACGGTCATGGACTGGTCGCCCCTGACGATGCGCCGCACGCCCGCGAGGTCGGCGTCCTGGCCGGTGATCGGGGGCAGTGGGTTGACCTCGCGGGTGTTGAGGGCGGAGATCACGGCGCCGGCGAGGGTGTCGTTGGCGGCCAGCACGCCGTCGATGTTGCCCCCGCCCAGGGAGGCGATGGCGCCGGTCATGTTGTCGAAGGCGTTGTCCGCCCGCCAGCCGACGGTGTCGTACGACCTGCCGATCTTCACCTTGCCCTTGAGGACGGAGAGCGCTCCCCGTTCGAACCAGCCGGCGTTGGGGTCGGTGGTGGCGCCGTTCATCATGACGATCTGGCCGCCGCGCGCCTTCGTGCCCATGGCCTTCAGCAGCGCCTGTCCCTGCTGCCTGCCGACCTCCGCGCCGTCGAAGGTGACGTAACCGGAGACCGGGCCCTGCGCGAGCCGGTCGTAGGCGACGACCGGGATACCGGCCCGGTGCGCGGCCTCGACCGCCGGGCGCAGCAGCTTGGGGTCGATGGCGGCGACGATGAGCACGTCCACCCGCCTGGTGATCATGGCCTGCAGCTGCTCCTGCTGGACCACGGGGTCGGGCGTGGCCTCGAGGACGGGGGCCGGGCAGTGCGGGCACAGTTCCTTCAGTCTCTTCTCGATCAGCGGCCCGTCGAACGTCCCGAACCGGGAGGCTCCCCCGCCCGGCATCAGGACCCCGACCGTCAGCTTGCCGCCCCCGCCCTCACCACTGCAGGCCCCGGCCAGCACCAGACCGGCGGCCACCACGATCGCCATGGACGCACGCACGAGGGCCCTACGTCTCACGGCCGGAAGACTGGCACCGAGACCCATCTTCGATTCCCTAGAGATTACGGCCTATCTGTCCCGTAATGCCCCGAAAAACCCACTTCAAGCCAAGCGCGGCGCAGCGCTCAGGGCCAGGTGCGTGCGATGCGGTCCAGCCGCACGGACAGGCTGGATCTCCACGGCACGGGCGGTGAACGGTCCAGCCGCAGGCTAAGGCCGAGACGCCTCCGGAGCCTTGGTTTGTCCACGGTGTGCAGGTCGGTGCAGTTCACGTACGACTCGTCGTACGTGGTCACCCCGCAGTCGGGGCCGACCGGGACATGGGTCGAGGCGGGCCCGGATGTCCCGGTGATCACGGCAACACTGTGAGAACGACCGCCGGATGCGGGCCGGGAGTGCGGGCCCAGGTGCGAGGTTTGCCAGATGTCTCGTCGTCCAGTGCATGGAGGAGTGGGGGCACCCGCCGGAGTCGGACGCGTCGTGCACGGTCGCCCTCGTGGCCGGCGAGCTCGCCGCGGACGCCGTACGGCACGGCCATGTCCCGGGGCGGGAGTTCCACCTCCACCTCCGCCTCGCCCTCGACGAGGCGTCGGGCTCGGTCCGTATCGAGGTCGCCGACGCGGCAACCGGCAATCCTGGTGTCCACGCAAGCCCGTACGCGTTGAACGCGCACCGGCGTCAGCCCGTACCCCTTACATGAAATCCGTCACCACGCCCACCGCCCGCCTGGCCCGCGGTGCCGCCCTGGCCCTCCTCCCGCTGACCGTCGCCTGCGGCGGCGGCGCCGGTGACGACGAGGCGTCCGCCCACGAGAAGAAGTCGAAGAGCCCGGCGATCTCCGCCCAGCAGGCGCAGGTCGTGGCGCCCGCCAAGGTGGAGGTCATCGCCGGTCTGACCGACTGCAAGGTCAAGATCCGGGTCGACGCGGACGAACTGCGCGAAGGCATCTGCCACACCAAGGCCGGCGACTACCTCATCACCACGTTCCCCGAGGAGAAGTACCAGCAGACCTGGCTCGACTCGATCAGCCCGTACCAGGGCACGTACCTGGTCGGAACGCGCTGGGTGGTCAGCGCCCAGCCGAAGATGCTCAACCGGTTCCGCACCAGGCTCGGCGGCGAGGTCGTCCACGTGACGGGCACGGGCCCGACCGCCGCTCCGAGCGCGTCCTGAGTTCCCCCCGGGAACCACCCTCGGTCCGCAACTCGATCCACAGCCTGGTGCGACACGCTCAGACCGGTTCGGGCTGCGGCTCCGCCTTCGGCTGCGGCGCCGACGCGGCCTCCTGCGGCTCCCACAGCCGGGTGGTCCGCACATACCCCTGGATCACCGAGGCCATCGCCAGCACGAGAAGCGGCCCGAACAGCCACGGATACCTGGCCATCTCCACCGCCAGATAGCGGTACGACACCAGGAGCGCGACGAAGACCGTGGCCCCGTGAGCGACCAACTGGACACCCGACCGTTCCCAGCCGCGTGCCTGGCTGCGCAGAGCCGCCTCGATCGTCAGCGTGAACACCACACCGGCGACGAGATCCGCGCCGTAGTGGTAGCCGAAGCCCAGCGTCGCACCGAGCGTGGCGACCAGCCAGAACGCGCCCGCGAAGCGCAGCACGCGCGGACCCCTGCGGGAGTGGATGAAGATCGCGGTGGCCCACGCCGTGTGCAGACTGGGCATGCAGTTGCGCGGGGTGGTCGCGTTGAACGACATCGAGTGCGGCGCGCTGAACGGCGGCGGCGTGTTCGGCCACAGCTCGGCCATCGCGAAGTGCCCGCCGTCGGCGCCGTAGGCGAAGACCGGCCCGACCACCGGGAAAAGCATGTAGATGCCCGGCCCGAGAAGGCCGATCATCAAGAAGGTGCGCACCAGATGATGGCGCGGGAACCGGCGCTCGACCGCCACGTTCCGCAGCTGGTACAGCGTGACGACGACCGCCATCACCGCGAGCTGGATGTAGACGTAGTCGAGAACATGGGCGCCGACCGGACCGCTGGCCCTGACGATCCGGCCCACCACCCACGACGGGTTGCCCAGCGCGTGATCGGCCGTCGCCACGTACTGGTCGAGCACCGTCGGGCGGGTCTTCGACGTGATGAGCAGCCAGGTGTCACCGGTCTTGCGGCCGGCCACCAGCAGCAGGGCCAGCCCGACGCCCTTCAGCAGCAGGACCCGTTCCGGGCCGGTGCGGCGCGTGACGGCGATCACCGCATAGCCCAGAATCACCCACAACGCGCCATTTCCGAAGGGGTGCCCGTGCCCCTCGGCCATCTTGAACCCGGCCGGCCACCGCACCACGAAGAAGACGACATCGATGCCGACCGCGACGCCTAGCGCGATGAACCGCTCCCGCCAGGTGAGCACCACCATCATCAACGCCAGGCTGGCGTAGAGCAGCGGCCCCGACTTGGGTGGGAGTATCACCTCTTCCACCTGATTGGTGAGCGGCCCCGGCAGCCCGTAGTGACGTGCGGCGATCTCCAGCGCAACGAGGAATCCGAGGGTCACCACACCCGCCGTGACCCACAGCATCATCCGCGGCGGAGGCCACCCGGCGAACGCGTTTCTGCCTTTTATTCGAGAAAGCACCCGAGATGTTATAGATGTCAATTGTTTGGCCGCTTTGTCAGATTTTGGAGGGCGATCAACATGAATTTGAAGATGCTATCGGATGGCTGTGAGCGGGCTACGCGCTTCACGGCTGGCGCGGGGATCCCCGGAAGACCTGGCCGGTGTGCCACGAGCGGTGGGCCTCCGCGACGGGCGCGACACCGGGTTGCGGCCCGATGAGCGGACGGCCCGCGAGCGCTGTGACATGGTCGCGGGCGGCGGGGCTACGGCCGACGAAGCGCTGCGAGACCAGGACGCGGTGGCCGTCGCCTATGCCGAGGACGCCTTGGTCGAACAGCTTGTGATGCAGGGAGCACAGGCACACCCCGTTGTCGACGTCGTCCGGCCCGTCGAACGCCCACCAGCGCACATGGGCGGCCTCCAGCCCGACGGGACGCGAGCCGATCGCGCCGTCGTAGCCGCAGAAGGCGCACTGGTACTCATAGGCGGTCAGCACCATCTCCCGCATCCGCCGGTCCCGCTGCCGCCTCCCGGGCGCCGCCAGAGCGGCGGTCTCCGCCAACTCCAGCTCCAGGCCCACCGCGTAGCACAGGTCCTGGTGCAGAGAAGGAGGAAGTGCAGGTCCAGCAGCACTCTCGCCATACGGCCCAGCAGCGCCGGTTCCCGCCGGAGCGCCATCCGCAGATCCGGGGCCAGCCGCCCGGTGGCGCCACTGGCCCGCAGCACCCGTATCCCGCTACCGGGGCTACCGGCGCCGTGATCGGTGCGTACCTCCCACACCCCGTCACTGACCAGATGGTGGAAAGGGTAGGCAGGCGTGCTCTCCCGAGCCGGCCCGTGCTCCACCAGCAGCCGCTTCAGATCGGCCTCCACGGCGCCGCTGGGCGACGACACCGTGCTGATCACCCGAGGCGACCAGGACATCTTCTCGCTGCTGGTGGTTCCGCCGGACACAGCACCCGAGGCCGCCCGCGCCGCGATGGCCCAGGCCGTCCGGGCCGACAACGTCACCCAGGCGAATCAGATACTCATCGACACCCGAAGCGCGCAGGTGCCGCCGGAGTGAGGTCAGCCGCGCCACTCCACCAGGAGCAGCGTCGCGTCATCCGTGGTGTGTCCGCCCCGCGCCCGCTTGAGCGTGTGGGACAGGGACCGCGCCACCGCCCGGATTCCGCGGCCGGTTCTCTCCAACTGGTTCACCCAGTCGATCATCAGGTCCTCCCCGAACTCGGCCTCCCCGGTCTTGTGCTCCTCGATCAGTCCGTCCGTGAAGCAGAGGAGGCGGTCCCCCGGCTCCAGCTTCATCTCGCTCGTCTGCGGCTGCGGACCCCCGAAGCCGACAGGGAGGGTCGTCGGACCGGTCAGCCGGAGTGTGACGCGGTGATCACGGACGAGCATCGGTGACGGGTGCCCGGCGTTGACCCACTGAAGATGCCCCGTCGTGGTGTCCAGCTGCAGCATCTGCGCCGTGACGAAGTGCTCGGGGCCGAACTGGTCCGCCACTGCGCGGTCCATGAAGGCGTAGATCTCCGGCAGTCCGGTGCCGGCGCGGCGGGCGTGGCGGTAGGCGCCGATGGCCACGGTCGCCATCGTGGCCGCGTCCAGGCCGTGTCCCATCGCGTCGATCATGGCCACGTGGAGGCCGTCTCCGTTGAGGGCGTAGTCGAAGCTGTCACCCGCCACGTCATAGGCGGGTTCCAGGATCCCGGCCACGGCGACCCGAGGCATGATCATCGCCAGCGGTGGCAGCAGGGCCCACTGGATCTCGGCGGCGACGCTCATCGGTTCGCTGCGTCGGACACCGAAGAAGAGGTCGGAGTAGCCGTGCTTGGTCACCAGGAGGTCGGCCACCAGGCCGGCGAGCCTGCGCAGCATGCGGCGGTCGTGTTCATCGACGCTGTCCAACGTCACTGCCATGACTCCGACCTGATCGCCGCCGTCCAGCAGCGGCAGCAGGATTCGCACGCCGTCGTCCTCGGGCAGCTCGACGGGGTGAGCGTCGAGAAAGCAGCGGCCCGCCTCGGAGTCGTCGATCACCTGCGGTTCCCCGTCCGTGAGGCCGTCGCCGGGCAGGGGGACGAGCATCAGTTGGCCGTAGTCCTGCAGCAGCACCTGCGGCCGGCGACCCCCGAGCCGCTCCACCACGTCAGCGACCAATGGCCCGATGAGATGGGGCGGCAGTTCATGCGCGCGATCGAGGACCTCTCCCAGCAGAGCTTCCCCGAAGCTCTCGGAGCGGTCCGCGCGCTGTCCGGCCGTCATCCCCTCACCCGCCATGATCCGAGTCGATCGGAGCGGCGGGCTGGGACGGTGCAGGGTCTGCCAGTGTCATCGCCCCATCGACGGGTCGTAGATGCCCCGGGACTGGCCCCGTCACCCGGGTCCGTCCGGATCGGGCCTCTCACCTGAGTCCGGACCCTCCTTCCGACTCCCACGTGTCTTGTCCGTCGAGGCCGCTCTCGACGAGTGCCAGCAGGCGCGGAGCCGACAGTGGGTTCCCGGGGTCGGCGGCAGCGGTCAGCAGCCGGGTGGCGGCTCCGGCCGGCTCGTCCGGGGGGATCACCAGCAGTTCCCAGCGTCCCACGGTGCCGCAGTCCACGGTGATGGCATGCACCTCGGCGGCAAGATCGGTCAGGACCACCTCGATCACATGGCCGGGCACCATCACCTCCTGCGGGGCATCGGGCCAGGTGGCGGTCCCCACGGTGACGCGGGTGACGGTGCCGACGCTCGGATCCAAGGAGCCGACCAGCGCGGGCAGCTCCAGTTCCAGTGCGTGGCAGCGCGGCCACCACGCGCCGTCCAGCGGCCCATGGCTGATGCCCGCCGCAAGGCGCAGCCGGGGCAAGGGCATCCGGTAGGAGCGGCCTTCATCTGGTGCCGTACCTTCGGCGGGCTCTGTGATGGCGTTCATCGTGCGATCCCGTTCCGGGCGGCTTCCGGCCGCCCGTGTCTGCCACTCGCCGGGAACGGCGCCGCCGTGGTCGTGCGCCCGAAAGCTCTCGGTATGTGTCAGGTTACTCCCGGCCGTGGCGGGCGGCCTGGTGCGCAGCCATCGCGGAGAGGCAGCCGGCCGGCCGGTACGACCGCCGGCTCATCGCCCCTCTGCCAAATCATCGGCGTGCCAAGGCCAGCCCTTCGACGGACAGGGTCAGCACACAGGGGGCGACGGCGCCGGGCAGCCCGACGACCTCACCCATGTTCTGCCAACCCCAGGACGAGAAGGCGGCTTGTCCTGCCTGGTCGGCAGGATGCAGCAGGGTGACCCCGAGGCAGGAGTGCAGGTCTGTGAGCAGACGCTGCTGCAGGCGGCGGGCGATATCGCGGTGCTGAGCGTGCGGATGGGCCACCACCTGGGTGAGGACGACGAACCGTGCGCGGGAGGTGAGCCGATGGATGATCCCCGGGAGCGTTCCGTCGAACCCCCGCCGGCCGGAACCGTCAGGACCCACCGGAAAACCGAAGGCGCAACCGACCAGCACCGTCGTCTCTGCGACCAGCAGGGCGAAGCCGGGGCGGTGGGCAGTGACCGCCAGGCGGTGCAGGAAGTCTCCACGGTCGTGGTACGCCTCGCCGGGGGTGCCCGCGACGGACTCCGCAGCCAGGTCCGCGATGTCCTCGCGCATGTCTTCGGCCTGCCAGCGGGTCAGCCGGCGCAGCCGGATCCCGTCCTTGAGGACCGGCTGATCCGGCCGACGAGCGGGGTCCCCGGGCGCCCGCGGCGCGGTACTCAGAAGGTCGCCGGATGCGGTGGGCGGCACGGGACTCACCTGGCCGGTAAGGAGCAGCGAAGTGGATCCGGTGACATCGAGGAGCCGGGTGATCTGCGCGCACGGGTGCTGCAGCCTCAGGCAGGCGTGGACCCGGCCGGCGCGCCGTGATGCCGACCGGAGGACGTCCAGGCCCCCCGCGTCGCAGGAGCCGACCGTGGTCAGGTCGATGTCGATCACGGTGACACCGTCCAGCAGACACTGCTCCAACGCGGCCCGCAGGAGCGGCGTCGTGGCCGGCCCGATGTCACCGGCAAGCGTGACGAACGTCCGCTCCCCTCGGTTCCGCCTATGAATGTCCAGCCGGGAAAGGGTCATCACGCCTCCCCTTGGTGGGGGCGCGGACCCGCGCGGGTGCTCAGGGCGGCCCCAGCCATGATGAGCTCGCGCGGAGTTGCTTCGACCGCGGCGGACATGATGCCGACCCGTCTCCGCGCCGACGATTGGGGCGGCCCGGACTCGTCTCTCGCCGAGGACGACCCCAACGTGGCGGCCGGAGTGCGTGATGCCCTCGGTACTTCAACCGTACGTCGGCCGCAACCGGAAGCGGCTGCGCCGAGGGCGCGCCAGGACACTCCCGCTGACCGCCGCGAGCGGTGAGGCCGGCGATGAGCAGGGCGGGCCCTGTGCGGATGTCGGTGGGCCTGCGCCGGCCAGCCGCTGCGGGCCGGTGAAGCGGCAGTCGGTGGGGGAGAACTCGTGGAACTCGGCACCCAGGCGAGTCAGGTGGGGGCAAGAGGTTGCTCCCAAAGCAGAGGCATACACCAGATCAGGTCCGGTACTGATCTCTCAGTACCGGGCCTGAACTGGTGTTACGGCTGTCGGGGTGGCGGGATTCCGGCAGGGACGGGGGCTCAGGGGCCGTTCGGGGCGGCGGCGACTGCGAAGCCGATCACGAATCCGCATGAGGCGGAGATCAGCATGATCAGAAGCGGCCCCGTGTAGCGGGCCAGTCGGCTCACTGCGCGGCACGGACACCTCACCTCATCCCTAGCGATCGACCGGCGGGCCGGTGTTGCCGCACCACACCCGCCAGAAGAGGACTCACCCCTTGCGTCAATCCGCGATACCTCCTGCCTCCGCGCCGACTCCGCACTCGGAGGCCGCGTTCCCGCGCCTGTACGTCCCGGAGGAGGTCGCCGCCGTCCTCGGCTGCTCTGCCTGGTGGGTCAAGGACCGCGCTCGTCGACGGCTCATCCCGTTCACTCGCGTCGGCCGCGCCTACCGCTTCACCGGCGAGCACCTCGCGGAGATCATCCGCATGCACGAGGCCCGCCCTACCTCCCCGCGGCAGCATCCAGCGCCTGCCCCCGTTCCCAAGGCGCCAACCCCCAAGCCCTCCTCGCCGTCTGCCGTGCCCACGGCCCGCTTGCGCGCCCGGCCACCACGCCGAGCACGCCAGAGCCAGTTCGGTACCGCCGCTTAGGGCGACGACAAGGAAGGGGAGGAACACGTGGGTTTCGCGGAGAAGCGCGGAAACTACTGGCGCGGCCGATACAAGACCGCGCCCGGCAAGCACCTCACGGTCGTCGACGAGAACGGCAAGGCGATCCGATTCGCCACCAAGGGCGAGGCCCAGCGCGCCGCGAGCGAAGCCGAGAACAAGTACAGGCGTGGCGACTGGCGCGACCCAGCGCTCGGCCAGGAGACCTTCGGCGAGTACGCCAACCGCTGGTACGAGGGCCAGGATCTGGCCGCGACGGCATGTGCCTGACCGGGTGGCCGGTCACTGAGCGCATCGCCCGTCAGGTGGCCGGCCGCCTCGCCGACGAGATCCTTCCGGAGGTGGACCGCAAGCAGCAGGCCATCGAGCAGGAGCGCGCACAGTCCTCCTGGTACTCCTACAGCCGCCGGGACGACCGCAAGCTGGACGCGGACGCGGCCGTCCTGCGGACAGTGCGGGCATGGTGCGGCGAGGACAAAGCTGACCGCTACGACGAGCTGGTCGCCCTGCGCGCCGAGGTCATCAGGCTGGGCGAGCTGGTGGAGAAGGCAGTCAAGGCCCTACGTGATCGTGGCCACGGCGTCATCGCCTCCACCATTCAGCGCGACCTTGGCGTCCATATCGCCAGCCTTGATCCTGACGTGCGCCGATGAAGGAGCGCCGCGGCTCTGGCTCCGGTTTGGGCGGTGCGGGCTGGGGCGGTGGCTTCTCCTTCTCCGGCCTGTGTGGGTGCCAGCCGTCGAGAAACGGCCGGAGCTGGTCGCCCGTCGGCTCCGCGTGGAAGTTGAGAGAAGCCAGGCCCTTGCCGTTCCTGGTGGGGTCGAGTCGTTCCGCCTCCGCCTTCCCCCAGGCCGACCACTCTTGTAGCCTCTCGGCTTCGAGAGCGCTGCCCGACGCGGCGGCGGCTTCATCCAGAGCGGTGCAGAAGGTCCGGATCTCCCCTGCGGCCCGCCATTGCTCCAGGGCCGTGCCGAAGTGATCCGCTCGGACCGCGTGAACTGCCTTGATCGAAGCCGTGCTGACGGCGGTCTCCCACTCGTGCCGCGTCCGCTCCTCCTGCTCCGCTTCCAGACGCCGGCGCTCGGCTGCCTGCCGCTCACGTTCCTCTCGTAGGCGCCGCTGCTCAGCTTCGTGCTTCAGCCGGGCCTGCTCCTGTTCTTCCGCGCGCGTCTTCAACGCCCGGAAGACTGAGCCGATCTGCTCCTCCAACGGCTTCTTGGCGGTGTCGACCCACTCTTTCTTCCAGCCGTAGTTGTGGCCGTAGCCGTAGCCCGAGTGCTGCTGGCCGATCAGCAGTTCCAGCTCGCCGGACGGCTCGAGCCTGTGTGCCGGGGTGACCCGCTGCCAGTCGTACGTACGGCGGCCCGCCTGCTTGGGCACGTACCGGACCGGCTTCTGCCGCTCCCGAAAAGTGACCTCATAGGTCCTGCCGTGGACGGTGAGCAGCGGCCTCGGCTGCCTGCGTTTCTTGGACACCGCGATCTCGCCGTGGCGGGCGAGAGCCTGCTCGGCGAGGAGTCGGAGCAGCGCGAGCACCCGGGGCAGAACCTCCTCCGAGATCTCGAAGGCGCTGTGATCCGCGGTGACCGCCGTGAGTACATCCGCGACATCAGTGATCACACGACTGCGGGCCAGGCGGATCCGGTTCCACTCGGTGTCGTCCTCGCCCGTCACTCGGAGCAGGCCGAGGAAGAAATCGCCCTTCGCCCGACCGCTGTACTTCAGGTGATACCCCTCCGGCGCGCACTGCCGTGCCGCGTCGAAGGCTCTGCGGTAGCGAGCCCGTTCCTGGACGCTGGAGTTCGGGATCCGGAGGAATCGTCCGGCTTCCTGTACCTGTGTGATCAGTGCCGCGCCGACTTCCGCCGGTGAGGGCCGCAGGGGCTTCGCGGCACGCTGCGAGGGAGGCTTCGTCTTCAGTGGGGGAGTGGCGTCCTGCTGCGGGTGAAAGGCGGCCGGCGCCTCGGCTGCTGTTACCGCTGAACGAGGTCTGCGTGGAGCCTGCACGGGACGGTCCGGATGATGCCCGTGCTCCAGGTAGAAGCTTCCAGCGCCGGTGATCTCCGCCTGCCACTTCCCACTCTTCTTGGGCATAGTGATCAGACCCCGCTCTTTGCGCGCGCGAGCGGTGGGGGCGAGCTCGGGGCTTTCCGACGTGACGGGGTCGGTTCCGGATCCGATGCGGGCGAGGAGCGCTAACTGGCGGTCGTTCAACGGAGACCATCGGTGCATGGTGATCGTCGTATCGCCTGCCGTCTCCTCGGCACAAGCCATGGGGATGGCTTGGACGGAGCGCGCAAGGCGCACATCCATCTCGACCGCGGAACGCCACTTGCTGGGAGCCGCCGGGGAGCCGCTTCCTGAGGCCGGCTCCCAAATGGCTCCCAAAACGGGGCTGCACAGCAAATCAGGCCCGGTGCTGATCTCTCAGCACCGGGCCTGATTTGCTGTTTTGGCTGTCGGGGTGGCGGGATTTGAACCCACGGCCTCTTCGTCCCGAACGAAGCGCGCTGCCAAGCTGCGCTACACCCCGGTGTCGCTGCTTGTCGCGGCGACGTCGTTTACTTTAGCCCACTGGTGGCCGGAGACGAAATCCGGTTTAGCGGGGGCGGCGGACGGGGTTCGGGCGGGTGTGGTCGAGGGTGACCAGGAGGACTGCGAGGGCGTAGGAGGAGAGGCCGAGGAGGAGGGCGTTGGCGAGGGCGTGCTTGTAGCCGTGCTGGTCGGCGTCGAGGAAGGGGTAGAGGTAGCGGGCCGGGGCGCCGGGGGAGAGCAGTTCGGCTCGGGTGAGGGAGAAGGCCAGGTAGGCCAGGGGGTAGAGCATCCAGGTGGTGGCCTGGCGCAGGTGCAGGCCGCCGGGGGTGGTGAGCAGGAGCCAGTCCAGGAGGGCTCCGAGGGGGACGGCCGTGTGGAGGAGTTGGAGGGCGGTCCACTGGCCGTGCCAGCGGGCCGGGAGTGTGGTCGCGTCCGTCATCGAGAACGGGGGCGTCGTGTGGGGGAGGAGCAGGTGGTAGACCGCCGCCGCGATCAGGGCGTACAGCAGCACCGCGCCGGTCAGGGCCGGTGGCAGGGGGCGGCGGGCCGTTGCCGCGCGGTGGGCCGAGGCGGCGAAGGTCAGGGCCAGCAGGACGTTGCTCTGGATGCTGAAGTAGCTCAGGGTCCGGGCCGGGCTGCCCAGCAGCAGCTCCAGCGCGACGCCCGCCGTCGCCAGTACGGCGATCAGCAGGCGGAAGACCGCGGTCTGGGGGCGGTGCACGGGAGGCATCACCGCCGCGGCCGGGACCGGGGAGAGCGGCAGGGCGGGGGAGCCCGGTACCGGGGGGAGGTCGGGGATGTCCCTGGGTATCGCCATGCCCTCACGCTAAGCAGGGCGGGCGAAAGGGGCGATCCGGGTGGATCCGGGTGGGTTACCTCCCCCGTGTCTTCCCCTTGCCTCCTCCGGTTGCCGTCTCCTACTCCTTCGCCACCAGCGTCAGCAGCGACGCCTCCGGCGGGCACGCGAACCGTACCGGCGTGTAGCGGTTCGTGCCGCAGCCCGCCGAGACGTGGAGGTAGGCCGTACGGCCCTCCGCCGTGTGCGTGGACAGGCCCTTCACGCGGTCCGTGTCGATGTCGCAGTTGGTGACCAGGGCGCCGTAGAAGGGGACGCAGATCTGGCCGCCGTGGGTGTGGCCGGCCAGGAGGAGGGGGTAGCCGTCGGCCGTGTACGCGTCCAGTACGCGCAGGTACGGGGCGTGCACCACGCCCATCGAGAAGTCGGCCGAGGCGGAGGGGCCGCCGGCGACCCGGGCGTAGCGGTCGCGCTTGATGTGCGGGTCGTCCAGACCGGTGAGCTCCACCGTGACGCCCTCGATCTTGAGCTCGCCCCGGGTGTTGGTCAGATTCAGCCAGCCCGCCCCGTCGAAGCCGTCCCGGAGGTCCTCCCACGGGTTGTGGATGGCGCCCACGACCGGCGGGTTGCCGTTCAGGCCGTGCCGGCCGCTGGCCTTCTCCAGCAGGTAGCGGGCGGGGTTGCGGGGCTTGGGGCCGTAGTAGTCGTTGGAGCCGAAGACGTACGCGCCCGGGAACTCCATCAGCGGGCCGAGCGCGTCCAGCACCTCCGGCACGCCCTCCGGGTCGGAGAGGTTGTCGCCCGTGTTGATCACGAAGTCGGGGCGCAGGCCCGCCAGCGAGCGCAGCCAGCGCTGCTTCTTGCGCTGGTCGCGGACCATGTGGATGTCGGAGACCTGGAGCACGCGCAGCGGGCGCATGCCCGGGGGCAGGACGGGCACGGTCACCCTGCGGAGGCGGAAGGAACGGGCTTCGAAGCCCGCCGCATACACCAGACCGGCGGCGCCGGCCGCCACGACTCCCAGGGGTACTCCGTATCGCGCGCGCATACCTCCATCGTCTCAGACCCTGACGGGGCGTTGAGACCAGCCGCTCCGTCAGCGTCAGGGCGGGGTCCCGGCGGGGTCCCGGCGGAGTCCCGTAAATCAGCGGGCGTTCGCGTCACCGCACCTGCGACAATCGAGCCATGACCACCACGCTCAAGTCGAAGCTGCAGGACGACCTCAACGCCGCGATCAAGGAGCGCGACGAGCTCCGCTCCTCGACGCTCCGGCTGACGCTCACCGCGATCACCAAGGAGGAGGTCGCGGGCAAGGAGAAGCGCGAGCTCTCCGACGACGAGGTCCAGAAGGTGATCACCAAGGAGGCCAAGAAGCGCCGCGAGGCGGCCGAGGCCTTCGCGCAGGGTGGTCGTGCCGAGCAGGCCGAGCGGGAGAAGGCGGAGGGCGAGCTGCTCGCCGCGTACCTGCCCAAGCAGCTGTCCGACGAGGAGCTGGACGCGATCGTGGCGCAGGCCGTCGGGGAGGCCAGGGCCGCCGGTGCCGAGGGGCCGCGGGCCATGGGCGCCGTGATGAAGATCGTGAACCCGAAGGTGGCCGGCCTGGCCGAGGGCGGCCGGGTCGCCGCCGCGGTCAAGAAGCTGCTGGCGGGCTGACCGCCGCCCGGTACACCTGGGTACGGGTACGACGGCGGGGCCGCACCCTCGGTCGGAGGGTGCGGCCCCGCCGCGTCGTCCGGTGGGATCAGCGCGTCCCGCCGTTCCCGTGCCCGTTGCGGCCCCCGTTGCCCTGCCCCTGGATGAAGCCGTCCGGGAAGGAGAAGGTGGGCGTCGGGAAGCCGGTGTCGCCGCCGGTCGTACCGCCATCGGTACCGCCGCCGATGAGCCCGCCGATGAGGCCGCCGGTGTTGTCGCCGCCGTTCCCGTGGCCGCGCCCGTTGCCCTTGCCGTCGCCCTTGCCCTTGTTGTCGTCCGGGATGTCGACGAGGTTGAAGTCGGGGGCGTCCTTGCCGGCCAGCGCGCCGTCCATGGCGTCGCGCCAGATCGGGCCGGGGACCCGGCCGCCGTAGACGAGGTCGTTGTACTGGCCGCCGATGGTGATGTTGACCATCTTCACGTTCTGCTTGGCGCTGCCGACCCAGACCGCGCCGGACAGGTTGGGCGTGTAGCCGACGAACCAGGCGTTCTTCCGCTCGTCCGTCGTACCCGTCTTGCCCGCGCTCTCGCGGTCGCTCAGTCCGGCCTGCTGACCCGTACCGGAGTCGATCACGCCGCGCAGCAGGGTGTTGACCGTGTCGGCGGTCTTCTCGCTCATCGCGCGCGAGCACGTCGACTTCGGCACCTCGAGCGACTTCTGCTCGTCACCCACCTTCTGGGTGATCGACTCGATGGCGATCGGCGTGCAGTACATGCCCCGGTCGGCGAAGGTGGCGTATGCGCTGGCCATCGTCAGCGGGGAGAGGCCGATCGCGCCGAGGGCGATGGAGGGGTTCTCGGGGAGCTTGTCGCCGTTGCCCTGCACCACGTGCAGGCCGTCGGTCATCTTCATCACCGGGCACAGGCCGATGTCGGAGATGAGCTGCACGAAGTAGGTGTTGACGGACTTCGCCATCGCCTCCTTCATGCGGTACGGGCCCTTCTCGGACTCGCTCTCGTTCTCCACCGTGTACGAGCGGTCGTTGACCCACGGCTTGCTGCTACAGGTCTGCACGGGGCTCGGATAGTTCATCTTGTACGGCGCCGAGTACTGCTGCGTCGCGGGCTTGCCGCCCTCGATGGCGGCGGCGGCCACGAACGGCTTGAAGGTCGAACCGGTCGGGAAGCCGAAGTTCGAGCCGCCCATGTCGCGGTTGACGGAGTAGTTGTACTCGGTCTCGTCCTTGCCGTAGCCGTACGGCTTCGACTGGCCCATCGCCAGGATCTTGCCGGTGCCGGGCTCCACCAGGGTGGAGGCCGCGGCGACCCGGTCGGACTTGTAGACGTGCTCCTTGAGGGAGGCCTGCACCGACTCCTGGGCCTGCGGCTCGAGCGTCGTACGGATCGTCAGGCCGCCCTTGTTCCACAGCTTGGCGCGCGCCTCGCGGGTCTTGCCGAAGGTCGGGTCGGTGAGGAAGACGTTCTCGACGTACTTGCAGAAGAACGCCGCCCCCTTGGAGGCGGTGATGCAGCCGTTCTTCGGCCGGCTGACGTGCAGCCCGAGCGGGGCCTTCCTGGCCTTGTCGGCCTCCCCGTTCGAGATGTCGCCGACCTGAGCCATACGGGTGAGCACGGTGTTGCGCCGCTTGGTGGCCTCGGCCTCGTCGTTGACCGGGTCGTACCGGCTCGGGGACTGCACGATGCCGGCCAGCAGCGCCGATTCCTGGAGGTTCAGGTCCTTGGCGTGCTTGGAGAAGTAACGCTGCGCGGCCGCCTCGATGCCGTAGGCCTGCTCGCCGAAGAAGGTGATGTTCAGGTAGTTCTCGAGGATCTTCTTCTTGCCGAGCTTGTCCTCGAGCTGGATCGCGTACTTCAGCTCGCGGATCTTGCGGCCCAGCGTCTGCTGGGTGGCCTGCGCGACCTTCGTCGGGTCGTCGCCGGCCTCCTCGATGAAGTAGTTCTTCACCAGCTGCTGGGTGAGCGTGGAGGCGCCCTGGGCGACCCCGCCGCTCTGCGCGTTCTTGTTCAGGGCGCGCAGGACGCCCTTCAGGTCGATCGCGCCGTGCTGGTAGAAGCGGGAGTCCTCGATCGCGACGATCGCCTTCTGCATGTACGGCGAGATGTCCTTGAGGTCCACGACCGTACGGTCCCGTGAGTACACCGAGGCGATCTTGTGGCCCGCGCTGTCCAGGATCGCGGTGCGCTGACTGAGCTGCGGGCTCTTGAGGTTGGTGGGGATCTCGTCGAAGCCCTGCACCGTACCCTTGGCCGCGAGACCGAGCGCGCCGGCCGCGGGCAGCGCGATGCCGGCCATCACCGCTCCCGCGAGCACACTGACACCGAGGAACTTGGCGGCCTGCTGTGCGGCCGACAGACCACCGCCCGAGCGCTTCTTTGGCATGAGGGCAGCCTACGTTCTCATTCGCCGGACACGCGTGAAGGCATTGGCCTAAGCTGCTCTCAACTGTCACAGCAGTGAGGCCACGTATCAATACGTCCGGCGACCCCGAATCGTTCCGGATGTAGCCGACTTTTTTTGTGGGCGGCGTGTCCGAATCCGCCTCGTGTGTCACCTGGCGCCCGTTGTGACGCACCACAGCTGTACCGGTTTGCCGGGATGATCACGCATGTCGCCAGCTCACTCCCGCGGGTGATCTGCCGCTTACCCATAGTCCGTTCGGGCCATTCAAGATTGGGCCCGAAGGGGGTGTTGCGCTGTGCCCACCTTCCGTAACGTCCTCAACTGGCGGCGGTGAATATGCCGCAAGCCGCCGTGGGGGAGCCTCGATTCGGGAGAGGACGGCGCCGGTATGGGCTGGGTAACCGACTGGAGTGCGCAGGCTGCCTGCCGCACTACCGATCCGGATGAACTGTTCGTTCAGGGAGCAGCGCAGAACAGGGCCAAGGCGGTGTGCACCGGATGCCCGGTACGCACCGAATGCCTGGCCGACGCGCTGGACAACCGCGTCGAGTTCGGCGTGTGGGGAGGCATGACGGAGCGCGAGCGCCGCGCACTGCTGCGCAGGCGGCCCACCGTGACCTCCTGGCGCCGGCTCCTGGAGACCGCGCGCTCGGAGTACGAGCGGGGGACCGGAATCGTGCCCCTCGACAACGACGAGGTGTACGAGCACTACGCGGCCGTGAGCTGACCGCCGAGCCGAGCCGGCCGCAGGGCCTAGGAAAGTTCGGGCCGGCCGGCCGCGAGTCGGTCGCCGATGTTCCGCAGACCCGTGAGGTCGTGCACGTCGCCGGGCAGCGCGGCCACTTCCACCACCGCCACCTCGGGGTGGAGCGCGGTGAAGCGGTCACGTGTGCGCTGCTCGCGGGAGAGCAGTTGCATGCGCTCGGCGTGCAGCCTCAGCAGGCCCGCGGCGAGCCGGTCGACGGAGGGTTCCGCCGTGGACGCTTCCGTCGTGGAGGATTCCGTCGTGGGAGATTCGGGCGCGGTCGGCTCCGACGCGGAGGATTCTGAACTGCCGTATGTGTCGGGAGAGTTACGAAGTCCAGCTTTCCCGTCCCCCTGATCCACAATGCGGGGCTCTTCAAGATTTTCCGCGGCGGCGAGCGCACGCTCGGCCGACAACCGGTCGGCGCCGCTGCCGTGGACCCGGTTGAGCACCAGCCCGACCAGCGGCATGTCCTCCGCGGCCAGCCGCTCGACGAAGTACGCGGCCTCGCGCAGCGCGTCCCGCTCCGGGGCCGCGACCACCAGGAACGCCGTGCCGGGCGCCTGAAGCAGCTTGTACGTGGCATCCGCGCGCGTACGGAAGCCACCGAAGGTGGTGTCCATCGCGGCCACGAACGTCTGGACGTCCTTCAGCAGCTGACCGCCCAGCAGCTTGCCCAGCGTGCCGGTCATCATCGACATGCCCACGTTGAGGAAGGCCATCCCCGCGCGCCCGCCCAGCTTCGCGGGTGCCGTCAGCAGCCGGATCAGCCGGCCGTCCAGGAAGGAGCCGAGTCGTTTCGGCGCGTCCAGGAAGTCCAGCGCGGAGCGCGACGGCGGCGTGTCGACGACGATGAGGTCCCACTCGTCCTTCGCCCGCAGCTGCCCCAGCTTCTCCATCGCCATGTACTCCTGCGTGCCCGCGAAGCCCGCCGAGAGTGACTGGTAGAAGGGGTTGGACAGGATCGCGGCCGCCCGCTGGGGGTCGGCGTGCGCCTCGACGACCTCGTCGAAGGTGCGCTTCATGTCGAGCATCATGGCGTGCAGTTCACCGTCGTTCTCGGTGCCCTTCACCCGGCGCGGCACGTTGTCCAGCGAGTCGATGCCCATGGACTGGGCCAGCCTGCGCGCCGGGTCGATGGTGAGGACGACCACCTTGCGGCCCCGCTCGGCGGCCCTGAGCCCGAGCGCCGCCGCGGTCGTGGTCTTGCCCACCCCGCCCGAACCGCAGCACACCACGATCCGGGTCTTGGGGTCGTCGAGCAGCGGATCGACGTCGAGCACGCGCGCGGGGGAGAGCCGGTGGCGTGCGGTGTCCTGCGCCTGGGTCGGGTCCGGAGTCATGACATCCCCTGATTCCGCAGCTCGTGGGCGAGTTGGTACAGGCCCGCCAGGTCCATGCCCTCGGCGAGCAGCGGCAGCTCGTGCAGCGGCAGGCCCAGCTCGCCCAGGACCGCACGCTGCTCCTGCTCCAGCGCGTACCGCTCGGCGTACTCCTCCGCCTGCTCCAGCAGCGGATCCACCAGCCGCTCGGCGTTCCCGCCCCGGCGCGCCCCGCCCAGCCCGGCGGCGGACAGCGACCGGGCGACGGCGGTGTGCTCCACGGCCCGTACGAGTTCCAGGTCGTCCGCGTCCAGCACCGCGGGCCGGACCATGTTCACCACGACCCGGCCCACCGGCAGCCCGGCCGCGCGCAGTTCCGCGATCCCGTCCGCGGTCTCCTGCACGGGCATCTCCTCGAGGAGCGTCACCAGGTGAACGGCCGTCTCGGGCGACTTCAGCACGCGCATCACGGCCTGGGCCTGATTGTGTATCGGGCCGATCTTGGCGAGCCCGGCGACCTCGTCGTTGACGTTGAGGAAGCGGGTGATGCGTCCGGTCGGCGGCGCGTCCATGATCACGTAGTCGTACGCGAACCGTCCGCTTCTGTCCTTGCGCCGGACCGCCTCGCACGCCTTGCCGGTGAGCAGGACGTCCCGGACGCCCGGCGCGATGGTGGTGGCGAAGTCGATGGCGCCGAGTTTCTTCAGGGCCCTGCCCGCGCTGCCGAGCTTGTAGAACATCTGGAGGTAGTCCAGAAGGGCCAGTTCGGGGTCTATGGCGAGGGCGAACACCTCCCCGCCTCCGGGCCCGACCGCGATCTTCCGTTCCTGGTAGGGCAGCGCCTCCGTCTCGAAGAGCTGTGCGATGCCCTGCCGGCCCTCGACCTCGACGAGAAGCGTCCGCTTCCCATCGGTGGCGAGGGCCAGCGCGAGTGCGGCGGCGACCGTCGTCTTTCCGGTCCCGCCCTTGCCGCTGACGACCTGGAGCCTGCTCACGCCTTCGAGCCTAACCAGTCCGCCCGCGGGCTACGCGGGAGGCTGTGGATAACAGGGGCTACAGTCGGCCACATGACCAAGTGGGAATACGCAACCGTGCCTCTGCTCGTCCACGCCACGAAGCAGATTCTGGACACCTGGGGCGAGGACGGCTGGGAGCTCGTCCAGGTCGTGCCCGGGCCGAACAACCCCGAGCAGCTCGTGGCCTACATGAAGCGGGAGAAGCAGTAATGGGCGCCGTCGAGGACCGGCTGGCCGAACTCGGTCTGACCCTGCCGGAGGTCGTGCCGCCGCTGGCCGCCTACCAGCCCGCCGTGCAGTCCGGCCCCTACGTCTACACCTCCGGCCAGCTGCCGATGGTGGAGGGCAAGCTTCCGGTCACCGGCAAGGTGGGCCTGGAGGTCACCGCGGAGGAGGCCAAGGAGCTGGCCCGCACCTGCGCGCTGAACGCACTGGCCGCCGTGAAGTCCGTCGCCGGCGACCTGGACCGCATCGCGCGCGTGGTGAAGGTCGTGGGCTTCGTCGCCTCGGCCGCCGACTTCACCGGCCAGCCGGGTGTCGTCAACGGCGCCAGCGAGCTGCTCGGCGAGGTCCTCGGCGACAAGGGCGTGCACGCGCGCAGTGCGGTGGGCGTCGCCGTGCTGCCGCTGGACGCGCCGGTGGAGGTCGAGGTCCAGGTGGAGCTCGTCCCGTAACGCTCCGGGATGTGCCCTGGTCCCGGGCGCCTCTCGAACATTCGCGCACCACGGGATAGCCTCCGGCCATGGCGAATGGGCAGTGGTATCCCCCGGAGTGGCCCGAACGCATCCGTGCGCATGCGGAGGGCACGCTCACGCCGGTGCTTCCCCGGCGCGCGGCCACGGTGATGCTCCTCCAGGACACCAAGGACGCCGGTACCGGGCCGATCGTCCACATGCTGCGCAGACGCGCCTCCATGGCCTTCGCCGGAGGCGCGTACGCGTATCCCGGCGGCGGTGTCGACCCGCGGGACGACGACCGCGACATCCGCTGGTCGGGCCCCACGCGCGCGTGGTGGGCCGACCGGCTGGGCGTCGACGAGAGCGGTGCCCAGGCGATCGTCTGCGCGGCCGTCCGGGAGACGTACGAGGAGGCGGGCGTCCTGCTCGCCGGTCCTACGCCCGGCTCCGTGGTCGGCGACACCACCGGCGCCGACTGGGAGACCGACCGCGCCGCGCTGGTCGCCCGGGAGCTGTCCTTCGCGGAGTTCCTGGACCGCCGCGGCCTGGTGCTGCGCTCCGACCTGCTGGGCGCCTGGGCCCGCTGGATCACCCCCGAGTTCGAGGCCCGCCGCTACGACACCTGGTTCTTCGTGGCAGCCCTCCCCGAGGGCCAGCGCACCCGCAACGCCTCCACGGAGGCCGACCGCACGGTGTGGATCCGGCCGCAGGACGCGGCGGCCCGGTACGACAAGGGCGAGCTGCTGATGATGCCGCCCACCATCGCCACCCTGCGCGAGCTGTCCCCGTACGACACCGCCACCGCGGCCCTCGCCGCCGCCCCCGCACGCGACCTGACCCCCGTCCTGGCCCAGGCCCGCCTGGTGGCCGACGAGATCGTCCTGTCCTGGCCCGGCCACGACGAGTTCACGAAGCACATCCCGACACCCCCGACACTCCCGACACCTGGTGGAGGCCCGGCATGACGGACGCGGCAGCCCTGCCGGGCCGGTGCCGGGACTCGGTACCTCGGGTGAGTCTCGCGGAAGGAGCTTTTGAATGACCGACGCAGCAGCCCTGCCCGGCCAGCCCCGTGGCGGAGTTCTGGACGGGCCCGCCACGGAGCGTGCGGTCAATGTGCTGGCGCCCAATGCCTCCGCGATGACGCTGGACGGGACGAACACCTGGATCGTCTCCGAGCCCGGCTCCGAGCTGGCCGCGGTCGTCGACCCGGGCCCCCTGGACGACGGACACCTGCGGGCGGTCGTCGACGCGGCCGAGAAGGCCGGCAAACGCGTCGCCCTCACCCTGCTCACCCACGGCCACCCGGACCACGCCGAGGGCGCGGGGCGCTTCGCCGAACTCACCAACACGCGCGTGCGTGCCCTGGACCCGGCGCTGCGGCTCGGCGACGAGGGCCTGGCCGCCGGTGACGTGATCACGGTCGGCGACCTCGAGCTGAGGGTCGTACCGACCCCGGGGCACACCGCGGACTCCCTGTGCTTCCACCTCCCGGCCGACCGTGCCGTCCTCACCGGCGACACCATCCTCGGACGCGGCACGACCGTCGTGGCGCATCCCGACGGCCGTCTGGGCGACTATCTGGACTCGCTGCGGCGCCTGAGGTCCCTGACGGTCGACGACGGCGTCCACACGGTCCTGCCGGGCCACGGACCGGTCCTGGAGGACGCCCAGGGCGCCGTGGAGTTCTACCTCGCCCACCGCGCCCACCGCCTCGCCCAGGTGGAGACGGCCGTCGAGGACGGCTACAGCACCCCCGGCCAGGTCGTCGCCCACGTCTACGCCGACGTGGACCGCACCCTGTGGCCGGCGGCGGAGCTGTCCGTGCGGGCCCAGCTGGACTACCTGAGCGAGCACGGGCTCATCTAGGGCCGTCCGCCAAGGAGTGTCCTCTAGGGCCCGTCCTCGGGGCGCGGGGCCTTCACCCCGTGCACGCGCGCGTACTCCTCGGCCAGCCAGGGCCCCAGGTCGTCGACGTACGACCGCAGGACGTCCGGGTCGCCGACCGGCTCGTAGCCGTACTCCGCCGCCGCGCGCAGCTGTCCGGCGCGCCCCGGGTAGTACGCGCCGAACACCTCGGCCATCTCGCGCAGATCGCTGGTCCAGCCGTTCCAGCGGGGCATCACCAGGGTGAAGCCGGTGCGGACGAGATGCCGGGACATGAAGCGCACCAGGGGCCGCCGGGCCTCCTCGCTGTCGGCCGCGCCCGCGATCCGCCCGCGCCAGCGCGGCAGCAGCCGGGCCAGGTCGCCGTTGGTCTCGCGGGCCAGCAGCGCGTCGGGCCGGTAGCGGGGCAGGTGCTCGGCGAGGTCGTCGCCGAGCAGCGGGGTGCACAGGCAGGCGACGAACCACCCCATGTCGTACCGCTCCAGCTCGCTGAGCAGCCGGGCCCGGCCGTACAGCAGCGTCCCGGCGCCGTCGATCTGCGGGAACTCCTCGTCGAGCGTCTCCCCGAGTGCGCGTGCCGCCTGCCGGTCCGCGTCGGCCGGCTCCTCGCGCAGGGCGACCAGCAGGTCGAGATCGCTGCGCCCCACGCGCGCGGTGCCGCGCGGGATCGACCCGTAGAGGTACGCGCTGTGCAGGCGGGTCCCGAACGCGTCCGGGAGCCGCTCGCGGGCGGCTGCCACTACGGGGCGGAATGCTTGCGGGACGTGTTCGAGGGAACCCTCGCGCGCGATGTAGCCCCGGTCGTCGAGACCCTTCGGGGGAACAGTTCCGGACATGCGCCCACTGTGCCCGGCGGATGCGCGCCGGGCAGCCCGTTTTCCATGCGGGCCGGGAAGTACCCGTCCGCGCGGGCCGGGACGCGCCCGGCGGCTACCGCGAGCGCTTCGCGAGCCGCTCCACGTCGAGCAGGATCACCGCACGCGCCTCCAGGCGCAGCCAGCCCCGCTGGGCGAAGTCCGCCAGCGCCTTGTTCACGGTCTCGCGCGAGGCGCCGACGAGCTGGGCCAGCTCCTCCTGCGTGAGGTCGTGGACGACGTGGATGCCCTCCTCCGACTGCACGCCGAAGCGGCGGGAGAGGTCCAGCAGGGCGCGGGCGACGCGCCCGGGGACATCGGAGAAGACCAGGTCGGACATCGCGTCGTTGGTCTTGCGCAGGCGGCGCGCGACGGCACGCAGCAGGGCGCCGGCCACCTCGGGACGCACGTTCAGCCAGGGCTGGAGGTCGCCGTGGCCCAGACCCAGCAGCTTGACCTCGGTCAGCGCGGTCGCGGTCGCCGTGCGCGGGCCCGGGTCGAACAGCGACAGCTCGCCGATGAGCTCGCCGGGACCGACGACCGCCAGCATGTTCTCGCGGCCGTCGGGGGAGGTCCGGTGGAGCTTGACCTTGCCCTCGGTGACGACGTACAGCCGGTCACCGGGGTCGCCCTCGTGGAACAGCGAGTCACCGCGCGCGAGGGTCACCTCACTCATGGAGGCGCGGAGCTCCGCGGCCTGCTCGTCGTCGAGCGCCGCGAAGAGCGGGTTGCGCCGCAGAACGTCGTCCACGAGTTATCTCCCTTGTCGACCTGCTCAGGGGATCTTGCTCCCCCATGTGCCAGGGGACCGTGTTCCCCATTTTGCCGGACGATCCAAACAGTGTGATCTGTCACAAGGATGCCGCACAGGTGTCCCGAGGTAAGCGGGTGGGGTCCAATCGGGGGCTGATCTTCCGGGTCCGGGGCGGATGTCGGTGCCGGGCTTTAGGCTGGCCGGGTGTCCAAATCGCCGGTGAGAGCACAGGCCAAGGGGGCTGGACGGGTGGTTGTACGTCGCGATTCCGCTGTGGGCGAACAGGATCCCGGCCGCGGTAATAAAACAGTCAAAGCATCTAAAAAGGTACCCGCGAGTGAATCGCGTACCGCGCTCGTCCGCAGGGCCCGGCGCATCAACCGCGAGCTCGCCGGGGTCTACCCGTACGCCCATCCGGAGCTCGACTTCGAGAACCCCTTCCAGCTCGTGGTCGCCACGGTCCTGTCCGCCCAGACCACCGACCTGCGGGTCAACCAGACCACGCCCGCGCTCTTCGCCAAGTACCCCACTCCCGAGGACCTGGCCGGCGCGAACCCGGAGGAGGTCGAGGAGATCCTCCGCCCCTGCGGTTTCTTCCGGGCCAAGACCAGGTCGGTCATAGGGCTGTCGAAGGCCCTCGCCGAGCAGTTCGGCGGCGAGGTCCCCGGAAAGCTGGAAGACCTGGTCAAGCTGCCCGGCGTCGGCCGCAAGACCGCCTTCGTCGTCCTCGGCAACGCCTTCGGGCGGCCCGGCATCACCGTGGACACGCACTTCCAGCGGCTGGTGCGGCGCTGGAAGTGGACCGAGGCGAGCGACCCCGACAAGATCGAGGCCGCGGTCGGCGCGCTCTTCCCCAAGAGCGACTGGACGGACCTCTCGCACCACGTGATCTGGCACGGCCGCCGCATCTGCCACGCCCGCAAGCCCGCCTGCGGCGCCTGCCCCATCGCCCCGCTCTGCCCGGCGTACGGCGAGGGCGAGACCGACCCCGAGAAGGCCAAGAAGCTCCTGAAGTACGAGAAGGGCGGCTTCCCCGGCCAGCGCCTGAAGCCCCCGCAGGCCTACCTCGACGCGGGCGGCCGCCCGGCGCCGCCGCTGGGGGCCGTATGACGGAACGATCTCGAGGCACCCGGGCGTTGAAGACGGCAGAACGGGGGTGGCGATGACGCACGCGAGCAATACCCAGGGCGGCGCGGTGACGCTCAGCAAGGTGGACCTGCCGGCCTGGCTGGACCCGGTGGTGCGGGCCGCGGAGACGGTCAAGCCGATACAGCTCAGCCGCTTCCTGCCGCCCGAGGACGGCGCGGGCCGCCAGTCCGCGGTGCTGATCCTGTTCGGCGACGGCGGCAGTAGCGGCAATGGCGAGCGCGGTCCCGAGCTGCTGCTGATGGAGCGCGCGAGCTCGCTCCGCTCCCACGCCGGGCAGCCCTCCTTCCCCGGCGGCGCCCTCGACCCCGAGGACGGCGACCCGAAGGGCGACGGGCCGCTGCGGGCCGCGCTCCGCGAGGCCGAGGAGGAGACCGGCCTCGACCCGTCGGGGGTGCAGCTCTTCGGCGTGCTGCCCAAGCTGTACATCCCGGTCAGCGGCTTCGTCGTCACCCCGGTGCTCGGCTGGTGGCGTAAGCCCAGCCCGGTGGGTGTCGTCGACCCGAACGAGACCGCCCGTGTCTTCACGGTTCCCGTGGCGGATCTCACGGACCCCGCCAACCGCGCCACAGCCGTTCACCCCAGTGGTCACCGAGGTCCGGCATTTCTGGTCGAATCGGCACTCGTGTGGGGATTCACGGCCGGGATCATCGACCGGCTGCTGCACTACGCGGGCTGGGAGCGCCCGTGGGACCGGGAGAAGCAGGTCCCGCTCGACTGGCGGTCATGACAGGGTGATCCCCGTGCTGTGTCTACCCGGGGGACAACCCCCGGACCCCCGGCCGTGCTCGTGGGACCGGAGTTTGAAGAGTCGAGGCCTGAAACGGTGAACGTGCTGGACATCCTGTTGCTGGTCGCCGCCGTGTGGTTCGCGATCGTCGGCTACCGCCAGGGCTTCGTCGTCGGCATCCTGTCGGTGATCGGCTTTCTCGGGGGCGGCCTCGTCGCCGTCTACCTGCTGCCGGTCGTCTGGGACGCCCTGACCGACAACGCGGAGGTCAGCACGACCGCCGCCGTCGTCGCCGTGGTGGTCGTGATCGTCTGCGCCTCCATCGGCCAGGCCCTGACCACCCACCTCGGCAACAAACTGCGCCGGTACATCACCTGGTCCCCCGCCCGCGCCCTGGACGCCACCGGCGGGGCCCTGGTCAACGTGGTCGCGATGCTCCTCGTGGCGTGGCTGATCGGTTCCGCCCTCGCGGGCACCACGCTGCCGACGCTGGGCAAGGAGGTCCGCAACTCCAAGGTGCTCCTCGGCGTCTCCCAGGCGCTGCCCGCCCAGGCCGACACCTGGTTCGCGGACTTCTCCTCGGTCCTCGCACAGAACGGTTTCCCGCAGGTCTTCAGCCCCTTCGCCAACGAGCCGATCACCGACGTACAGCCCCCCGACCCGGCCCTGGCGGGCAGCGCGGTCGCCGCGCACGCCCAGCGGTCCGTCGTCAAGGTCATGGGCACCGCCCAGAGCTGCGGCAAGGTCCTCGAAGGCAGCGGCTTCGTGTTCGCCGACCGCCGCGTGATGACCAACGCGCACGTGGTCGGCGGCGTCGACGAGCCGACCGTGCAGATAGGCGGACAGGGCCGCAAGTACGACGCGAAGGTCGTCCTCTACGACTGGCACCGCGACATCGCCGTCCTCGACGTCCCGGACCTGAAGGCACGCCCCCTCAGCTTCTCCGCGAAGGACGCGGCGAGCGACGACGGCGCGATCGTCGCGGGCTTCCCGCAGAACGGGGCGTACGACGTCCGCGCCGCGCGCGTACGCGGGCGCATCAAGGCCAACGGCCCGGACATCTACCACCGCGGCACCGTCCGCCGTGACGTCTACTCGCTCTACGCGACCGTCCGCCAGGGCAACTCCGGCGGCCCGCTGCTCACGCCCGAGGGCAAGGTGTACGGCGTGGTCTTCGCGAAGTCCCTCGACGACGCCGAGACCGGCTACGCGCTCACCGCGGACGAGATCCGGCCGGACATCGACCAGGGGCGTACCGCGAACCAGCAGGTGGGCACCGACAGCTGCGCTCTCTAGGCCCCAGCCGGGCTCAGCCGCGGGGGTGACGCAGGCGTACCGAGACCCAGCGGGCCCGGCGGCGCAGGATGCGGGGGATTCCCACCCGGAGGTCCGTGCCCTGCATCTGCGGAGCGCCTCCCCGGTGCGCGCTCAGGCCGGTGGCCGAGCGTCGGTTGCGGGGTGCGTCACTGTAGTCGTGCGTCCAGCCCATACCCGGACGTCTGCCCCCGCCCCAAGGTCGATAACCGCGCCGGAGCCCCTCAATTGGCCTATGCGCTGGGCATGTGGCCGTTCGTGGAACAGGTGTTCAGGTTCGGATACCGGGCGCATTGGCCCGGTCACCGATCCGGCCCAGGACTTTTCGGCCGACCGGGCCGGATCCGGGGCCCACGCGCGTCAGCGGTCGGGCTCCGGGTCCTGCAGCCAGTTGATGAGTTCCGAGGAGAAGGCCACCGGGTCCTCCTCGTGCGGACTGTGCTGTCCCGGGGGATAACCCCCGGACCCCCAGCAGAGGCCGGGCCGGCCCATGCGCGTCAGCGGTCGGGCTCCGGGTCCTGCAGCCAGTTGATGAGTTCCGAGGAGAAGGCCACCGGGTCCTCCTCGTGCGGACA
>NZ_JBIRWL010000003.1:590744-740579 GCF_044387825.1 Streptomyces sp. NPDC020299
GCCGGGCCGGCCCATGCGCGTCAGCGGTCGGGCTCCGGGTCCTGCAGCCAGTTGATGAGTTCCGAGGAGAAGGCCACCGGGTCCTCCTCGTGCGGACTGTGCTGTCCCGGGGGATAACCCCCGGACCCCCAGCGGAGGCCGGGCCGGCCCATGCGCGTCAGCGGTCGGGCTCCGGGTCCTGCAGCCAGTTGATGAGTTCCGAGGAGAAGGCCACCGGGTCCTCCTCGTGCGGGAAGTGTCCGAGTCCGTCGAACAGCCGCCAGCGGTACGGGGCTTCGACGTACTCGCCCGAACCGGCCGCGCTCCGCGTGCGCATGACGGGGTCGAGGGAGCCGTGCAGATGCAGTGTGGGCACGCGAACCGGCCGCTTCATACGGCGGTTGAACTGGATGCCGTCCGGGCGGGCCAGCGACCGGACCATCCAGCGGTACGGCTCGATCGCGCAGTGCGCGGTCGACGGGATGCACATGGCCCGGCGGTACGTCTCCACCGCCTCGTCGTCCGGCAGCCGCGGCCCGGACCAGTCCCGGATCAGCTCGCCCACCAGCGCCCCGTCGTCGGCGGTCAGCTGCCGCTCGGGGATCCACGGCCGCTGGAACCCCCAGATGTAGGAGCCGGCGACCGTCTGCCGGGCGTCCCGCAGCATCGCCGCGCGCCAGCGCCGCGGATGCGGCATGGACACCACCGCGAGCCGCCGCACCAGCTTGGGCCGCATCGCGGCGGCCGTCCACGCCAGGTAGCCGCCCAGGTCGTGGCCGACCAGCGCGGCGTCCGGCTCGCCGAGGGAGCGCACCACGCCGGTGATGTCGAGGGCGAGGTTGGCGGGGTCGTACCCGCGCGGGGTGCGGTCGCTGCCGCCCACGCCCCGCAGGTCCATCGCGACGGCCCTGAAGCCCGCGTCGGCGAGCGCGACGAGCTGGTGCCGCCATGCCCACCAGAACTGCGGGAAGCCGTGCAGCAGCAGCACCAGCGGGCCGTCGCCCAGCTCCGCGATGTGGAAGCGGGCGCCGTTGGCGGCGACGTCCCGGTGCGTCACCTCCCGGCCGCCGGGAACGTCCAGCCGTGCGACCGAGAAAGGGTGTGCCGAAGCGGCGGGGTCCGTCATGACGACGAGCGTGCCACAGCCTCGATGGCCGCGGGGGACCGGTCCTCCAGGGCCGGTGCCTGGCGGGGGTGCGGCTTGGCCTTCTGCAGGACGCCCGCCGTCTCCTTCATCGACGCCGCGACCTTCTGCGGGCCCTTGCTCTTCTGCGCCTTCTTCGCGAAGAGCACGCCGATCAGCGCGAGACCGCCGGCGACGAGGACGTTGGCGGCGAAGGACAGCAGGAAGCAGACCGCCAGGTTCCAGCCGCTCCAGGTCCGGATGCCGTACGCGAGGGCGAAGTTGAGCATCGGCAGCGAGAACAGCAGCACCGCGCCGGCCACCGTGAAGGCGCCGCCGCTGGTCGCGCCGCGCTTGACGTCCTGCTTCAGCTGGGCCTTGGCCAGTGCGATCTCGTCGTGCACCAGCGCCGACATTTCGGTCGTCGCCGAGGCGAACAGCTGGCCGATGCTGCGTTCGGCGCCGACCGGGCTGCCGTCGGGTGCGCTCATCGCGGTCTCCCTCTTCGTCTTTTCGTGCCGACTTCGTCTTTTCGCGCCGACTCGTTTTGTACCGTCTCGTCAGATCATGCCGGACGGTCGCCTTCCTCGCCTGCCCTGCCCGGCACTTCGGCACTCGTGTGGCGTCCGGCGGCCGTGTCGGCGAGGTCCGCGGCGAGCCGCCGGTGCTCGGCGGCCTTGCGCTCCAGGAGTTCCGCCATGCGCAGGTGGTAGGCCGGGTCGTCCTGCTCGTAGATGTCCGGGATGCCGTCGCGGTCCTCGTCCCGCTCCTCCTCCTCGTACAGCCTCCGGTACTTGGCGTTGCGCACCTTCAGCAGGGCCGTCGCGCAGACCGCCGCGATCAGCGACCCGGTCAGTACGGCGGCCTTCGCCTCGTCCGTCAGGACCGCATCGCCCGCGAAGGCGAGCTCGCCGATGAGCAGCGAGACGGTGAAGCCGATGCCGGCGAGCGTCGCCACGGCGAAGACGTCGGCCAATGCGAGGTCGTCACTGAGCGAGGCCCGGGTGAAGCGGACGGTCAGCCAGGTGCCGCCGAAGACGCCGATCGTCTTGCCGACGACCAGCCCGAGCACCACGCCGAGCGTCTGCGGCTTGGTGAACACGTCCGCGAGCGCCCCGCCGGAGACCGCCACCCCTGCGCTGAACAGCGCGAACAGCGGCACGGCCAGCCCCGCCGACAGGGGGCGCACGAGATGCGCGACGCGCTCGGCGGGCGAGCACTCCTCGCCCTCACGGGTGGTGCAGCGCAGCATCAGGCCCATGGCGACGCCCGCGATGGTGGCGTGGACGCCGCTGTTGTACATCAGCGCCCAGACGACCAGCGCGAGCGGCACGTACACGTACCAGCCACGTACGCCCACGCGCAGCAGCAGCCAGAAGACGACGAGCCCGGCGACCGCGCCGGCGAGCGCGGCGAAGTCGATGCGCGCGGTGAAGAAGACCGCGATGATCAGGATCGCGAACAGGTCGTCGACGACGGCCAGGGTGAGCAGGAAGGCGCGCAGGGCGCCGGGCAGCGCCGTGCCGATGACCGCGAGCACGGCGAGCGCGAAGGCGATGTCGGTGGCGGTGGGCACCGCCCAGCCGGCGAGCGAGCCGTCGCCGGCGATGTTGGTGAGGGTGTAGACGAGCGCCGGTACGGCCATGCCGCACAGCGCGGCCACCACGGGCAGCGCGGCGGCCTTCCGGTCCCGGAGGTCACCGACGACGAGCTCGCGCTTGAGCTCGATACCGGCGACGAAGAAGAAGACCGCGAGCAGTCCGTCGGCCGCCCAGTGCGCCACGGAGAGGTTCAGGCCGAGGGCGGCGGGGCCGAGGCGGTAGTGGCTGACGCTCTCGTAGCTGTGGTGCAGCGCCGGGACGTTCGCCCAGACCAGGGCCGCCACGGCGGCGACCAGCAGCAGCACACCGCCGACGGTCTCGGTGCGCAGGGCGTCCGCGACATGCCTCCGCTCGGGCAGGGACAGCCGTCCGAGGACCTTGCGGGGGGCGGTGGTGCGGGGCGCGGGCACGAGGACCTCCGGTCGGTGGGCAGGACGGAGCACATGCCGACCAGACTTCCCGGCGCACCTGAGGCGAACGTTTTTTGTTTATTTTACCTAACGTGCCGTGAAAGGGCACCCGGCGCGCACGCCGGGTGCCCCTGCCCAGTCCTGCTCAGTCCTGCTCAGTCCTCGCTGGGCGCCGCCGGCAGCTTCGCCTGGATGAGGTTCATGACCGTGGCGTCGGTCAGCGTGGTGACGTCACCGAGCTGGCGGTTCTCCGCGACGTCCCGCAGCAGACGCCGCATGATCTTGCCGGAGCGGGTCTTCGGCAGCTCCGCCACCGGCAGGATCCGCTTCGGCTTGGCGATCGGGCCGAGCGTGTTGCCGACGTGGTCACGCAGCTCGCCGACGAGCTTGGCGTCCTCGGACGCCGTACCGCGCAGGATCACGAAGGCGACGATCGCCTGACCGGTGGTCTCGTCGGCGGCGCCGACGACGGCCGCCTCGGCGACGGAGGGGTGGGAGACGAGGGCGGACTCGACCTCGGTGGTGGAGATGTTGTGCCCGGAGACGAGCATCACGTCGTCCACCCGGCCCAGCAGCCAGATGTCCCCGTCGTCGTCCTTCTTCGCCCCGTCACCGGCGAAGTACTTGCCCTCGAACCGCGACCAGTACGTGTCGATGAACCGCTGGTCGTCGCCCCAGATGGTGCGCAGCATCGACGGCCACGGCTCGGTGAGCACCAGGTAGCCACCGCCGCCGTTGGGCACCTCGTGCGCCTCGTCGTCGACGACCGTCGCGGAGATGCCGGGCAGCGGGGTCTGGGCGGAGCCGGGCTTGGCGGCGGTGACGCCGGGCAGCGGCGAGATCATCATCGCGCCGGTCTCGGTCTGCCACCAGGTGTCGACGACCGGCGTGCGGTCGGCGCCGATGTTCTTGCGGTACCAGATCCAGGCCTCGGGGTTGATCGGCTCGCCGACCGATCCGAGGACGCGGAGGGAGGAGAGGTCGAACTTCGCGGGGATGTCGTCGCCCCACTTCATGAACGTACGGATCGCGGTCGGCGCCGTGTACAGGATCGTCACCCCGTACTTCTGCACGATCTCCCAGAACCGGCCCTGGTGCGGGGTGTCCGGCGTGCCCTCGTACATGACCTGGGTCGCGCCGTTCGCCAGCGGTCCGTACACGATGTACGAGTGGCCGGTGACCCAGCCGACGTCGGCCGTGCACCAGTACACGTCCGTCTCCGGCTTGAGGTCGAACACCGCCCAGTGCGTGTACGCCGTCTGCGTCAGATAGCCGCCGGAGGTGTGCAGGATGCCCTTGGGCTTCCCGGTCGTCCCCGAGGTGTAGAGGATGAACAGCGGGTGCTCCGCCTCGAACGCCTCCGGAGCGTGTTCGGCGGACTGCCGCTCGACGACCTCGTGCCACCACACGTCCCGCTCGCCGTTCCAGGCGACCTCCTGGCCGGTGCGGCGGACCACGAGTACGTGCTCGACGTTGTCGACCTTGGCGACCGCCTCGTCCACGGCCGGCTTGAGCGCGGACGGCTTGCCGCGCCGGTACCCGCCGTCGGAGGTGATGACCACCTTGGCGTCGGCGTCCTGGATGCGCGTCGCGAGCGCGTCCGCGGAGAAACCGCCGAAGACGACGGAGTGCGCGGCGCCGATCCGGGCCGAGGCCAGCATCGCGATCGCGGTCTCCGGGATCATCGGCATGTAGATCGCGATCCGGTCGCCCTTCTGAACCCCCAGCTCCAGCAGGGCGTTCGCCGCCTTGGACACCTCGTCCTTCAGCTCGGCGTAGGTGATCGCGCGGCTGTCGCCGGGCTCGCCCTCGAAGTGGATGGCGACCCGGTCGCCGTGCCCCGCCTCCACATGCCGGTCCACGCAGTTGTAGGCGACGTTGAGACTGCCGTCCTTGAACCACTTGGCGAACGGCGGGTTCGACCAGTCCAGCGTCTCGGCGGGCTCGGTGGCCCAGGTCAGCCGGCGTGCCTGCTCGGCCCAGAAGCCGAGCCTGTCAGCCTTGGCCTGTTCATACGCCTCCGCCGTGACGTTGGCGTTCGCGGCCAGTTCGGCGGGCGGCGCGAACCTGCGCTCTTCCTTGAGCAGGTTGGCCAGGCTTTCGTTGCTCACGACATCTCCCAATCGCAGGGTGTCCGTTGTGTCCCAGGCCACAGCTCATCAGACCCGGGGGTCCGGTGACAAGGCCAGACCGAAAATTGGTTTAGACCTATGTTCCATCTGCTCTTGTAACGCCTTTCACATCCCGGTCCAAGTACAGATGAAACGCCACCGACGAGGATGGGGAGACCGGGTGGAAGGAATACGGGGCGGGCCGGCTGCGGCGGCTCGCGATCCACAGCTCTTCGAAGATTTCTACCGGCGCCATGTGGATGCGGTGACATCTTTCGTGGCCCGGCGTGTCGCCGACGCCCACACGGTGGCCGACCTGACGGCCGAGGTCTTCCTCGCGGTCCTGGACTCGGCCCACACCTACCGTCCCTCCCGGGGCAGCGAGACGGCCTGGCTCTACGGCATCGCCCGCAACGTCGTCTCCGGCGAGCACCGCCGCGCCGCCCGGGAGACCGAGCGCGTCCGGCGTATCTCGGGACGGCGGTTGCTGGAGGGCGACGACATCGCCCGCCTCGAGGACAAGCTCGACGCGGAGAGCCCGGGCCGCCGCGCCCTGGCCGCACTGGAGCGGCTCCCCGAGGGGGAGCGGGCCGTCATGGAACTGATCGCGGTCGATCAGCTCACGCTCCCCGAGGCGGCGGCCGCGCTCGGCATCCGTCAGGTCACCGCCCGCGTACGGCTCCACCGGGCCCGCAAGTCCCTGCGCGCGGAGTCCCTGCGAACGGAGGCTGACCCGCCCGCCCCGGACCCGAGGGGCACGTCACTGTCGTACGCCAACGGAGGAATCGAGGGGGAAGCATGACCACGAAGGCGATGTTCGAGGACCGGCTGCTGACGGAGTTGCAGGCGGAGATCGAGCGACGTGAGGTCGCACGGCGGGAGCTCGACGCGGACGAGCACACCGGTCGGACCGCGGCACCCGCTCAGGGCCGTCCGCTGTTCACCCGCCGCCGTCTCGCCCTCGCCGCCGGGGCCTGCGCGGTCGCCGGGCTCGCGATGGTGCTGGTGCCCGGCTCCCCGGCCGAGTCACCGGCGTACGCGGTGGACCGCCACCACGACGGCACCGTCACCTTCAGCCTGCTGAAGATCGGCATCGGCCCGACGGCCCAGCGCCAACTCGCCGAACGGCTGCGTGCCGACGGCATCCACGTCACCATCGACGACCTGGCGTACGCCCACCAGTGCGCGCAGCCACGCGGTGAGCTGCTGTCGAACACGTTGATTCGGGCCTACATCGGGAAGCCGCCCAAGGAGGGCTCCGTCCCGACTGGCGAGCCCGGTCCGGGGCACGTCTGGAAGGTCACCCTGCACCCCGGCGACTCCCTGGCGATCGAAAACGTCAGCCAGAAGAACCCCAAGGCGACGCCGAGCGAGATGTTCTACGCGGTCAAGGGCAAGATCGCACCCTGCAAACTGGAGCCCGTCGGCTAGGGCCTGTTGCGAAAGTCCCTCCCCCAGCCTTCGGCCGGGAGGTGCCCCCAGCCCGGCGACGCCCGGCACGCTCCCCCACTGCCTCAAGGGCGTGGGAGGTGCCCCCACTCGCCGCACCGGGCACAGACCCAAATACATCCCGTACGAGGGCCTGCGCCCGGCACTCCCCCAGCCTTCGGCCGGGGGGACCCCAGAGCACGCACCGACTGCGACACCAGGCCTCCCCCACGCTCGAACACACTCGCGCGGGGGCACCCCCATCGCGGCGGGCGCCGGGCCCGCCCTCCGGGCGGACGACGGGACTTTCGCAACAGACCCTAGGCGGACCCGGGCACGCCGCGGGTGGTGGACCCCGGTCCCGGCTCGGCCGGGGGCCACCCGCAGAGGCGGCCTGCCGCAGGCGTCGGCCTCCCGCGGGGGAGCGGGTCACGCCGACAGATCCGCCTCCCGCACACGGTCGAACAGCTCGTCCCCGCTCACCCCGTCGAGCAGGTACGCCTGGGCCTCGCCCACGTGGAAGTACATGCCGTGCAACTCCAGCGCTCCGTCCCGCAGAGCTCGCGCGACCGACTCGTGCGCACGCAGGTGCTCCAGTTGCTGGACCACGTTGGTCAGGCAGAGCTGTTCCACCGCGTCCGTGGCGGATTGGCCGGCCAGCCGTGCTCCGGGGCGGGTGCCGTCGGCCATGCGCTCCAGGCTCGGCCGCCCGTGCCGGAGCCACCGCCTCAGCGATGTCCGCGCGCCGCCCGGTTCGGAGGCGAGCAGCGCGTGCATGGCCCCGCACCCGGAGTGCCCGCACACCGTGATGGAGCGCACCTTCAGCACGTCCACCGCGTACTCGATGGCGGCAGCCACCGAGTCGTCGCCTCTCTCCTCGCCCGGTAGCGGGACCAGGTTGCCGACATTGCGCACGACGAAGAGGTCGCCCGGACCACTGGAGGTGATCATCGAGGTGACGAGCCGCGAGTCGGCGCAGGTGAGGAAGAGCTGTGACGGCTTCTGCCCCTCCCGCGCCAGCCGGGCCAGCTCGCCCCGCACCAGGGGCGCGGTGTCGCGCTGGAACGCGCTGATGCCGCGTGCCAGGTCGTGTCTGCGGTCGTGTCTGCGGACGCTTCCGTCGCCGCCGGGTCTGTAGCCGGGCCTGATGTCTGATCCGACGTCTGGTCTGACGTCCGATCCGCGGTCTGATCTGTCGCCGGGCCTGGATCTGTGGTGTTCGGACGTGGCGGTCTGGACACCGCCCCGGCGGCCGGTCAGTTCGGCGGAGCCGCCCTGCGCGGTGTGCGCGTGCTGCCAGTCCTGCAGTGACTCGTACGCCGCGTGGTCCATGAACGAACCGTGCAACTCCACGACGGCGTGCACGCCTTGGGGTACGAGATGCAGGGTCCGGCTGAGCCGGGGCACCGCGAGGAACGTCAACTGGCCTCTCACATGGATGTGATGGACTCCTCCCTTCTCTTCGTGCGTGATGCGCGTGCGGGCGAGGCGGTGCAGGGCGACGGCGACGGCCACGGCGACCCCGGACAGCACACCCTCCAGGACACCCAGGACGACCACGCCGAGGGTGGTGGCGGCGTACACCAGCACCTCGCGGTGGCGGGTCACCGTGCGGATGTGGTGCAGGGACACCATCTGGATGCCGACGGCCATCACCAGGGCGGCGAGCGAGGCGAGCGGGATGAGTTCCAGGATCGGGACCATCAGCAGCGCGGCGACTACTACGAGAACGCCGTGCAGCATCGTGGAGTTCCGGCTCACGGCGCCGTTCTGGACATTCGCCGAACTCCGCACGGCCACCCCCGCGACCGGTAGCCCGCCGAGCGCTCCGGAGACGATGTTGGCGGAACCCTGGCCCAGCAGCTCCCGGTCCAGATTCGAGCGGCCGACGCGGGCCTGCGGACCGGGGCGCCCGGCGACCAGCTTGTCCACGGCGACCGCCCCGAGCAGCGACTGCACGCTGCACACCAGGGTGGTGGTCAGCACGGCGGCGGCGACGCCGAGTACGGGTCCCTCGGGCAGCCCGGCCAGGGCATGGCTGCGCCAGGACGGCAGATCGACTCTGGGCAGCGTCAGCCCGGTGAGCGAGGCGGTCGCGGTGGCCCCGGCGACGGCGACGAGCGCGGCCGGGATCCCGCGCAGCAGACGGCCGGGGCGGCCGGGCAGCCTCGGCCAGGCCAGCAACAGGGTCAGAGTCAGCGCGCTCATCATCACGGCGGCGGGTCGCAGCTGGGCCAACTGCTCGGGCAGAGCACGGATGTTGTCGAGTACGGAACTGTGCGGGCTGCCGCCGAGCACGATGTGCAGCTGGGCGACGGCGATGGTGACGCCGATGCCGGCGAGCATGCCGTGCACCACGGCCGGGCTCACGGCGAGTGCCGAGCGTGCCACGCGCAGGCAGCCCAGGCCGAGCTGGGCGAGACCGGCGAGGACGGTGATGCCGCAGGTCGCCCGCCATCCGTAGCGCCCGATCAAGTCGGCCGTGACGACGGTGAGTCCGGCGGCGGGGCCGCTGACCTGGAGTGGGCAGCCGCCCAGCCGCCCGGCGACGATCCCGCCGACGGCGGCGGCGACCAGCCCGGCCTGGAGCGGGGCGCCCGTGGCCAGGGCGATGCCGAGGGACAGGGGCAGGGCGATGAGGAAGACGGCGATCGCCGCGGACACGTCGGCGCCGGCGACGCGGAAGCGGCGGGGCGGACTGTGCGGCTGGTGGGGGCGCTCGGTCCGCGCCGGGGTCTGGGGCTGGGTGGGTGCGCAGGCTGACATGTTTCCCGTCTCCTCCGGGGAAGCGCGGTCGCGGAACTGGTCGCGGCCGTGGGTCACGGCGTGCAGCGGCGGGATGGAGCAACGCGTGGAACACGTGAAACGCGTGAATCAACACTCGGTAAATGAATCGTAATGCAGAGTAAAAGTCACGCAAGGACTTTTGGGGCAAATGGCTCATTAGTTCACTCGCCCGAGTGGCGTGGGCTTTTTATCGGCTTGTCGTATTAATTCCTTTCTCGGCCTCGTGCGACCTTGGCGGCACTGTCGGCAAATCCATCAGATCACCACAAAACGCCCTCGTCAGCGTTTGCCTGAGAGAAGGAAGAAGGTGGGCGGAACATGGCCGCCACCCAGAGGATCGCCGCGGGAGCCATGGCCGCCGCGGCCTGTGCCGCGTCGCTGGCCGGCTGTGCCGGCGGCTCCAGCGGTTCGAAGGAAGGGGCGCCCGGCCCGCAGAAGGGAGCACCGCCGCCCAACAGCGTGCTCCAGCTGATCGGCGACGGCTCCACCGCGTACACCGGAAGCCAGCCGCATCTGCCCAGACCCGAGCGGCTCGAACCCGGTCAGAAGCCTCCCCAGTTCGTGGTCTTCTCCTGGGACGGGGCGGGCGAGGACAGCCAGAAGCTGTTCTCCCACTTCCGCGGCGTCGCCAAGGCCAACAACGCGACGATGACGTACTTCCTCAGCGGCGTGTACATGCTTCCGAAGGAGAAACGCGACCTCTACACGCCGCCGCAGCACCCGCCGGGCAGCTCCGAGATCGGCTTCAACGACGAGCAGGGCATCGCGGACACCGTCACGCAACTGCGCCTGGCCTGGGAGGAGGGCAACGAGATCGGCACCCACTTCAACGGCCACTTCTGCGGCGAGGACGGCGGGGTCGGCAAGTGGTCGGTGGCGGAGTGGAAGAGCGAGATCGCCCAGGCCAAGCAGTTCGTGAAGACCTGGAAGACCAACACCGGCATGACGAAGGAGGCTCCGCTGCCCTTCGACTACGACAAGGAGCTCATCGGCGCCCGCACCCCCTGCCTGGAAGGGCAGAAGAACTTCATGAAGGCGGCCCGCGAGCTCGGCTTCCGCTACGACACCAGCGGGGTCGACGACCAGGTCTGGCCGAAGAAGAAGCACGGCCTGTGGGATCTGTCGATGCAGCTCGTGCCCTTTCCCGGGCATTCCTACGAGCAGTTGACCATGGACTACAACTTCATGGTCAACCAGTCCGGCACCTCGACCCAGGGAGACCCGGCCAAGTACGACTACTGGGGCGCCCAGATGCGTGACGGCCTGCTCAAGGGCTTCTACCGCACCTACGACGGCAACCGCGCACCCCTGATCATCGGCAACCACTTCGAGTCCTGGAACGGCGGCACCTATATGCGCGCGATCGACGAGGTCGTCGAGCAGGTGTGCAACAAGCCCGAGGTGCGCTGCGTCTCCTTCCGGCAACTCGCCGACTGGCTGGACGCCCAGGACCCGCAGGTACTGGCCAGGCTGCGCACCCTGAAGGTGGGTGAGGCCCCCCGGCAGGGCTGGGCGTCCTTCCTGTCGGGCCGCACCGCCCCGGCCCCGAAGGGGGTGCCGGGGGCGCCGGCGGTCCCGCAGTGAGGATCGGGGTGGTCGCCGTCAGGCGGGAGCGGCGACCGCCTCACTGAGCACGAAGGCGGGGTCGACCTGCGCCGCCAGGTCGGCCCCGGTGCGCTCGTTGCCCCAGGAGTGCGCGTTCCTCAGGTGGAAGTGCACCATCTGGCGCGTGTACCGCTCCCAGTCCCGCAGCTCGTACGTCGCATCGGCGGCGGTCCGAAGGGTGCGCAGGGCGCGGCTGTTGACATCCTCCAGGAGGTCGAACCGGGGCGGCCGGCCCTTCTCCATCGCGCGCACCCAGTCCGAGTGCCCGACGGTCACCAGCAGGTCGTCCCCGACCTCCGCGCGCAGGAAGTCGAGGTCGTCCGGGCCCTGCACCTTGTTGCCGACGACCTTCAGGGTGACGCCGAAGTCGCGGGCGTACTCCTTGTACTGGCGATAGACGGAGACCCCCTTCCGGGTCGGTTCGGCGACGAGGTACGTGATGTCGAAGCGGGTGAACATGCCGGAGGCGAAGGAGTCCGATCCGGCGGTCATGTCGACCACGACATACTCGTCGCGGCCGTCGACCAGGTGGTTCAGGAACAGCTCCACCGCTCCCGTCTTGGAGTGGTAGCAGGCGACCCCCAGGTCGGCGTCCGTGAAGGAGCCCGTGACCATCAAACGGACGGCGCCGCCGTCGAGTTCCACCGGTCGTGCGCAGGCGTCGTACACCGGGTTGGGTTCCCGTACCCGCAGCAGGCGTGAGCCCTCGCCGGGCGGGGTCGTCTTGATCATCGTGGCGGCGGAGGCGATGCGCGGGTTGCTGCCGCGCAGATGGTCCTTGATCAGCGACAGCCGCTCGCCCATGGCGGGCAGCGCGGCCGCCTGCGCGTCGTCGAGGCCGAGTGCGGCGCCGAGGTGCTGGTTGATGTCGGCGTCGATGGCGACCACCGGCGCGCCTGCCGCCGCGAGGTGGCGGATGAAGAGGGAGGACAGTGTGGTCTTGCCGCTGCCGCCCTTCCCGACGAAAGCAATTTTCATGTTCACCAAGGGTAGTCAGTCGATGTCCCTGAGTGGCGGGATGAGTGAAGAAGACCACTCCTTCGTGGGGCGCGGCGCCGGGGTGCGTAGGGTCGTACTCATGAGTACGACAGGCGCGTCCGCCGATCCGCTCGCGACCCTGGGCTCGCTGCCCGGTGTGACCGAGTCCGTGGAGTCCGTGCGCAAAGCCGTGGACCGGGTCTACGGGCACCGGGTCATGCGGCGACGCAGCAACGCGATCACCTCCGAAGCGGCCCTGCGCGGCGCCCGCGGCTCCGCGGCGCTGTCCGGTGCCGACTGGGCCCTGGAGGAGGTGCGCCGGCGCACCGATTTCAGTGGCGACGACGAGGCGCGCGTGGTGGGCGCGGCCCTGCGGCTGACCGCGGAGGCCGGCCAGCTGCTGTCCATCTGGCGTCAGTCGCCCCTCAGGGTGCTGGCCCGGCTGCATCTGGTCGCCTCGGCGGGCAAGGACGACGAGGTGGGCCGGCCGCGCCAGACGGGTGAGCCGGTCGACGAGCCGCTGATCGAGCTGCCGCTGCCGGACGCCGCGGAGGTGTCCGGTCGGCTGGAGGGCCTCTCCCAGCTGATCATCGCGGGCAGTTCCGCGCCCGCGCTGGTGACGGCCGCGGTCGTGCACGGCGAGCTGCTCGCGCTGCGCCCCTTCGTGTCGCACAACGGCCTGGTCGCGCGCGCGGCCGAGCGGATCGTCCTGATCGGCAGCGGCCTGGACCCGAAGGCGGTCTGCCCGGCCGAGGTGGGGCACGCCGAGCTGGGCCGCGCCGCGTACCTGGCGGCCCTGGACGGCTATGTCTCCGGGACCCCGGAGGGCATGACGGCCTGGATGGCGCACTGCGGCAGGGCGGTGGAACTGGGCGTGCGCGAGTCGACGGCGGTGTGCGAGGCGCTGCAGCGCGGGGCGGCCTGAACAGGGTTGCGGCGGTACGAATACTCGTACCGCCGCTGGCATGACCACCGAGTTACCAGGCGTCCTCGATATGTTGCCCATCAGGTCGGGAGCTTCGCCCGTCACCTGGTGCGGCTGGCCCGTAATCGACGGGTCGACGTCGCGTGGGTGCCCGATGTTCATGCTCGGTCCGTGGGGCCAAATGCGTTTTAAAGGTGATCCTCTCGGATGTCCTTCGGTCTCGCGGGCCGTTAAGTCCTTTGTACTGCACGCCCGGAGCAAGCGGAACCCCTGCCCACGGTTCTTTACTTTTAGGTCCAAAACGGTCACAAACCGTTTCAGGTTCAGGTTCAGGTTCAGATCGCTGAGCTGCGGCGCCGACTGGCGTACCAGACGAGTCCCGCGGTGGCCGCCGCTCCTATCGCCGCCGCTGCGACCAGGGTCGGTCTCGGCGGTACGGACAGCGTGGGCAGCCGCTTCTTGAGCCGCACCGGCCGGTGGAAGTCCAGGATGGGCCACCCGCGCGCGAGTGCCTCGCGGCGCAGGGCACGGTCGGGGTTCACGGCGTGCGGATGGCCTACGGCCTCGAGCATCGGCAGGTCGGTCGCCGAGTCGCTGTAGGCGTAGCAGCGGGCGAGGTCGTACCCCTCCGACTCGGCCAGCTCCCGGATCGCCTCGGCCTTCGTGGGGCCGTAGGCGTAGTACTCCACCTCGCCGGTGAAGCAGCCGTCGTCGCCCACGACCATGCGGGTGGCCACCACCCGGTCCGCCCCGAGCAGCTCGCCGATCGGCTCGACCACCTCGGCGCCCGACGTGGAGACGATCACCACGTCGCGTCCGGCCGTGTGGTGCCTCTCTATGAGGGAGGCGGCCTCGTCGTAGATGATCGGGTCGATCAGGTCGTGCAGGGTCTCGGCGACGAGTTCCTTCACCTGCTGCACGTTCCAGCCGCGGCACAGCGTCGACAAGTACTCGCGCATGCGCTCCATCTGATCGTGGTCGAGTCCGCCGACCAGGAAGACGAACTGGGCATATGCGGTACGCAACGCGGCCCGGCGGTTGATCAGTCCGCCTTGGTAGAAGGACTTGCTGAACGTGAGTGTGCTCGACTTCGCAATGACCGTCTTGTCCAGGTCAAAGAAGGCCGCTGTGCGGGGCAAGGAGTGGTTTTCCACGACCCTGAGCATAGGCGCCCACCATTCGGCGTAAGGTGGGGCGCGTGGGTTTGCCTGAGAGGGCTCTCGGGTACACCATGGAAGTCACGGATCGTTCGCGACCGTGCTAACCCGGTCCGACTCCTCCCCCCCCGAGTCGGCCGTGGGGACGACCCCCGCTCTCCCCCCCGGCGGGGGTCGTCGCATGTCCGGGTGGGTTTTCTTCTCCTTTCAAGCGGTTGCCGGGCCGTCGGCGTCCAGCGGCGGCCCTCGTCTCCGCATGTCCAAGATCCGTTACTCACGGTAGTCAATGCGGTGCTCTGCGGAAGTCGAACCGGGGCCGGTTGTGATGGTCACCGGTATGAGTGATGGCGATATTCACAACCGCTGAGTTGTCCACAGTTTTCCACCAAGATCCACACGATTTCCGGGATCGCTGCACCGTGATTCCAGCGCGCTCCGACCGCGGCGAGTTCATGGCCGGTTCTGTTTGCCGGAGCGTCTATGGCCGGTTTGTATCGGTCGCTCATATGGAGGCCGCTTGCCGGTTCTTCACACATTTGGGAATCGCGTGGCCGCAGGGGACTGCGCGCACGACGCGGCGAAGGGGGAACACGCCATGGCCAAGACCGCCACCCATGATCCACAGCCCGCCACCGCCGGGCAGCCACTGATCATCACCGAGGACGCCGAACTCCTCGACGACCTGCTGCGCCTGTGCGCGGCGGCCGGCGCCACACCCGAGGTCCACCACGGAGTACCGGAACGCGGCGGCTGGGAGGCGGCTCCGCTCGTCCTGGTCGGGGACGACGCGGCGCACCGCGTCCGCGGGGCCGCCCGCCGGCAGGGAGTGGTACTCGTCGGCCGCGACCAGGACGACGCCGGCGTCTGGAAACGGGCCGTCCAGATCGGCGCCGACAGCGTCCTCATGCTCCCCGAGGGCGAGCAGTGGCTGGTCGACCGCATCGCCGACGTCGCCGAGGGCGTGGGCCGCCCGGCGCTGACCGTCGGCGTCATCGGCGGCCGAGGCGGGGCCGGCGCGTCCACGCTGGCCTGCGCCCTGGCCGTCACCTCGGCGCGCGAGGGACTGCGCACCCTGCTCGTCGATGCCGATCCGCTCGGCGGCGGACTCGACGTACTCCTCGGCGGAGAAAGCGCCGACGGGCTGCGCTGGCCCGCCTTCGCCGCCTCGCGCGGCCGGGTCGGCGGCGGTGCCCTGGAGGAGTCGCTGCCCCGGCTGCACTCCCTGCGGGTGCTCAGCTGGGACCGCGGCGACTGCGTCGCCATCCCGTCCCAGGCCGTGCGGGCGGTGCTCGCCGCAGCCCGGCGTCGCGGAGGCACCGTCGTCGTCGACCTGCCGCGACGCCTCGACGACGGCGTCGCCGAGGCGCTCGCCCAGATCGATCTCGCGCTCCTCGTCGTACCCGCCGAACTGCGTGCCGTCGCGGCGGCCGGACGGGTGGCGTCCGCCGTCGGCATGGTCCTGCGCGATCTCAGAGTGGCGGTACGCGGGCCGTACGCGCCGGGACTCGACGACCGCGAGGTGGCCCGGCTGCTCGGCCTGCCCCTGGCCGGCGAGGTGCCCGTCGAACCAGGGCTGCTGCGCCCGGACGGCGCCGGCAAACCGCCCGGCGCGGCCGGCCGCGGGCCGCTGGCGCGCTTCTGCACACGGTTCTGGGAGCAGGCCCTGGTGGAGGCGGGTGGCGCATGAGCACGTTTCCCCGGCTCGAACGGGCGGACTCCCCTGCGTTGCTCGACGGGGTGCGACGGTGGCTGGCCGAGAGCGGAGCAGAACCGACACCCGCGCGCGTGGCACAGGCGCTGCGGGAACAGGGACGCGTCCTCGGCGACGCCGAAGTCCTCGGAGCCGCCGCCGAGTTGCGGTCCGAGCTGGTGGGCAGCGGGCCGCTGGAGCCACTGCTCGCCGATCCGTCGGTCACCGACGTCCTGGTGTCTGCCCCGGACCGGGTGTGGGTGGACCGCGGCGGCGGACTGGAACTCACCGGCGTGACCTTCCCCGACGCGGCGGCCGTACGACGCCTCGCGCAGCGGCTGGCCGCGGTGGCCGGACGCCGGCTCGACGACGCCCGCCCCTGGGCCGACGCCCGGCTGCCCGACGGCACCCGGCTGCACGCGGTGCTGCCCCCGGTGGCCGTCGGCTGCACCTGTCTGTCCCTGCGGGTGGTACGGCCCCGGGCGTTCACGCTCGGCGAACTGGTCGCCGCGGGCACGGTCCCGCCCGGCGGGGACCGGATCCTGCGGGCGCTGCTGCGGGCGCGGCTGTCCTTCCTGGTCAGCGGCGGCACGGGCAGCGGCAAGACAACGCTGTTGAGCGCGCTGCTCGGACAGGTCGGACCCGGCGAACGGATCGTGCTCGCCGAGGACTCAGCGGAGCTGAGACCGGACCATCCGCACGTCGTGCGGCTGGAGACCAGACCCGCCAACCAGGAGGGCGCGGGCCTGGTCACTCTGGAGGACCTGGTGCGGCAGGCGCTGCGGATGCGCCCCGACCGGCTCGTCGTGGGCGAAGTCCGCGGCCCCGAGGTGGTGCATCTGCTGGCCGCGCTGAACACGGGACACGAAGGCGGCTCGTGCACGGTCCACGCCAATGCCGCGGCGGACGTACCGGCCCGCCTGGAGGCGCTGGGCACGGCCGCCGGGCTCGACCGGGCCGCGCTGCACAGTCAGTTGGCGGCCGCGCTGTCGGTGGTGCTGCACCTCGTGCGCGACCGGGCCGGTCGGCGCCGTATCTCCGAGGTGCACGTGCTGGAGCGGGGCCCCTCCGGGCTGGTGCGCACGGTGCCGGCGCTGCGCTGGGGCCCGGAGGCCTTCGCACGGGAGCGGGGATGGGAGCGGCTGCGCGGGCTTCTGCGAAGCGACGTCGAAGGTGAACCGGGCGGCGGGGCGAACGGCCATGGTGACGAAGGAGGCGAGGGAGATGGGTGAGGTCTCGACGAGTGAGGTGGCCATGGGTGCCGCTCTGGCGTGCGTCGGAGCGGCGGCATGGCTGACGGGCGGACGGCACTACGGGGCGCGGCGGGCACGGCTGCTGCTCGCGGGCGGCGGAATGGTGGGGGCCGGCCCGCCCTCCGCCCGGCAGGTCGTCGGTGAACTGCGGCGCCTGGGCGGCCGGTTGCGGAGCGAGTGGTGGGCGCTGTGCGCCGGGCTGGTGCTGGCGCTGCTGGGTGCTTCGGTCGTTCCGGTCGTCGCGGGGGCGGCCGGGGTGCCGGTGCTGCGCCGGCTGCGGCTGGCCGGGGAGGCACGGCGGGCGCGTGAGCGGCGCGGGGGCTCGGTAATCGCGTTGTGCGGGGCGCTCGCGGGCGAGGTGCGCGCCGGACGGCAGCCGGGCGAGGCGCTGTCGTATGCCGCGCGGGACTCCGGCGGGCTCGGCGAGGCGCAGGCGACCGTGCTCGCGGCGGCGAGGTTCGGAGGCGACGTACCGGGCGCGCTCGCGGGGGCGGCCCGGCAGCCGGGCGCCGAGGGGCTGCTCGGGCTCGCGGCCTGCTGGCGGGTGGCTGTGGACCAGGGCGCCGGGCTCGCGGCGGGCCTCGACCGGCTCGACGCGGCACTGCGCGCCGAACGGGACCAGCGTGCCGACCTACGAGCCCAGTTGGCGGGCGCGCGGGCCACGACGGTGATGCTCGCCGCCCTGCCGGTCCTCGGTCTCCTGCTCGGTACGGCCATGGGCGCCGACCCGCTGCACGTGCTGCTGCACAGTGGGGCGGGGATGGGATGTCTGCTGGTCGGCGGCCTGTTGGAGGCCGCCGGGCTGTGGTGGTCGGCGCGGATCGTGCGCGCGGCGGAGGCGGTATGAGCACCGAATTCGTCCACAGGCTGGGGATGGCCGTCTCGGTGGTCGTGGCCCTCGGATGGCTGGTACGGCGACTGGAGACGGCGCGGCGCAAGCGCTGGGCGCGGCGTCGCCTGGCCGAGCTGCTGGCCTTGCGGCCCCCGCCCCCGCGGCCGTCCGTCGATGTGCGGGGTGCCGTACGGCGATGGCTGCCCATGGCCGGGGTGGTGGCCGCCGGGTGGGTCCTGGTCGGTGGCGCCGGTGGGGCCGCGGTGGGCCTGGTGGTCGCGGGGGCGTTGTGGCGGTGGCGGAGTCGGCAGGGGGAGGACGCGGACCGGGCGGCGCGGTTCGACGCCGCGACGGCCGCCCGCCAACTCCCACTGGCAGCCGATCTCCTGGCCGCCTGCATCGCGGCCGGAGCGGGGCCGGTGGCCGCCGCCCGGGCCGTGGGCGAGGCCCTCGGAGGCCCTGTCGGGGAGGCGCTGGCTCAGGGGGCCGCGGAGGTGCGCCTGGGCGGCGAACCGGCGGACGGCTGGCGCCGGCTGGCCTCTATGCCGGGCGCCGGTGCCCTGGCGCGGCTGCTGGAGCGGGCGGACGTGTCGGGCCTCCCGGCGGCCACACCGGTCGCGCGGCTCGCGGCTGACGCGCGCGCGGACTGGGCGCGGGCCGCGACCGCACGGGCCAGACGGGCGGCCGTTCTGGTCAGCGCGCCGGTGGGGCTGTGCTTCCTGCCCGCCTTCATCGCGGTCGGCGTGCTGCCCGTGGTGATCGGGCTGGCGAGCGGGGTGGTGGGAGGGGGTGGCGCGAAATGAAGCAACCGGCGAAGTGATCACAAGTGGTCGTTGGAACGAACCTCAGGGGAGTTGAGATGAGCGAGAACACGGGGTCCGGCATGAGCAAGAAACCGAAGGACGCGGGGCGGCGGCTGCGGGCGCGCTGGCGCCGGGACGCGGGCATGGTCACCTCGGAGTACGCCATGGGCATCGTCGCGGCGGTGGGGTTCGCCATGCTGCTCTACGAGGTCGTGACGAGCGGGCAGGTCCGGGCGGAACTGCAGGACATCGTGAAACGAGCCCTCAGTGCGCGGATGTGAACGCCGGAGTGGGCGCGCTCCGGTGCGAGACCGAGGGCGCGCCCGGGGACGGGTCGCGGACCGCGGGTTCGTGACCGTGGAGGCGGCCGTGGCGCTGCCGGTGCTGGTGGCGTTCACCATGGCGCTGGTCTGGGGGTTGTTCGTGATGGCCGCCCAGCTCCAGTGCGTGGACGCCGCGCGCGCCGGTGCCCGGGCGGCGGCCCGTCAGGACGCCCCGGACGCGGTGGTGGCGGTGACCCGTGAGGCGGCACCGCACGGCGCTACGATCACGGTGGCCCGGGAGGGTGAACAGGTGCGGGTGACGGTCGTGGCGAAGCCGCCGGTGCTGACCGGCCTGCCCTTCGAGGTGCGGGAGGAGGCCGTGGCCGCGGCGGAGGAGACCGTCGGCGCCGGGCCGCCGGCCGCTCCTGCCAGGGCGGAGGCGGGGCCATGAGAGACCGCTTCTCGGGCCGCCGTCGCGACCGGGGATCCGCCACCGTCTGGAGTGTCGCCGTCATCGCCGTGCTGTGCGTGGTCTTCGGCGCCTTCCTCGCCCTCGGGCAGGCCCTCGTCGTCCGGCATCGCGCGGCCGGCGGCGCCGATCTCGCCGCGCTCGCGGCGGCGGACCACTGGGCCGAGGGCACCACCGGGGCCTGCGACCGGGCCGATCGGGTGGCGCGGGCCCAGGGGGCACGTCTGGTGCGGTGCGCGATCGTGGGCGAGACCTCGGACGTGACGGCGGCGTCCGGCCGGGGACCGTTCGCCGCGGAGGTCAGATCGCGGGCGGGGCCTGCCGGACCGGCTTCTGCTCCTGCGGCCGTTCCCCCTCCGGCGTCTCCTCGTCCGGCTTCTCCTCCGGCGCCCCCCGCAACAGCACCGTGAGGAGCCGCACGGCACCCCGCTTGTGCAGTGGATCGTTGCCGTTGCCGCACTTGGGGGACTGGATGCAGGACGGGCAGCCGGCGTCGCACTCGCACGAGGCGATGGCCTGGCGGGTGGCGGTGAGCCAGCCGCGGGCGGTGTGGAAGGCGCGCTCCGCGAAGCCCGCGCCGCCGGGGTGGCCGTCGTACACGAAGACGGTGGGCAGGAGCGTGTCGGGGTGCAGGGGGACCGAGACCCCGCCGATGTCCCAGCGGTCGCAGGTCGCGAAGAGCGGCAGCATGCCGATCGAGGCGTGCTCGGCGGCGTGCAGGGCGCCGCCGAGGATCTCCGGGTTGATCCGGGCCTCGTCCAGCTGGTCCTCGGTGACCGTCCACCACACCGCGCGCGTGCGCAGCGTTCGAGGAGGGAGGTCGAGTTTCGTCTCGCCCAGCACTTCACCGGTGATGACCCGCCGGCGCAGATAGGAGACCACCTGGTTGGTGACTTCCACCGAGCCGTAGCAGAGCCGTCCCGCGCCCCAGGGGAGCTCGATGTCCGTCTCCAGCACGGAGATCGACGTCGTGTCTCGGGCGACCGTCGAGTACGGCGGGTCGGCCTGCTCGACCAGGGCGACGGAGTCCTCCAGGTCGAGGGAGCGCACCAGGTACGTGCGCCCCTGGTGCAGGTGGACCGCGCCCTCGTGCACCGTCGAGTGCGAGGCCGAGGCGTCCACCGTGCCGAGGAGGCGTCCGGTGCCGGATTCGACGACCTGCACCGGACGGCCGCCCTCGCCGCGGATGTCGGTCAGGTCGGCGGCCCGTTCCCGGCGGGTCCAGTGCCAGGCCTTCGTACGGCGGCGCAGCAGCTTCGCGGCCTCCAGCTGCGGCAGCAGCTCCGCCGAGGCGGGCCCGAACAGCTCCAGGTCGTCCTCGGTCAGCGGGATCTCCGCGGCGGCCGCGCACAGGTGCGGGGCGAGGACGTAGGGGTTGTCGGGGTCGAGGACGGTGGATTCCACCGGCTGGTCGAACAAGGCCTCGGGATGGTGGACCAGGAAGGTGTCCAGCGGGTCGTCGCGGGCGACCAGCACCGCCAGGGCGCCCTGGCCGGAGCGGCCCGCCCGGCCCGCCTGCTGCCACAGGGACGCGCGCGTGCCCGGGTACCCGGCGATCACCACGGCGTCCAGTCCGGAGACGTCCACGCCGAGTTCCAGGGCTGTCGTCGCGGCCAGCCCGAGGAGCTCCCCGGAGTGCAGGGCACGCTCCAGGGCGCGGCGTTCCTCGGGGAGGTAGCCACCCCGGTAGGCGGCGACACGCCGGGCGAGGGAGCGGTCGACCTCGGCCAGGCGTTCCTGAGCGATCACCGAGATCAGCTCGGCCCCGCGCCGGGAACGTACGAAGGCGACCGAGCGGACGCCCTGAACGGTGAGGTCGGTGAGCAGGTCGGCCGTCTCGGCGGTGGCGGTACGGCGGACGGGGGCGCCCTTCTCGCCGTGCAGCTCCGTCAGCGGAGGCTCCCAGAGGGCGAAGACGAGCTCCCCGCGCGGGGAGGCGTCGTCGGCGACCTCGACCACCGGCAGGCCGGTCAGCCGGCGGGCGGCCACGGACGGCTCGGCGGCGGTCGCCGAGGCCAGCAGGAACACCGGGGAGGCGCCGTAGCGGGCGCACAGTCGGCGCAGCCGCCGCAGGACCTGGGCGACGTGGGAGCCGAAGACACCCCGGTAGGTGTGGCACTCGTCGATGACGACGTACTTGAGCGCCTTCAGGAAGGAGGCCCAGCGGGGGTGGGAGGGGAGGATGCCGCGGTGCAGCATGTCGGGGTTGGTCAGGACGTAGTTGGCGTACTGGCGGATCCACTCGCGTTCCTCGAACGGAGTATCGCCGTCGTACACGGCCGGGCGAATCGCGGAACCCAGCGGTTGTGAAAGTTCCTTCACCGAACGGCACTGGTCGGCCGCGAGGGCCTTGGTCGGGGCCAGGTACAGGGCGGTGGTGCCGCGGCCGTTCGCCGCCTCCGAGCCGGCCAGGAGGGTGGACAGCACGGGGACGAGGTAGGCCAGGGACTTGCCGGACGCCGTGCCCGTGGCGACGACCACCGAGTCGCCGTCCAGGGCGTGCTCGGCGGCGAGTGCCTGGTGGGCCCAGGGGTGCTCGATGCCGCACGCTTGTACGGCTGCAATCACTTCCGGGCGAATTCGATCAGGCCAAACGGCATGGCGACCCGCGCGCGGGGGCAAGTGCTCCGTATGAGTGATGCGCGAGGCCCGGCTCGGTCCCGAGGCGAGCCGGTCCAGGACCGTGCCCGGCGAGAACCGGGACACGGGCTCCGCCGGGGGTCGATCGGTTCGGTGATTCTTGGCCATCGGCACCGAGTGTGTCACTGGAGTGACGGACAATGGAGCCAAGGCGTCGTGCACGCCTGCCGGTAAGTGATTGAATGCCATCGCGGCTGGCGTTGCGTCCCGGGGGCCGCAAGCCGAGGTGCCCGAGGGGCGACCGCTCGATAGCAAGGTGCTGGAGGATCCGTGGACCTGTCCCTGTCGACCCGTACCGTCGGCGATCGTACGGTCGTCGAGGTCGGTGGCGAAATCGACGTATATACCGCGCCCAAGTTGCGCGAGCAGCTGGTCGAGCTGGTGAACGACGGGAATTTCCACCTCGTCGTCGACATGGAGGGCGTGGACTTCCTCGACTCCACCGGTCTCGGCGTGCTGGTCGGCGGCCTGAAGCGGGTGCGTGCCCATGAGGGCTCGCTGCGCCTGGTCTGCAACCAGGAGCGCATTCTGAAGATCTTCCGCATCACCGGCCTCACCAAGGTGTTCCCGATTCACACCTCGGTTGAGGAAGCGGTGGCGGCAACCGACTGACTCGGGTGACCCGACCGGTCTCGGTCACCGGCCGGTCCCGGGCCGACGACACACTGCGGAGCCGCTGAGACGGCCCGGGGTGTGGCGGCGAGCCCGGGCCGCAGGCCGGGACCGAGTCGTCGAGGGACGCGGGCCCTGGGGGGCCGTGTGCCGTCGACCCGGTCGTCCGGTCGATCCGGTCCGTCCGTTTCCCGGGTGTTGATCACCAGGGCGGAAGAAGTTCATCAGGGGGCTCGGGCTCTCGGCGGCCCGGCCCCCGACCGCAACCCGATGTTCCGAGGGGGATGCATGGCCACCGTCGAACTCCGCTTCAGCGCGCTTCCCGAGCACGTCAGGACCGCCCGGCTGGTGGCGGCAGCGGTGGCACGCAGGGCCGGGGTGGACGAGGCCGTCCTCGACGAGGTCAGGCTCGCCGTGGGCGAGGCCTGCTCCCGTGCCGTCGGACTGCACCAGAGCGTCGGCATCACGGCGCCGGTGAAGGTGGCCTTGATCGAAGAGGAGAAACAGTTCTCCATCGAGGTCGGCGACGAGGCACCGCACGCGGTCCCGGGGACGTCCACCGGAGCCGCGCCGGACGCGGACGTGGAGGCCGACGAGGACGAGATGGGCCTGGCGGTCATCAGCGGCCTCGTCGACGACGTGGAGGTCAGCACCGGGGAGCACGGCGGGCTGATCCGCATGACCTGGCCGACCATCCCGCCGGCCGTCGCACTCGCCTGAGCCACCCCGCATCACCCCCGCGTCACCCGAAGGGCCCTGCTCAGCAGGGTCCTTTTTGCGTTGTCTTCCTGCCTTGGCGTTCCCCGGCCTTCTGTCTTATTGTCGACACACGCCGGAATTCGTGAACGAATTCACGATCAACCGCCGATAATTTGATCAAGCGTCAATGCTTTTGAGGCATTACCGCTTTCGGGTTCTTTGGCGCGATCTCGATCATTTGCTGAAGAGCAGGTGAAGGCCAATTCCGCTTACCGCGCTCTGTTTAGATCAGGTTCCGGTACCTAGAATCCGTCCACATCTTGAGCTCAGCCCAAGCGTCAAGGAGGACGAATGGCGGGGCTTTCTACCCCTCATCAGCTGGACCACCCCACAACCTTCGCAGCCGCAGTACTGACCGACGACAACCGGATCATCGTGGCGGCCATCGCGGCCGTCGCGGTGGCCGCGCTCGTGGTCGCAGGCGTCCTGGTGCGCCAGGTGCTGGCGGCGGGCGAGGGCACCGACAGCATGAAAGAGATCGCGGAAGCGGTCCAGGAAGGCGCCAAGGCCTATCTCGGCCGGCAGCTGCGCACGCTCGGCGTATTCGCCGTCCTCGTGTTCTTCCTGCTCATGCTGCTGCCCGCGGACGACTGGAATCAGCGTGCCGGACGGTCGGTGTTCTTCCTGATCGGTGCCGTGTTCTCGGCGGCCACCGGCTATATCGGCATGTGGCTCGCCGTGCGCAGCAATGTGCGCGTAGCCGCGGCGGCCCGGGAAGCGACTCCCGCGGAGGGTGAGCCGGAAAAGGATCTCACCACCGTCTCGCACAAAGCCATGAAGATCGCTTTTCGCACGGGCGGCGTCGTCGGCATGTTCACGGTGGGGCTCGGCCTGCTGGGCGCCTCCTGTGTGGTGCTGGTGTACGCGGCCGACGCGCCGAAGGTGCTCGAGGGCTTCGGCCTCGGCGCCGCCCTCATCGCCATGTTCATGCGTGTCGGCGGCGGCATCTTCACCAAGGCCGCCGACGTCGGCGCCGACCTGGTCGGCAAGGTCGAACAGGGCATTCCGGAGGACGATCCGCGCAATGCCGCGACCATCGCCGACAACGTGGGCGACAACGTCGGCGACTGCGCGGGCATGGCGGCCGACCTCTTCGAGTCGTACGCCGTGACCCTGGTCGCCGCGCTGATCCTCGGCAAGGCGGCGTTCGGCGACTCCGGGCTCGCCTTCCCGCTGCTGGTGCCCGCGATCGGCGTGGTCACCGCGATGATCGGCATCTTCGCGGTCGCCCCGCGCCGCTCCGACCGCAGTGGCATGTCCGCGATCAACCGCGGTTTCTTCATCTCCGCGGTGATCTCGCTGGCCCTGGTGGCGATCGCGGTCTTCGTCTATCTGCCCGCCAAGTACGCCGACCTCGACGGCGTCACCGACGCGGCGATCAAGGCCAAGGACGGCGACCCGCGGATCCTCGCCCTGGTCGCGGTGGCCATCGGCATCCTGCTCGCCGCCGTGATCCAGCAGCTCACCGGCTACTTCACCGAGACCAACCGCCGTCCCGTGCGGGACATCGGCAAGACCTCCCTCACGGGCCCGGCCACCGTTGTCCTCTCCGGCATCTCGGTCGGTCTCGAATCGGCTGTCTACACCGCCCTGTTGATCGGTCTCGGCGTGTACGGGGCGTTCCTGCTCGGCGGTACGTCGATCATGCTGGCCCTGTTCGCGGTGGCCCTGGCCGGCACCGGCCTGCTCACCACGGTCGGCGTGATCGTCGCCATGGACACCTTCGGTCCGGTCTCCGACAACGCGCAGGGCATCGCCGAGATGTCCGGTGACGTCGAAGGCGCGGGCGCGCAGGTGCTCACCAACCTGGACGCGGTCGGCAACACCACCAAGGCCATCACCAAGGGCATCGCCATCGCCACCGCCGTGCTGGCGGCGTCGGCGCTGTTCGGGTCGTACCGCGACGCCATCACCACCGGCGCGCAGGACGTCGGTGCGAAGCTGTCCGGGCCGGGCGCGCCGATGAGCCTGATCATGGACATCTCGCAGCCCAACAACCTCGTCGGCCTGATCGCGGGCGCGGCGGTCGTCTTCCTCTTCTCGGGGCTGGCGATCAACGCGGTGTCGCGGTCGGCGGGTTCCGTGGTGTACGAGGTGCGGCGGCAGTTCCGCGAGCACCCCGGGATCATGGACTTCAGCGAGAAGCCGGAGTACGGCAAGGTCGTCGACATCTGCACCAAGGACGCCCTGCGGGAACTCACCACGCCTGGTCTGCTCGCCGTCATGGCGCCGATCTTCATCGGGTTCACGCTCGGCGTCGGTGCGCTCGGCTCGTACCTGGCGGGCGCGATCGGCGCGGGCACGCTGATGGCGGTGTTCCTCGCCAACTCCGGCGGTGCCTGGGACAACGCCAAGAAGCTCGTGGAGGACGGCCACCACGGCGGCAAGGGCAGCGAGGCCCACGCGGCAACGGTGATCGGGGACACGGTCGGCGACCCCTTCAAGGACACCGCCGGTCCCGCGATCAACCCCTTGCTGAAGGTCATGAACCTGGTGTCGCTGCTCATCGCGCCCGCGGTGATCAAGTTCTCCTACGGAGCGGACAAGAACATCGGCGTACGGATCGCGATCGCGGTCCTCGCGTTCCTTGTGATCGCCGGCTCGGTGTACGTCTCCAAGCGGCGCGGCATCGCGGTGGGGGACGAGGAGGGAAACGCGGAACGGGTGTCGAAGCCGGCTGACCCTGCGGTGGTTTCGTAGGCCGTCTTACGGATGCCCTGGTCAAGGGGCGGGCGGAGGGCGCGTGTTGGCGCGCCGTCCGCCCGCTTTCACGTGTGTGCGCCGCCTCACCGTGAGCCTTCTCTCATGGTTCAAACAGTGCCAATACGGTCTTAGCGGATGTTATTACTGGGGCGTCCGCCGTCCGCCGTGTAGATTCCGGGGGCCGAGAGCCATGGAAGGGACCAAACCGGTGAACAAGAAGCTCGCGGCCGCGCTGTCCGGCGGTGCGGTACTGGCAGTGGCGTTGACGGGATGCAGTAGCGGCGGCGACAAGGGCAACCCCAAGCTGGACGCCTGGGCCAAGCAGGTCTGCGACGCGGTGCCGGCGCAGGACGCCAAGATCAAGGCCGCCAACGCCGCCATCACGAAGACCGCCTCGGACACGTCCAACCCGCCGGCGACCATCCAGAAGACCGACTCCCAGGCCTTCCAGGACATGTCCGACGGCTACAAGGCGCTCGCCGGGGCCATCAGCGGCGCCGGGGCGCCTCCCGGGGTCGACGGGGGCGCCAAGCGGCAGCAGGACGCCGTCAAGAACCTGGGCGACCTCTCCTCGGCCTACGCCGACCTGAAGAAGAAGGTCGACGCGCTGGACACGAAGAACCAGGGCAAGTTCGCCACCGGGCTGCACGACATCGCCACCCAGATGACGGATCTGCAGAAGCAGAGCCAGAGCGGCACCGCCGCGCTGCAGAACCTGGAGCAGGGCGACGTCAAGGACGCCATCGCCAAGCAGGCGAGCTGCAAGAAGGTGTCCTCCTCGGCCTCGGCTCCGGCGACCTCCGGCTGAGCCCGGCCCGCGGGTCACAATGGGGGGCGTGAGTAACGCCACTGTGCCCTCCCCGCCGTCCGCCGACCGCCCCGACGTCGCCGCCCGGCTGCGCGACGCCCTGCTCAGCGCCTCCTTCACCGCCGACGGGCTGCTCGAACTGCTCGGCGCGCCCGCGTACGCGGCGCTGGCCCGCAGCGAGACCGTGCCCGCGCTCAGGGCGACCCGCGGCGACACGCCCCTGGAAGCGCTCGTACGGCTGTTCCTGCTGCAGCAGCCGGTACCGCACGCGCGCGTGGCGGGCGTGCTGCCCGTCGAAGAGTGTCTGGAGAGCGGCTGGCTGGTGCGCCCGGGCGGTGCCGCCGGGAGCGACGTCGCCGCGACCGTCGACGTACGGCCGTACGGCGGGCCCGGCGGCGAGGACTGGTTCATCGTGTCCGACCTCGGGTGCGCGGTCGGCGGCGCGAGGGGCATCGGCAGCCGCGACGAAAGCGTCGTCCTCGGTGTCGGCGGCGCGTCCACCACCCTCGCGGGCATCACCGTCCGCACACCCGTCGGCGCGGCGCTCGACCTCGGCACCGGCTCCGGCATCCAGGCGCTGCACGCCGGCCGGCACGCCACGCGCGTGACGGCGACCGACCTCAACCCGCGCGCGCTGCACATCACCGCGCTGACCCTCGCACTGTCCGGCGCCCCCGCCGCCGATCTGCGCCAGGGCTCGCTGTTCGAGCCCGTCAAGGAGGGGGAGAGGTACGACCTGATCGTGTCCAACCCGCCCTTCGTGATCTCGCCGGGCGCCCGGCTGACGTACCGCGACGGCGGGATGGGCGGGGACGATCTGTGCCGCTCGCTCGTTCAAGGAGCGGGGGAGCGGCTGAACGAGGGCGGGTTCGCGCAGTTCCTCGCCAACTGGCAGCACGTGGAAGGGGAGGACTGGCAGGACAGGCTCAGGTCGTGGGTGCCGCGCGGGTGCGATGCGTGGATCGTGCAGCGCGAGGTGCAGGACGTCACGCAGTACGCCGAGCTGTGGCTGAGGGACGCCGGTGACCACCGGTCCGGCCCGGCCGAGTACCAGGCGCGGTACGACGCCTGGCTGGAGGAGTTCGAGGCGCGCAAGGTCAAGGGGGTGGGCTTCGGCTGGATCACGCTGCGCAGGACCGGGGCCGCCGAGCCCTCGGTCACCGTGGAGGAGTGGCCGCACTCGATCGAACAGCCGCTCGGAGCCACGGTCCGGGCCCACTTCGAACGCCTCGACTACCTGCGGGAACATGACGACGCGGCGCTGCTCGCCGGGCACTTCAAGCTCGCCGCGGAGGTGGTTCAGGAGCAGGTCGGGCTGCCCGGCGCCGAGGACCCGGAGCACGTGGTGCTGCGCCAGCACCGCGGGATGCGCCGCGCCACCAAGGTGGACACGGTCGGCGCCGGTTTCGCGGGCGTCTGCGACGGCACGCTCAGCGCCGGCCGCATCCTGGACGCCATCGCCCAGCTGATGGGCGAGGACCCCGTGGTCCTGCGCGACCGCACACCGGCGCAGATCCGGCTGCTGGTCGAGCAGGGGTTCCTGGAGCCGGCGGGCTGAGGTCGGGGGCGGGGCCGTGCCGGGCTGGGACGGTCAGCTTGAAGCCGCAGGGCCAGGTCGTCGGGCCGAGGCTGTGAGGCCTTGGGATCCGGGCTGAGGCAGCCGAGGGCAGGCCAGGGCCTGGGCCGGCAGGGCTGGAGGCCGGGCCGGGGTCGCGGGGCTCACCGGGCCGATGCTCGTCGGGTCGCAGGGGCCATGGAGCCGGGCTGAGCCCGGCCCGGTCGAGCGTGGGTGGGCTGACCGGGGCTCCGGGGGCTGCCCCGCTCGACGCCGCCGCGCCGGGGCGGCCCGGGCCGACCTGGGCCGGGACCGCCCCGCCGCGCCGGGGCGGCCCGGGCCGACCTGGGCCGGGACCGCAGAACCTGGGATGCCCCGCCGAGCCCACCGCAGTCCGCCCCACCCGGTACACGGGCCGCCCCCAGGGCTGTCTCCCTCCGCCCATCGCTGCCGGAATCCCGAGCCCGACCCACCCGCCCCGGGACCGCAGCACCCGAGATGTACCGCCGAGGTCTCCCCGGCCCGGACGCGGGTGCGCCGGGTCACGTCGCCGGCCGCCACAGGCCGTCCCACCCGGCACGCGGGCCGCGCCCCGCAGGGCCGGACCGCCCGGTCAGGGCTGTCTCCCCCACCCATCGTCGCCGGAAGCCCCAGCCTGGCCCACCGCCCGCCCCGGAGCCTTGGGCCGCGGCCGTCGGAAACCGGCCAAGAAGCGCGGGAGCGGGATTCTCGCGCTCCCGGGGCACGTCCACGACAAGAATTCGACCGGAAAAATACCGGTGCTCCAACGGCCCTCCCGAGGGGCGCGAAGGAGCGCGCGGAGTGTTGTCGGCCCGGTGTTCACCTCGGGTTCGCCCGCCCGCCGCCCGGATGTGTCACTCTCCCCGCGCTGGGGCACTCGCAGACGGCAGACAAGGGGCGCACGGGGTCATGGAGAGCGGACCGGCGATCTTCGCGGGAGTGGCGTTCGCCCTGTTCGGAGCCGCACTGCTGGTGTGGACCGTCACTCGGGTCCGGCGCGGCGAGCCGGTCGCCCTCGGTGTGAGTCAGGTCGCATCCGCGACCCTCGCGGGCCTCGCCGCAGTGATCGCGCTGGGCCTCGGAACGTACTGCCTGACCCGCCTCTGAAGGCGGCCCGCGTCATGTCGTCCCGGTAAGGGGAGCGTCACGCTCCGGACAGGGGCGGACGGTCGGCTGAGGACTCCGGGCGGCAGGAAGGGCGGTAGTCGGGTTACCGTTCGAGTGGCCGTTGTGGGCTTTTCCCGTTTGACACGGGGGCGGGATGTACCGTCACACTCCGCAGCGTCACAAGAGTGAGCCACACAGCAACGCCACGCCCCCGGGACCAAGGCCGGGAGGCCCCAGCGTCGACCGGAGAGAAGAGCGAAGTTGTCCCCGACCAGCGAGACCGCACAGGGCGGCCGCCGACTCGTCATCGTCGAGTCGCCTGCCAAGGCGAAGACGATCAAGGGCTACCTCGGCCCCGGCTACGTCGTCGAAGCGAGCGTCGGGCACATCCGCGACCTCCCCAACGGCGCCGCGGAGGTGCCGGAGAAGTACACCGGCGAGGTCCGCCGCCTCGGTGTGGACGTAGAACACGACTTCGAGCCGATCTATGTCGTCAACGCCGACAAGAAGGCCCAGGTCAAGAAGCTCAAGGACCTGCTGAAGGACTCCGACGAACTCTTCCTGGCCACCGATGAGGACCGCGAGGGCGAGGCCATCGCGTGGCACCTCCTGGAGGTCCTGAAGCCCAAGGTCCCGGTCAAGCGGATGGTGTTCCACGAGATCACCAAGGACGCGATCCGCGAGGCCGTCGCCAACCCGCGCGACCTCAACCAGCGCATGGTCGACGCCCAGGAGACCCGCCGCATCCTCGACCGCCTCTACGGCTACGAGGTCTCGCCGGTGCTGTGGAAGAAGGTCATGCCGCGTCTGTCGGCGGGCCGTGTCCAGTCCGTCGCCACCCGCCTCGTCGTGGAGCGGGAACGCGAGCGCATCGCTTTCCGTTCCGCTGAGTACTGGGACCTGACGGGCACCTTCGCGACCGGCCGCGCGGGGGACCCCTCGGACCCGTCGTCGCTGGTCGCCCGCCTCCAGACCGTCGACGGCAGGCGGGTCGCGCAGGGCCGCGACTTCGACTCCCTGGGACAGCTCAAGAGCGCGAACACCCTCCACCTCGACGAGGCGAACGCCCGCGCCCTCGCCGCCGCCCTGGAGAACACCCGCTTCTCGGTGCGGTCCGTCGAGTCCAAGCCGTACCGCCGCTCGCCGTACGCCCCGTTCCGTACGACGACGCTCCAGCAGGAGGCCAGCCGCAAGCTCGGCTTCGGCGCGAAGGCGACCATGCAGGTCGCTCAGAAGCTGTACGAGAACGGCTACATCACGTACATGCGTACGGACTCCACGACCCTGAGCGACACGGCGGTCTCCGCCGCCCGCGCCCAGGTCACGCAGCTGTACGGCGCCCAGTACCTGCCGGACACGCCCCGCACGTACGCCGGCAAGGTCAAGAACGCGCAGGAGGCGCACGAGGCGATCCGCCCCTCGGGTGATCGTTTCCGCACCCCCGCCGAGACCGGTCTGACCGGCGACCAGTTCAAGCTGTACGAGCTGATCTGGAAGCGGACCGTCGCCTCCCAGATGAAGGACGCCACCGGCAACAGCGTGACCGTGAAGATCGGCGGCACCGCCGCCGACGGCCGCGACGTCGAATTCAGCGCGTCCGGCAAGACGATCACCTTCCACGGCTTCCTGAAGGCCTACGTCGAGGGCGCCGACGACCCGAACGCCGAGCTCGACGACCGCGAGCGCCGCCTGCCGCAGGTCGCCGAGGGCGACGCGCTGAGCGCCGAGGAGATCACGGTCGACGGGCACGCCACCAAGCCCCCGGCCCGCTACACCGAGGCCTCGCTGGTCAAGGAGCTGGAAGAGCGCGAGATCGGCCGCCCGTCGACGTACGCGTCGATCATCGGCACGATCCTCGACCGCGGCTACGTCTTCAAGAAGGGCACGGCCCTCGTGCCGTCCTTCCTGTCCTTCGCCGTGGTCAACCTCCTGGAGAAGCACTTCGGGCGGCTCGTCGACTACGACTTCACCGCCAAGATGGAGGACGACCTCGACCGCATCGCGCGCGGCGAGGCACAGGCCGTGCCGTGGCTGAAGCGGTTCTACTTCGGCGAGACAGTGCCCGACAGCGGCTTCGCCGCGGGGGTCACGGGCGCCGCGGCCGACGCCGGCAACGGCGACGGGGACCACCTCGGCGGCCTCAAGGAGCTGGTGACCGACCTGGGCGCGATCGACGCGCGCGAGGTGTCGTCGTTCCCCGTGGGCAACGACATCGTGCTGCGGGTCGGCCGGTACGGCCCGTACATCGAGCGCGGCGAGAAGGACACCGAGCAGCACCAGCGCGCGGACATCCCGGACGACCTGGCGCCGGACGAGCTGTCCGTCGAGCTCGCGGAGGAGCTGCTCGCCAAGCCGAGCGGCGACTTCGAGCTGGGCGCCGACCCGGAGACCGGCCACCAGATCATCGCCAAGGACGGCCGCTACGGCCCGTACGTCACCGAGGTGCTCCCCGAGGGCACCCCGAAGACCGGCAAGAACGCCGTCAAGCCGCGTACGGCCTCGCTGTTCAAGTCGATGTCACTGGACACGGTCACGCTTCAGGACGCCCTGAAGCTGATGTCGCTGCCGCGTGTCGTCGGCGCGGACGCGGAGGGCGTGGAGATCACCGCGCAGAACGGCCGCTACGGGCCCTACCTGAAGAAGGGCACGGACTCGCGTTCCCTCCAGGCCGAGGACCAGCTCTTCACGATCACGCTGGAGGAGGCGCTGGCGATCTACGCCCAGCCCAAGCAGCGCGGTCGCGCCGCCGCCAAGCCGCCGCTGAAGGAGCTGGGCGAGGACCCGGTCAGCAACAAGCCGGTCGTGGTCAAGGACGGCCGCTTCGGGCCGTACGTCACCGACGGGGAGACCAACGCGACCCTGCGCTCCGGCGACAGCGTCGAGACGATCACCCCGGAGCGCGGCTTCGAGCTGCTCGCCGAGAAGCGGGCCAAGGGGCCCGCCAAGAAGACGGCGAAGAAGGCGCCCGCGAAGAAGACCGCCCCGGCGAAGAAGACCGCGGCCAAGAAGACGGCCGCCAAGAAGACGACCACGGCCGCGAAGAAGACCACCGCCAAGACGACCACCGCGAAGAAGGTGACCGCTTCCAAGGCGGCTTCCAAGACGGCGGCTGCCGAGGCGACGGAGGACTGAGGTCACACAACCCGCACGAACGCTTCGCGAAAAGAACGCCCCGGCATCACTTTGGTGTCGGGGCGTGCGCACGTCCGGACGGTCACGTCGGGCTGTCAGTCGCTGCCGATAGGCTGAACGCATGACGCGAGCCGAGCAGCCTACGGCCCTCAACCCGGCCCCCGACGACACCCTCGTGGCGGACTCCCGTGAGCGCGCGGTCCGTGCGCTGCTGCGCCGGCCCCAGCTGAGGCGGTTGTGGAGCGCACAGCTCGTGAGCGGTGTCGGTGACACCCTCGCGCTCCTCGTACTGGTCGTCCTGGCCCTTCAGGCGGCGATCGCCGAAGGCTCGTTCGGCGGTGGCTACCGCGGCGTGGCGTTCGCAGTGGCGACCGTCTTCGCGGCGCGGATCCTGGCGACCCTCCTCTTCGGAGCCGTCCTCCTGGGACCGCTCACGTCGCTGACCTCCCAGGAGGGCCCGCTCGACCGCCGCTGGACCATGGCCGGCGCCGACGGGCTGCGCGCCGCGCTGCTGATCGTCGCCCCGCTGTGGATCGACTGGACCCCGGCCAACGCGCTGGCAGCCCTGCTGGTCACCGCCTTCGTCACCGGGGTCGCCGAGCGGTTCTGGACCGTGTGCCGGGAGAGCGCGGCCCCCGCGCTGCTGCCCGCCCCGCCCCCCGAGGGCGCGACGGTACGGCCGCTGCCGGACCACATGGACGCCCTGCGCCGCCTGTCGCTGCGCACCGGCTTCGTCGCGATCCCCCTGGCCGCCGTCGCCCTGGTCGTCGCCTCGCTGTTCAACAATCTGCTGGGCGCCGGGATCGCCTGGTTCGCCCAGCACCAGGCGGCCCTCGGGTCGTATGTGGCGGCCGGGCTGTTCGCCGCCTCCCTGTCCGTGCTGACCGCCCTGGAACTGCCCGCCACACGCACCCCCCGCGCGCGGTCCCCGCTCGAGGGGCTGCGCCGCCCCAAGACCGGCACGGGCGTCGACAAGGGGCGCACGAGCGCGCTGCCGCTGCTCGTCCTGGCCTGCGCCGCCGTCGCCGGAGCGATCTCCGCCGCCGTGGCCGTGGCCGTGCTGCACGCCAAGGACCTGGGCGGCGGCCCGGTGCTGTACGGGCTGCTGGTGCTCGCGCTGACCGGCGGAGTCGTCGTCGGCATCCGCACGGCGCCCTCCCTGCTGCCCTCGCTCTCCCGCCGCCGGATGCTGGCGCTGGCGATCGCCTTCACCGGCATCGCGCTGCTGGCCGCCGGTCTCGTCCCGGACGTCACCAGCGTGCTGCTGATCTCCGCGCTGGCCGGCGTCGGCGCGGGCGTCGCCGCCAACACCGGGCACACCCTTCTCGACCAGGAGACCGAGGAGTACCGCCGGCCGCGTACGACCGAACACCTGCACGCGGTCGTACGGGTCTTCGTGGCGCTCGGCGCGCTGATCGCGCCCCTGGTGGCGGCGCTGATCGGCCCGCACCGTCTGGAGAACGGCAAGTTCGTGTTCGCGCACGGCGGCGCCGCGTTCACGCTGATGCTGGTCGGCGCGCTGCTGCTGCCGGTGGCCGCGCTGGTGCTGGCCAAGGCCGACGACCGCTCCGGAGTGCCGCTGCGGCACGACCTGCGGGACGCGCTGCTCGGCGGCGACGACCCCGCCACCGCCCCGGCGGGCAACGGCTTCTTCATCGCCCTGGAGGGCGGCGACGGCGCCGGCAAGTCCACCCAGGCCGAGGCGCTCGCCGAGTGGATCCGGGCCAAGGGCCACGAGGTCGTGCTCACGCGTGAGCCCGGGGCGACCCCGGTGGGCAAGCGGCTGCGCTCCATCCTGCTGGACGTGTCGTCGGCGGGCCTGTCGCACCGGGCGGAGGCGCTGCTGTACGCCGCCGACCGCGCGGAGCACATCGACACCGTCGTACGGCCCGCCCTGGAGCGCGGGGCCGTCGTCATCTCCGACCGGTACATCGACTCGTCGGTGGCCTACCAGGGGGCGGGCCGCGACCTGTCCCCGACCGAGATCGCCCGCATCAACCGCTGGGCGACCAACGGCCTCGTACCGCACCTCACCGTCCTGCTCGACGTCTCGCCGGAGACCGCCCGGGAGCGGTTCACCGAGGCCCCGGACCGGCTGGAGTCGGAGCCCGCCGAGTTCCACGCGCGCGTGCGGGCCGGTTTCCTCGCGCTCGCCGCGTCCGACCCCGGCCGCTACCTGGTCGTCGACGCCGGTCAGGAGCCCGAGGCCGTCACGACCGTGGTCCGGCACCGGCTCGACACCGTGCTGCCGCTGTCCGAAGCGGAGATCAAGGCGCAGGAGGAGGCGCGGAAGAAGGCCGAGGAGGAGGCCCGCCGCAAGGCCGAGGAGGAGGCCGCCCGCAAGGCCGAGGAGGAGCGCCTGGAGCGCGAGCGCCAGGAACAGCTCGCCAAGCTGCGTGCCGAGGAGGAGGAGCGCAAGCGGCGCGAGCTGGAGGAGGCGCAGCGCCGGGAGGCCGAACGGCAGGCGGAGGAGGCCCGGCAGCGGGCCGAGGAAGCGCGGCGCCGGGCAGAGGAGGAGCGGCAGCGGCTGCTCGCCGAGGAGAAGGCCCGCGCCGAGGAGGAGGCCCGGCGCAAGGTCGAGGAGGAGCGGCGGCGCAAGGAGGCCGAGGAGCAGGCCCGGCTGCAGGCCGAGGCCGAGGCGCGGCGCCTGGAGAAGCAGCGGAAGGCCGAGGAGGCGCTGCTGCGTGCCGAGGAGGCCCGCAGGGCGGCCGAGCGGGCCATGGCCGAGGCGCAGGCCGGTCCGCGCCCGGTGGTGCCCGACGCCGCCGCGGCGCCGCCGGAGGCGCTGACCGTGCCGACGCCCGTCGTGACGCCGAAGAACGCGTCGGGTGGTCCGGTGGAGGAGACGGCCGTGCTGCGGCCCGTCAGGGACAGGGACAGGGGCCGGGACCGGGACGCCGACTCCGAGGTGACGGCGGAACTGCCGCAGCCGCCGGCGCCCTCCGCGGCGGACGAGACGGCGGTTCTGCCGCCGGTGCCGTCCGGTGCGGCCGACGAGACCGCCGTACTGCCCCCGGTGACTCCGGACCGGGCGGACGAGACGGCCGTGCTGCCGCCGGTGCGGAACACGGATCCCGCGGACCGGATGCCGAAGGGATTCTTCCGCGACGAGCGGGCTGCCGCGGACCCCGACGGCTCCGGCGACCGGACCCGGGAGCTGCCGCAGGTCGACGAGGACGGGGTGCCCCGGCGGCGGGAGCGGCCCGACTGGGCCGAGGAGACCCCGCTGGACGACCTGCCGTCGCTGGCGGACGAACTGCTCGGACCGCACCGGGAGGACGAGGACCCCGACGAGGGGCGGGGGCGCCGGCGGGGCCGGGGGCGCTGAGCGGCTCCCTCACCTGGGCCGTCGGCGGTCCCTGGGCCGTTGTCAGTGCCGCCCCGCACAATGGACTACGCAACGTGAACGTGACGGAAAGGGCGGCGTGACCCATGACCGTGTGGGACGACCTCGTCGGGCAGGAGAAGGTGAGCGCGGTGCTCGAGGCCGCCGCCCGGGACGCCGACGCCCTCGTCACCGCGGCCGCCGCCGGCGCGCCCCCGCCGGAGGCGTCGCGGATGACGCACGCCTGGCTGTTCACGGGACCGCCCGGCGCGGGCCGGAACCAGACGGCGCGGGCCTTCGCCGCCGCGCTGCAGTGCGTGAGCCCCGACCGCGCCCTCGGCGGAACCCCCGGCTGCGGCTTCTGCGACGGCTGCCACACCGCGCTCGTCGGCACCCATGCCGACGTCAACACGATCGCCGCGGTCGGCGCCGAGATCCTGGTGAAGGACATGCGGGACACGGTCCGCAAGTCGTACACCGCACCGGCGAACGGCCGCTGGCAGATCATCCTCGTCGAGGACGCCGAGCGGCTGAACGAGAAGTCGGCCAACGCCGTCCTCAAGGCCGTGGAGGAGCCCGCCCCCCGTACGGTCTGGCTGCTGTGCGCCCCCTCGATCGAGGACGTCCTGCCCACCATTCGCTCCCGCTGCCGCCACCTCACCCTGCGCACGCCCTCGGTCGACGCCGTCGCCGACATGCTCGTCCGACGCGAGGGCGTCGAACCCGGCGTGGCCGCCGCCGCGTCCCGCGCCACCCAGGGTCACGTCGACCGGGCCCGCCGCCTGGCCACCGACCCCGCCGCCCGCGAGCGCCGTGCCGCCGTGCTGAAGCTGCCGCTGCGGCTCGACGAGGTCGGTGCCTGCCTCAAGGCCGCGCAGGAGCTGGTGGACGCGGCGGCGGAGGACGCCAAGCAGCTCGCCGAGGAAATGGACGGCAAGGAGGCCGAGGAGCTGAAGGCGGCTCTCGGCGCCGCCCAGGGCGGGCGGCTGCCGCGCGGTACGGCGGGCGTGATGAAGGACCTGGAGGACATGCAGAAGCGGCGCAGGACGCGGACCCAGCGCGACAGCCTGGACGTCGCGCTGGGCGACCTCACCGCCTTCTACCGCGACGTCCTCGCCCTCCAGCTCGGCTCCCGCGTGGCGATCGCCAACGGGGACGCCGAGGACGCCCTGGACCGGCTCGCCCGGGGCAGCTCCCCGGAATCCACCCTCCGCCGCATCGAGGCGGTCGCCGCCTGCCGCGAGGCACTCGACCGCAATGTGGCGCCGCTGCTGGCGGTGGAGGCGATGACGATGGCGCTGAGAGCGGGGTGACCGGCACACAGTCGCGCACAGGTTGACGGCATCACCCGTAAGAGGCACGGCGCACACGTAGGGCATCCGATCCATGGCACAGCGTTACGCTCGCCTGATGCACCTCAGGCGAATTCTCCGCCCGACCGCCCGAACCACCGAGACCCCCGGGGCCTCCAGAGCCCCCCGGGCCACCCCTCCCGTCCGGCCCCGCCCCGGCAGGGCGGCCGTACCCCTGCTCGCGGCCGCCGCGCTGCTCGTCTCCGCCTGCTCCTCCGGGAGCGCGACGAGCGCGACGAGCACGACGCGGGCGGCGGACGGCGCGGCCGAGGCGGCGCTCGCCGCGCTGCCGAGTGCCACCCCGTCCGGGCTCACGTCGTACTACACGCAGAGACTGACCTGGCGCAGCTGCGGTGTCCCCGGCTTCCAGTGCGCCACGATGAAGGCCCCGCTGGACTACGACAAGCCCGGTGCGGGAGACGTCCGGCTCGCCGTCGCGCGCAAGAAGGCCACCGGCAAGGGCAAGCCCATCGGCTCGCTCATGGTCAACCCGGGCGGGCCGGGCGGCTCGGCGATCGGCTATCTGCAGCAGTACGCCGGCATCGGCTACCCGGCCCAGGTCCGCGCCCGCTACGACATGGTCGCGATGGACCCGCGAGGTGTCGCCCGCAGCGAGCCGATCGAATGCCTCAGCGCTCGGCAGATGGACGCATTCACCCAGACGGACTCCACCCCCGACGACCAGAAGGAGACGAACGCGCTGGTCAACGCGTACAAGAAGTTCTCCGGCGGCTGCGGGGCGCACGACCCCCGGCTGCTCCGCCATGTCTCCACGGTGGAGGCGGCCCGGGACATGGACATCCTGCGGGCCGTACTGGGCGACCCGAAGCTGAACTACGTGGGGGCGTCGTACGGGACGTTCCTCGGGGCGACCTACGCCGGCCTGTTCCCCAAGCGCGTGGGCCGGGTGGTCCTGGACGGCGCGATGGACCCCTCCCTCTCGGCGCGCCGCATGAACCTGGACCAGACCGCGGGCTTCGAGACGGCGTTCCAGGCCTTCGCGAAGGACTGCGTACGGCACAGCGACTGCCCGCTCGGCCACAAGGGCACGCCCCCCACCCAGGTCGGTCACAACCTCAAGGCCTTCTTTCGGAAACTCGACGCCCACCCCATCCCCGCCGGCGACACGAGCGGCCGCAAGCTCGGCGAGGCCCTCGCCACGACCGGGGTGATCGCCGCGATGTACGACCAGGAGACCTGGCCGCAACTGCGCGCGGCCCTGGCCTCGGCGATGAAGAAAAACGACGGCGCGGGCCTGCTGGCCCTCTCCGACAGCTACTACGAACGCGACCCCGACGGCCGCTACACGAACCTGATGTTCGCCAACGCCGCCGTGAACTGCCTGGACCTCCCGTCCGCGTTCGCCAGCCCCGAGCAGGTCGAGAAGGCCCTCCCCGCCTTCGAGAAGGCCTCCCCGGTCTTCGGCGACGGCCTCGCCTGGGCCTCCCTGAACTGCGCGTACTGGCCGGTGAAGCCCACCGGCGAGCCCCACCGCATCCAGGCCGAGGGCGCCGCCCCGATCGTCGTGGTCGGCACCACCCGCGACCCGGCCACCCCCTACCCCTGGGCCCGGTCCCTCGCCCACCAGCTCTCCTCGGCCCGCCTCCTCACCTTCGTCGGCGACGGCCACACCGCCTACGGCCGGGGCAGCGCCTGCATCGACTCCGCGATCAACACCTACCTCCTGCGCGGCACACCCCCCGCCCCCGCCAAGCGCTGCACATAACCCCAGCTCCCGGCCACACCGCACGCCCCGGAGCCCCCCGTCCCGGGGCGTGTACGAAGCACCCCCCGAAACTGTGTAGACTTACCGACGTTGCTGATCGCACCATGGTGCGCACGACACGCCGCTTTAGCTCAGATGGCCAGAGCAACGCACTCGTAATGCGTAGGTCTCGGGTTCGAATCCCGAAAGCGGCTCCATGGTGAACCCCAGGTCATGATTATGACCTGGGGTTTCTTGTTGCGCGGCCACCACCTCAGCCGGCTCGTGGTCCGACCGGGCGGTTCGCCCTCACGCTCCACCGCCCTTCCGCGCGAGTGAGGCGGATGGGATGGTCGAAGCACTTGCTGACCTGGTCGCTGGTGAGGACCTCGTCCGCGGGGCCCGAGGCCAGACAGCGCCCGTCACGTAGCAGCATCACATGGGTCGTCCCGGGAGGAAGTTCCTCCAGATGGTGGGTGACCAGGACGGACGCGAGTTCCGTGTAGGTGTGCTGCAGCGTGTCGAGCCGCTCGATGAGCTGTTCCCGGCCGGCGACGTCCAGACCGGTCGCGGGCTCGTCGAGCAGCAGGAGTCGCGGACTGGGCATCAGCGCACGGGCGATGAGCGCGCGGCCCCGTTCCCCCTGCGACAACGTCGGCCACCGCGCCCCGTGGCGCTCGCCGAGGCCGAGCAGGCCGATCAGACGGTCGGCCGTCGCGATCTGCTCGGGTGTCGGCTCCCAGCGGGGAACGCGCTCGATGGTGTTGGTCAGCCCCGTCAGTACGACGTCCCGCACCGTGAGCGGTGAACGCAGATCGTGCCGCGGATTGACGTGGCCGACGTAGGAACGCAGCCGGCGCATGTCGACCCGCCCCAGCCTGTGGCCCAGCACCTCGACGGTGCCACGGGTGGGGTGCGCGAGCGCCCCGAGAAGACTGAGCAGCGTGCTCTTGCCCGCCCCGTTGGCGCCGAGCAGCGCCCAGTGCTCGCCGGCTCGTACCGTCAGCGACACCTCGCACAGGATCGGGTTGCCGTCGCGGACGACAGCCGCGTCCGTCACGCGCAGTACTGGGGTGGCGTTCACGAGGAGGTCCGCCCGGAGCGGTTGACGGCGGCCATGACCGCGTGGACCGATGCGGTCAGGACGGAGGTGTCCCAGCCGGCACCCCAGCAAGTGACGTCGTTCACGCGGCACTCGGCGTAGGCGACGGCGGGGCTGCCCGGTCCCGTGGCGGTGGAGTGCTCGGTGTAGCCGAGGATGTCGATCGTGATGCCGACGGTACGGAGGGCTTCGGCGAGGGCGGACAGCGGGCCGTTGCCGGTTCCCTGGCAGGGGCGCTCCTGCCCGTCGGTCCGCAGCGTGCAGGTGAACCGGTGCTTGCCGGGGGCGGTTTCCTCGGTGTTCCAGGAGACCAGGGTGACCGGGCCGTCCAGGGCCGGGGCGAGGTAGGTGGTGCGGAAGAGCTCGAACAGTTCCTTGTGGGTGAGCTCCTGGCCGGTGGCGTCGGTGACCTGCTGCACCGTGCGGGAGAAGTCCGGGCGCATGGCCTGGGGCAGGTCCAGGCTGTGGTGGGTGTGGAGGAGGTGCGCGATGCCTCCCTTGCCGGACTGGGAATTGATGCGGATGACTTCCTCGTACGTGCGGCCGATGTCGCCCGGGTCGATGGGCAGATACGGCACCGCCCACGGCGCCTGCTCGGCGGGGACGCCCTGCTCGGCGGCCTGCTTGGCGTGGTGGGCCATGCCCTTGGCGATGGCGTCCTGGTGGGTGCCGGAGAAGGCCGTGTGCACGAGGTCGCCACCGTAGGGGTGCCGGGGGTGGACCGGCAGCCGGTTGCAGTACTCCACCACCTCGCGCACCGCGTCGATGTCGGAGAAGTCGATCATCGGGTTCACGCCCTGCGCGTACAGGTTCAGAGCCAGGGTCACCAGGTCGACGTTCCCGGTGCGCTCACCGTTGCCGAACAGGCAGCCCTCCACCCGCTGCGCCCCCGCCAGGACGGCGAGTTCGGCACAGGCGACGCCGGTGCCGCGGTCGTTGTGCGGGTGGACCGACAGGATCACGGATTCACGGCGCGCCAGATGGCGGTCCATGTACTCGATCTGATCCGCGTACACGTTGGGAGTGGCGATCTCCACCGTCGCCGGCAGGTTGTGGACCACCGGCCGGTCCGGGCTCGCCTCCCACAGTTCGGTCAGGCTGTTGCACACCTCCAGGACGAAGTCCGGCTCCGTGAGGTTGAAGACCTCCGGGGAGAACTCGAACCGGATGTCGGCACCCGGATGCTCCTCGGCACGGCGCATCACATGGGTGGCCGCGCCCCGGATCAGCTCGTGGACTTCGGCACGGGAGCGGCCGAGGACCACGTTCCGCCACGTGGGCGCGGTCGCGGTGTAGAGGTGCACGAGAGTGCGGGGGAGTCCTTCGACGGAGGCGATGGTCCGGTCGATCAGATCCCTGCGGGCCGCGGTGAACACGGAGACGGTGACGTCCTCGGGGACGGCGCCGCTCTCGGCCAGGTGGCGTACGAAGTCGAAGTCGGTCTGGCTGGCGGAGGGGTAACCTACCTCGATCTCCTTGAAGCCCATGGTGACCAGGAGGTCGAACATACGACGCTTGCGCTCGGTGTCCATCGGCTCGGCCAGCGCCTGGTTGCCGTCACGCAGGTCGACCGGCACCCACAGCGGGGCCTGCTCGATCCGGCGCGACGGCCAGGTCCGGTCGGTCAGTGGCAGGGCGACTCGCTGGTGCGCGGGCTGGTAGCGGTGATGCGGCATCGCGCTCGGACGCTGGGGGTTCCAGCGCGGAGCATCCACCGGGACGTCACCGGAGGGCGTGCGCAGGCTGGGGAACACCGTGTTCTGGAAGGAGGAATCCATCGTGCGGAACTTCTTTCAGTCGGCCATCCGAATGACCGGCGCAGCCCGGCACCCCGCTGCGGGGTGCCGGTCAGGTCAGGCCCCGCAGCGGCAGCCGAGGAGAAGGAGCTCGTGCAGCAGCATGGGGGTACAGTAACGACAACTCAGCTCCTCAGACAACCTGAGAGGTGCGGGAAGGTGAACCTCACATGTCACTAGGCGCCTTGCGGCCGTCCCCCTTGGTCGAGCAGGCCACTGAACACCTGCGCGAGCAGATCACCGGCGGTGAGTGGGCCGTGGGGGCGAAGCTCCCCGGCGAGACCTCCCTCGCCAAGGCCCTCGGCGTGGGGCGCTCCACCGTCCGAGAGGCCCTCCGCGCACTGGCCGGCGCCGGGCTGGTGCAGGCGCGCCAGGGATCCGGTGTCTTCGTCATCGCGACCAAGCCGAAGGAGGACTGGTCCACCCAGCTCCGCCAGGCGATCATCACCGATGTCTACGAAGTCAGGATGCTCGTCGAGGTGGAAGCGGCGCAGTTGGCCGCGCAGCGCCGAACCGAAGAGGACATCGTCGCCCTCCATGAGGCCCTGGCCAGGCGCCGTGACGCCGCGAACGCCGGCAACGCCGAGTTCGTCGAGGCCGACATCGCCCTGCACGAGGCCGTGGTCGCCGCGGCGCACAACCCGGTGCTCACCGGCTTGTTCACGGAGTTCGTCCCCGTGCTGCAACGACGGCTGCTGGATCTGGTCGAGCTGCTCAGCCTCCGCTCCGACGATCCGAACCACGGCGACGAGGGGCACGCCGTACTGGTGAACGCCGTTGTGCAGCAAGACGCCGAGGCGGCCGGACGCGCGCTGAGGGAGGAGCTCAGGCAGACACTCGCACTGCTCCATTCCCTCTGACGCGCTCGTTCTTCCGGAGAAGGCGGCAGCCGTGCTCGATGCCGAACCGTGGATACGGTGCTTCCCCGCCGCCGCATGGCCCGCCACACCCTGGACAGTCCTCTTCTCCCGCACTCGGGCGGCTCCGCCGGTTCTTACCAGCACCTCGCGGCGCAGGTGACCGACGTGGCCCGGCGGCGTGCGTCACCCGGGTGCGCGAGGTGTGGAGGACTGTTCGCCGGTTCAGTTCCGCTATGGCGGCGATCGGCAGGTCGGGGGAGGCAGGGCGCGCACGGAACCCGGAACCGGTGGACTTCGGCGGCGTACGTCCTCGGGCGGTGCGGCCTGGCCTCGCCGCCCGCGATGATCTCTCGATCACTGATTGTCAGTGTCTCGTGTCACAGTGTGAAAGGACAGGGAACACGGGGGAGGAACATCATGGCCGGTACGACGGTGAAAAGCCTCACGCTCGAAGTGGCGCGCCGGGAACTCGGCCTGGGGAAGGGCGAGTTCATTCTGGGGATCGAAAACGGTGTGATCCGTACATGTTGGAGCGGGGACGAGTTGTGCGTCAAACCGGGCGAGGTGGCCCGGTGGTGCGCGAGCCCCGGTGAACTCGCCGAGCTCACCCGCCTGGTGCATGCGTCGGAGGCCGCCGAGCTTGCGGGGATCAGCAGGCACCGATTCGACCAGTTGGTGCGCGGCGGGGTCATTCGCCCGGTCCGGTCGTACACCAACCGCTACCATGCCGAGGTCTGGCAGTATTCGGCCGCCGACGTCCGTCAATTGCCCGAGCGGCGTCCCGAGTTCCTCGGTACCCGGCTGCCCGGCCCCTTCCTGGCCGAACTGGCCATCGGGGCCGACCGCCGGGCGGAGGGGCATCGCTCACGGCTCCGTGCTCAGGCGTTGCTGATGCTGCGTGACCCCTGGGTGAAAGCGGCCGCGTGGTCGCACTGGATTCGCTCCGCGCAGCCGCCTGCCGAACTCGTGCAGGTCAGCCAGGCCGAGGCCGTCCATCTCGCGCGGCGTGCCGTGGAGGAAGGGCTGACGGTGGCTCGACCGGTGAGAGCGGCGTGCTTTTGGCCACGCCCGGTTTCTTCACCGCCTCGCGAGCGGGTCGGGGATGCGTCGTCAGATTTTGATTACGCGGATGCCGGGGCCGCACAGCATGCGGAGGTCCTCGGGGTCCGACGTCAGGATGGTCACGGGAGAGGGTGAGGCCATCGCGGTGGCGGCCACGATCGCGTCGATGGCGTACTTGTGGCCGTGGAGGCCGGCTGTGGCGAGAAGTTTGCCGGCATGGCGGGCGATGGCTTCGGTGGGCGGGATGATGTTGACGCGGGAGACGGCGTAGTCGAAGCGGGCCTGGTCGGTCTTCGGGTCACGGGCTTCGACGAGGGTTACTGAGCTGGTGACGAGGCGGGTGTCCTCCGCTTCGGCCGCAGCCAGCCACTCGGTGAGTTCGGGCGTGCGGCGTACGAGCTTGGACAGGCCTTCGCAGTCCAGGACGAGCGTGCCGCTCACGCCGCGTCCACCGAGCCGGCCGCGTCACCGCGCAGGAGCGCCCGCTTGGCCTCGACCGCTGCCTGGTCCACCGGTCCGTGCTCGGTCTCCGCGTCTTCGATGAGTTCGCGCAGTCGATCGCGTTCCAGTTGGCGCTGGATGAGGGCTTCGACGTAGGCGGACATGCCGCGCTTGCCGGTGCGAGCCTTGAGAGCGGCGATGGTGCCTTCATGGAGGGAGACGGAGACCGGGCGGACGGGCCCTTCTCCGGGGCTGGGGTCGGGGGTGGTGACCATGCGACGCCGGTCGTCACCTACGCCTCTTGCCCCTCGCCGTTACTACGCCTCCTGCCCCCGGCCCGCTCCCGGCACGATCAGCCCCGTCTCGTAGGCGACGACCACCGCCTGGGCCCGGTCGCGTAGGTGGAGTTTGGCGAGGATGCGGGCCACGTGGGTTTTCACGGTGGCCTCGCTGAGGTGGAAGCGGGCGGCCAGTTCGGCGTTGCTCAGGCCGGTGGCGAGGGTGCGGAGGACTTCGAGTTCGCGGGGGGTGAGGGGCGCCAGGTCGCGGTGGAGGGTGGGGGAGTCCGGGTCGTGGGAGACGAAGCGTTCGATGAGGCGGCGGGTGATGGTGGGGGCCAGCAGGGCGTCGCCGCCCCGGGCGAGGCGGACGGCGGCGACCAGGTGTTCCGGGGTGACGTCCTTGAGGAGGAAGCCGCTGGCGCCGGCGGTGAGCGCGGCGTAGACGTAGCGGTCGAGGTCGAAGGTGGTCAGCATGATGACGCGGGGCGGCTCCAGCAGGGCACCGGACAGGATGCGCCGGGTGGCTTCCAGGCCGTCGGTGCCGGGCATCCGGATGTCCATCAGGACCAGGTCGGGGCGGGTGCGGTGGACGGCTTCGATCGCTTCGTCGCCGTCGGCGGCCTCGGCTACGACGTCGACGCCGTCCGCGGCCAGGATCATGCCGAAGCCCGTACGGACCAGCGCCTGATCGTCGGCGATCACCACGCGCGGCGGTGGGGTCATGAGAGCTCCTGGGCCGGTGGGGCGGCGGGTACGACCGCTCGGACCCGGAAGCCGCCGGTGGGACGTTCGCCCGCTTCCAACGTGCCTCCGTAGACGGCGAGGCGTTCGCGCAGTCCGGTCAGGCCACGGCCGCCGCCGGGGCCGGCCGGTGCCGCGGGGGTGCCTCCGGTGTCGGACACCTCGATGTGGACGGCGTCCGGGGTGTGGTCGACGGCGATCCGGACGCGGGCGCCGACGGCGTGCTTGACCGTGTTGGTCAGCGCCTCCTGCACGACCCGGTACGCGGCCAGGTCGGCGCCGGCGGGCAGCGGCGCTGGGATGCCGGTGACCGTCAGCTCGACGGGGACGCCCGTCGCCCGCATGCGCACGGTGAGGGCATCCAACTGCGCCAGGCCCGGTTGCGGCGCCAGTTCGGGGTCCGACACCCGGTCCGGGGGATCGTCCGGGTCCGCCATGGTGAGCAGGCCCATGACATGGCGCAGTTCGGTCATCGCGGTGCGCCCGCCGGCCTCGACGGCGAGGAGGGCCTCGCGGGCCCGGTCCGGCGCGGCGTCCATCACCTTGCGGGCCGCGCCCGCCTGGATGACCATCACGCTCACATTGTGGGTGACGATGTCGTGCAATTCGCGTGCGATACGGGAGCGTTCGCGTTCCACGGCCAGCCGGGTGGCGGCCCGCTGCTCCTCCCGCAGGACGCGTACGCGCTGTTTCCAGGTGTGCACCGCGCCGGCGCCGAAGCCGACTCCGAGCAGTGCGAGGAACGGCAGCAGACCAGGTGTGAGGTGCGGGAAGGTCTCGTCGTGGAACGCGGCGAGCAGGCCGGCGCCGAGCACCACACTGGCGAGGGCACCCACCCGGTGCGGGCTGTACACGGCGGCGCTGTAGGCGGCGACCACACAGGAGAGGAAGGTGTACACGGTCGCGTCGCCCCCGCCCAGGCGCCGGCCGAACGCCAGGCTCACGGCGGTCACCGCCCAGAACGAGGCCAGCGGATACCGCCTCCGCGTCACCAGAAGCAACGCCGTCAGGGCCGCCAGCACCAGGAGGCCGGGCGAGACGGCCGCCGTCGGCTCGACGCCCCGTACGCCACCGGACACCGGCGGCGGGTCCGGCGGAACCGGCGGGTCCGGAGGAACCGGAATCGTGCCCGGGTCCGCAGGAACGGGCGCATCCGGCAGAACCGGAAACGCGCCGTGGTCCTGCCGCTGCGTACTGCCCACCGTGCACGCGGCGAGCACGACGGCGAGGATCCCGTCGGCCACCCACGCCCAGCGGGACGGGCGCGGCAACGCGCCCCGCCCCAGCAACGCCACCGGGGCCGGCAGCGGAAGCCGGGCCAGTGACGCGGCGACGCCCGACCGCCACCGCCCCGCGATCCTTGTGATTCTTGCGATCCCCGCGATCCCCGCCCCCACAGCCCCGGCCATGCGCCCAGTCTGGCAACCCCCCGCTCCCACCCACATCCCTCGCGACGCGGACGGCACGACAGGGCGCTACAACCCCCGCCTACATCGCGAGGATGACGCCCCCGCCGGGTCATCCGGAAACGGCAGCCGGGTTCGCCGTCGCGGCCGACGACCGCGGCACCGTCCGGCCCCTACCTTCGGGCCCCATGACAACGAACCGGCCCGTCATCGACATCCGGGACGCCACCAGAACGTACGGCGAAGGCCCGCCGGCCATCGCCGACGTGACCCTGAGCGTGTGCGCCGGAGAGGCGGTCGCCGTCCTCGGCCCGTCCGGCAGCGGCAAGTCGACGCTGCTCAACCTGATCGCCGGGCTCGACCGGCCGAGCACGGGCAGCGTCACGGTCGCCGGCCTGCGGGTGGACGAACTGAGCGAGGCCGGGTCGGCGCACTACCGGCGGACCCGGATCGGCATGGTCTTCCAGTTCTTCAACCTCCTCGACGACCTGACCGTCACCGACAACGTGCTCCTCCCGGCCCAACTGGCCGGCCTGCCCCGGGCCGAGGCCCGCAGACGTGCCGCCGGGCTGCTGGAGCACCTGCGCATCGACCGGCACGCCGACGCCTACCCCGGCCGGTTGTCCGGCGGTGAACGGCAACGGGTCGCCGTGGCGCGGGCCCTGATGAACCGTCCGGCCCTGCTGCTGGCCGACGAGCCGACGGGCGCGCTGGACACCGCCGCCGGCGAGGACGTCCGCGAGCTGCTGACCGGCCTCAACGCGGAAGGCCAGACGATTGTCCTTGTCACCCACGACCTGGGCCTGGCCCGCTCCTGCGCCACCCGCACCGTAGAACTGGTCGACGGCCGCATCGTCCGCGACAGCGCCCCCGCGACGGTGTCCCGATGAGCGCCCTCGGCCGAGTCGTACGCGCCGGAGTGAGCCGTCGCCGCGTCCAGACCGCCGTGCTGATCATGACCACGTTCATGTCCGTCACGGCCTCCGTCCTCGCCGCCGGGCTCCTCCTGGCGTCCCGGGCGCCCTTCGACCACGCCTTCGCCCAGCGCGACGGCGCCCACCTGACCGCACGGTTCGACGGGACGAAGGTGACGCCGGCGCGGCTCGCGGCCACCGCGCACGCGGCCGGGGTGACCGGCGTGGCGGGCCCCTTCGCGACCCTCTCCGCGCGCCCCCGCACGGTCTCCGCGTCGGACATGCTGCCCGCCGGTGTCGACCTGCCGCCGCTGACCGTCGCCGGCCGGACCGCCGCGGGAGGCCCGGTCGACCGGGTCACCCTCACCGAGGGCACCTGGGCCACCCGCCCGGGCCAGATCGTGCTGGCCGTCGGCACGGTTCCGCTGAGCCCGGGTGCCCGGCTGGAGATCCCCGACGCACCGGGCAGCCCGACCCTGACCGTGGTGGGCGTCGCCCGCTCGGTGACCGGCACCGCGGACGCCTGGGTGACCCCCGCGCAGGCCGAGGCCCTGACCGGGACGGGCAGCGCGCCCTCGTACGAGATGCTCTACCGCTTCCGTCACGCAGGTACGGACGCCGAAGTGGCCGCCGACCGGGCCGCGATCGGCGCGGCGGCGGGGAAGGACGCGATGACCGGGGCGCAGTCGTATCTGACCGTCCGGCAGCGGGAGACCGCCAACGCGATGGCGTTCGTGCCCTTCCTGGCCGCCTTCGGTGTCCTTGGGCTGCTGCTGTCGGTGCTGGTCATCGGCATCGTGGTGAGCGGTGCGGTGGGCGCCGCGACCCGGCGGATCGGCATCCTCAAGTCCCTCGGCTTCACCCCGGGGCAGGTGGTGCGTGCCTACGTCGGGCAGGCGCTGATCCCGGCGGGGGTCGGTTGCGTACTTGGGCTGGCGCTGGGCAATCTGCTGGCCGTCCCGGTGCTCGGTGACGTCGGCGAGGCCTTCGACGGGCCGTCGGCGTCGATCCCGGTGTGGATCGACGTCGCGGTGCCCGCCGCCGCCCTCGCCCTGGTGGCCCTCGCCGCGCTGCCGCCCGCGCTGCGCGCCGGCCGGCTGCGCACCGTGGAGGCGATCACGGTGGGACGCACGCCCCGCGCGGGACGAGGGCGTGCGGTGCGGCGGCTGACGGGACGGCTGCCGGTGCCGCGTGCGGTCGGGCTTGGGCTGGCGCACCCGTTCACCCGCCCGGCGCGCTCGGCCACGACGGCCGCGGCGGTCGCCTTCGGCGCGGTCACCGTCACCTTCGGGGTCGGGCTCGCCCTGACGCTAGGGGCGGTCCAGTCGGGCCGCATGCTCGACTCGGCCGGTTCGGTGACCGTGGCGGCGGGCGGTTCGCAGGCTCCGGCGGGGGCCCAGGCGGTCCCCGCGGACGGTGGGCAGGACCGGCCGAAGGCCGACCCGGCCCGGGTCGCCGCCGTACTCCGCGCCCAGCCCGGCACCGCCCGCTTCTACGGCATCGCCCAGGCGCAGGTGGACGCGTCCGGGATCACCGGCGCCACGACCGTGGTCGCGTACCAGGGCGACGCCTCCTGGGCCGCCCCCCGGATGGTCTCGGGCCACTGGCTGGACGGCCCGGGCCAGGCGGTGGTCACCCGCCGCTTCCTCGACGCCGCCGGAATCCACGTGGGCGACACGGTGAACCTGACCGACCAGGGACGGCACCCCTCGGAACACCCCTCGGAGCACACCTCGGTACGGATCGTCGGCGAGGCGTTCTTCACCGAGGGCGAGGGCATGGAACTCCTCACCCGTACCTCGACCCTCGCGGACCTGGGACTCGACGCGACACCGGGCCGGTACGAGGTGCGGACGAAGCCGGGTACGAACCTCGCGCACTACCTCGCCCCGCTCCGGACCGCCCTCCAGCCGACCGGCGCGGTCGCCATGGCCGACACCGGGGACGAGTCCGACGTGATCATGACCATGGACGCGCTGATCGGCACGCTCACCCTGATGCTCGTCGCGGTGGCGGGCCTGGGCGTCCTCAACACGGTCCTCCTCGACACCCGCGACCGCGTCCACGACCTCGGCGTCCTCAAGGCGCTGGGGATGAGCCCGCGCCAGACCGTGGCCATGGTCGTCACCTCGGTCGCCGGGATCGGGCTGCTCGCCGGTCTGGCGGGGGTCCCGGTGGGGGTCGCCCTGCACCGGTACGTCACACCCATGATGGGTGACGCGGTCGGCCTGACCCTGCCCCCGTCGGACATCGCCGTCTACCACGCGCCCCAGCTCGTCCTGCTCGCCCTCGGCGGTCTGGTCATCGCGGTGGCGGGCGCGCTGCTGCCGGCCGGGTGGGCGGCCAGGGGGGACACCGTCGGCGCACTGCGCACCGAATGAGCGGGCGCGCGTCCGGGGCCGTATAGGGACGTGAGGCGAGAACAGGCGTGAAGAGGCGAAGCAGGCGGGGAAAACGCCGACAAACCAGGAGCAAAGCCGCCGCAAAGTAAACCGAAGTCGGGAGCACTGGCGCCCCTGAGGCAACATCTTGGTGAACGGTGGACCTCGCGCGCGGAGCGCGGGGCCGCCGTCGGCCGGATGGGGTGAGGACGTGGACGTGGTCGAGCCGAGGATCGCCGTAGCCGTGGTGACCATGGGCAACCGGCCCGCCGAAGTCGACGCCCTGCTGGAGTCCGTGGCCAAGCAGGACCTCGCCCCGGCCCGGATCGTCATCGTCGGCAACGGCTGCAGGCTGCCCGAGTTCGCCCGGCGGCTGTCACTGCCCGGCGAGGTCACCACCGTCGACGTGGACGAGAACCTCGGCTGCCCCGGCGGCCGGAACGTCGCCCTCGCCCGGCTGCGGGAGTTCGGTGACGTGGACGTCGTGGTGGACCTCGACGACGACGGGCTGCTGGTCGACGCCGACGTACTGCGCCGGGTGCGGGACCTGTACGCCGCCGACCCGCGCCTGGGCATCGTCGGCTTCCGCATCGCCGACGAGAACGGCGAGACCCAGCAGCGGCACGTGCCCCGGGTCGGCGCCTCGGATCCGATGCGGGGCGGGTACGTGACCGGGTTCCTCGGCGGCGGGCACGCCCTGAGCATGCGGATGCTGGCCGAAACCGGTGACTGGCCCGCCGAGTTCTTCTTCGCGCACGAGGAGACCGATCTGGCGTGGCGGGCCGTCGACGCCGGCTGGAAGATCCGTTACGCGCCCGAGCTGCTCCTGCGGCACCCGAAAACCTCGCCTGCCCGGCACGCCATCTACCACCGGGTGACCGCCCGCAACCGCGTCTGGCTGGTCCGGCGTCGGCTGCCCCTGCCGCTGATCCCGGTCCATCTGGGCGTGTGGACGCTCCTCACCCTCGTACGCACCCGGTCGGCCGCCGGTCTCAGGGCCTGGTTCGGCGGATTCATGGAAGGGCTGCGCGAATCCGCCGGGGAGCGGCGGCCCATGCGCTGGCGGACGGTGTGGCGGCTGACCCGCCTGGGACGCCCGCCCGTCATCTGACGCGAGCCGAACGGGGGAGGCGGACGGGACAAGGGCCCCGGTCGGTCACCTCCGCCGACCGGAGCCCTCTTGCGTCCCCGGATGTGGCCTGCGGCGACACTCCCCCGAGTTACGCGTCATACGCGCGCGCCGTCGGGCCAGATCCGATGGAATGATCACATCAGGCCACGCCAACGGATCGCTAACATGTGGCCAACGGTTTCTTCTGAGGCAGCTGGTCGGATGGCGTGAACTCGCCGCGTGACGACGGCCGTAGGCGGGAACCGTAACGGATTCCGGCGGTAACCGACAGAGGACAGGTGGCGGGAAACCGCCGGAGACAGGGCGGAATTCCGCCATGGACGGCGGGTACACGCTCGCCGGGGGGCACGGTCCGGCATGACCGGGCGGGAAGGCAGTGAACGGCGAGATGCGGCGGTGCGAGCTGCGGTTCGGACTGCTGGGACCACCCGTCCTGTACGACCGTGCGGCGTACGGTATTTCGTACAACGCCGTGGAGGACGCCGCTGACCCGCTCGTCCAGGATTCCCGCACGAGCCACACCCACGACACCGGCGACCGCAGCGGCTCCGCCCCCTCGGTACGGCCGATCGGCAGCCCCAAGGTGCGCGCCCTGCTCGCCGCGCTGCTGCTGGAGGCCGGCCGGGTCGTGTCGGTCGACTCGCTCAAGGACGCGCTGTGGGGCGGTGCGCCGCCCGCCTCCGCGCGGGCCTCGCTGCACAACCACGTCACCCGGCTGCGCCGGATCCTCGACGATCCGGAGCGGCTGAGGGCCGTTGCCCCGGGGTATCAGCTGCATGTCCACGACGGCGAGTTGGACGTGCACGTCTTCGACGCGCGGGTGACCGAGGCACGGGCCGCGCACGGCCGCCGGGACTGGGCGGGCGTGCTGCGCGCCTGCACGGCGGCGCTCGCGCTGTGGCGGGGCGCGCCGCTGAGCGGCCTGTCCGCCGAACTCGGCGGGTACGCCTTCGTCCAGCGCATGGATGAGGCACGGCTGCTCCTGCTGGAGTGGCGGTACGACGCCGAGCTGGCCCTCGGCGGCCTCCGACTGCCCGCCCTGGTGCCGGAGTTGGCCGCCATGGTGGCCGAACACCCCCTGCGCGAGGCCTTCCACCGCCAGCTCATGCTCGCCCTGCACCGCACCGGCCGCCAGGCCGAGGCCCTCGCAGTCCACCGCGATCTGCGCACCCGACTGGTCGAGGAACTCGGCATCGAGCCGGGCCCGGCGATCCGCAAAGCCCATGTCGAGGTGCTGCGGGGAGTGCCGGAGGCCGGGGCGGCAACCCTGCCCCCGGGCCCGGAGGACGACGAAGGCGCGCCGCCCCGAGAGGAGACCCCCGACCCGTCGCACGTCCCCGCGTCCACGCGCAAGGACGCGACGCCCCGGCCCGCTCAGCTCCCGCCGCCACCGGCTCATTTCACCGGCCGCGCAGCCGTACTCCAGGACCTGCGCGCTGCCCTCGCCCGGCCCGGTGCGGACGAAGACAGCCCGGACGAAGACAGCCCGGACGAAGACAGCCCGGACGAAGGCGGCGCGGTCGAAGGCGGCGCGGACGACGGCCCCGCACGCACCCCCGTGGTCGCCGTCATCAGCGGTATGGCCGGCGTCGGCAAGAGCGCGCTCGCCCTGCATGTGGCACATCAGCTGCGGGAACGTTTCTCTGATGGGCAGTTGTACGTCAACCTGCACGGCGCCACCCCCGGTATGACCCCGCTGCCCCCCGCCCAGGCCCTCGGCGCCCTCCTGCGCGACCTCGGCGCAGACCCCCGCGGCATCCCCGAACACCCCGACGCGGCCGCCGCGTTGCTGCGCTCCCTGCTCGCGCCGACCCGCACCCTGATGGTGCTGGACGACGCCGCGAACGCCGCGCAGGTACGGCCGCTGCTGCCGGCCGGCGCCGGATGCGCGGTGATCGTCACCAGCCGCTCCCCGCTGACCGCCCTCGACGGTGCCGCCCGCTTCCCGCTCGGGCCGCTGACCGGCGAGGACAGCGCGGCGCTGCTGCGCACGGTCTCCGGCCGCGACGGGCTCGACGCCGGGCACCCCCTCGTCGAGCTGACCGGCCGGCTGCCGCTCGCCCTGCGGGTGGTCGCCGCCCGGCTCGCCGCCCGCCGCGCCCTCACCCCCGACGTCCTCGCCGGCCAACTGGCCGCCACCGAAGGCCGCCTGCACCACCTGGAGTACGACGACCTGAGCGTCCGCCGCTCCCTGGCCGTCGCGCACGACGCGCTCGCCGCCTCCATGCGCGAGGCCGACCGGGACGCGGCCCGCGCCCTGCGCCGCATCGGCGCCCTCGACCTGCCCGCGTACGGCGCGGCCCTGACCGCCCGTCTCACCGGCACCGACGAGCGCCGGGCCGAGGCCGCCCTCGACCGCCTGGTCGATGTCGCCCTGCTGGAGGAGACCGCCTACGGCCGGTACGCGCCCCACGACCTCGTCCGCGACTTCGCCCGGGAACTCACCACCGCCGGCGAGGACACCGCCGCCGCCACCGAAGCCCTGCGCTGGTACGCCGCCGTCGCCGAGCGCACCCTCACCGCGATCGTGGAACCGGGCCTCGACCAGGACGACCGCCGCCGCCCGACGGCCGCCCAGCCCCCCGCGCACGCGGCGGAGGTGCGGGCCGTACCCCCCTTCGCCTCCGCCGAGGAGGCCTTCGCCTGGGGCGACGAGGAGCTGGAGAGCGTCGTCGCCCTGGTCGAGCGGTACGCCGAGACCCCCGACGACCGGCAGGCCGCCCATCTCGCCACTCTGGTACGGCTGTTCTTCCCCTGTCTCCAGCGCGGCGGCCGGTTGGCCGAGATGGAGGTGCTCGGCCGGGCCGCCCTGGGCGTGGCGCGGCGGCTCGGCGACGAGGCGGCCGAGGCGTACGCGCTGGGCGACCTCGCGGGGCTGCACTTCCTGACCGGCCGGCAGAACGACGCCCTGGCCCTCACCGACCAGGCCCTGACGCTCTGGCGGCGGCTGGGCACGGTCTCCTGGATCCGCCGCTGCCTCAACAACCGGGGCCTGCTGCTGGAGGGCCTCGGCCGGTACGCGGAGTCCGGCGAGGCCCTGCGGCAGAGCCTGGAGTACTCGCGGCAGCTCGACGACCCCTACGGTGAGGCCATCACCTACAGCCACCTAGGCAATCTGTACGAGCACACCGACCCGCGCGCCGCCATCGAGCAGCACCGGCGCTCGCTGGCGATCGGGGACGCGATCGGTGCCGTCATCGTGCAGCACTCCGCGCACTGCAACATCGGCTACGCCCACCTCGCCCTGGGCGAACCGGCCGCCGCCGCCACGCACTTCGAGGAGAGCCTGCGCATCCTCGGCGGGCACGGCGACTGGCACGGCGAGTCCCAGACCCGGCTCGGCCTGGTCCGCGCGCTCAGGCAGCTGGGCCGCGTGGAACGCGCCGGGCGGGAGTGCGCCGAGCTGCTGAGCCGCGCGGACGCCCGCGCCGACCGCTACATGGGCGGCCTCGCCCGCCACCAGCACGGGTTCCTGCTGCGCGAGGACGGGCGTATTCGGGAGGCGTACGAGGCCTGGCGCGAGGCGATCGCCGCGCTGGACGGCACGGACGAGAAGGCGGTCGTGACACAGCTGCGGGAGCTGCTCGCGGCGGACGGGTGATCACTTGGCGTCGGCATAGCACTCCACCACCGCGGTCGTGAACGGAAACCTGACCGGCGTCTCGCCGAACGTCAGCCGCCCCGCCAGGCCGGCCGCCTCCCGGATCGCCGCCACCACCGTCTCGGCCTCCTCCTCGGGACAGTGCACGATCACCTCGTCGTGCTGGAAGAAGACCAGCTCGGCCGCCAGGTCCGCGCAGGCCCGGCGCAGCGCGGCGAGCAGCAGCAGGGCCCAGTCGGCGGCGCTGCCCTGCACGACGAAGTTGCGGGCGAAGCGGCCACGCGCGCGGGCGTTGGTGGAGGCGTAACCGGGGACCCACTGCTGCCCGTCGGATTCCTCGTCGCCGACCGGGATGCCCGCCTCCTCCGCCGCGTCCTGGCCGGCCCCGGCCGCGGGCGGGCAGGTCCGCCCGAGCCAGGTGCGCACCAGCCGCCCCTCCTCGCCGGCCCGTGCCGCGTCATCGACGTACGCCACCGCCTTGGGGAAGCGGCGTCTGAGCGCGGCGAGGTTCTTCAGGCCGTCACCGGAGGTCTGGCCGTAGACCGCGCCGAGCACGGCGAGCTTGGCCTGCGCGCGGTCGCCGGAGAAGGCCCGGTCGGAGACGGACTGGTACAGGTCGCTCGCCCGGCCGGCCACCTCCATCAGCCCCGGATCCCGGGAGATCGCCGCCAGCACCCGCGGTTCCATCTGGTCGGCGTCGGCGACCACCAGCCGCCAGCCGGGGTCGGCGACCACCGCCCGCCGGATCACCTTGGGGATCTGCAGGGCGCCCCCGCCGTTGGTGACCCAGCGTCCGGTGACCGTCCCGCCCGCGAGGAACTCCGGCCGGAACCGCCCGTCGCGCACCCAGTCCTGGAGCCAGGCCCAGCCGTGCGCGACCCAGATGCGGTACAGCTTCTTGTACTCCAGCAGCGGCTTCACCGCCGGGTGGTCGAGGGATTCGATCTCCCAGCGGCGGGTGGACTTCACCTTGATCCCGGCCTGGGCGAAGGCCTTGACGACGTCCGCGGGCAGGTCGGGCCGCACCCGGCGGCCGAACGCCGTGGAGACCTCGTCCACCAGCTCGGCCAGGCGGCGGGGCTCGCCCCCGCCCGCGTACCGCTCGCCGAGCAGGTCGCGCAGCAGCTCGCGGTGGACTCCGGCGCTCCACGGCAGGCCGGCGCGGTTCATCTCGGCGGCCACCAGCATCCCCGCCGACTCGGCCGCCGTCAGCAGCCGCATCCGGTCGGGGTGCGCGGCCCGGTCGTGCCGCCGCTGCTGCTCGGCGTAGACCGTGAGGAGGTCCGTCAGCGGCAGGCGGGTGCCCTGTGGCTCGAACAGCGGGGACTGCGCGCCCGGTTCGGCGGCCCGCTGCGGCGGATCGGGCGGTACGGGGCCGCCCCGGAGGCGGGCCAGGGCGGCGGCGGCCGAACGCGGCTCGCCGTACCGCCCCTCGTGGCCCAGCAGAAGCGTCTCGGCGTCCTCGATGTCGTAGCACCGCTCCACTCGCACCCCCGTGGCGAGCAGACGCGGATAGACCTCGGCGGTCGACCGCCACACCCAGCGCGTCACCTCCGGGCGGCTCCGCACCGCCCCGGCGGGATCGGGCTCCCGCCGCACCGGCCCGCAGGGCAGCCCGTCCGGGCCGAGGGGGGCGAGCTCCACGCCGCCGTCCTCGGCCGGGGCGAGTGCCCAGCGGTCGGTCATGACTGGAGTGTGGCAGGGGGGTCTGACAATGGCCTCAGCTCGACTGGGGCGGGGCCTGCAGATACTGCTCCAGGGCCTTGGCGAGCGCGGTCTCCACCGGTTCCTTCTCGATGCCGAGGCCGGACAGGACCCCGGTGCCGTGCTCGAACTCCAGCAGGGCCAGCAGGACGTGCTCGGTGCCGATGTAGTTGTGTCCGAGGCGGAGGGCCTCGCGGAAGGTCAGTTCCAGGACCTTCTTGGCGTCGGAGTTGTACGGGACGAGTTCCGGGGCCTGTTCGGCGGCGGGCGGGAGCGCGGCGGTCGCGGCCGCCCGCACGGCGTCGGCGGAGACGCCCCGGGCGGCGATCGCCTTGGCGGCCAGGCCGTCGGGCTCGGCGAGCAGGCCGAGGACCAGATGGGCCGGCCCGACCTCGGTGTTTGGAGCGGCCTTGGCCTCGTTGTGTGCGCTCATCACCACGTTGCGGGCGCGCGTGGTGTACCGCCCGAAGCCCTGGTTCGGGTCGAGGTCCGTGGACTCCTTCGGCACGAACCGCTTCTGCGCGGCCTGCCGGGTGACGCCCATGCTCTGGCCGATGTCGGTCCAGGACGCACCGGAACGCCGGGCCTGGTCCACGAAGTGGCCGATCAGGTGGTCGGCCACCTCGCCGAGGTGGTCGGCGGCGATCACCGCGTCCTGGAGCTGGTCGAGAGGCTCGGTGTGAACCTTCTTGATCGCCGCGATGAGGTCGTCGAGACGTACGGATGACGTGGTCGGGTTCGTCGACATGTGTCAACCTTAGGTTGACACCCTGAAGGCGTCAACCCGAAGTTGACAGTGGCCGGGTCCATTACTTGGGCGCTGCCACCAGCCGCACCGCCAGCCCCGCGAACACCGTCCCGCTGAACAGGTCCAGCCCCCGCGCCACCCGCCGGCTGCGCCGCAGCAGCCCGGCGAGCTTCCCCGACAGCAGCCCGACCGAGCCGTCCACCACCAGGCCCATCACCGTGATCGTGACGCCGAGCAGGAGGAACTGCTCCCGCACATGACCCAGCCCGGGGTCCACGAACTGCGGCAGGAAGGACACGTTGAAGAGGATCACCTTGGGGTTCAGCAGATTGGTGACGGCCCCGCGCCAGAAGGCCCGCCGCCGTCCCGCGCCCGCGGGCCCGTCCGCCTCGGCCGGCACCGAGCCGCCGCGGAACGCCTTGACCGCGAGGTACAGCAGATAGGCGGCGCCCGCCCAGCGCAGCACGTGGTAGAGCACCGGCAGCGTCAGGAACAGCGCCGACAGCCCGAGTGCCGCGGCGATGGTGTGCACGAACATCGCGCAGGCCACCCCGACAGCGGCCGTCACCCCCGCCGAGGGCCCGCCCCGGCCGCCCATCGCCACGATGAACATCATGTCGGGACCGGGAGTGACACAGAGCGCGAAGGCGGCGACGAGGAACGCCGCGTAGAGAGATGTGTCGACCATGCCGACCAGCTTGGCGCGACTCGGCGGTGGGTCGACCGAATTTCGAGGAGTGAGACGGAACGGGATACGGCCGGTTGTCCACAGGCTGTGGACGACCCCCGCCCGCTGTCGGCGGCCCATGGCACGATCGACGGGTGAGCAGCGAGACCAGCACCGTCGAGCGCGCCTTTGGGGCCGCCCTGTACGACGACTCCGACCCCGGCCTGGACACGGGTGCGTCCCTCCTCGCCGCCGACCCCGGCGCGGACGCCGAACTGGCCCGGCGTGGCGCGGAGCTGGTCGCGGCGGCCTGGCGGCGCGGCTGGCAGCCCGCCGATGTCGTACGGCTGGTGCGGCGCGAGCTGGACGACGCGCATGTGGCGCTGGCGGCGCGGCTCATCCGGGCGCAGGTGCCGGGGGACCGGCCGCGCGGCCGGCGCTGGGCGGCGCAGCTCGATGCCCTTCCGGACCCGGACGGACCCGCGCGCGTGGCCGACCGGTTCTCGCACGCCACCGCCGTCCTCGAGCTGTACCGCCTGCTGCTGCGGCTGCCCGCGCTGGAGCCCCTGGAGGAGCCCCGCCAGGAACAGCAGCGGCCCGCCTCTCGCATGCTCACCCGGATCCGCGCCCTGCTCGCCAAGGCGGAGGCGACCGGGTATCCGGAGGAGGCGGAGGCGCTGAGTGCCAAGGCGCAGGAGCTGATGGCCCGGCACAGCATCGACGAGGCGCTGCTCGCGGCCGGCGCGCCCTCGGCGGACGCGCCCGGCGCCTGCCGGATCGGTGTCGAGCCGCCGTACGAACAGGCCAAGGCGGTCCTGCTCGACGCGGTCGCCACCGCCAACCACTGCCGGGCGGTGTGGAACGAACCGCTCGCCTTCTCCACGGTCGTCGGCTTCGAGCCGGACCTGGAGGCGGTCGAGTTGCTCTACACCTCACTCCTCGTGCAGGCCACGCACGCGATGACGAAGGCCGAGGCGGCCCAGCGCGCCGGCGGCCGGAAACGGACGAAGACCTTCCGGCAGTCGTTCCTCGCGGCCTACGCACACCGCGTCGGCGAGCGCCTCGCGGCCGCCGCCGAGACCCAGGTCACCCAGGACCTGCTCCCGGTCCTGGCCACCCGGGAGATAGCCGTCACCGACCGTCTGGAGAACCTGTTCCCGGAGACCACCACGACCCGGCTGCGCGGCGTGAGCGACGCGGCGGGCTGGACGGAGGGCGCCCAGGCGGCGGACCGGGCCCAGGTCAGGGCCCGCCCGCGCCTGGACTGAGCCCCGGCCGGGCCGAGTCTCAGTCGCCGACCTGCTGGAAGGCGCTCACCGAGGCCTGGTCGCCGGCCTTGGTCTTCCCTTCGACGGGACCGTACTTCCAGGGGAAGCTCTGGGCGGCGGTGCCGCCGGGCAGGGTGATCTTCACGGTCTTGGCGGCGAGGCTGTTCCTGCCGCCCGCCGCGCCCCGTACGTACGTGATGGTGAAGGAGGCGGAGTCGCCCTTGGCGAGCTTCAGCTTCTGCGCCTTCGCGCCCTGCTGGGCGGACAGGCTCACCGTGGCCCCGTTCCCCTCGAGCGTGACGCCCGGGAAGTGCTCCAGGGTGCACGGGGCGCTCTGGTTGGTGATGCTGACGGGCACCTCGCCCGTGTCCCCGGCGGCCGGTGCCACACTCGCGGAGCCGATCTGCACGGAGACCCCGCCGATCTCGCAGGCGGTGCTGTTCTTGCCCTTGCCCTTGTCGCCGCTGCCACCGCCGTCGTCGCAGGCGGTCAGGACGAGGGCGGCGGCGAGGGCGGTGACGGTGAGCGGAATGACGCGCATGAATGGTGTCCCTGTCGAGAGCGTGACGGTGCCCCAGCATCATCGCGCCCGCGCGCGGAGTCCCGTCGCACGCCCCACCGGTCAGGACGCGGGGAAGCTCGCCGTCGCCAGCCCCGACGGCAGCTTGCCGCCCTTGGCCTTGGTGTACGTCTCCTTGCCGGCCTTACCCGACCAGGTGATTCTGAGTGAGCCCTTGCCGGTCGAGTCGACCATCCCGGTCGCCCGGTCCTTGCTGCCGTCGGCGCAGGTCAGGTGGATCATCTCCATCCCGGCCTCCTCGCCGGCGGTCCCGTTGCACACGGTGCCGCCGGTCGCGAACAGCCCGGCCCTCTTGCCGGTGACGACCAGGGCGACGGCCTTGCCGTCGGTCATGGCGAGCCAGTTGCCCTGGAGCTTGGCGGACGAGCCCGTGACCCCGCCCGTGCCGCCCCCGGTGTCCGCGGACGAAGAGGCCGAGGGGGCCGAAGCGGACGCGCTCGGGGCCGTAGAGGAGTCGTCCTTGGAGTCGCCGCCGCCGCACGCGGTCAGCGCCAGCGCGCCCGCCAGCCCCGCCGCCACGGCCACTGTCCGTACCCTCATGGGCGCCGTCGGCGCCACCTTCCTGGTCGGCGAAGTCACTGCATGCTCCCAAGCTGTAGCCGGAAACGGCCGCCGGTCGGTCGGCGGTACCGCGGCAAGCTACCAGTACTCGCCAGGAGGAACTCTGTGTGCCCGGCGGGGATCCGCTGTGTGATGCGGATCCCACGGCATGTGATGCCGATCCCACGGACCGGACCAACACGTGGACGCTGGAACAGTAAGGGCGCGGTACGCGTCTCTTCCTAGTGCACGAAGGATTCGATCCGGACGGGGGCTGGCGTTCGCATGTCCTACAAGCTCTGGGGCAGACGCTGCAACGGCTTCGGTGAAACGGTCGGTAAAGCACTCGTCAAAGCTGTAACCGGAGGAACACCCCGCGTGCACGTGCATCTGCTCATGCATCTGCACGTGAACGGGGTTATGATCCGGGTCAGTTGACCACCGCATCTATGGCCACAACAGCCAAGTGCACCACCGGGGAGCGACCTGTGGACCGCGACGTTGACGGCGTGTACGGGGGGTACGACGTGTACAACGGCATGGCTGCCGCGCAGCTGGACGGAGTGGCCTGGCAGAAGAGCAGGCACAGCAATTCGCAGGGTTCCTGCGTGGAGTTCGCCCGGCTGCCCGGGGGCGACGTCGCGATGCGCAACTCGCGCTTCCCGGACGGCCCCGCGCTCGTCTACACGCGCGCGGAGATCGAGGCGATGCTGCTGGGCGTCAAGGACGGCGAGTTCGACCACCTGATAGCCGGCTGATCCGCTCGCGCCGGGCACCCGCGCGACCGACCTGCTCACCCCGCAGAAAGCGCTTGCGCGGACGCGCGTAGAAACGCGGCGTCAGACGACGCCGCGTTTCGCTATTCGGCCGGCTGCAGTTCGGCCGGCAGCAGCCGGAACAGCGCCCAGACGACCTTGCCGTTGAGGGTGCCGGCCAGCGGGTGCCAGCCCCAGCTGTCGCTGAAGGAGTCGACGAGGAACAGGCCGCGGCCCGACTCCGCCGAGAAGTCCTCCGAGTCGCGCGCGACCGGGGTGTCATGGCTGGGGTCGCGCACCGCGCACACCAGCCGCTCGGTCCACCGCATCAGGTGCAGCCGCACCGGCGACGCCTGGTCCTGGCACGGCCCGGCATCACCCGGAAGCGCGTGCCGCAGGGCGTTGGTCACCAGTTCGGAGACGACCAGGCATATGTCGTCGAAGCGGTCGCCCACGTCCCACTGGTCGAGCGTCCGGCGGGTGAACACGCGGGCTTCGCGCACCGCTTCGTAGCGGGCGGGCAAGGCGCAGGAGGCGGCGCTGGACACGGCCGCGGGATCCAGCGGTGGAAGGCCCTGCCGTAACGGCTCGAGCATGGTCGATCCATTCGTCCCCATGCGAGGCACTCCCGGGAATTCGCGGTCGTTGCGATGCAGCGGTGGCGCTGCACCATGGTTTCGGATGCGCACAGCAGATGCAAGGGCAGATGCACGTGCACGAGACCGAATTGAGCCGCCCCGTACCGCTTGTAGGTCATTTTTTCCGCCAAGCTCATGCACGTCCCACACCTCTCCCTTGCAACTTCCTGTGCCAAATCAATGGCCTCTTTCCGTTTCCGTAACCGGATGAGTACTGCTCGAAGTGTTTTAGTGGCAGACTGCGGCCCCTGAAGACGGTTGGGGAGGCTGGCGAACGTGAGCGCGGGAGAGCCGGGATCGGTGGTGCGGCGCATGCTGCTCGGATCACAACTCAGGCGACTGCGTGAAGCGCGGGGGATCACGCGCGAGGCGGCGGGTTACTCGATCCGTGCCTCCGAGTCGAAGATCAGCCGGATGGAGCTGGGCCGGGTGAGCTTCAAGACGAGGGACGTGGAAGACCTGCTGACGCTGTACGGCATCACGGACGAGGCCGAGCGCGACTCCCTGCTCTCCCTCGCCAAGGAGGCCAACGTGGCCGGGTGGTGGCACAGTTACTCCGACGTGCTGCCGAGCTGGTTCCCCACCTACGTCGGCCTGGAAGGCGCGGCCGCCCTGATCCGGGCCTACGAGGTGCAGTTCGTGCACGGCCTGCTGCAGACCGAGGAGTACGCGCGCGCGGTGGTGCGCCGCGGAATGAAGGGCGCGAGCACCGCCGATGTCGAGCGGCGCGTGGCGCTGCGCCTGGAGCGGCAGAAGTACCTCGTCGCCGAGAACGCCCCCGACGTCCACATCGTGCTCGACGAGGCCGCCCTGCGCCGGCCGTACGGCGACCGCGAGGTGATGCGCGGGCAGCTCCAGCACCTGATCGAGATCTCGGAGCGGCCCAACGTCCGGCTGCAGATCATGCCGTTCGGCTTCGGCGGCCACTCGGGCGAGAGCGGGGCCTTCACCATCCTCAGCTTCCCCGAGTCCGACCTGTCGGACGTGGTCTACCTGGAGCAGCTGACCAGCGCCCTGTACCTGGACAAGCGCGAGGACGTGGCCCAGTACGAGCAGGCCCTGAAGGAGCTCCAGCAGGACAGCCCCGGACCGGACGAGAGCCGGGACCTGCTGCGGGGACTGCTCCAGCTGTCCTGAGCCGTCCTGGCGGGAGGCGCACGAGGCGCCCTTGACATCTCATGGCGTCGTATCCCAGGTGGCACCCCAACTCACCGAAATCACAAGTACGATGACGTGTGATCAGTCTCATCGGACCGTGAAGTTGATCGGGTGTCTGTCTCGACCGCTTCGGCAGCAAGGGATCGAGGGATCACATGTCGTCCTGCTTCACCGACCTGGCCCAGCAGTACATCGACGGTGAGTGGCGCCCGGGCACCGGCTCCTGGGACATCATCGACTTCAACCCGTACAACGGCGAGAAGCTGGCCTCGATCACCATAGCCACCACCGACGAGGTCGACGAGGCCTACCGGGCGGCTGCCCGCGCCCAGCGGGAGTGGGCCGAGACCAACCCCTACACCCGCCGTGTCTTCTTCGAGAAGGTCCTGCGCCTGCTGGAGGAGCGGGAGACCGAGATCACCGAGATGATCATCGCGGAGCTCGGCGGCACCCGTATGAAGGCACAGCTGGAACTGCACCTGGCCAAGGAGTTCCTGCGCGAGTCGGCCCAGTTGGCGCTGCGCTGCGAGGGCCGGTTCCTGCCGTCGCCGGTCGACGGCAAGGAGAACCGTCTCTACCGCGTCCCGGTCGGCGTGGTGGGCGTCATCAGCCCCTTCAACTTCCCCTTCCTGCTGTCCGTCAAGCCGGTCGCGGCGGCCCTCGCCCTCGGCAACGCCGTCGTCCTCAAGCCGCACCAGGACACCCCGATCTGCGGCGGCACGCTGCTCGCCAAGCTCTTCGAGGACGCGGGCCTGCCGCCCGGCCTGCTGAACGTGGTGCTCACCGACATAGCCGAGATAGGCGACGCCTTCATCGAGCACCCGGTCCCCAAGCTGATCTCCTTCACCGGCTCCGACAAGGTCGGCCGGCACATCGCCACCGTGTGCGCCGCGCAGCTCAAGCGCACGGTCCTCGAACTCGGCGGCAACAGCGCGCTGGTGGTGCTGGACGACGCCGACGTCGACTACGCGGTCGACGCGGCCGTCTTCAGCCGGTACGCCGACCAGGGCCAGGTCTGTATGGCCGCCAACCGCGTCCTGGTGGACCGCTCGGTCGCGGACGAGTTCACCGAGAAGTTCGTCGCCAAGGTCAGAACGCTCAAGACCGGCGACCCGAGCGACCCGCAGACGCTCATCGGCCCGGTCATCAACTCCCTCCAGGCGAACACCATCTCGGCCGCGATCGACCAGGCCGTGGCCGAGGGTGCCACGCTCCTGGTGCGCGGCTCGACCACCGACAACCTGGTGGAGCCCTCCGTCCTGACGGACGTGCCGTCCGGCTCCTCCCTCCTGCACAAGGAGATCTTCGGCCCCGTCGCCCTGCTCGTCCCCTTCGACGGCGAGGAGGAGGCGGTCCGCATCGTCAACGACACGCCGTACGGCCTGAGCGGCGCCGTCCACACCGCGGACGTCGAACGAGGGGTGTCCTTCGCCAAGCGCATCGACACCGGCATGTTCCACGTGAACGACGGCACGATCCACGACGAGCCGCTGGTCCCCTTCGGCGGCGAGAAGCACTCCGGGATCGGCCGGCTGAACGGCGAGACGACGCTCGACGCCTTCACCACGCTGAAGTGGATCTCGGTGCAGTACGGGCGGAGCGTGTTCCCGTTCTAATGCCGGGGCGCTGGGTGCTTGCGGACAGAACCTGACCGCAAGGGTCCGTAACGTCGTCGGTGTCAGGCAGCAGGAGCCAACCCGACGAAAGGCGGCCGGTCATGGTCACTCACGTGAGCGCAGAGGTGCGGGGCGACGAGCGGGGAGCGCTGCTCTCCTACCTCGCCGCGGAGCGCGGCGGCATCCGGCGGGCGGTGCTGGGGCTGACCGAGGAGCAGGCCGCGAGCCGGCCCAGCGCGAGTGAGCTGTCGCTCGCCGGGCTGGTCAAGCACGTCGCCGAGGTCGAACAGGCCTGGGTGGCCCGGGCCAAGCGCGAGCAGCCGGCGGTCAAGCGGGACGAGTCGAACTGGCACGAGTGCTTCCAGCTGGTCGACGGCGAGACCCTCGCCTCCCAGCTGGCGTACTGGGAGGAGGTCGCGGCCGAGACGGAGGCCTTCGTCCGCTCCGCCCCGAGCCTCGACGACACCTTCCCGCTGCCGAACGACCCCTGGTTCCCGCCGGACGCGGCCGTCTCGCTGCGCTGGCTCTGCCTGCACCTGATCCGGGAGACAGCCCGGCACGCGGGCCACGCCGACATCATCCGGGAGTCGCTCGACGGCAGAACGGCGTTCGAGCTGGTCGCCCTCGCCGGAAACTGAGCTCCGGCAGCAGACCTTAGGGCCTGTCTGACAATTCCCGCCTGCCCCGCGGCGTCTGGCACGCACTCCCCCACGCTCGGCTTCGCTCGCGCGGGGGGACCCCCATGCCGCGTTGCCGAACCGCCCACGTGGCTCCTCCCCCACTCTCGGCTTCGCTCGAGCGGGGGGACCCCCATCGAGGGCGCTCCGGCGCCTTGCGATCGCACGCTCCCCCACGCTCGAACGCGCTCGCGCGGGGGGACCCCCATCGCCGCCGCGGGGCCCGCCCTTCGGGCGGACGACGGGAATTGTCAGACAGGCCCTAGTGGTGGAACCCGGTGGCCGCCTCCTTGTCCAGGGTCAGCGGCTGCGGCTGCCGGCGCAGTTCCGGCAGCAGGCGGCCCAGGTCCTCGACGAACATCTCGGCCAGGTCGGCGGAGAAGCCGTTGCGGCACACCACCCGCAGGACGGCCAGGTCCTCCCGGTTCGGCGGGAAGGTGTACGCCGGCACCAGCCAGCCGCTCTCCCGAAGGCGCCGGGAGACGTCGAACACGTCGTACGCCGTGACGTCCTCGGCGGTGGTGAAGGCGAAGACGGGCAGCTCGTCGCCGCGGGTCAGCAGCCGGAAGTCGCCCAGCGCCTCGATCCGGTCGGCCAGCCCGCGCGCGACGTCACGCGTGGCCTGCTGCACCGCCCGGAAGCCGTCCCGGCCCAGCCGCAGGAACGTGTAGTACTGGGCGACGACCTGGGCGCCCGGCCGGGAGAAGTTGAGGGCGAAGGTCGGCATGTCCCCGCCCAGGTAGTTGACGCGGAACACCAGCTCCTCCGGGAGGGCCTCCTTGTCGCGCCACAGCGCCCATCCGACGCCCGGGTAGACCAGCCCGTACTTGTGCCCCGAGGTGTTGATGGAGGCCACCCGCGGCAGGCGGAAGTCCCACACCAGGTCCTCGTCCAGGAAGGGCGCCACCATCGCGCCGGACGCGCCGTCCACGTGCACCGGGACGTCCAGCCCGGTCCGCGCCTGGAGGTCGTCCAGGGCGGCGCACAGGTCGGCGATCGGCTCGTACGACCCGTCGAAGGTGGAGCCGAGGATGCCGACGACCCCGATGGTGTTCTCGTCGCACAGCTCGGCCGCCGCCTGCGGATCGAGGTGGTACCGGTCGCCCTCCATGGGCACCAGGCGGGCCTCCACCTCCCAGAAGTTGCAGAACTTCTCCCAGCAGACCTGGACGTTGACGCCCATGACGAGGTTCGGGCGGGCGCCCGCCGACGGGTAGCGGTCGGCGTTGCGCCGCGTCCAGCGCCGTTTGAGCGCCATGCCGGCGAGCATGCACGCCTCGCTGGAGCCGGTCGTCGAACACCCCACGGCCGCCGATGGGTCCGGCGCGTGCCACAGGTCGGCGAGCATCGCCACACAGCGCCGCTCCAGTTCGGCGGTGCGCGGGTACTCGTCCTTGTCGATCATGTTCTTGTCCCGGCACTGCGCCATCAGCTCCCCGGCCTGCGGCTCCATCCAGGTGGTGACGAAGGTGGCCAGGTTCAGCCGGGCGTTGCCGTCCAGCATCAGCTCGTCGTGCACGAGTTGCGCCGCCGTGGTCGGCGGCAGGGGCCCGTCGGGGAGCCGGTGCTTGGGCGGGGCCTCGGTCATCTCGACGACCGGGTTCGCCTCCCCGAAGAAGGGGTTGACGGACATGGGGCGTTCGTCGGGCTTGCCGGTGCCTTTGTGCAGTGCCATGGGGTGCCTTCCTGCCTTCTTTTGGGAACGAGGCTCAGCGGATCGGAGTTCCGTCGTCGCGCAACTGCATCTGGGGCCGCCCCGTCACCAGCAGCCAGGCCGGCAGTGAGGCGATGCACAGCAGGGCGATGATCGTCGGTGAGGCCACGAGGACCGCGGCGGTGAACAGGCTCACCCAGCCCTGACGGGTGACGGCGAGGAGCATGCCCAGCACCCCCGCCGCCACGCCGACCGCCGGCTGCACCCCCGGCACCAGGGCGTGGGCGGTGAGCCCGAAGGCGGCGCCGATGAAGATGGACGGGAAGATCCGCCCGCCGCGGAACCCGCAGGAGGCGGAGACGAGCAGCGCGGCCAGCTTCACCACCGTCATCGTCGCGAACTGCCCCGCCGACCAGCCGTCGGGGCTCTTGGCCAGCTCCTCCACCTCCGCCAGCCCCTTGAAGAGCGTCAGATGACCGCCCAGGGCTCCCAGGAGCCCCAGGACGAACCCGCCGGCGGGAAGGGCCAGCATCGGGTGCCGCAGCCGCCGGAAGACGCTGTGGACGTACGGGAAGGCGTACACCGCGCACATGCCGAACAGCGCGGCCAGCGAGGCGACCACCAGCGCGGCCGACAGATCGCCCCAGCCGGGGTGATTGCCGACCGGAGGCAGCCCGAGGTCGAAGGTGGGGTGGGCCAGCAGGGTGGTGGTCATGGCACCCACGGCGCCCGCGGCCAGCGGCGCGAAGAGGTTGTCCCACAGGGCGCCCCTGAGCTGCCGGCCGGCCAGCGCCTCGGAGAAGACCAGCGCCGCCGCCACCGGCGTGCCGAACAGGGCGCCGATCGTCGCCGCCTCCGCGAGCATCGGCCACACCGCCCCCGGCATCCGCGGCACCAGCCTGCGGCCGAGCCAGAAGGCGAGCCCCACGTTCACCGCGATGATCGGGTTCTCGGGGCCGAGGCTCGGGCCGCCCGCCAGCATCAGCGCGGTCGCCAGCAGCAGGCCGGGCAGCACCACGGCGGGCAGCACCCGGGCGCTCATCCCCAGGGTGGCCGGATCGGGCCCCGCGTGGCCGGGGACCTTCCACACGACGAGCCCCACGGCGATCCCGGTCGCGGTGAGCATGACCAGCATCCACAGCACGGAGTACGGTCCGATGCCCAGCGCGTCGGGCAGTGGCCCCCAAAGGACACCCTGCAATCGCTCGGCCAGCCCGCTCACCAGCAGATACAGCAGGCTCGAACCGGCCCCGACGAGGACCGCGGGCAGGATCAGCGGCAGCAGGTCACGCGCGGGCGTCGCCGGCGGGGTCGGGGGCGCCTGCGGCGCGGTGTCCTGGGCCACCAGCTCACCATAAGTGGGCAAAGCGGACTGAACATCCCGAAGCGTCCTGGGCTTGCACCTCACGTGGCGTGAGGGCCCAGCCTGGAGCCCGTACCGAGAAGGGAGCGGACGAAGTGAGCTACTCAGTGGGACAGGTCGCCGGCTTCGCCGGAGTCACGGTGCGCACCCTGCACCACTACGACGACATCGGCCTGCTCACCCCGAGCGAGCGCAGCCACGCGGGGCACCGGCGCTACAGCGACGCCGACCTCGACCGGCTGCAGCAGATCCTGTTCTACCGGGAGCTCGGCTTCCCGCTCGACGAGGTCGCGGTCCTGCTCGACGACCCGGAGGTGGACCCGCGCGCGCACCTGCGCCGCCAGCACGAACTGCTGACCGCCCGGATCGAGAAGCTGCGCGAGATGGCCGAGGCCGTGGAACACGCCATGGAGGCACGAAAGATGGGCATCAACCTCACGCCCGAGGAACGGTTCGAGGTCTTCGGGGACAAGGACCCCGAGCAGTACGCCGAGGAGGCCGAACAGCGCTGGGGCGGCACGGAGGCGTACGCCGAGTCACAGCGCCGAGCCGCCCGCTACACCAAGGACGACTGGAAACGGCTGCAGGCCGAGGTCGACGCCTGGAGCGAGCGCTACACCGCCCTGATGGAGGCCGGGGAGCCGCCGGCCGGCGAGGCGGCGATGGACATGGCCGAGGAACACCGGCAGCACATCAGCGGGTGGTACTACGAATGCGGGTACGAGATGCACCGCTGCCTGGCCGAGATGTACGTCGCCGACGAGCGCTTCAAGGCGTTCTACGACTCCATGCGGGAGGGCCTGGCCGAGCACCTCAAGGAGGCGATCCTCGCGAACGCCGCCCGTCACACCGCGTGATCGCCTGGCCCGGGGGACTACTTCCGGGCCAGGACCACCGCCGTCCCGTACGCGCACACCTCCGTGCCGACGTCCGCCGCCTCCGTCACGTCGAAGCGGAACATCAGCACCCCGTTGGCCCCACGCGCGCGTGCGTGCTCGACGAGCCGCTCCATCGCCTGGTTGCGGGTCTGCACCAGCGTCTTGGTGAGCCCCTTCAGCTCGCCGCCGATCATCGACTTCAGGCCCGCGCCGATCTGACTGCCCACATGCCGGGAGCGCACGGTCAGCCCGAAGACCTCGCCCAGTACCTCCTGGACCACGTATCCGGGCACGTCGTTCGTGGTCACCACCAGCACGTCCGGCTGGGGCCCCTGGCCGCCGCCGTAGTCGTCGATTCCCATGGCTCACAGCTTTGTGCCAGTCGCCGCACAGTGCATCCTGGAGGCACCGGTGGAACCTGGGGCGGGCACATCGCGTTGATAGCTTTGTGCGGGCGCGCAAGGACGCCGCGATCGACTTCACCCCCTCAGGAGCCCGGACCCGTGATGACACTCGCCCTAGGCCCGAGCTGGCTGGACCCCAACTACCTGCTCGACACATACAGCGTCTGGGGCCTGCTGCTCATCGTCTTCGCCGAGTCGGGCCTGCTCATCGGCTTCTTCCTGCCGGGCGACTCGCTGCTGTTCACCTGCGGCCTGCTGATCACGACGAACGACCTGGACTTCCCGCTGTGGGGTGCCATCGCCCTGATCTGCCTCGCCGCGGTCCTCGGCGACCAGGCGGGCTACATGTTCGGCAGGAAGGTCGGCCCGTCCCTCTTCAACCGCCCGGACTCCCGCCTGTTCAAGCAGGAGAACGTCACCAAGGCGCACGAGTTCTTCGAGAAGTACGGCCCCAAGTCCCTGGTCCTGGCCCGCTTCGTGCCCATCGTGCGCACCTTCACGCCGATCATCGCCGGCGTCAGCGGCATGCGGTACCGCTCGTTCCTGACCTTCAACGTCATCGGCGGCGTCCTGTGGGGTGCGGGCGTCACCCTGCTCGGCTCCTGGCTCGGCAAGCACGCGCTCGTACGGGACCACATCGAGACGATCCTCATCCTGATCGTCCTGATCTCGGTGGTCCCGATCGCCATCGAGTTCCTGCGCGCCCGCTCCAAGGCCAGGAACGCCCCGCCCGCCGAACAGCCCCAGCCGCGCCGGCAGCCCCCCGCCATGGACGACGCGACGACCCGGCTGCGCCGCATCGAGCCGGAGTACCCGGAGTACCCGGAGTACGAGGAGCAGGCCTACGGCCAGCAGCAGCCGTACGGTTCCCAGGATCAGTACCACGGCGGGCAGCAGTACCCGCAGGACTACGGCCAGCAGCAGTACCCCCAGGGATATGGCCAGCAGCAGTACCCGCAGGAACACGACCAGCAGCAGTATCCGTACGACTACGACCAGGGCAACTACCGCCAGTAGAGCCCTCCGGCAAGCCCTCAGAACCCCCTGGTCCGCTTGGCCGCCCGCCGCCCCTCCGCGGAGCCGAACCGCAGGAACAGGCGGGAGATCTCCGAGCCGAGGTTCACCCCGATCGCGATGGCCATGGCGAGCGAGGCCGCCTTGGCCAGGGAGACCAGGCCCTCGTCCACCTTGTTCTGCGCCATCGACAGCAGCCCGAAGTAGGTGGCCGAGCCCGGCAGCAGGGGCCCGATCGCCGCGGTCGTGTACGGCAGGGCGGAAGCGAACCGGTAGCGGGAGAGCAACTGACCGAACAGGCCCACCAGGCCCGCGGCCACGGCCGTGGAGGCCACCGGGGAGATACCGCCGACGTGCTGCATCGCCCCGTACACCGACCACGCGACACCGCCGTTGAGGGTCACCGCCAGCACGGTGGACCGTTCCTGCTGGAGCAGTACCGCGAAGGTCAGCGACAGCAGCATCGACGCGATGATCTGGATCACCGGGCGGTTGGCGATGTTCACCGCCGCGTCCGGATCGAGTTCGGCCCCCACCTTCACGCCGAAGTACAGCACCACCAGTACGCCGGTGACGATGCCGACGAAGAAGTACATGACCTCCAGCAGGCGCGCCGAGGCGGTGATGTAGAAGCCGGTCAGCCCGTCCTGCACGCCCGCCACCAGCGCCCGCCCCGGCAGCAGCGCGAACAGCCCACCGGTGATGACCGCGGAGGCCACCACGTGGACATGGGTCACCGTGAGCGCCACGCCGATCGCTGCGGGCGGCATCGCGGCCACCGTGAACTGGTAGAACTCCGGCAGGCCGCGCCCCGCGCACAGCCACGCCAGCCGGTCGCCGAGCATCGCGCCCAGCGCGGCGGCCACGAACACGATCGCGTCACCGCCGACGAGCAGGGAGGCCGCTCCCGCCAGCAGCCCCGCGGCCCCGGTGAGCGCCCAGCCCGGGTAGGGGTGCCGGTTCCGGCGGATCTCGGCGAGGCGCCGGTAGGCCTCCTCCAGCGAGATGTGGGTCTCCGGGTCCGACAGGTCGTCCACCAGCCGGAAGACGGCCGACAGACGCGTGTAGTCGGTGCCCCGGCGCCGCACCGTCCGGGACGCCGTCACCGGGTCGTCCACCAGGGAGGGCTGGTACGAGATGGACAGCAGCGTGAAGGTCACGTTCGGCTCGCACCGGTCAAGACCGTAGGAGCGGCACACCGCGAACATCGCGGCCTCCACGTCCTCGGCGTTCTCACCGCCTGCGAGCAGCAGCTCACCGATACGCAGGGTCAGGTCCAGCACGCGCGGGACGGCCGGACCCTCCTCCTCCACCTTCTGCACCGACTCCGGCGCCGGCCGCTCCGCCACCGGCATCCGCAGCATCGCGCGCATCCGGTCCTGCCAGGGCGCGTCCTTCACCAGGCTGACCACCGGAATCCCGGTCGCCGGGGTGAAGGCGGCCGGGGCCTGGGCGGCGCTGTAGGTGCTGGGCGTGCTGAACGCCGACCCCTCCGGCTCGGGGCTCGGCACCTGCGGCGTGCCCAGCCCCTGGGGCACGGCGAACTCGGAGGTCGTCTCGGACTCACCGCCGACCGTCCTGGGCACCGCGAGCCCGGCCGGAACGGCGAACTCCGACGTGATCTCCGGGTCGTACGAGCCTCTCGCCTCGTCCGACCGGGGCTTGCGGTCCTCCGCCTCCGTCACTCCCCAACGCTCCCTGAACGACACCTTCCGTAAAGCCTCAGTATGCGCATGAGCATACGAACGGGCCGCGCCACCCTCCTAGGGTGCCGCGGCCCGCGATCATCAAACCAGCAGGTCGTCAGTGACCGCCCTGCTCCTTGAAGCGCTTGTACGACCGCTCGATCTCCACCTCGGCGTCCGTGCGGCCCACCCAGTTGGCACCCTCGACCGACTTGCCGGGCTCCAGGTCCTTGTACACCTCGAAGAAGTGCTGGATCTCCAGGCGGTCGAACTCCGACACGTGGTGGATGTCCCGCAGGTGCTCCACACGCGGGTCGGTGGCCGGCACGCACAGCAGCTTGTCGTCGCCGCCCGCCTCGTCCGTCATCCGGAACATGCCGATCGCGCGGCACTTGATCAGGCAGCCCGGGAAGGTCGGCTCGTCCAGGATGACCAGCGCGTCCAGCGGGTCGCCGTCCTCGCCGAGGGTGTTCTCGACGAAGCCGTAGTCGGTCGGGTAGGCGGTCGAGGTGAAGAGGCGACGGTCCAGGCGGATCCGACCGGTCTCGTGGTCCACCTCGTACTTGTTGCGCGAACCCTTCGGGATCTCGATCGTGACGTCGAACTCCACCGGTGGCTCCTCCATGATCAGCACATAGTTCTGGTGGTTAAGTGTCCCTCACGCAGGTGTGTGATCGCGAAAGGGGCTGTTGGTCGTGCCAGAACTGAGGCCTTGGCGTGCCGCGAGACCGCACGTGGTGCGGATCGCGGAGGCCGTACGACCGCGTCTGGCACGGGCCGTGACGGCCGCGAAACCGCGGGTCGCGCGGGTGACGCGGGCCGTGGGACCACGGCTGGCACGGATCACGCCGCCCACGTCCCTGACGCGGTTCCCGGCGATCTCCCGGCCGACGGCCCTGAGGACCTGGGGGTACACCGCGGGCGCCGCCACCGCCGGACTGGCACTGGCCGCCGGTGTGGTGACCGCCGCGGGTCCCTGGGACGCCGACGGTCAGCGTACGGCCGAGCGGGAGCGGGCGACCGCCCAGGAGCGGGCAGGTGGCACAGATCACGACGACGGCCCGGGCACGCGGGCGGAGGGCCCCCGCCCCGCCCCGAGCGCCGCGTCCGTCCTGACCGGCCTCGGCGGCACCGCGACGACCGTGAGGTCCGCGCCCGCCGAAAAGGCCGTCAAGGACCTCCTGGGCCCTCTCCTGGACTCCGCGGACCTCGGCAGGGTCCACACGGCGTCGGTCGTCGACGTGGCCACCGGCACGCGCCTGTACGGCGCCGACGCGGACAAGGCCATGACCCCCGCCTCCACCACCAAGATCGCCACCGCCGTCGCCGCGCTGTCCGCCCTGGGCGCCGACCACCGCCTGACCACCCGCGCCGCGCTGCTGCCGGACACCGGGGAGCTCGTCCTGGTCGGCGGCGGCGACCCGACCCTCACCGCACACAAGGACGCGGAAGGCTGGGCGAGCCTGCGCACGCTGGCCCGGGACACGGCTGCCGCGCTGAAGAAACGGGGCGTCCACAAGGTCACCCTCTCGTACGACGCCACCCTGTACGCGGGCTCCGGGCTGCACCCCATCGGCGTGAACGACAACCTCGCCCCCGTCAGCGCCCTGATGGCCGACGAAGGCCGCACCGACGGCTCCACCCGCGGTCCGGTGACCCGCGTGACCGACCCGGCGAAGACCGCGGCGGCCGCGTTCGCCGGGTTCCTGGCCGACGACGGGATCAGGACGACGTCCCCCGGCCCCTCCAAGGCCACCAGCCGTGCGACCACCCTGGCCACCGTCTCCTCGCCGCCGCTGTCCGCCCTGGTCGAACGCATGCTGACCAACAGCGACAACGACATCGCCGAGGCCCTGGCCCGTCAGACCGCCCTCGCGACCGGCAAGCGCCCGAGCTTCGACGGCGGCGCCACCGCGATCGGCGCCCGGCTGAGCAGACTCGGCCTGCCGGTCACCGGAGCGGACTTCCACGACGGCAGCGGCCTGAACCGCGACGACAGGATGACGGCGGACCTGCTGACCGCCCTGCTCGTCAAGGCCGGAACCCCCTCCCACCCCGAACTCCGCCCCGTCCTCACCGGCCTCCCCGTCGCGGGCTTCACCGGCACCCTGGCCGGCCGCTACACCAACGGCGCGGCCGGCGTCGTCCGCGCCAAGACCGGCACGCTGACCGGCGTCAACACCCTCGCCGGCACGGTGGTCGACCGCGACGGCCGCCTCCTGGCCTTCGCCTTCCTGGCCTCCGACACCACAGCCCCGGACGAGGCCCAGAAAGCCCTGGACCGCACGGCGACGGCACTGGCGGGCTGCGGCTGCGCCCGGTGACCACCGTGGCCGCCCGTCTGCCCGCGCCCGTCCGCCGGCCGACCGCGCCCGTCCGCCCAGCCGGACGCGCCCGCCCGGCCTTGGCCGTCCTCCTCCCACCGGCCGCGGTTTCCACTCGTCCCGGCCGCGCCAGGCGCCTCGCGGGCGTACTCCGGCCCCTGCTCACGGAAGTGCGCCGTGCCGACCCTGGCTCGCGCCAACACCGCCCCCGACAGCCCCCCGAGGCCCCGCCGGCCCCGTACGCCCTGCCCCAAGCGGCACCGCTCACGTACGGTTGACACATGACGAGCATCGGTGCCTCTTCAGGGATGGTCGACTGGAACCTCGCGGTGGCGACCGCGACCCGGCTCGTACGGCCGGGACCGGAGGTCAGCCGCGACGAGGCCCGGGCCGTCGTCGCGGAGCTGCGCCGCCACGCCAAAGCCTCGGAAGGACACGTCCGGGGCTTCACTCGTATGGAGACCGAGGAGGCCCACGACACCCCCGTCCTGGTCGTCGACCGGCCCGGCTGGGTCCAGGCGAACGTCGCCGGGTTCCGGGAGATCCTCAAACCGCTGCTGGACAAGATGCAGGAGCGGCGCGGCGACACCCCCGGCGGCGCGGTGCTCGGCGCCGTCGGCGGCAAGGTGACCGGCGTCGAACTCGGCATGCTGCTGTCCTTCCTGGCCTCCCGCGTCCTCGGCCAGTACGAGACCTTCGCGCCCACCACCCGCGACCTCCCGGCCGGCGCGAACGGCGGCGGCCGGCTGCTGCTGGTCGCGCCGAACATCGTCCACGTGGAGCGCGAACTCGACGTGGAGCCCCATGACTTCCGCCTGTGGGTCTGCCTGCACGAGGAGACGCACCGCACCCAGTTCACCGCCGTGCCCTGGCTGCGCGACCACCTCGAGGGCGAGATCCAGTCTTTCCTGTCCGAGACGGACGTCGACCCGATGACCGTCCTGGAACGCGTCCGGGAGGCCGCCCAGTCGCTCGCCGGGGGCCGTCCCGAAGCCGAGGAGGACGACGGCGGCCGGTCCTTCGTGGAGCTGGTGCAGACCCCGGCACAGCGCGAGATCCTCGGCCGCCTCACCGCCGTGATGTCGCTCCTGGAGGGCCACGCCGACTTCGTGATGGACGGCGTCGGCCCCCAGGTCGTACCGACCGTCGCGGAGATCCGCGAGAAGTTCCAGCAGCGCCGCGCCAAGGGCGCCTCCCGTCTCGACATGGCCCTGCGCAAGCTGCTCGGCCTCGACGCCAAGCTCAAGCAGTACCGGGACGGCGAACGCTTCGTACGGGCCGTCGTCGACCAGGTCGGCATGGACGGCTTCAACCGGGTGTGGACCTCCCCCAACACCCTGCCCACCAAGGCGGAGATCGCCAAACCGGCGGACTGGGTCGCGCGGGTGCACCGCAAGGCCGAGTCGTGAACACCACCGGGAAGTCGTGAACCGAATCCGGCCGACGGCAGGCGAACGCCCCTCCAATCACCCGTCCGAGGGACCGTGAGGCATGGGTAAGCGTGCAATGCTCGGGGAACGGCCCGCTTCTGTCACCATTTACACACTCTGAGTGACCGATCTCGGGCTCACCCCCCGAAAACTTCATGAAGGGAACCGGACATGGGTCCCCATCCTGCGGTCGCGGCGATACGCCTGGCGGTCCGCCGCGTCCTCCACGACATCCTCAACGACGTCCCCGACGACCACCTCCACGAGAGTTCCGGCCCAGCCCCGGACGACACCGCCGAGCGGCCCCCCGCCCCGCTCGTGCTCGTCGCCTGCTCCGGCGGCGCCGACTCCATGGCCCTCGCCTCCGCCCTGGCCTTCGAAGCCCACAAGCTCGGCATCCGCGCCGGCGGCGTCACCGTCGACCACGGCCTGCAGCCCGGCTCCGACCTGCGTGCCGAAGAGGTCACCCTCAGGCTGCGCGAGCTCGGCCTGGACCCGGTGGAGTCCGCCGCCGTGACCGTCGGCCGCGAGGGCGGGCCCGAGGCCGCCGCCCGGGACGCCCGCTACGCCGCCCTCGACGCGGCCGCCGAACGCCACGGCGCCACCGCGGTCCTGCTCGGACACACCCGCGACGACCAGGCCGAAACCGTCCTGCTCGGCCTCGCCCGCGGCTCCGGCATCCGCTCCCTGTCCGGAATGGCCGCGGTCTCGGGGGCCGGCGGCCGTTACCGGCGCCCCTTCCTCCAGCTCGACCGGCAGACCGCCCGCAAGGCGTGCATGGTCCAGTCCCTCCCCGTCTGGGACGATCCTCACAACGCGGATCCCGCCTACACCCGCTCCCGGCTCCGCCACGAGGGTCTGCCCGCCCTGGAGAAGGCGCTCGGCAAGGGCGTCGTCGAGGCCCTCGCCCGCACCGCCCAGCTCTCCCGTGACGACGCCGACGCCCTTGACGCCTGGGCCCGCCAGGCCGAGCCCTCCGTCCGCGACGCCGCAGGTCTGCTGGAGTGCGCCAAGCTGTACGCCCTCCCGCCCGCCGTGCGCCGCCGCATCCTGCGCCGCGCCGCCATCGAGGCCGGCGCCCCGGCCGGTTCGCTGTTCGCCCGCCACATCGAGGAAGTCGACCGGCTGATCACCGGCTGGCGAGGTCAGGGAGCCATCAATCTCCCGGGCAGAGTCGTCGCCCAGCGGCAGGGTGGCAGACTGGTGATTCGGCAAGGCTGAATCCCGTACCTCCCGGAGCAACCCTCCGGCGGTCCCGGGCAGCCGGCGGCCGTAAGTGCGGGACGACCGAAAGTGATGCGGGTGGACGCGAAAGACATGGGTGCCGACCTCAAGCAGGTGCTCATCACCAAGGAAGAGATCGACGCCAAGCTGACCGAGCTGGCCGCGAAGATCGACGCTGAGTACGAGGGCAAGGACCTGCTGATCGTCGGCGTGCTCAAGGGCGCCGTGATGGTCATGGCGGACCTCGCCCGGGCGCTGTCCACCCCCGTCACGATGGACTGGATGGCCGTGTCGTCGTACGGCGCGGGCACCCAGTCCTCCGGGGTCGTGCGGATCCTCAAGGACCTCGACACCGACATCAAGGGCAAGCACGTCCTGATCGTCGAGGACATCATCGACTCCGGCCTGACGCTGTCCTGGCTGCTGTCCAACCTGGGCTCGCGCGAGCCCGAGTCGCTCAAGGTGTGCACGCTGCTGCGCAAGCCGGACGCCGCCAAGGTGGCCATCGAGGTGGAGTGGGTCGGCTTCGACATCCCCAACGAGTTCGTCGTCGGCTACGGCCTCGACTATGCCGAGAAGTACCGCAATCTCCCGTTCGTCGGTACGCTCGCCCCTCACGTCTACGGCGGCTGAGCCTGAATGGGCCCAAGCACGTAAGACGATCGGGAACCCCAGCGGGTTTCTTACCGTTGGAGCATGCAGAGACGGGACAGCGAACCGTCCGAGCACCTTCAGGCGGCTTCGGGCAACCAAGCTGGGGTACCGTCAGAAGAACTGTCTTATCAAACTCACTATGGCAGGAGGGACGGGGCGGCACCGCTCCGTATGGATGGACGTGAAGCGATACTTCCGTGGGCCGGTCATGTGGATCGTGCTGGCCGTCCTTGCCGTGGTCGTGTTGATGCAGGTCGTCGGCTCGTCCGGCGGCTACAAGACGGTGGACACCGGCCAGGTCGTGGCGGCGATCAATGACAACAAGGTCGAGTCGGCCAAGCTCACCACCGGTGACGAGCAGACCGTCAAGGTCACGCTCAAGGACGGCGTGAAGGTCGACGGCAGCTCGAAGATCCAGGCGAGCTACATCGGCGACCAGGGCGTGGCCATCGCCAGCACGCTGCAGACCAAGTACCAGGACAAGCAGATTCCGGACGGCTACACGGTGTCGCCGTCCAAGCAGAACCCGTTCCTCGGCGTCCTGCTCTCCCTGCTCCCCTTCGTCCTCATCGTGGTCGTCTTCCTGTTCCTGATGAATCAGATGCAGGGCGGCGGCTCCCGGGTCATGAACTTCGGCAAGTCCAAGGCGAAGCTCATCACCAAGGACACCCCGAAGACGACGTTCACCGACGTCGCGGGCGCGGACGAGGCCGTCGAGGAGCTCCAGGAGATCAAGGAGTTCCTCCAGGAGCCGGCCAAGTTCCAGGCCGTCGGCGCCAAGATCCCCAAGGGCGTGCTGCTGTACGGCCCGCCCGGCACCGGCAAGACCCTGCTCGCGCGCGCCGTCGCGGGCGAGGCGGGCGTGCCCTTCTACTCGATCTCCGGTTCCGACTTCGTCGAGATGTTCGTCGGTGTCGGTGCCTCGCGAGTCCGTGACCTGTTCGAGCAGGCCAAGGCGAACGCCCCGGCGATCGTCTTCGTCGACGAGATCGACGCGGTCGGCCGCCACCGCGGCGCCGGCCTGGGCGGCGGTCACGACGAGCGCGAGCAGACGCTGAACCAGCTGCTCGTCGAGATGGACGGCTTCGACGTCAAGGGCGGTGTGATCCTCATCGCCGCCACGAACCGGCCCGACATCCTCGACCCGGCCCTCCTGCGCCCCGGCCGCTTCGACCGCCAGATCGCGGTCGACCGCCCGGACATGCAGGGCCGTCTGGAGATCCTCAAGGTCCACCAGAAGGGCAAGCCGGTCGCCCCGGACGTCGACCTGTCCGCGGTCGCCCGCCGTACACCGGGCTTCACCGGCGCCGACCTGTCGAACGTGCTGAACGAGGCGGCCCTGCTCACGGCCCGCAGCGACCAGAAGCTCATCGACAACAAGATGCTGGACGAGGCGATCGACCGTGTGGTCGCGGGCCCGCAGAAGCGGACCCGGATCATGTCGGACAAGGAGAAGAAGATCACCGCGTACCACGAGGGCGGTCACGCCCTGGTCGCGGCGGCATCCCCGAACTCCGATCCGGTCCACAAGATCACGATCCTGTCCAGAGGCCGGGCCCTCGGCTACACGATGGTGCTCCCGGACGAGGACAAGTACTCGACCACGCGCAACGAGATGCTGGACCAGCTGGCGTACATGCTGGGCGGCCGCGCGGCCGAGGAGCTCGTCTTCCACGACCCGACCACGGGCGCGGCGAACGACATCGAGAAGGCCACCGCCACCGCCCGCGCGATGGTCACCCAGTACGGCATGACCGAGCGCCTGGGTGCCATCAAGTTCGGCGGCGACAACACCGAGCCGTTCCTCGGCCGTGAGATGGCTCACCAGCGCGACTACTCGGAAGAGGTCGCCGCGCTGGTGGACGAGGAAGTCAAGAAGCTCATCGAGAACGCGCACAACGAGGCCTGGGAGATCCTGGTCGAGAACCGCGACGTCCTCGACAACCTGGTGCTCCAGCTGCTGGAGAAGGAGACCCTGGGCAAGGAGGAGATCGCCGAGATCTTCGCGGCGATCCACAAGCGGCCCGCGCGGCCCGCGTGGACCGGCTCCTCCCGTCGTACGCCGTCCACCCGCCCGCCGGTGCTCTCCCCCAAGGAGCTCGCACTGACCAACGGTGCCAACGGCGCGACCCCGGCGATCAGCACGGCGAAGTCCACGGCGGCGGAGCCCGCCCCGGCGACCGAGCCGTCGCCGGAGGACCGTCCGGAGAGCTGAGCCGGTTCCCGGAGCTCGACCGGCCCGGAATGTGAGCCGCGCCCCCCAGGTTCTAGCCTGGGGGGCGCGGCGTTTCACATGCCCGCCGCTGAGTGACGAAGGAACGAGGCTTCACCATGACCGACCCCGTGACGCTGGACGGCGAGGGCACGATCGGCGAGTTCGACGAGAAGCGCGCCGAGAACGCCATCCGCGAACTCCTGATCGCGGTCGGCGAGGACCCGGACCGTGAGGGCCTGAAGGAGACCCCTGCGCGGGTGGCGCGGGCCTACAAGGAGATCTTCGCGGGGCTGTGGCAGAAGCCCGAGGACGTGCTGACCACGACGTTCGACCTCGGGCACGACGAGATGGTGCTCGTGAAGGACATCGAGGTCCTGAGCAGCTGTGAACACCACCTCGTGCCGTTCGTCGGAGTCGCCCATGTCGGGTACATCCCGTCCACCGACGGCAAGATCACGGGCCTGTCCAAGCTGGCCCGGCTCGTGGACGTCTATGCCCGCCGCCCGCAGGTGCAGGAACGGCTCACCACGCAGATCGCCGACTCTCTCATGGAGATCCTGGAGCCCCGGGGCGTGATCGTCGTCGTCGAGTGCGAGCACATGTGCATGTCGATGAGGGGTGTCCGCAAGCCCGGAGCGAAGACCATCACCTCGGCGGTGCGCGGTCAGCTCCGTGACTCGGCCACGCGCAATGAGGCGATGAGCCTGATCATGGCGCGGTAGACCGCCAGGTCAGGCCGCCGGTTCCGCGCCCGGGTGGTTCTCGTCGTCGTCCTCGGGGAGTTTGCAGACCCGTTCCAGGAACAGGGCGGCCGCTATGACGGCGATGCCCGCCAGGACCGAGAAGCCGGCGTAGAAGGCCTGGTCGCGGCGGGCCGGGATGTCGAGGAGTTCCAGGAGGAAGACGCCCGTCCCGCCGTACATGCCGGCGACGAGGGCGGCGACCAGCGCGCTGGACTGGCCGAAGACGACCGCGCGGGCGGCCATCATGGGGTCGACGCCCTTGGCCTCGGGGCGGCGTTCGCGCTGGGCCTTGAGGCGGGCGCGCAACGAGAACGCCGTGGACAGCAGGACCACGGCGATCAAGGCGAGGACGATGGGCGCGGCCAGCGGGACGCTGGGCAGGGTGCCGATCGAATTCCACAGGCGGGCGCCCGCCCAGGACAGGACGCCGGCCACGACGAAAACGCCGGCCAGCACCCTGATGCGCAGCTCTCTCACGGTGTCCCTTCAGCTCCTGCGTGCCGGTGTCCAGGTCGTCATGACCTTAACGACTACTCGGGCAGTCGGAGTTCCAGGTCCCCCCGGGCTTCCACACCGTCACGGGTGACGACGCCGAGGAGGTCGGCGACCGTGCCGCGGCCGGGCAGCTGGGCGTCGGGGTCCACGTCGTGCCAGGGCGCCAGGACGAAGGCGCGCTCGTGGGCGCGCGGGTGGGGCAGGGTGAGGTACGGGTCGTCGGAGGTGACGCCGTCGTACGCGACGATGTCGACGTCGAGGGTGCGCGGCCCCCAGCGCTCGTCCCGTACCCGGTTGAAGGCCTCCTCGACGGCGTGTGCGCGCTCCAGCAGGGAGGACGGGGGGAGGGTGGTCTTCAGGACCACGACCGCGTTGTAGTACGACGGCTGGCTGCCGGGCTCCACGCCCCACGGCTCCGTCTCGTACACGGGGGAGACCGCCTTGATGCGGACGCCGGGGGTGTCCTCGAAGGCGTCGATGGCGCCCTGGAGGATCTCCAGGCGGTTGCCGAGGTTGGAGCCGAGGGAGAGCACGGCCCGTTTCGGGTTCTGCAGGGTGGTGTCGGCGGCGTCGACCTGCGCCACGACGGAGGCGGGCACCGGCTGTACGGTCGGGTCGGTGGGACCCTGCGTGAAGAATGCGCTCATACTCGGCTCCGGGTGATGGTGACGGTCACGTCGTCGAAGGGGACCGTGATCGGTGCGTCCGGCTTGTGGACGCGGACCTCGACCTCCTGGACGCCTTCGTGCTTCAGACAGGCGTGGGCGATGCGCTCCGCGAGCGTTTCGATGAGGTTCACCGGCTCGCCCTCGACGACGGCCACGACCTCCTCGGCCACGATGCCGTAGTGCACGGTCTTCGCGAGGTCGTCGTCGGCGGCGGCCGGCCGGGTGTCCAGGCCCAGCACGAGGTCCACGACGAAGGTCTGGCCCTTCTCGCGTTCCTCCGGGAACACACCGTGGTGCCCGCGGGCCTTCAGGCCGCGCAGCGCGACACGATCCACGCGAATCACTCCTGCAGTCGTCGGACTTGTACATCTCCGGGGGCACCCCGGACCCCGGCCGTTCCCTTCCGTGCGCGGGCGGCACACCGGCCTCGGACGAATCTACCCGTGGACACGGACAGAGCCGGGCTGCGGGGGCGTGGGGCGGCGATGGGGCCGGGAGGGTTCATCGCGTGTTTCCCCTGCGGAACCCGGCGGATCACGGGCTGGTAGCCGCACCTACCCGTGAGTTCGTGATTCCAACCACTTCTTGGCCCCTGCGGGCCGCCTACCCGCTCAGGCGGGTGTGTCGTCGTCCTCGTCCTCGTCGTTCTCGGCCAGAACGGGGGAGGCGTGGTGGGACCAGAGTTTCCAGCCGGCGGACGTGCGGCGGAAGACGTTGGTGGCGACGACGAGCTGGCCGACGAGGGGGCCCAGCTCCTCGCCGCCCTCCGGCGCGGGTCCTCCGCTGAGAATGTTCTCCGTGCAGGTCACGAGGGCGGTGTCGCCGGTGACGGAGACATGCACGTCGGTGAGGAAGAACTGAATGTAGTCAGTATTCGCCATGATCAGCGCGTACGACCTGAGGACCTCGCCGCGGCCGGAGAGCACCGGCCAGCCGGGGTGCACGCAGGAGATCACGCCGGCGTCCGCCGGGTCGTGGTACGTCTCGTCGACGCCCAGGTCGGACGGGGAGAGCCAGAGCGCGGACAGCTCTTCGAAGTCGCCGCGTTCCATGGCCTCGTAGAAGGCGGTGTTGGCGAGCTCGACCTGCTCGACGTCGGTGTGGGGAGCGCTCACCGCGCCCCCTCCACCGCCCGCGCCACCCGGACCGCGTCGGCCGTGGCGCGTACCTCGTGGACCCGGACCGCCCAGGCGCCGGCCCGGGCGGCGAGGGCGGAGACGGCGGCGGTGGCGGCGTCGCGTTCCCGGGCGGGGGGAGGGGCGCCCTCGGGGCCGGCGAGGACGTGGCCGAGGAAACGCTTGCGGGAGGCGGCGACCAGCAGGGGGTGGCCCAGGGGGCGCAGCCGGTCGAGGTGGGCGAGGAGGGTGAGGTCGTGCCCGGCCTCCTTGGAGAAGCCGAGGCCGGGGTCGACGACGATCCGGTCGGGGGCGATGCCGCCCGCCAGGACGGCCTCCACGCGCGCGTGCAGCTCGTCGACGACCTCGGTGACGACGTCCTCGTACACGCCCTTGACGTTGCCGCCCTGGAGGAAGCCCCGCCAGTGCATGACGACGAAGGGGGCGCCCGCCTCGGCCACCACCGGGATCATGGCGGGGTCGGCGAGGCCGCCGCTGACGTCGTTGACGAGTGCGGCGCCCGCGGCGAGGGCCTGTGCGGCCACCGAGGCGCGCATGGTGTCGACGGAGACGACGACGCCTTCGGAGGCGAGGCCGCGGACGACGGGGACGACGCGCCGCAGCTCCTCGTCCTCGTCGACGCGGGTGGCACCGGGGCGGGTGGACTCGCCGCCGACGTCCACCAGGTCGGCGCCCTCGGCCACCAGGTCGAGCCCGTGCTTGACGGCGGCCGTGGTGTCGAAGAAGCGGCCGCCGTCGGAGAAGGAGTCGGGGGTCACGTTCACGACGCCCATGACCGCGCAGCGGTCCCATGCCGGAAGGCCCGCCACTGTGCCGCGCCCGCTCTGGTTGCTCATACGTTCAGCCTAGGGCCTGCCACGGAAGTGGCCTCTGCCGCGTGACGCCCGCCCGGCGGTCGTGCGGCCCGGACGAAAAGCCCCCGGGGGTGGGGCTTTTCGTCCGGGCCAGTCGGGTCACGCCGCCCGCACGTCGCGGACCTCGTGTTCCGCGAGCCCGTGGGAGCACGGGCGGGCGGCGGCGGTGCGGCGGCGCAGGAAGCGCGGGAGCGGCAGGGCGAGGTTGACGAAGCCCTCCGCCTGCATGGCGGCGAAGCCGATGCGGGGCAGGTCGCCGGAGGCCCGGTAGACCACGAAGCGCGGCTCCCAGCGGGGCTGGAACTTGGCGTTGAACTTGTACAGGGACTCGATCTGGAACCAGCGGGAGAGGAACACCAGCAGTCCGCGCCAGGCCCGCAGCACCGGGCCCGCGCCGATCTTCTCCCCGCGCGCGAGGGCCGAGCGGAACATCGCGAAGTTCAGCGACACGCGGGTGATGCCGAGCTTCGGGGCGGCCTGGAGGGCGGCGACGATCAGCAGCTCGTTCATGCCGGGGTCGGCCGCGCGGTCGCGCCGCATCAGGTCCAGGGAGGCACCGTCGGTGCCCCAGGGCACGAAGTGGAGGACCGCCTTGAGGTCGCCGAACTCGCCGGGCTCGTCGTCCGCCTTGTGCGCGGTGGCGATCAGGCAGTCGCCGTCCGAGGGGTCGCCGATGCGGCCGAGCGCCATGGAGAAGCCGCGTTCGGTGTCGGTGCCGCGCCACTCCTCAGCCGCGCGCCGGATACGGTCCAGTTCGGCCTCGCCGAGGTCACGGATACGCCGTACCCGGGTTTCGTAGCCGGCTCGCTCGATGCGCTTGACCATCTGTCGCACGTTGCGCATCGCGCGTCCGGCGAGTGAGAAATCCGCGACGTCCACCACCGCCTCGTCGCCCAGTTCGAGGGCGTCCAGGCCGGTCTCACGGGTCCACACCTCGCCGCCCGTCTCCGAGCAGCCCATGACCGCGGGGGTCCAGGAGTGGGCCTTGGCCTCGTCCATGAACCGCTCGATGGCGCCGGGCCAGGCCTCGACGTCGCCGATGGGGTCACCGCTGGCGAGCATCACGCCGGACACGACCCGGTAGGTCACCGCCGCCTTGCCGCTGGGGGAGAAGACGACGGCCTTGTCGCGGCGCAGGGCGAAGTGGCCGAGGGAGTCGCGGCCGCCGTGCTTGTCCAGCAGCGTCCGCAGCCGGGCCTCGTCGTCCTCGGTCAGCTGGGCGGCCGGGTGTTCGGGGCGGAAGGCCAGATAGATGGTGGTGGCGGCGGTGATCCAGCCGAGGGCGCCGAGGGAGAAGGCGACCGTCCAGGAGGTGTTGCCCTGGTAGTCCACCGGGCCCTCGAAGCCGAACAGGCCGTAGATGACGTGGGTCAGCCGATCGGCCAGGCTCGGGTCGCCGACCATCCGGTCCGGGTGGACGCTGACGATGACCAGTCCGAGGACGAGGGAACCGGCGCCCATGAGGACGAAGTTGGCGAGCGCGCGCCACCGGCTGCGGGGGTCGGGCAGGGCCTCGAACTCGTGGCGGTGGCGCAGCAGCGGTACGAGCAGTGCCAGCGAGATCAGCGCTCCGACGATGGAGTGCCGGTACACGAACTGCGCCGCCGCGCCGGCCGGCAGCAGTGCCACCGCGGCCCGCCAGGCCCTGCGCTTGCGCCGTTTGAGCCCGTGTGCGAGGAGCAGCAGCAGCACGCCCGCGCTGAGCGAGAGGGCCGCGGCGAAGGGACCGAAGGATCCCGGCAGCACCTCCGCGATGGCGTGCATACGGCTGTGACGGAAGCGCGGGAACACGCCCGCGGCAATGTCCAGGAGCCCCACGACCGCACCGGCCCTGCCGACCAGTGCGGGGACGGCCTCGGGACGCGGACCGCGGACTATGCGCCGCGCTCGGCTTGATCGGCTCGGAACCTGGCCCGACATTTCCCCATCTATCCTGACAGACATCGCATCCCGTAGTTCTGCGAGAGACCTTGAGTCCGGTGCCCCATTCGGGCATCCGGCGACATTGCGCCCTCTAGGACGGTGTCTCGGGGAAGAAGGTTCCTTCCTCGCCGGAAAGCCGGTTCAAAGCCCAAGGAAAGCCCGGGGCAAGCCAGTGCGACGATCGCGTGGGCGAGCTGTGGGCGGAAAGCGCAGGCAGGAACAGCTCATGGGACTCACGAGCAACAAAGTGCTGTTGATGGTGATCGTGCTCGCCGTGTTGCTGTTCGCCGGCACGGTGTGGCAGTGGCCGCGGCTGGCCCAGCGCGGCTGGCGGTCCGTCAGCGGGCGGGTCGGCCTGCTCCTCGCCACCCAGGTGGCGGTCTTCGCCGCCTTCGGCATCGCCGCCAACCAGGCCTTCGGCTTCTACGCCAGCTGGGCGGACCTGTTCGGCCGGGAGACCGCACAGGGCGTCGTCGTCGACTACGCGCCGGGCGGCGGCAGCGGCGGCCCGCTCCAGGTGCGCACCACGGCGCTGGTGCAGGGGGTGGACGGGAGAAAGCCGCAGACGGCCGGTCAGGTCCAGAAGGTGGACATCGTCGGCCGTACGACCCATGTCGCCACACCGGCGTACGTGTATCTGCCGCCGGAGTACTTCCAGCCGCAGTACCGCACGCGTACGTTCCCCGCGTCCGTCGTCCTCACCGGATATCCGGGCACCGCGCAGGCGCTGGTGGACAAACTGCGCTACCCGCGTACGGCGCAGGAGCTGGCGAAGAACGGGCGGATGCAGCCGATGATCCTGATCATGCTGCGGCCGACGGTGGCGCCGCCGCGCGACACGGAGTGCGTGGACATTCCGGGCGGGCCGCAGACGGAGACGTTCTTCGCCAAGGATCTGCCCGACGCCGTACTGGCCCACTACAGGGTGGGCAAGAAGCCCGGGAGCTGGGGAATCATCGGGGACTCGACGGGTGGTTACTGCGCACTGAAGCTCGCCATGCACCACCCGGGCGTGTACGCGGCCGGGGCGGGCCTGTCCCCCTACTACAAGGCGCCGACCGACCCCACGACCGGCGACCTCTTCCACGGCGACAAGAAGCTGCGGAATCGTTCCGATCTGCGGTGGTTCCTCAAGCATGAGGCCGCGCCCGACACCTCACTGCTCGTCACCAGCAGCAAGATCGGCGAATCCAACTACAAGGCCACGCTGAAATTCATAGATCAGGTGCGGGCCACGAACCTGACCCGGATCTCCTCGATCATCCTGGACAGCGGCGGCCACAACTTCAATACCTGGCGACGGGAGATCCCGGCGACACTCCAGTGGATGAGCGGCCGGCTCAGCGACCGCTGAAATGTGAAGACTTCGTTATGGCTGTGTTTTTGCGGGGCGGGGCGCCAAGGTTCGCCTACTCGCGGTAAGTTTCTGGCCATGCCACGTGGACGTCATCGCCATTCCCCACCTCTGCACAGGCTGTTGCCTCCGTCGGCGATCGCAGGCGTCTCCGTCGTCTGCGCGCTGGGCCCCTGGGTGTTCTCGGAGCAGACGATGCTCCGCACCCTGGCCGCGCTCGCCGCGGCGACGGCGGTCGTCGGTGCGGTCGTCATGCGCCGCTGGGACATCCATGCGGGCAAGGAGGTAGCCGACCTCACGCGCGCGCGGGCGGGTGACGAGTGGCGGTTCGAGGAGCGGGTCGCCGAACTGGAGACCGACCTCGAGGAGTCCCGCGAGGTGCGCGGGAAGCTGGAGAAGCGGCTGCGGGCCAAGCGGGCGGAGCTGGCGGGCCTGCGCAACGAGCACGCCGCGCTGCTGCGGCGGTACGCCACGGCGGAGACCGAGCGGGCCAGCGCGCTGGAGGGACGGCGGCTGCTGGAGATAGAGGCCGCGCCGTCGCCTTCGTCGTCGCTCGCGCTTCCGCCGGCGCGTGCGGCGGAGGAGGACGAGGTCGAGACCGCGGTCGCCGAGGATGTACCGGTGGCTTCCGCGGCTTCTGGAGTCTTCTCCCCAGAGGGTTCAAAGCTGTTCCTGCGGGCCAGGGTGGCGCTGGCCCGGTTCGGCACCGGTGACGAGACGGCGGAGGACGAAGTCGTCGCCAAAGGAGCCGGAAAAAGCGTCGAAGGTGGCGAAGTTGCCGCCAAAGGAGAGAGCGTCGGCGAGGACGTGACGGCATCCGCCTCGGAGGACGAGGCCACGGGGCAGCCCGAGGCGGTCGACGGGCACGAGCACGCGGCCGCCGCCACCAGCACCACGACGGGGCACTTCACGGTGCCGACCGCGGTGGCCGTCGTGCCGGCCGCGCCCGTGCGGCGCCCGTCGGTCGAGGGTGGCTTCGACTTCTTCGGTACGCAGAAGGAGGCGCCGTCCACCGCGCTGGACGCCGTGCAGAACGAGGACCTCGCCGATGTGGTCGGCCAGGAGGCCCTCGCCCTTCACAAGGCCGAGTCGGAGGCGCACTTCAAGCCCGCCGACGAGGGGGCCCGCTCTGTCGGTCAGGTCATCGACCTGACGGCCCATGACGAGACGGAACAGATCGACATACAGGGGCTGCGCAGCGCGGCCTCTTGAACCTTGCCGAGGGCGGTTGGGGTGCGTTCTTCGCCCCCGCCGCCCTTACCCATTCCCATCCCCAGGGGGCCGATTTGGTGCGGGCTAGCTCATCCAGCGTTCCGGCCCCGCGTCCCGGCGGCCCGTGCGGGAGCGGTCCGCCTGGGCGTGGAGCAGCGCGGCGGCCTCGTGCGCGTCGCGCAGGCGGGCCGTGACCGTCTTGCCGGCTCCGGTGTCCACATGGACGTCGGCGAGGCGCCACAGGCGTGCCCAGGGCCCCTGGGTGAGCCGGACGCTCTGGACCTTGGCGTGCGGGACCAGACAGAGGCGGCGGCGCAGCAGCCCGTGCCGGGCGGCGAACACGGTGTCCGTGACCGCGATGCCGTGGCCCCGCCACCACACCGGCAGGCACCACCCGGCCCGGCGGGGCGGCCGTACCGGCGCGGAGGGCACCGTCACCCCGGGCAGCACCCGCGCGACGACGGACTCGGCGACCGCGCGCGGAGCGACCGGCACCAGCACGGAGTTGGACGACCCCGCCACGTCCAGCTCCACCCGCACCCACCCTCGCCGCCGCCACAGCAGCGGCTCGACGATCCGTACGGTCTGCACCCGCCCCGGCGGCACCGTCTCGTGCGTGCGGTCCAGCAGCCCGTGGTCGATCCGCAGCCCGTCCGGGGACTCGGCCACCGTCCAGTCGTACTCCCCGACGAACCGCCCCACGGTGTGCGCGCCCGCCGCGCCGAGGAACGGCAGCCCCGTGGCGAGCACCGTCCACACGCTGTGGGTGGCCAGCCACAGCACGGGCGGGACGACGAGGGCGGCGCCCAGCGAGCCCCACGTGGCGGCCGTCAGCACCAACGAGACCGCGAGCCCGAGCGGGGGCACGCGCATCAGCTCCCGGGCCGGCGCCTCACCCACCTCGCGCGCCGCCTCCGGTGCGAAACCGGCCGCGCGCGCGAGCAGTTCGGCACGCAGCGCCCGGGCCTCCCCCTCGCCGAGGAAGGCGAGTTCGTCCTTCTTGTCGGCCCCTACGACATCGATCCGCAGCTTGGCGACACCGGCCACGCGCGCGAGCAGCGGCTGGGTGATGTCGACGGCCTGGATCCGCTCCAGCCGGATGTGGGCGGTGCGCCGGAACAGCAGGCCCGTGCGGATGCGCAGCTCGGTGTCGGTCACCGCGAAGTGCGTGAACCACCAGGACAGGAAGCCGTAGAGGGAGGCCGCCGGGAGCAGCACGGCGAGCCCGGCCAGGAGCATGGTCGTGGTCAGCCTCGTCAGCTGCTCCTGCGCCTGGTTCGGGTCGTGCGCGGCCCACCCGGCGAGCACGGCGACCGGCGCCCACGCCCGCCGGAACGGCGTCACGGGGTGCAGCCGCCGCTCGGCCAGGGGCGGGGCCGGCGGAACCTGTCGTATGCCGTCGGCGGCTTCCGGTGCCGTCACAGCCCCGCCGATCGGGCCTCGCCCAGCTCGGTGAGCCGGTCGCGCAGCCGTTCCGCCTCGGCGGGGTCGAGGCCGGGGATGGCCGCGTCGGTCGCGGCGGCCGCCGTGTGCAGCTGCACGCTCGCCAGCCCGAAGTGCCGTTCCACCGGCCCGGAGGTCACCTCGACCAGCTGCATCCGCCCGTACGGTACGACGGTCTCCTCGCGCCACAGCACACCGCGGCTGATCAGCAGGTCGTCGGCGCGCTCGGCGTACCGCCAGGACCGCCAGTTGCGGCCGAGCAGCACCCAGCCCCACGCCGTCAGGGCCAGCGGCAGCAGCGCGAACGCGGCCCACCCCGGCCCGGCGAGCAGCCCGAGCAGCAGCCCCACGGCGAGCGCCACCACGCCCAGCCACAGCACCAGCAGCAGCCGCCGCATCCGCAGCAGCCCCGGGGGCAGCCCCCGCCACACCGGCTCGGCCGCCGTCGCCGCGCCGGATTCTCCGCTCCCCGTCTCCATACGGTCAGCCTACGTAGGGGAGACTGTGTCCATGACGTCCATGACCCCAGCGACCCCCGCGACCCCCGCGACGGAGACCACGGTCGGGATCGGCGGCGCCGCGGAGAGCACCGACATGGTGCTGAACATCGGCCCCCAGCACCCGTCCACGCACGGCGTGCTGCGGCTGAAGCTGGTGCTGGACGGCGAGCGCATCGTGCACGCGGAACCGGTGATCGGCTACATGCACCGCGGCGCGGAGAAGCTCTTCGAGGCCCGCGACTACCGCCAGATCATCATGCTCGCCAACCGTCACGACTGGCTGTCGGCCTTCTCCAACGAACTGGGCGTGGTCCTCGCCGTCGAGCGGATGCTCGGCATGGAGGTCCCCGCGCGCGCGGTGTGGACGCGGACACTGCTGGCCGAGCTGAACCGGGTGCTGAACCACCTGATGTTCCTGGGCTCCTATCCGCTGGAGCTGGGCGGCATCACCCCGGTCTTCTACGCGTTCCGCGAGCGCGAGGTGCTCCAGAACGTCATGGAGGAGGTCTCCGGCGGGCGCATGCACTACATGTTCAACCGCGTCGGCGGCCTGAAGGAGGACCTGCCGGCCGGCTGGGCCGCACGCGCGCGTGCCGCCGTCGCCGCCGTCCGCTCGCGCATGGACGTCTTCGACGACCTGGTGCTCGGCAACGAGATCTTCCGGGGGCGCACCCGGGACGTGGGGACGCTCTCGCCGGAGGCCGTGCACGGCTACGGGGTGAGCGGGCCCATCGCGCGCGCCTCGGGCGTCGACTTCGACCTGCGCCGCGACGAGCCGTACCTGGCGTACGGGGAGCTCCAGGACGTCCTGGAGGTCGTCACCCGGCAGGAAGGCGACTGCCTGGCCCGCTTCGAGTGCCTCCTGGCGCAGACCCACAACGCGCTGCACCTGGCCGACGCCTGCCTGGACCGGCTCGCCCAGCTGCCGCCCGGCCCGGTCAACCAGCGGCTGCCGAAGGTCCTGAAGGCGCCCGAGGGCCACACGTACGCGTGGACCGAGAACCCGCTCGGCATCAACGGCTACTACCTGGTCAGCAAGGGTGAGAAGACCCCGTACCGGCTGAAGCTGCGCTCGGCCTCGTACAACAACATCCAGGTGCTGACCGAGCTGCTGCCGGGGACGCTGGTGGCGGACATGGTGGCGATCCTGGGCTCAATGTTCTTCGTGGTCGGGGACATCGACAAATAGGTCCGGTACGTCCGCGAACAGGTCGAGCACGTCCGTGACCCCGATCGGCTGGAGCAGCCACCCGAAGTCCCCGAGGCCGCCCGGTGCCGTCAGCTCGGCTGCCTCACCGGCGCTCGCGAGGGCGCTTACGTAGCCCGCCGGGTCGGTGGACGCCAGCGCGAGCGGGGGGCGTGCGCCCGTGAGGCCCAGGGCACGCAGGGCGTCGCGCTGGACGAGAAGGCGCGCGCCGGGGAGTGCACGCGCCGTGGGGCGCGCCGCGCACGCGTCCAGGGCCACATGCGCGGTGATGTCGCACGACCCGTCCGGCACGGGCGCTGTCTCGCGCCCCTCCCGGAAACCGGTGAGCGTCCCGAACGGCGGACGCGTGGCCGCCGTGTGCGCGTAGTCCACGGCGACCGCCAGCCCCCGCTCGACCCGCTCGACGGCCAACGCCCACGCGGCGTCCCTGGGCAGCCCGATCTCCGCCCGCAGCCCCTCCTCGGGCGGCAGCGGCCACCACCGCGCCAGCCACTCGGCCTGGGCCCCCGACACCGGCTCCCCGAGCCGCTCGCGCCCGTCCTCGCGCACCAGCACCCGCCGGGGCACGCCCGCCGGGTCAACCTCCGCGACGTCCACGGGTACGTTGTCCAGCCACTCGTTGGCGAACAGCAGCCCGCGGATCCCCCGGGGCGGTTCGCTCAGCCAGGCGATCCGCTCGTCGAGCCCCGCCGGACGGTCGGCCAGCTCGACGGCGTACCCGCGCGCGCGGGAGGCCACCTCGCCCGGCAGCGCGGCCAGGACGCCCGCGCCCAGCTCGCCCCGACCGGCTCCCAGGTCGACGAAGTCCAGCGTCCCCGGCCGCCCCAGCGCCTCGTCCACCCGGCACAGCAGCCGCGCCACCGCCCGCGCGAACAGCGGCGAAGCGTGGACGGAGGTCCGGAAGTGCCCGGCCGGCCCCTCGGGCCGCCGGTAGAAGCCGCCGGGCCCGTACAGGGCCGTCTCGGTGGCCGCCCGCCAGCCCCGCCACTCACCGGAGTTCTCATCCCTCACCGGGACAGACTAGGCGCACGGGCGATCACGTCCTCCACCTTGCGGAGTATGCCGGTCGGGAACGGATCGGCCCTCCGGTTGACCCCTGCACACTTCACGCTTCCCTACTCTGGGTTACGTGCAGCGCCTCTATGACTTCCTCCGCAGGCATCCGACGTGGGTCGACACCTTCTGGGCCGTCGCCCTGTTCGGGCTCTCGTGCGTGAGCGTGACCAACGTCAACGGGGCGCCGGACCACCACATGTCCCTCGCCGCCGGGCTGGCCGTCTCCGCCGTCCTGTGCGTGGTCGTCGCGCTGCGCCGCCGCTTCCCGGAGCCGATGCTGCTGCTGGCCGCCGCGACGGGCCTCGCCCAGCTGATCCTGGACGTCGAGACGACCGTCGCCGACTTCGCCATGCTGGTGATCACCTACACGGTCGCCACGGCCGGTGCCCGCTGGGCCTCCCGGTTCGCCCTGGCCATCAGCCTGTGCGCGGCGACCCTGGCGCAGATCCGCTGGCCGGTCGACGAGTCCACCGGCCTGGCCCGCATCGCGGTCGTGGTGTTCCAGACGGTGCCGTTCGCCCTCGCCTGGGTGCTCGGCGACTCCATGCGCACCCGCCGCGCCTACTTCGCGCAGCTGGAGGAGCGCAACGCACGCCTGGAGAAGGAGCGCGAGGCGCAGGCGAAGGTCGCGGTCGCCGCCGAACGCGCCCGCATCGCGCGCGAGTTGCACGACGTGGTCGCGCACAACGTGTCGGTGATGGTGGTGCAGGCCGACGGCGCCGCCTACGTCCTCGACTCCGCGCCCGACCAGGCGAAGAAGGCCCTGGAGACGATCTCCTCCACCGGCCGCCAGGCCCTCGCCGAGATGCGCCGCCTGCTGGGCGTGCTGCGCACCGGCGAGCACCAGGAGAGCGGCGAGTACGTCCCGCAGCCCGACGTCGAGCAGATCGACGACCTGGTCGAGCAGTGCCGCACCTCCGGCCTGCCCGTCGACTTCAAGGTGGAGGGCACCCCGCGCCCGCTGCCCAGCGGCGTCGAGCTCACCGCGTACCGGATCGTGCAGGAGGCGCTGACCAACACCCGCAAGCACGGCGGGCCCAACGCGGGCGCCAGCGTGCGGCTGGTCTACTTCGACGACGGGCTCGGCCTGCTCGTCGAGGACGACGGCAAGGGCGCCCCGCACGAGCTGTACGAGGAGGGCGGCGCCGACGGCCAGGGGCACGGCCTGATCGGCATGCGGGAGCGGGTCGGTATGGTCGGCGGCACCCTGGACGCGGGCCCGCGCCCCGGTGGAGGCTTCCGTATCAGCGTCCTGCTGCCCCTCAAAGCGGCGCACTGACGCCGACGCACGCCCCGCGTTGACACCTGTCACGCCCGCGCACGACCCACCCGCCCCACGACCCCTGCTGACGAACGACTCCCGCTGAAGAACGATTCCCGCTGAAGAACGGAAGAGGCCCCCGATGACGATCCGCGTGATGCTCGTCGACGACCAGGTGCTGCTGCGCACCGGGTTCCGGATGGTGCTCGCCGCCCAGCCGGACATGGAGGTCGTCGCGGAGGCGGGCGACGGCGTCGAGGCCCTCCAGGTGCTGCGCTCCACCGCGGTCGACGTGATCCTGATGGACGTACGCATGCCGAAGCTGGACGGCGTGGAGACCACCCGCCGTATCTGTCTGGAGCCCGACCCGCCGAAGGTGCTGATCCTGACCACCTTCGACCTCGACGAGTACGCGTTCTCCGGGCTCAAGGCGGGTGCCTCCGGCTTCATGCTCAAGGACGTGCCGCCCGGCGACCTGCTGACCGCCATCCGCTCCGTGCACAGCGGCGACGCCGTCGTGGCGCCGTCCACCACCCGCCGGCTGCTGGACCGCTTCGCGCCCATGCTGCCCTCCGCCGGCAAGGAGCCGCAGCACAGGGAGCTGGAGCGGCTCACCGACCGCGAGCGCGAGGTCATGGTGCTGGTCGCCCAGGGCCTGTCGAACGGCGAGATCGCCGCCCGGCTGGTGCTGTCCGAGGCGACCGTGAAGACCCATGTGGGCCGCATCCTGACCAAACTGGGCCTCCGGGACCGGGTGCAGGTGGTGGTCCTGGCCTACGAGACGGGACTCGTACGGGCGGGCGGGCACGGCTGACCCATGCTGCTGTGGATCAACGGCCCCTTCGGGGGCGGCAAGACGCAGACGGCGCACGAGATACGGCGCCGCCTGCCCGGCAGCGTCATCTGCGACCCCGAGCACGCCGGATTCGGCCTGCACCGCATGCTTCCGCCCGGCCTGCGCGGCAACTTCCAGGACCTGGCCGCCTGGCGGCAGGGCGTCGTCGAGGTGCTCGACCTCGCCCTCACCGGGCACGACGGCGTGATCATCGCCCCGATGACGGTCACCGACTCCGGCCACTTCGCCGAGACCGTCGGCCGCCTGCGCGAACTCGGCCATGACGTACGGCACTTCACGTTGCTCGCCGAACGCGGGACCGTGCTGAAGCGGCTGCGGGAAGGCGGTTTCGGGCATCTCCTTCAGTTCGCCGGCGGGAAGAACTCCGGGCTGGGCAGGGAGACCTGGGCGGTGAGCCAGCTCGACCACTGCCTGGAGCGGCTGCGCGAACCGGAGTTCGCCGAGCACCTGTGGACGGACCACGTCACCGTCCCCGGGACGGCGGACCGCATCGCCGCCCTGGCCGGCCTCACCCTGCGCCCCAACCACGAGGGCGCGCTGCGGACCCGGATGAGGCAGGTGGGCGTGGGGCTGCGGCACATCCGGTTCGACTGAGACCGCCGCCCCACGCCTGCGGTCACGTTCCTTCCGGCAGCCGGGCCACGAAGTCCGCGACCGCCGCCTTCACATCGGCCGGCGTCCACTCCAGGCCGGCGGCGCGGACGGTGATCTCGGTGAAGCCCAGCCCCGGGCCGCCGCGCATCCAGCCGACGGGGAACAGCAGCGTCCCCGTCTCCTCGGCCTGCCGCACCGCCGCCTCCGCCGCCACGTCGGGGTCGTACGGCAGCCACACCTGGAACTGGTGCGTGTGCGGCTCCTCCGGATGGACACGCACCCAGGGCAGTCCTGCCTCCGCGAACCCCTCGCGCAGCGCCGCGGCCACCACGCGCGCGTGGCGCACGTACTCCGGCAGCCGGGGCAGCTCCCGCTCCAGCCCGACAAGCGCCGACAGCGCCGTGGGGAACTGCTGGAACACCATGCCGCCGTACCGGTGCCGCCAGGTCCTCGCCTCCTCCACCAGCGTCCTCGGGCCGGCCAGCGCGGCGCCGCCGAAGCCGTCGAGGGACTTGTAGAACGACACGTAGACGCTGTCGGCGAGCCCGGCGATCTCCTCCAGGGAGCGGCCGAAGTGGACGGTGGTCTCCCAAAGGCGCGCGCCGTCGAAGTGCACCACCGCGTCGCGCTCCCGGGCCGCCGCGACGACCTCGGTGAGCTCCTCCCAGGTCGGCAGCACGAAGCCGGCGTCCCTGAGGGGCAGCTCCAGCATCAGCGCCCCGAAGGGCTCCTCGAAGTCGCGTATCTCCGCGGCCGTGGGGAGTCGGGGTTCGCCGGTCACCTGGACCGGACGCAACCCGCTGACCTCGCTGAACGCGTTCCGCTCGTGCACCGCGGGATGCGCCTGCGCGTGCAGGGCGACGATCGGGTTGCCGGTGCGCCCCGCCCAGCAGCGCAGGGCCACCTGCTGGGCCATCGTGCCGGTCGGGAAGAACACGGCGGCCTCGGTGCCCAGGAGTGCGGCGACCCGCTTCTCCAGGGCGGCCACGACCCCGTCGCCGTACATGTCCGGCCACTCGTCCAGGTCGTACACCTCGGGCGCCGCCTCCCGCAGCCGCGCCAGACGCTCCCCCAGCGTGGTCCGGAAACCCCCGCGCTCCAGCACCCGGGGGGATTTCCGGAACACGACGGCGCGCCGCTCCCGCAACCGCTCCTGCGCCGACTTCTGCTCGCCCTGCTCCGCCGTATCGCTCATGCCCCGGATCATGCCGCGCGCCGCCCCGGCCGGGCACCGGATTTACCGTCCCCGATCTACCGTTCCCGAGCCGTGTGCGGAAACCCACAGCCTGTGGACAACCGACCGCCTCTCGACCCGATAGCGTTAACATGACGAGAAATCGTCCGGTACCCAGAGCGGACTGGAACGGGAAGGCCGTCGTCGCGTGACCACAGTCCACCAGCAAGACTCCAAGGACCGCCCCGCGCGGCTCACCGTCGGCGTCATCGGCGCCGGCCGCGTGGGTCCCGCGCTCGCCGCGTCCCTCCAACTCGCGGGGCACCGCCCGGTGGCGGTCTCCGCCGTCTCCGACGCCTCCCGGCGGCGGGCCGCGCTCCTGCTGCCGGACGTGCCCGTCGTGCCGCCCGCCGAGGTCCTCCAGCGCGCCGACCTGGTCCTGCTGACCGTGCCGGACGACACGCTGCCGGGCCTCGTCACCGGCCTCGCCGAGACCGGGGCCGTACGCCCGGGACAGCTCCTCGTGCACACCTCCGGGCGGTACGGCGCCAAGGTGCTCGAACCCGCCCTGCGCGCGGGCGCGCTGCCGCTGGCCCTGCACCCCGCGATGACCTTCACCGGCACCCCCGTCGACGTCCAGCGGCTCGCAGGCTGCTCCTTCGGCGTCACCGCGCCCGAGGAACTGCGGCTGGCCGCCGAGGCCCTCGTGATCGAGATGGGCGGCGAGCCCGAGTGGATCGCCGAGGAGAACCGCGCGCTCTACCACACCGCCCTCGCCCTGGGCGCGAACCACCTGGTCACCCTGGTCGCCCAGTCCATGGAGCTGCTGCGCACGGCCGGTGTCGAGGCCCCCGACCGGATGCTCGGCCCGCTGCTGGGCGCCGCCCTGGACAACGCCCTGCGCTCCGGCGACGCGGCGCTGACCGGGCCCGTCGCGCGCGGGGACGCGGGCACCGTCGCCGCGCACGTCGCCGAGCTGCGGGCGCACGCCCCGCAGGCCGTCGCCGGCTATCTGGCGATGGCCCGCGCCACCGCCGACCGCGCGCTCGCCCACGGACTGCTGAAGCCCGAGCTCGCTCAGGACCTCCTCGGGGTACTCGCCGACGGGGCGGCCGGCGCCACGGGATCCGACGGCACCGGGGGATCCGGCGGATCCGACGGCACCGAGGGGTCCGGCGGAGCCGAGGGAGACGGCCGATGACCGGGACCGGGTCCAAGACCGCGACGGAGGGCCGCCCGGCGACGTGCGCGCCCGGGAACGGAGACCTGCGATGACCGCCGCCCTGCTCAGCACCGCCGACGAGCTGCACGCGCGCGTGCGCGAGGGCCGCCGCGCCGTCGTGATGACCATGGGCGCCCTGCACGAGGGCCACGCCACACTGATCCGCACCGCGCGCGAGCTCGCCGGGCCGGACGGCGAGGTCGTCGTCACCGTCTTCGTCAACCCGCTGCAGTTCGGCGCCGGTGAGGACCTCGACCGCTACCCGCGCACCCTCGACGCCGACCTCAAGCTCGCCGAGCAGTCCGGCGCGGACGCCGTGTTCGCTCCCGCCGTGGACGAGGTCTACCCGGGCGGCGAACCCCAGGTGCGGGTCTCCGCGGGCCCGATGGGCGAACGCCTGGAGGGCGGCTCCCGGCCCGGGCACTTCGACGGCATGCTGACCGTCGTCGCCAAGCTGCTGCACCTCACCCGCCCCGACGTGGCCCTGTTCGGGCAGAAGGACGCCCAGCAGCTGGCCCTGATCCGGCGCATGGTGCGCGACCTGAACTTCGGCGTGGAGATCGTCGGCGTACCGACCGTGCGGGAGGAGGACGGCCTGGCCCTGTCCAGCCGCAACCGCTACCTCTCGCCCCGGGAGCGGCGCACGGCCCTCTCCCTGTCCCTGGCCCTGTTCGCGGGCCGCGACCGGCACGTCGCCCAGGAGGCGCTGCTCGCGCGGGCCCGCGAGGTGCCCGCCACGCGTGCGCGTGCCGAGGCGCTCAGCGCCATAGGGGAGTCCCGCGCGGCGGCCGACGCGCACGCCGTCGCCAAGGCGGCCCCGGGCGGCCCGGCGGCCGTCCGCGCGGCGGCCCGCCAGATCCTCGACGAGGCCGCCCGGCTCGACCCGCCGCTCGCACTGGACTACCTCGCCCTGGTCGACCCGTCCGACTTCACCGAGATCGGCGACGACTTCACCGGTGAAGCCGTCCTCGCCGTCGCCGCCCGGGTCGGCACGACCCGGCTGATCGACAACCTCACCCTCACCTTCGGAACCCTCGGAGCCGCCTCGTGACCAGCACAGGCACCAGCACAGGCATACGACTGCACGCCCCCGCCCCCGGGTGGTCCATCTCCGCGGACGTCATCGTCGTCGGCTCCGGAGTGGCCGGCCTCACCGCGGCCCTGCGCTGCGAGGCGGCGGGACTGACCACGGTCGTCGTCACCAAGGCCCGCCTCGACGACGGCTCCACCCGCTGGGCCCAGGGCGGCATCGCCGCGGCCCTCGGCGAGGGCGACACCCCCGAACAGCACCTCGACGACACCCTGGTGGCGGGCGCGGGCCTGTGCGACGAGGAGGCCGTCCGGATCCTCGTCACCGAGGGACCCGGCGCCGTACGGCGGCTGATCTCCACCGGCGCGCACTTCGACACCGACGACGAGGGCGACATCCACCTCACCCGCGAGGGCGGCCACCACCGGCGCCGGATCGCGCACGCGGGCGGCGACGCCACCGGCGCGGAGGTCTCCCGGGCGCTCGTGGAAGCCGTGCACGCGCGCGGGGTGCGCACGATCGAGAACGCGCTCGTACTGGACCTGCTGACCGACGCCGAGGGCCGTACGGCCGGTGTCACCCTGCACGTCATGGGTGAGGGCCAGCACGACGGCGTGGGCGCCGTGCACGCCCCCGCGGTGGTCCTCGCGACCGGTGGCATGGGCCAGGTGTTCTCCGCGACCACCAACCCGTCGGTGTCCACCGGCGACGGCGTGGCGCTGGCGCTGCGCGCGGGCGCGGAGGTCTCCGACCTGGAGTTCGTGCAGTTCCACCCGACCGTGCTGTTCCTCGGCCCGGACGCGGAGGGTCAGCAGCCGCTCGTCTCCGAGGCGGTGCGCGGCGAGGGCGCCCACCTGGTCGACGGCGACGGCGTGCGCTTCATGGCCGGGCAGCACGAGCTGGCCGAGCTGGCGCCCCGGGACATCGTCGCCAAGGGCATCCTGCGGCGGATGCTGGAGCAGGGCGCCGAGCACATGTACCTCGACGCCCGGCACTTCGGGGCCGACATGTGGGAGCACCGCTTCCCGACGATCCTGGCCGCCTGCCGCGCGAACGGCATCGACCCGGTCACCGAGCCCATCCCGATCGCCCCGGCCGCCCACTACGCCTCCGGGGGCGTACGCACCGACTCCCACGGCCGGACCACCGTCCCGGGCCTGTACGCGTGCGGCGAGGTCGCCTGCACCGGCGTGCACGGCGCCAACCGGCTCGCCTCCAACTCCCTCCTTGAGGGCCTGGTCTACGCCGAGCGCATCGCCGCCGACATCGCGGCCGGCCACGCGGTCGAGGGCCTTCACGCGCGCGTGCCCGAGCCCGTACCGGACCCCGAGAGGCCGGCGCACCCCCTGCTCGCCCCCGAGTCCCGCTTCGCGATCCAGCGGATCATGACCGAGGGCGCGGGTGTGCTGCGCTCGGAGGAGTCCCTCGCCAGGGCCGCCGACCAGCTCCAGCGGCTGCACTCCGAGGCCCGCGACGCCCTCGACGAGAACGGCAAGACCGCCGAGCCCGGCGTCGACACCTGGGAGTCCACCAACCTCCTGTGCGTGGCCCGCGTCCTGGTCGCCGCCGCGCGGCTGCGCGAGGAGACCCGCGGCTGCCACTGGCGCGAGGACCGGGCCGACCGCGACGACGCCAACTGGCGCCGCCACATCGTCGTACGGCTGAATCCCGACCGGTCGCTGGCCGTGCACACCACCGACACCGCAGACTTCCCCCCTACCCGGCAGCATCAGCGTCCCCAGGAGCAGTGAGTCACGTGAGCACCCCCGACCTTCCCCTCGCCCCGTCCGGCGGCTGCGGCGACGGCTGCGCCTGCGGCGCGGGCGGTGACGAGGGATACGACGAGTACATGGAGTGCGGGCTCGACCCCGCGCTCGCACAGCTCCTGGCCGACGCCGGACTCGACCCGGTCGAGGTCGAGGACATCGCCAACGTGGCCATCCAGGAGGACCTCGCCCACGGTGTGGACGTGACGACGGTCGCGACCATCCCCGAGGACGCGGTGGCCACCGCCGACTTCACCGCCCGTGAGGCCGGTGTGGTGGCGGGCCTCAGAGTCGCCGAGGCCGTCGTCTCCGTCGTCTGCACGGACGAGTTCGAGGTCGAGCGGCACGTCGAGGACGGCGACCCGGTGGCGGCCGGGCAGAAGCTGCTGTCGGTCACCACGCGCACCCGTGACCTGCTGACCGCCGAGCGCAGCGCGCTGAACATCCTGTGCCGCCTGTCGGGCATCGCGACCGCCACGCGCGCGTGGGCGGACGTGCTGGAGGGCACCAAGGCGAAGGTGCGGGACACCCGCAAGACCACGCCGGGGCTCAGGGCGCTGGAGAAGTTCGCGGTGCGCTGCGGCGGGGGCGTCAACCACCGTATGTCGCTCTCCGACGCGGCCCTGGTCAAGGACAACCACGTCGTGGCCGCGGGCGGGGTCGCGCAGGCCTTCAAGGCCGTACGCGAGGCCTTCCCCGAGGTGGCGATCGAGGTCGAGGTCGACACCCTGCACCAGCTGCGCGAGGTCGTGGACGCGGGCGCCGACCTGATCCTGCTGGACAACTTCACGCCGATGGAGTGCGAGGAGGCCGTGGCGCTCGTCGACGGGCGGGCGCTGCTGGAGGCCTCGGGCCGGCTGGCCCTGGACAACGCGCGCGCGTACGCGGAGACCGGCGTCGACTTCCTGGCCGTCGGGGCCCTGACCCACTCCTCGCCGATCCTGGACATCGGCCTGGACCTGCGCGAGGCGGAGTAACGGCCATGCTCCTCACGATCGACGTGGGCAACACGCACACGGTGCTCGGCCTGTTCGACGGCGAGGACATCGTCGAGCACTGGCGGATCTCCACGGACGCGCGCCGGACGGCGGACGAGCTGGCGGTGCTGCTCCAGGGCCTGATGGGCATGCACCCGCTGCTCGGCGACGAACTGGGCGACGGGATCGACGGGATCGCGATCTGCGCGACCGTGCCGTCCGTGCTGCACGAACTGCGTGAGGTGACGCGGCGGTACTACGGGGACGTGCCCGCGGTGCTGGTGGAGCCCGGCGTGAAGACCGGCGTGCCGATCCTCACCGACAACCCCAAGGAGGTCGGCGCGGACCGGATCATCAACGCGGTCGCCGCCGTCGAGCTGTACGGCGGGCCGGCGATCGTCGTGGACTTCGGTACGGCCACGACCTTCGACGCGGTGTCCGCGCGCGGGGAGTACGTCGGCGGGGTCATCGCCCCCGGCATCGAGATCTCGGTCGAGGCGCTCGGCGTCAAGGGCGCACAGCTCCGCAAGATCGAGGTGGCCCGGCCGCGCAGCGTCATCGGCAAGAACACGGTCGAGGCGATGCAGGCCGGGATCGTGTACGGGTTCGCCGGGCAGGTCGACGGCGTGGTGAGCCGGATGGCACGGGAGCTGGCCGACGATCCGGACGAGGTGACCGTGATCGCGACGGGCGGCTTGGCGCCGATGGTTCTGGGCGAGTCCTCCGTCATCGACGAGCATGAGCCGTGGCTGACGCTGGTGGGGCTGCGGTTGGTGTACGAACGGAACGTGTCCCGCATGTGAGGGCGAGCGGGCGCGGATCCCGAGCCTCGCCCCCGCCGGGGCTGTGCGGGGCTTGGGTCCCTGCGCCCGGAAGGGGGCGCCGTCCTGTGGGCGCGCTTCGGACCGAACGGCAGGCCGGCTGGGCCGGGAGTGGCTGGGGTGATCGGGGAAGCGGCTCCGGACGGGTGGAGCACTCGCGCCACACCAGCCTCTTATGTCGAGTTTGTCTGATTAGCGCGTATCGTCGGCGCATGCCCACGCCATACGGAACCCGCGGCGGCATGGCGTTCGGTGTGGAGGAGCTGCGTGTGCTCCGCCGCGCTCTCGCCCTTGCCCTTCATCCCGGCCCGGCTTCGGCCGAGGACGTGCAGGAGTGTTTCCGGCTCGCCGAGTCGCTCGACGAGGCGATGCGCGAGGGGGCAAGGCTGCGCGCCTTCGTGGTGGCCGATCTGGCCAGGTTCCGGGCCGCGCTGCCCGGCACGGCCGCCGGTTATCTGGCGCTCCTGGACGAGGCGCTGCGCGCGGGGCACCGGCCGACGGCCGACGATCTGGCCGCGCTGGGGGCCCTGCGCGGGAATCCGGCCGCGGCGGCGCTGCTGGAGAGGTGCGCCGTGACCGTACCGGCCTGCCGTACGCCGCTGTCGGCCCTTCCGAAGGGCCGGTCCGCGAAATCGGGGGAGCCGGGAGAACCGGGGGAATCGGGCGAGGACGGCGCTGACGAGCCCGCTGAGAAGCCCGCCGAGCCCGTCACACCCCGGCCGGCGCGGCCCATTCCGACCCCTGGAGAGGTCTTCCCGCGCCGCAAGCCGGCCCCGCCGTCCGAGGAGCCCTCCCGGCAGCTCGCCGCCGTCTGAGCGCACCCCTGCCGGGTCGGGCGAATGCACGTGGCTACCCTGGACGCATGGACTACGTCTCCGCGCTCGTACCCCCGGTCGTCATGGCCATCTTCTTCATCGGTGTGGTCAGGGTGATCGTGAAGACCCAGGGCGGCGCCGCCAAGGCCAAGGAGGACGCGGCCGTCGACGCCGCGCTCGCGCGCACGGACGGCGCCCGCCAGGCCCCCGCCGGCACCGACGCCTGAGAAAGACACGCGCGGCTGGTCGCGACGTACGCCCCTTTTGTTCGCGTTCACGCGGAAAGCGTACGTCCGGCACGCCATTGCCGGGATCTCCCACTATTGTTCTGAGGTGTGCCCCGGCCATTGGGAGAACTCGAAGACGCGGTCATGACGCGGGTGTGGAAGTGGAACCGCCCGGTGACCGTTCGAGAAGTCCTGGAAGACCTTCAGCGAGAACGGTCGATCGCGTACACCACGGTCATGACCGTTTTGGACAATCTCCATCAGAAGGGCTGGGTGCGCCGCGAGGCGGAAGGCCGGGCCTATCGATATGAGGCCGTCTCCACCCGGGCCGCCTACGCCGCCGCACTGATGAACGACGCCTGGTCGCAGAGCGACAACCCCGCCGCCGCTCTCGTCGCGTTCTTCGGGATGATGAGCGAGGAACAGCGCCAGGCCCTCAGGGACGCCGTACGCATCGTCCAGGGCCCCACGGATAGCGCCCCGGCGGATACCAGGGCCGATACCAGCCCCGATACCGCCCCCCAAACCAGCCCCGATACCGGCGACGAGAACCCCGGCTCGGTGCGGGAGCCCGGCGGGCGATAGCGTCCGCTCATGTCAGCAGAGCGTCCCGAAGTCACCGCAAAAGCCATCACCGTCCGGCGGGCGAGGACCAGCGATGTCCCGGCCGTGCGCCGCCTCCTCGACGTGTACGTCCGTGACCGCATCCTGCTCGACAAAGCGACCGTGACGCTTTACGAGGACATCCAGGAGTTCTGGGTCGCCGAACGTGACGACAACGCCGAGGTCGTCGGCTGCGGCGCTCTGCACGTGATGTGGGAAGACCTCGCGGAAGTGCGCACTCTCGCCGTGAAGCCCGGACTGAAGGGCGCCGGCGTCGGCCACCAGTTGTTGGGGAAGTTGGTCGAGACCGCCCGCTGGCTCGGCGTTCGCCGCGTTTTCTGTCTGACCTTCGAAGTCGACTTCTTCGGGAAGCACGGCTTCGTGGAGATCGGCGAGACACCCGTCGACACCGATGTCTACGCGGAGCTGTTGCGTTCCTATGACGAGGGCGTCGCGGAGTTCCTCGGTCTCGAACGAGTGAAACCGAACACCTTGGGCAACAGCCGGATGCTTCTGCATCTGTGATCATCGGGCAATGCCCGCGCGCCCTATGTCCGAAACGCGCATGTTTCCGGTCTTGAGCGGTCCCTGAGTCTCTCCCAGGGGTTTGTGTTTTTCCGGCAAAAGCGGTTTGCTTTCCGACGTACTGCAGTACTGCATATAACAGGGGGTCGGCGAAACGGCGGGCGCCGCACACCCCCGGCCCTAACGTTATCGATGAAAGGAAATCCGGTGGCACAGAAGGTTCAGGTCCTTCTTGTCGACGACCTCGACGGTGGCGAGGCGGACGAGACCGTCACGTTCGCGCTGGACGGCAAGACATACGAGATCGATCTCACGACCGCCAATGCGGACAACCTGCGCGGACTTCTCGAGCCCTATGTGAAGGGCGGTCGTCGTACCGGAGGCCGTTCCGCGGGTGGGCGTGGAAAGGCCCGTGCCGCTTCCGGCGGCAGCCAGGACACCGCGCAGATCCGCGCCTGGGCGAAGGAGAACGGTTACGAGGTCAATGACCGCGGCCGTGTTCCCGCGACCATCCGCGAGGCCTACGAGAAGGCCAACGGCTGAGCGCACACGCGCCGCAGCCGGACCCGGTGACAATGCGTTGCCACCGTGTCCACCAGTCGTACGAGATCGGGGGCGCCCGCGCCGCCCCCCAGGGCCGACAGCGTCGGCAACGAGGCCTCGACCTCGCGCCCCGGCTCGGGGGGCCGCAGCCACACGGCGGCCCCCTGTAGGACAGCCTGATCGCAAGGCGTCGGCACTGGCGCCGGCGCGTCCATGCGCCCCTCCGCGCCCAGCGCCACCAGATCCAGCGCCGGCACGCCCCACTCCAGCCAGTCCAGCAGCCCCGGTAGCTCCTCGGCGCTGCCCGCGGCCACCAGCAGCCGCATCCGGTCGCCCTGCACGGCCACCGGAGAGCCCGGCCCCAGGCGCCTGAGCGCGGCCACGCCCGCCTCGGCCGGCACGTCCAGGACGTCGAAGCGCAGGCCGGTGACGAGCCGTACCGGCGATCCCGGCGATCCCGGCACCGTGGCCCATCCCAGATCGTTCTCGTACCAGTGCCGGACTCCGGCGTTCGCGACTCCGGCGTTCGAGTCGAGCGGTCGACGAGGGAGGGGGACCATGGGGACCACGGGGGCAGTGCCAACCATGACAAGAGAAACCGCCGAAACAGGCTCCGGGTTACGCTGGGTTTACAACCGATTGCGTCTGGTGTCCGAAAAGGGGCACTCGGGGGGCGCGTAGGGGCGCAAGGTTGTTCGCCCATAGCGGAGCGAACCGGTGCGCGCGGCATGGACTGTCAGCGCGTACGGGTAAGACATCCCTAGTGGGAGGGGGCGACGCGCAGGACGGGCTTGTCTCACGTTCGCCATCGGCGTACTGGCGAGAGGGGTAAGTGCCTGGCCTGCGGGAACATCGTCTCGCACCATCGGGTTGGAGCAGATGTCGGCGTCACGGGTCAGGAGGCCATCGACGGTGTCGGCAGTTGGAATGAGCGGTCCCCGCTTGCGGGACTAAGCTGCGGAAGGACAGGGAGGGGAAGTTCCCCCCACTGCCTGACCGCTCTGAGGAGCGATTAACGATGTTCGAGAGGTTCACCGACCGCGCGCGGCGGGTTGTCGTCCTGGCTCAGGAAGAAGCCCGGATGCTCAACCACAACTACATCGGCACCGAGCACATCCTCCTGGGCCTGATCCATGAGGGTGAGGGTGTCGCCGCCAAGGCCCTTGAGAGCCTCGGGATTTCGCTCGAGGCGGTCCGCCAGCAGGTGGAGGAGATCATCGGCCAGGGCCAGCAGGCCCCGTCCGGGCACATCCCCTTCACCCCCCGTGCCAAGAAGGTCCTGGAGCTGTCGCTCCGCGAGGCCCTTCAGCTCGGCCACAACTACATCGGCACGGAGCACATCCTGCTCGGCCTGATCCGTGAGGGCGAGGGCGTCGCCGCCCAGGTCCTGGTCAAGCTGGGCGCCGATCTCAACCGGGTGCGGCAGCAGGTCATCCAGCTGCTCTCCGGCTACCAGGGCAAGGAGACCGCCACCGCCGGCGGCCCTGCCGAGGGCACCCCCTCGACGTCCCTGGTCCTCGACCAGTTCGGCCGGAACCTCACCCAGGCCGCTCGTGAGTCCAAGCTCGACCCGGTCATCGGGCGCGAGAAGGAGATCGAGCGGGTCATGCAGGTGCTGTCCCGCCGTACCAAGAACAACCCGGTCCTGATCGGTGAGCCCGGCGTCGGCAAGACCGCCGTCGTCGAGGGCCTCGCCCAGGCCATCGTCAAGGGCGAGGTGCCCGAGACCCTCAAGGACAAGCATCTCTACACCCTGGACCTCGGCGCGCTGGTCGCCGGCTCCCGCTACCGCGGTGACTTCGAGGAGCGCCTGAAGAAGGTGCTCAAGGAGATCCGCACCCGCGGCGACATCATCCTGTTCATCGACGAGCTGCACACGCTGGTCGGTGCGGGTGCCGCCGAGGGCGCCATCGACGCCGCTTCGATCCTGAAGCCGATGCTGGCCCGAGGTGAGCTCCAGACGATCGGCGCCACGACGCTGGACGAGTACCGCAAGCACCTGGAGAAGGACGCCGCCCTCGAGCGCCGCTTCCAGCCCATCCAGGTCGCCGAGCCCTCGCTCCCGCACACCATCGAGATCCTCAAGGGTCTGCGCGACCGTTACGAGGCGCACCACCGCGTCTCCATCACGGACGAGGCGCTGGTCCAGGCCGCCACCCTGGCCGACCGCTACATCTCGGACCGCTTCCTGCCGGACAAGGCGATCGACCTGATCGACGAGGCCGGTTCCCGGATGCGCATCCGCCGGATGACCGCTCCGCCGGACCTGCGCGAGTTCGACGAGAAGATCGCCGGCGTCCGCCGGGACAAGGAGTCCGCGATCGACTCGCAGGACTTCGAGAAGGCCGCCTCCCTGCGCGACAAGGAGAAGCAGCTCCTGGCCGCCAAGGCCAAGCGGGAGAAGGAGTGGAAGGCCGGCGACATGGACGTCGTCGCCGAGGTCGACGGCGAGCTGATCGCCGAGGTCCTCGCCACGGCCACCGGCATCCCGGTCTTCAAGCTGACCGAGGAGGAGTCCAGCCGCCTGCTCCGCATGGAGGACGAGCTCCACAAGCGGGTCATCGGCCAGGTCGACGCCGTCAAGGCGCTGTCGAAGGCGATCCGTCGTACGCGTGCCGGTCTGAAGGACCCGAAGCGTCCCGGTGGCTCGTTCATCTTCGCCGGCCCGTCCGGTGTCGGTAAGACCGAGCTGTCCAAGGCGCTCGCCGAGTTCCTCTTCGGCGACGAGGACGCGCTGATCTCCCTCGACATGTCGGAGTTCAGCGAGAAGCACACGGTGTCGCGGCTCTTCGGTTCGCCCCCCGGCTACGTGGGCTACGAAGAGGGCGGCCAGCTGACCGAGAAGGTCCGCCGGAAGCCGTTCTCGGTGGTCCTCTTCGACGAGGTCGAAAAGGCTCACCCGGACATCTTCAACAGCCTTCTGCAGATCCTGGAGGACGGTCGCCTGACCGACTCCCAGGGCCGGGTCGTGGACTTCAAGAACACGGTCATCATCATGACGACCAACCTCGGCACCCGGGACATCTCCAAGGGCTTCAACCTGGGCTTCGCGGCCTCGGGCGACTCGAAGACCAACTACGAGCGCATGAAGAACAAGGTCTCGGACGAGCTCAAGCAGCACTTCCGCCCCGAGTTCCTCAACCGCGTCGACGACGTGGTCGTCTTCCCGCAGCTCACGCAGGAGGACATCCTGCGGATCGTCGACCTGATGATCGGCAAGGTGGACGAGCGCCTGAAGGACCGGGACATGGGCATCGAGCTCTCCCAGTCCGCCAAGGAGCTGCTGTCCAAGAAGGGCTACGACCCCGTGCTGGGCGCCCGGCCGCTGCGCCGCACGATCCAGCGCGAGATCGAGGACAGCCTCTCCGAGAAGATCCTCTTCGGCGAGCTGCGCCCCGGTCACATCGTGGTCGTGGACACCGAGGGCGAGGGCGAGAACACGACCTTCACCTTCCGCGGCGAGGAGAAGTCCGCCCTCCCCGACGTCCCGCCGATCGAGCAGGCCGCGGGCGGGGCCGGCCCCAACCTGAGCAAGGACGCGTAAGCGCTGCGCTCGGCTTCAACCCGAAGGGGGCTGCCCCGGGACATTCCGTCCCGGGGCAGCCCCCTTTTTGTTACGCCTTACCTCAGGACAACTGCCCGTCGTAGTCCGGCAGTTTGTACGTCTTCTCCGCGTGGCCGCCCGACAGGTCGGTGGCGCTGTTGCCGATGTTCGCGATGATCGTGTAGCCGTCGTTCTCGATGTCGACGCGCTGGGCGGTCTTGTAGGCGGCGACGTCCTTGAACAGGTCGAGCAGACCGCGTACGCGCAGACCGGAGACCTCGTAACCGTCGTGCTCGAGGTTCCACTCGGTGGGCGCGGCGATGATGCCCGGGCGGGCCGTGACGAAGAACAGGGAGACGCCGTGCTCCTGGGCGTACTCGGCGACGTTCAGCACGGGCTTGTTGGCCGGCTGCGGGTAGCTGAAGCCGAAGTCGGTCTCCAGCGTGGTGTTGTCGACGTCGAAGACGATCGCCTGCTTCTCGCCCGGCTTGGCGGCCGCGATCCGCTGCTCCAGGTATGGCAGGGCCTGGTCCATGACCGCCTGGCAGTCTTTCTGCCAGGTCGCGTAGTCCACCTTGGCGGCGGTGGTGCTCGTGCTGTCGGTCGTCGCGGCGTCGGCCGGGGCGGCCATGGCGACGAAGGCGGCCGCGGATACTGCGGTCGCGGATACGCGCAGCGCCCAGGGGCGTCGTCTGCTCATCGGTGGGGGGTTCCTCTCACTCCATACGCTGCCGATGTCGTGGGCATGATCGTGCGTGAGGGTGGCGCGAGGGGAACCGTAAGGTTACTGAGGGGTAGTCGTACAGAGATGTGCGTCACACTACGGAAGTTGACCGACGTGGTCGATCGCCTGCTGGACCACCTGGGCCAAGTCCTCTTCCGTCGGCACGAGTTCGCGGTCGGCGGGTGAGAGTGTCGAGTAGTTGGTCACGGCGAGCGGGTTGTTGCTCGCGTCGAGGGCGAGTTGGAGCATGGCGTGAGCGTCGCGCAGGGTGATCTTCGTGCGCGGGGCGAATGGGATCAGGTCATCCGAACATGCGAGTTTGCGGTGAGGGTTCGTATGAGGGCGGCCAGGGCGGTGGGGGTGGTCGTGAGGATCGTCTCGGGGTGGTCGCTCTCGCGGAGGTGGATGGGGCCGGCGGGGGTGGGGTGGCGAGGTTCAGGCAGTTGGCTCCGCCGGCTTCCCTGAACGAGGACTTCTATCAGGGCCGAGCGGGGCAAAGGCGTGTGGTTCCGGCTCGACAGCGGCCGGGTGTCGTCCCGTTGGTCCGTGTCTGGTGCGTAGCGCGGGTCACATTCGGGGGGGTCGTGGGTCTTGGGAGTCGGTGACATGCCGCACAGGCGATATGTCCGTTACTAGTGGAGATAGTGGGACTTGGGGGTGGGGTGGAGGCGGTCTGCCGACGCGCTTCTCGCCTGTCAAGGCGTAGGGATGATTCGGGGCCGCTTACTACCTATGGCCGTAGCTGGTCCGTTTTGGGGTGAATGGTGCCGGGCTGTACCAAGGGATGGCGCCACCCGCTGGACGCAGTCGCGTCGGGTGGTTTCCCCGTTCCCGAACTCACGAGGTTTTGATGTTCCAGCGCGTCCCGTCCCGTTCCGCCCGTACGTCCCTTCTGCGCACCCGCGTCGCCGCTCTGGCCGTAGGCGTGGGCGCGTCGGCCGTGCTGGGCGTCGGGGTCGCGAGCGCCGCCGGCACGCACGAGGCCGCGGCCACCACCAAGACCGTCGCCGCCAAGCCGGCCGCCGCTGCCAAGCACGCCGTGAAGCCCGCCTGGGTCGACCCGGTGAAGAAGTACACGCTGTCCGCGGGCTTCGACCAGGCCGGCAGCCACTGGATGCACAAGCACAGCGGGCAGGACTTCGCCGTGCCGAGCGGTACGAACGTCTTCGCCGCGCACGACGGCACCGTGGTGAAGGCCGGCGGCAACGGCGCCGGTGACGGTCCCGCCTACGGCAACGCCATCGTCATCAAGCATGCCGACGGTCAGTACTCGCAGTACGCCCACCTGTCGCGGATCGACGTCAGGATCGGCCAGACCGTCAGCACGGGCCAGCACATAGCCAAGTCCGGCAACACCGGCAACTCCACCGGCCCGCACCTGCACTTCGAGATCCGCACGACCCCGAACTACGGTTCCGCGATCGACCCGGTCCCCTTCCTGCGGGCCAAGGGCGTGATCGTCTAACTTCCCGTCCCGCGGGCGCCCTCGTGCGCCTGCGTGACCAGGTCCACGGCGACCTCGAGTACGGCCTCGCGCCTCTTCTCGGGGTCGCCTTCGACGTCCTGCATGATGAACATGCCCGCGTGCAGCGTGAACAGGGCGCTGACGCAGCGGACCTGGTCGACGAGGGGCGCGTCGGGGTCGATGATGATGTCGCGCAGGCCGCGCATGCGGTCCTTGAAGGTGTCGCCGATGCGCAGTTCCCGTACCGTCGCCTGGTTCTCCTGCATGAAGCGGAAGAGCGGTTCGGCGCCGGTCAGCGCCTGGCTGTAACGCCGTACGATCTCCTGCTTCGTCTCGAGCGTGTGCGGCTGTCGCGCGCCCCACTCGATCAGTTCCAGGATCGGCTGCGTCAGGTCCTCGAAGAGGCTGACGATGATCTCTTCCTTGGTCTTGAAGTGGTAGTAGAGCGCCGCCTTGGTGACGTCCAGGTGCTCGGCGATCTCGCGCAGGGACGTCTTCTCGTAGCCCTGCTCGGCGAAGAGTTCGAGGGCCACGTCCTGGATGCGCTGGCGGGTGTTGCCGCGGCGCTGCTGCTTGGTGCCGTCCATGGTGACGCCCATCCTCGTACTCCTCGCGCTCCCGCGGAAACTTACTTGACGCCCGGCTAGTGACATCGCTACCTTCACCAGTGTAGTCAACTAGCCGGGCGGCAAGTAAGTGGCAGTCTGGGGGAGTGGGAAAGATGGCGGCGGACACAGAGGGCGCGCAAATCGTGGCAAGTGATGGAGCAGAGGGCAAAAAGCCCCGGAGCGTGCGGGTCGTCCTGCTCGCACTGATGATCGCGATGATGCTCGCGATGCTGGACAACATGATCGTGGGCACCGCGATGCCGACGATCGTGGGCGAGCTCGGGGGCCTGGAGCACCTGTCGTGGGTGGTGACCGGATACACCCTGGCGACCGCCGCGGCGACCCCGATCTGGGGCAAGCTCGGCGACATGTTCGGCCGTAAGGCCACCTTCCTCACCTCGATCGTGATCTTCCTGATCGGGTCCGCGCTCAGCGGCATGGCCCAGAACATGGGTGAGCTCATCGGGTTCCGGGCCGTTCAGGGGCTCGGCGCCGGCGGTCTGATGGTCGGAGTCATGGCGATCATCGGTGATCTGATCCCGCCCCGGGAGCGCGGCAAGTACCAGGGCATGATGGCCGGCGTCATGGCACTGGCGATGATCGGCGGCCCGCTGGTCGGCGGCACCATCACCGACAACTGGGGCTGGCGCTGGTCCTTCTACATCAACCTGCCGCTCGGCGCGGTCGCGCTGGCGCTGGTCAGCGCCGTCCTGCACCTGCCGAAGAAGCGCTCCAAGGCCCGCATCGACTACCTGGGCGCCGCGCTGCTGACCATCGGCATCACCTCGATCGTGCTGGTCACCACCTGGGGCGGCTCGGAGTACGCGTGGACGTCCGCGCGGATCATGGAGCTGATCGGCATCGGTGTCGCCGCGCTGGTCGGGTTCGTGTTCTGGCAGACCCGGGCCGCCGAGCCGGTCGTACCGCTGCACATCTTCCGTAGCCGCAACTTCACGCTGATGTCGGTCATCGGCTTCATCACCGGCTTCGTGATGTTCGGCGCCACGCTCTTCCTGCCGCTGTACCAGCAGTCCGTGCAGGGCGCTTCCGCGACCAACTCCGGGCTGCTGCTCCTGCCGATGCTCGGCGCGATGCTGGTGACCTCGATGGTCGCCGGGCGGATCACCACCAACAGCGGGCGCTACAAGGTCTTCCCGATCGCCGGCGGTGTCCTGATGATCACCGGCCTGTACCTGCTGTCGACGATGGACACCGGGACCTCCCGGTTCACCTCCGGGGTGTTCATGGCGGTCCTCGGCCTCGGCATGGGCTGCCTGATGCAGATCACCATGCTGGTCGCGCAGAACAGCGTGGAGATGAAGGACATGGGCGTGGCCTCCTCGTCCACCACCCTCTTCCGTACGCTCGGCTCCTCCTTCGGCGTCGCCATCATGGGCGCCCTGTTCAACAACCGGGTCAAGGACGTCATGGCCGAGCGGGTCGGCTCCGCGGCCTCCAAGATGCAGTCCGCGCAGCTCGACGCGGCCAGCCTGAAGAAGCTGCCGGCGGCGGCCCGGGAGGCGTACCAGCACGCGGTCTCCGCCGGTACGCACTCGGCGTTCCTGCTGGGCGCGGTCGTCGCGGTGGTCGTGCTGGTGGCGGCCTTCTTCGTCAAGGAGGTCCCGCTCAAGGGCGGACCGCAGAAGCCGGGGGGCGGCGCGGCGGGCGACGCCGACGCGGTACCGGCACCGGTCGTCGAGGCCGTCTGACCGGACAGTGAGCCGAAGGCCCCCGGAGTGTGTCCGCCCCGGGGGCCTTCGCCATGGGCGGCCGAAGTCGCGGCTGCGCGGCTGAAGTCGCGGCGCCGTTGTCAGTGCCTCGTGCCACCATCCCCGTATGGACAAACTGCGCCAGTTGCGCCTGGCCAAGGACGCCATGGACCGCGACTGGGCCGACCCGGGGCTCGACCTGGGCGCGGTGGCCGCGCACGCCGGGTATTCGCGCTACCACTTCATACGGGCCTTCAAGGAGACGTACGGCGAGACGCCCGGCCAGTACCTGACGCACCGCCGTATCGAGCGGGCCGAGGAGATGCTGCGCACCGCCAACCTGTCGGTGACCGAGATCTGCCATCTGGTGGGCTTCAGCAGCCTGGGCACCTTCTCCGCCCGGTTCAAGGCGTGGACCGGGCTGACGCCCAGCGAGTACCGGACGAAGCACGTGGGGCGCGGAGCCGCACTCATACCCGGGTGCTACGCCATGTTGTGGGCGGGAGGGTTCCGGAGGGGCCCGGGTGCCGTGGAGCGCAATTCCGGAGAAGCGGGCTGAGTCCGCTCCTGCCTACGGTGGCTGCGCAGAAGCCGGTCGGCCGTACAGGAGCCGATCGCCGTGGACAGGAGCGCGCCATGATCAGGGGACTCAAGATCTCGACCGTCTGGGTACTCGACCAGGACCGGGCCAAGGAGTTCTACACCGAGAAGCTGGGACTCGAGGTCCGCACGGACCTCACGATGGGCGACGGCGGCATGCGCTGGCTGACCGTGGGCGCCGGGAGCCAGCCCGACGTGGAACTCACCCTGATGGTGCCCGGGCCGCCCGCGATGGACCCCGAGTCCGCCGAGATGGTGAAGAAGCTGGTGGCCAAGGGGGTGCTCGGCGCCGGTGTGCTGACCACCGACGACATCCACGGCGACTACAAGACGCTCAAGGAGCGCGGTGTGGAGTTCCTCCAGGAGCCGCAGGAGCGTCCGTACGGCACGGAGGCGCTGTTCCGCGACGACTCCGGCAACTGGTTCTCCTTCACCCAGCCCCGCGAGGGCGACCTCGACATGACGAAGGGCTGGGCGAACTGAGCCCCGCGCGCGGGTGCCCTACGGCAGCATCGGGTAGCTGCCCGTAGCCGTCGGGGCGTGTTCCGGTAGCCACAGGACCGCTACCGCTCCTTCCGCCGGGATGTGGTCGGGGGCGCCTGCGGGGCGGATGTTGCGGAAGGTGAGGCGGGCGCCGAGGACCCGGGCCTGGCCGGCGGCGATGGTCAGGCCGAGGCCGTGGCCCTGGCCGGCGCGGTCCTTGCTGCCGGTGCGGAAGCGGCTCGGGCCCTCGGCGAGGAGTTCCTCGGGGAAACCGGGGCCGTGGTCGCGGACCCGGATGACCCGGCCCTCGACGCTGACCTCGATGGGCGGCTTGCCGTGCCGGGCGGCGTTGGCCAGGAGGTTGATCAGCACCCGCTCCAGGCGTCGTGGGTCGGTCGTCACCCATGACTCGTGCACCACCCGCACGGCGACGCCCGGGTCCTTGGCGGCCACCCGCCGGGCCACGAACTCGCCCAGCATGATGTCCTGCAACTCGGCCCGCTCCGAGGCGCTGTCGAGCCGGGCGACCTCCAGGACGTCCTCGACGAGCGTGCGCATGGCCTTGGCGCGGTCGAGGACCAGCTCGGTGGGCCGGCCGGGCGGCAGCAGCTCGGCCGCCGTCAGCAGCCCGGTCACCGGGGTGCGCAGCTCGTGCGCGATGTCGGCGGTGACCCGCCGCTCGGCATCCAGCCGCTGCTGGAGCGCGTCCGCCATCGCGTCCACCGCCCGCGCGAGGTCGTCGGTCTCATCCCGTACGACCCCGCCGATGGCGTCCCGCACCCGTACGTCCGGCTCGCCCTGGGCCACCTGGTTCGCCGCGGCCGCCGCCTTGCGCAGCCGTCCCGAGAGCTGCCCGCCGATGAGCACACCGAGCGCGCTGCCGCCGAGTACGACCGCGATGGAGCCGATGACCAGGGCCTGGTCGAGGTCCTTCATCACGTCGGTGCTGCGGTCGGTGAAGCGGGTGTGCAGGGACACCACGTGCCCGTCCTTCATCGGCACGGCCGCCCAGATGTCCGGCGCGTTGCCGCCGTGGTCCGTCACGAAGGTGGCCCGGCGGCCGTCCTCGACCTTCTCCCGCAGCGCCGGCGGCAGCTTCGGATCGTCGACCGCGGAGCCTGGGAAGTTCGTGTGCCGGTTCAGCGCGTAGTTCCGCTCGGGAATCTGCAGCCGCTCCAGCGCGAGGTCGCGCGCGTTGTCCAGCATCGACACCCGGGCGGCGTTGTGCACGACCAGGCTGAGCGCGATCGCCACCAGCGCGCCGACCAGCGCGATCGCCGCGCTGAGCTTCCATCTGAGCCCCGTGCGCAGACTCGCACGCTCCACGCGCCCCCTGACCCGGCGCCGAATGATCCCCCGCATGCCCCTGCCCCGCTCAGGCCTTCAGCTTGTAACCGAAACCGCGGACCGTCTCGATCCGGTCCTGGCCGATCTTGGTCCGCAGCCGCTGCACATGGACGTCGACGACCCGGGTGTCCCCGCCCCAGCCGTAGTCCCACACGCGTTCCAGCAGCTTGTCCCGCGAGAGCACGGTCCCCGGCGCCGAGGAGAACTCCAGCAGCAGCCGCATCTCGGTCGGGGTGAGCGCCACCGGCTGCCCGGCCCGCCGCACCTCCATGCCCTCGGTGTCGACCTCCAGCTCACCGAAGGTCAGCAGCCCGCCGTCCACCGGGGAAGCGGCGCCGTCCCCCCGGTCCCCGCCGCCCGCGTGCCCGAAGCGGCGCAGCACCGCGCGGATCCGGGCGACCAGCACGGCGCCGTCGAACGGCTTGGTCACATAGTCGTCGGCGCCCGCCTCCAGGCCCAGCACGACGTCGATGGAGTCGGCGCGCGCCGACAGCATGATCACCGGCACCGTCGACTCGTCGCGGATGCGGCGGCACAGGCTGACCCCGTCCAGGCCCGGGACCATGACGTCCAGCAGCGCGATGTCGGGCCGGTCCGCCCGGAACGACTCCAGGCCGGACAGCCCGTCGGGCTTCGCGGTGACCGCGAAGCCGTCCCGCTCCAGGGCGAGCTGTGTGGCCTCGCGGATGACGTCGTCGTCCTCCACGAACAGGACGTGGGTCTGGTCTGCCATCCCGGTGCTCTCAGTCCTCGTACGAATGTCGCGCTCTCGAACATGTGACGCAGGGCGCGGCGGAGCGGTTCACTCAGGTGTCCGGCTCCGAAACCCCGTGCCCGGCTCCGAAACCCCGTGCCCGGCACCGAAGCCCGCTGCCCGGCCCCGGAGTCAGGTGCTCGGCACCGGAGTCGCGTCGCCCCCGACCGCGTTGCCGTAGTCGGTGTGGTGGAAGGTCTCCTGGATGAAGCGTCCCGTGGCCCAGCTGTACGTGATCACGTTCTCGCCGGACGGGTTCGACACCGGGTCACCCTTCTCGTACACCTGTTTGGTCACCATCAGGTCGCCCCGGTCGATCTCCGCGTACACCGGGGACTCCTCGGCCCTGAACACATTCTCGTACCCGCCGCTCTGCGCGCGGTACACATACGCCCCCAGACCCACCGCGTCGCCGCAGGTCAGCACATTGACAACGACGTCGTCGACGCTGCCACCGGTCAGGTTGCCGTAGGTCACGTCGACCGGGTAGTCGTCGCCGGAGCACGGCTTGAGGTCCCGCTTGACCGATTCGGAGACCTTCGGGTCGTCCTTCACGAGCGCGACCGCGTCCACCCGCCGGAAGGTGTCGGAGGGGCTGGGCACGGGGGAGGCCCCGACGCCGGCCACCGAGTCGGAGTGCGCCGGGCCCTCGTCCCGGGTACCGGTGCCGCCGGTCGCACAGGCGGCGGCGAAAAGGCCGAGGGCGGCGAGCACGGCCGTCGCCGTGATCGCCGCCTGCAAGCTGAGTCGGGCCCAGCTGGGCCCGGACCCGATCAGGCCGCGCAACGCTCCCGCTCCTCACGCTCCAGCGCGCGTGCGTCCAGATCGCGGGCCTCCAGCTCCTCGCGGAGCCGGGCGAGCGCCCGGTGCAGCGTGCTCTTGACCGTTCCGGCCGACATGCCGAGGGCCGCGGCGGTCTCCTCCGTGGACATCTGCTCCCAGTGTCGCAGCACGACGACGCTGCGCTGCTTCGGAGCGAGAACCTTCATGATGTCCATCAGCAGGGCCCGGTCCGCGTGCTGCTCGGTGGAGTCGTCCACACAGGCGTCCGGCAGCTGCTCGGTGGGGACCTCCTCCAGCTTCCGCGCCCGCCACCACTCGGTCCGCGTGTTGATCATGACCCGGCGCAGATAGGCGTCCGCGAGCCGCTTGTCCGCGATGCCCTCCCAGCGGCCGTACGTCCGGACCAGCGCCGTCTGCAGCAGGTCCTGGGCGTCGACCGGGTCCGGCACCAGTCGGCGGGCGCTGCGCAGCAGCGCGTCCTGCCGAGTGCGGACGTACTCCTCGAACTCGAGCACCTCGCCCTGCGCCATGATCAACCGCCTCCGTTCCCCGTTTTTTCTCCGGCCCCGTGCCTGTCGTCCCCGGTGGTCTGCCGGGCACAGGGAAGAAGTTACGGAGCGGTTGTCACGGGGCTGTCCGAGCGAGCCTTCGGGTAGCACTCGGCTGTCCGTCGGTTGTGTAACGGAAATGAGTTCGGGGTAAGAGGGAGGGCTAAAAAGCCCCGGTTCAGGGCGATTTGATGGCCGGGAGCGTCCGTAACGGAGCCCCCGGCCCTGTGATGTGGCTGTGCGTCAGCCCAACGGCAGCCGGTACAGACCGCCCGGCAGCGGCTCCACCAGACCGTCCGCGACGAGCCCGTCGAGGGCGCGCGCCCGCTGCACCGGCTCGTGCCACACCCGGTCCAGCACCGCCTGCGGCACCGGGACATGCGCGTCGCGCAGCACCGCCAGCAGCTTGCCGCGGACCTGGCGGTCGGTACCGGCATACGTCTGGCCCCGGCGCGGCGGTCCCGCGTGCTCCGGCTTGCCCGCCAGCCGCCAGGCGCACTGGGCCGAGATCGGGCAGCGGTGGCAGCCCTCGTTCTTCGCCGTGCACACCAGCGCGCCCAACTCCATGGAGGCGGCGGCCCAGCGGGCGGCGATTCCCTCGTCCTGGGGCAGCAGGGAACGGGCGAGCTTGCGCTCGGCCGCCGTCGTGGCGTTCGGCGGGTACTGCACCCCCGTGACCGCCCGGGCGAACACCCGGCGGACGTTGGTGTCCAGCACCGCGTGCCGCTGCCCGTACGCGAACGAGGCCACCGCCGCCGCCGTGTACTCGCCGATGCCGGGCAGCGCGAGCAGTTGCGCGTGGTCCGTCGGTACGTCCCCACCGTGCCGTTCCGTTATGGCGACCGCGGCGCCGTGCAGCCGCAGGGCGCGGCGCGGGTAGCCGAGCCGGCCCCAGGCGCGGACCGCCTCGCCGGGGGCGTCCTTGGCGAGGTCCGCCGGGCGGGGCCAGCGGGACAGCCACTCCTCGTACACCGGCAGCACACGGCTGACCGGCGTCTGCTGGAGCATGAACTCGCTGACCATCACACCCCAGGGGCCCGCCTCCGGGCGGCGCCAGGGGAGGTCGCGGGCGTGGGCGTCGAACCAGGCGATCACGGGGGTGTGGAGCTTCTCAGTCATGGCACCTCCGATCCTGCCACGGGTTGCTTCCGTCCGGTTTGCGGACCGGCCCGGGCGGGGCGCGCCGGGTTGACGGGCGGCGCGGAGGGGCCGGTGGGCGGGCGCGGGCGGGACAGGGGTCGGAGCAGGGCTGGAACAGGAGCCCCCGTGTGCGCAGTTACCGGAATGATGATCCGGAAAAGTTGTGATCCGGGCGGCGGGTGAGGCCAGCAAGCGGCGCGATCTCTCGTAAGGTTTGCGCCGTGGGATCTCTGCGCAATCCGGTCGGGCCGCTCCCCTCCTCCATCTACTGGCGACGGAGGGTCGTACTGGTGTCGGTGGTCGCCGTGTTGGCGCTGCTGATCACCTGGATAGTCACCTCGGGCGGCTCCGGCGGCAAGAACCATGCCGGAGGGTCCGACGGAAAGAACCCCGCGCCCTCGATCACACCGGGACCGTCCGACTCGGGCCCGGCGATCAGCCAACACCCGGGCGGGCGCGACGAGTCGGGGAGCGGGGGCACCGGGAGCGGCGGGTCGAGCGGCTCCGGTGGATCGTCCGGCTCGGGGGACGGCACGGGGGCCGGGGGGTCCGGCACTTCGGGCGGGTCCGGTTCTTCAGGCTCCGGATCCGGTTCCGGCGGCGTCGGCGTCGGTACGGGGGACACGCTTCCGGCGTCCTCCAACCTGCCCAACTGTTCCGCCGGAGCAGTCACGTTGAGCCTGCGCAGCGTCCACAACACCTACTCGCCCGGCCAGACCCCCGCCTTCGAACTCACCGCGAAGAACACCGCCGGGAGCGACTGCAAGATCGACCTCGGTCCCAAGAAGGCCGTGCTGACCATCACCCAGGCCGACGACAGCGACGACTACTGGTCGTCCGCGGACTGCCCCAAGGGCGCGGGCGGGCTGGTCTTCCGGGTGCCGGCGGACAGCGCGATCACGTACACGGTGAAGTGGGACCGGAAGCCGAGTGTTCCGGAGTGTGCGACGCCGCCGGTGGGGTCGGCGAAGGCGGGGACGTATCTGGTGGAGGCCAAGGCCACGGGGTTCGCCTCGGCGCAGACGTCGTTCGTGCTGTCGGCGGACTAGCTGGTCCCGTCTCGGTGCCAGGGGGCTTCGCCCCCCGGACCCCCTGTCGGCCTGAGCGGCCTCGTCCTCAAACTCCCCCAGAGGGGGCACCTCCGGACGGGCTGAATACAGTGCTGGCCGACGTCAGACGTAACGCTCCAGGATCGACGACTCCGCCAGTCGTGACAGGCCCTCCCGTACGCTGCGGGCCCGGGCCTCGCCCACGCCGTCGACGGTCTGGAGGTCGTCGACGCTCGCGGCGAGCAGCTTCTGGAGGCCGCCGAAGTGCTCCACGAGCCGGTCGATGATCGCGCCGGGCAGCCGCGGCACCTTGGCCAGCAGCCGGAAGCCGCGCGGCGACACCGCGGAGTCGAGGGTCTCGGGCGAGCCGGTGTAGCCGAGCGCGCGGGCGACCGTGGGCATCTCGAGCAGCTCGGCGTGGGAGAGGGCGTCCAGCTCGTAGAGGGCCTCGTCGACCGTGCGGGAGCGCTTGGCGGTGGGCTCCGGTACGTAGTCCCGGACGACCAGCTCGCGCTCCGGTTCCACGCCCGCGATCAACTCGTCGAGCTGCAGGGCGAGGAGCCGCCCGTCGGTGCCCAGTTCGACCACGTATTCGGCGATTTCGGTGGCGATGCGGCGCACCATCTCCAGGCGCTGCGCGACGGCGGAGACGTCCCGGACGGTCACCAGGTCCTCGATCTCCAGCGCCGACAGCGTGCCCGCGACCTCGTCCAGGCGGAGCTTGTACCGCTCCAGCGTGGCCAGGGCCTGGTTCGCGCGGGACAGGATCGCCGCGGAGTCCTCCAGGACGCGGCGCTGCCCGCCGACGTACAGGGCGATCAGCCGCATCGACTGGGAGACGGAGACCACAGGGAAGCCGACCTGCTTGCTGACCCGGTCCGCCGTGCGGTGCCGGGTGCCCGTCTCCTCCGTGGGGATCGTCGCGTCGGGCACGAACTGCACGCCCGCCCGCAGGATCTTCGACAGGTCGGAGGAGATCACGATGCCGCCGTCGAGCTTGCACAGCTCGCGCAGCCGAGTCGCCGTGAAGTCGACGTCCAGCACGAAACCGCCCGTGCACATGGTCTCGACCGTCTTGTCGAAGCCGAGCACGATGAGTCCGCCGGTGTTGCCGCGCAGCACCCGTTCGAGGCCGTCACGCAGGGCCGTGCCGGGCGCCACGGCGCTCAGCGAGGCGCGCATCAGGCCGTCGGCACGGGAACTCCCACCGGACTTTCCGGGAGCTGCCGCCCGGTCGTTGGCTGCCACTGCACTCCTCCGGTCGCAGGTTCTTGGGCGCTCCCGTTTCGCGCACTCGGTTCGTACGGACGGGCGAGACCAGGGCAAAGTCTACCGGCGGTCCTCCGCGTCCCGTGGGGCCTCTCGGCGACGGGACCGGGGGAGGACCCGCAGCGCGTCTCCTATGTCGGCCACTTCCAGCACCTTCATCCCGGCCGGGACCTTGCCCGGATCGCCCGGCACGAGCGCGTGCGTGAAGCCCAGCCGGTGCGCCTCGGCGAGCCTGCGCTGCACGCCCGTGACCCGTCTGACCTCGCCCGCGAGGCCGACCTCGCCGATGGCGACGAGGTTCTTCGGCAGCGGGGTGTCGCTGGCGGCGGAGGCCAGCGCGAGGGCGACGGCGAGGTCGGCGGCCGGCTCCGACAGCTTCACACCGCCGACCGTCGCGGAGTAGATGTCCCGCTTGCCGAGGGCGCTGATCCGGCCCCGCTGCTCCAGCACGGCGAGCATCATCGACACGCGTGAGGTCTCGAGGCCGGACGTCGTCCGCCGCGGGGAGGGAATCTGCGAGTCGACGGTGAGGGCCTGCACCTCCGCGACCAGCGGGCGGCGGCCCTCCAGGGTCACCGTCAGGCACGTACCGGGGACCGGTTCGTCACGACGGGTCAGGAAAAGCCCGCTCGGGTCGGCGAGTCCGGTGATGCCCTCGTCGTGCAGTTCGAAGCAGCCGACCTCGTCGGTGGCCCCGTACCGGTTCTTCACGCCCCGCACCAGGCGGAGCCGGGCGTGCCGGTCGCCCTCGAAGTGCAGCACCACGTCCACGAGGTGCTCCAGCAGCCGGGGTCCGGCGATCGCCCCGTCCTTGGTGACATGGCCCACCAGCAGCGTGGACATGCCGCGTTCCTTGGAGGCGCGGATGAGGGCGCCGGCCACCTCCCGCACCTGGGCCATGCCGCCGGGCGCACCGTCGATCTCCGGGGAGGCGACCGTCTGCACGGAGTCCAGGATCAGCAGGGACGGCTTGACCGCGTCCAAGTGCCCGAGCACGGCCGCCAGATCGGTCTCGGCCGCGAGGTACAGGTGGTCGTCGATGGCGTTGATCCGGTCGGCGCGCAGCCGCACCTGGCTCGCCGACTCCTCGCCCGTCACATAAAGGGTGCGATGCTCGTCACTCGCCGACTTCGCCGCGACGTCCAGCAGCAGCGTCGACTTGCCCACGCCCGGCTCGCCCGCGAGCAGCACCACCGCGCCCGGCACCAGCCCGCCCCCGAGCACCCGGTCCAGCTCGGGCACCCCGGTCGAGCGCGCGGTCGCCTGCCGCCCGTCGATCTGCCCGATGGGCACCGCGGAACTGGTGACCCGCCCCGGCGCCGTCGTACGCACCGCGGGCGCCCCGTACTCCTCGACCGTCCCCCACGCCTGGCACTCGGGGCAACGGCCGAGCCACTTGGCCGTCTGCCAGCCGCATTCGGTGCAGCGGTAGGACGGGCGGTCCTTGGTGGACTTGGTACGGGCAGCCATGCGGAAACCGTAGCCGAGCCCACTGACAACGCAGCCAACGCCGCCGCCGACGCCGACGCCGCCGACGCCGTGGCGCGCGGGGACAGTTGTGTGGAGTTGGGGCAAGTGGCCTCCCCAGTGGGAAGGATCTCCGTACAATCAGCATTCGTCGAGACACGGCGTGTGACGTTGACGTCGTGGACCGGCCGCACCACGGGGGGAGTGTGGGCCGATGTCAGGCACTGACGCGGTCGAGCTGGCGCGGAACGTGTACGGGGGTCTCCTGGACCACGCGCTGACCACGTACGAGGGCGCCGTCGAGGTCGATCCGCGGCATGACCGCGCACCGCAGGTCGCCCGCCGGATCTCGGCGCTCTTCGACGAGCATCCCGAGTACCGGGGCGTCGCCATCCGCGTCCCCGGCGCCGCCGACGGGCGGGGAGTCGGGATCAGCAGCCGAGCCAGGGCGCGTGACGCCCTCGGCTCCGCGGGCGGCGAGCCGGGAGCCGCCGCGGACTGGGGCGCCGGCGACCGTGCCGCACTGCTCGGCACGTCGACGGGGTACCGGGTCCTGCTGTTCGCCTGCCCCACCTGCGGATCGGGCGCGGCGCGCGCGTACTACGACGCCGGAGACCTCCCCCGCTGCGCCGCCCACGGCACGATGGAGCTGGTCCGATGAAGCTCGGCTCCTCCATGCAGCCACCCGCCGGGCTCGGGGCGGGCCGGCGGTTCTTCCTGGTGGGCTACCTGCCGACGTACGCGGCGGTCTTCTTCCTCGCCCTGCTGTTCTGGGCCGGCGCGCGCGCCTGGCACCCCCCGGCCGGCGGGGGGCTCCGCTTCTCGCGGGCCTGGGACACGGCCGCCGCGCTGGGTGTGGGGGAGACGGTCCTCCTCGTGCTGGGCGTCACCCTCCTCGCCGTCCTGCTCGCCCCGCTGCAGACCTCCCTGGTGCGCCTGCTCGAAGGAGCCTGGCCGGGCCGGCTGGGACAGGCTTTCCGGGTACGCGCCCGGCAGCTGCGCCGCAAGCGGTCCTGGGAGCGGCGGGCGACACTGTCCGCCGTCGTCGTCCTGCCACCGGGCGCACCGGGCGCCGGGCCGCCGCCCACGCCCGCCTTCGCTCCGGACGCCGTCCAGCGCGCGGGCGTCGCGGGCACCGAGCTGCGCCGCCGCTACCCCCTGCGCGACCACCTGGTCCGCCCCACCGCGCTGGGCAACGCGCTGGCCGCCGCCGAGGACACCGCGGGCCGCGCGTTCGGTTACGACGCCGTGGTGGCCTGGCCCCGGCTCTACCCGCTGCTGGGCGAACAGACCCGCGCGGTCGTCGACGACCGCCGGGACACCGTGGACGCGGCGGCCAGGATGGCGGTGACCACCGCCGTCACGGCCCTGGCCGCCGCGGTCGTCCTGATGCGGACCGGCTGGTGGCTGGCGCTGGCACTCGTCCCGCTGCTCGTGTCGTGGGTGGCGTACCGGGGGGCGGTGCAGGCGGCCCTCGCGTACGGCGAGTCCGTCCACGTCGCCTTCGACCTGCACCGGTTCGCCCTGCTGGAGGCCCTCGGCGGCCGCCGCCCCGGCGCTCCCGAGGACGAACGCAAGACCGCCGAGGCATGGTGCGACCTCTGGCGTCAGGGCGTGCCGCTGCCGGCCGCCTTCCGCTACACCGCGCACCAGGATCAGGGCACGACCGGGGGACAGGGACAACCATGACGGACGCGAACGACGTACGGGACGACTACGGCCACGGCACCGGCGAGGGCGGTACCGGCCCCGGCGAGGACGCCATCGAGCATTCCGCGGGGCACTCCGCGGAGCACGGTACGGACGCCGCTCACGACGCGGAGCACGCTGCCGACGCCGCACACGAAGCGGAGCAGGAGGCCGCCGCCCTCGCCACCGTGCTGCCCTACTCGCTGATCGTCGGCCAGGACGAGCTGCGCACCGCGCTGGAGATCGCCTACGTCTGCCGGGCCGTCGGCGGTGTGCTCGCCACCGGGCAGCGCGGCACCGCCAAGACGACCACCGTGCGCGCCTTCACCAAGATGGCGGTGGGCGGGCTGCCCGTGACGATGCCGATCGGCGCCACGGACGACCGGGTGCTCGGCGGCTGGCGCATCAAGGAACTGATGAAGGGCAAACCCCGCAAGTTCGACGGCCTGCTCGTACAGGCCTCGAAGTCCAAGTCCCACATGCTGTACGTCGACGAGATCAACCTCCTCGACGACTACCTGGTCAACATCATCCTGGACGCGGCCTCCACGGGCATCCTCGCGCTGGAGCGCGACCACCGCTCGGAACAGACGCAGCACGTGGAGTTCACCCTGGTGGGCACCATGAACCCGGACGAGGGCGGACTGCGGCCCCAACTCCTCGACCGGTTCGGTCTGGTGGCCGCCGTCGAGTCCGAGTCGGAGGCCCGCAAGCGGCAGCTCATCGTGGAGCGGGTGCTCAGGTTCGAGGCCGAACGCGGCGATCCCGGCTCGCAGTGGATGGCGGAGGCGGCACGGGCCGACGCCGAGAAGCGCGCCGTCCTCGACGCGGCCCGCGCCCGCCTCGACCACGTCGAGTGCGGTTCCGCCGTCTACGCCGGCTGCGCCGCCCTCGCCGAGGGCTTCCAACTCGCCGGGCACCGCGGCGAGATCGTGCTGCTGAGAGCCGCACGGGCACTCGCCGCCATCCAGGGCGCCCCCAGCGTGACCCTGCGCCACCTCGCCGACGTGGCGAAACCGGCCCTTTTCCACCGCCGTGGGCGGGGCGACACGGGCACCCTGCCGCTGTGGGGTGACGAGGACAACGCGCAGGTGCGGGACCTGCTCGCGGACATCCGGGGCTGATCCATGCAGGACCGCCCCCTGGACGCCCGGCCCGAGCCGGACGGAGAGAAGCCCTCACCGCCGTACGCCGTGCCCGCCCCGGCCGACCGCGGCGCCACCCCGCCCTCCGGCGCCCCCCGAGCGGGTTCCGCCCGCGCCGGCACGCCGAAGCCCGCGGCGCCCGCCGAACCGCCGCCCCTCCCGGTCACCCGCGCCCTGACCCTGCTGTCCTGCCTGGCCGCGGAACCGGGCGCGGGGGGCCTGCTCTTCCTGGACCTCGACCCGGAACTCCTGCCCGCCCTGGGCGCCTGGCTGGCCGCACACCTGGGCTCCGGCGCGGACGTCCGCCCGCTGGGCTCCGGCGCGGACGTCGGCACCCTGGGCGCCGACGCGGATGCCCGCGCCCTGGGCGCCGGCGTGGATACCCGCCCGCTGGGCTCCGGCGCCGACGCCCGCACCCCGGGTTCCGACGACGACGTCCGCACCCTGGGCTCCTGGCTGGGCGAGGACGAACTGTGGCTGCGCCCCCGGCTGGACGCCGACGGACTGCGTCTCGTGCCGGGCCTGCTGGTCGAGAAACCCGGCGGCCCCCCTCCGGTGCTCCTCGTCCCCGACCTGGGCCAGGCCGGGCCCGCCGTCGTACGGGCCGCCGTGACGCTGATCGGCGCCGAGGCGGGCCACGTGGAGATGCACGGGCACAGCCTTCGCTGGCATCCGAGGGCCCGCTGGCTGGCGGCCGTCGACCGCACCGAGGCCGGCCGGCTCTCCCCGCACCTGCTGGACCGGTTCCCGCTGCGCATCGAGGCCGAGCCGCTCAACGACATCCTGTGGGGGCTCGGCACCGAGCGGTTCTGGGACCTGCCCGCCGAGCGCGACAGCCTGGTCCGGGCGCTCCCGTTCCTCCCGCCGATACCGGCGGACGGACCCCGCCCCCTCCTGACGCCGGGCGCCGCCGAACGCGTCGCCGCCCTGGTCCCCGCGACGGTCGGCATGCGGCGCGGCCTGGCCCTCGCCCGCGTCGCCCGCGCCCTGGCGGCCCGGGCGGGCGCACCCCGTACCGAGGTGCGGCACGTCATGGAAGCCGCCGCCCTGCTCGGCATCATGGCCCCGCACGTCCCGTTCGAACCGCGCCAGGAACCCCCGCCCCGCCCGCACCCCGCCGCGGCCGAACCCCAGCCGGCCAAGGAGCCGCAGCCACCCGCGGCCCCTCCGGTGCCCACCCCCGTGGCCGATCCCGAGCCGCCGCTCCCGCTGTCCCCGACCCCGGTCGCCCCGCGCGTGCCGCCGGCCCCGTACCCCGAGGACTCACCGGACGCCCTGCCCCAGCCGGGCTCGCTGCGCCCGCCGGGCCGCCGCCGCACCGCGGCCAAGCGGCTCAACGGCCGGCCGGTGGGGACGATGCGGGCCCGTGACGTGCACGACCTCGCCCTGGTGCCGAGCATGGTCGAGGCCGCCATGTCCCGGCTGCTCACCGCGGACCGCCCGGACGGCCAGGCCCACCAGGGCGGCCAGGCCCACCCGGACCGTCCGCTCGCCCTGCGGGCGGAAAACCTGCGGCAGTACCGCCGCCGCCCCGAACCGGCGCACGCCCTGGTGCTCGTCCTCGACCACTCCTGCCGCGACTGGGATCCCGCGCCCGCGCTGGCTCCGCACCTGCGCTGGGCCTACGAGTCGAACGCGGCCGTGACGGTGGTGGAGTTCGGCCACCGCACCGCCGAACTCGAACTGTGCGCGGAACGCTTCCGGGCGCCCTCGCTGCTCCACCCCGGTCTCCTCGAGGCCCTCGAGCGGGCCCCGGGCACGGCCAGCCCGCTCGCCCACGCCCTCGACCTCGGCGTCCACGAACTGCGCCGCTTCCTGCGCCGGGGACGCGCGGTGGTCGACGAGGTGCTGTTCGTCGTCGTCACGGACGGCCGGGGCAACGTGCCCCTGGAGGCCAGTCTGCGCGGGCGCCCGCCGAGCGGGGTGCGCCGGGAGGGCGTCGACGACGCCCTGCGCGTCGCGGCCACGGCGGCCACGCTGAACCGGATGCGCGCGGTGGTCGTCGCGCCCGACCTCGACCAGTACGCGGAACTGCCCGCCGAACTCGCCGAGGCCCTCGGCGCGACGCTCCTCGTCACACCCCGGCGCCGACCGGGGGCGCTGTCATGACACCCGAACCGATGAACCTGCGCGGCTGGTTACAGGCGGACCTGGGCAGGCCCGCCCTCGAGCGGACCGAGCGGCCCGCCGCCTCCCGGGACGAACCCGACGGCGTCAGAGGGCCCTCCACGACCTCGCTCCTCGATGTCGAAGACGCCCCCTTGTCCGAGCAACTCCCGGACGGCACAGCCCTGTTGCGCGTCAAGAGCAGGCCGTACGCGGACCAGCCGAACTACGAGCTCGACTTCCACTACCGGGGAGAGACGGTGAGCGCGAACCGCGACACCGACTTCCAACGGCGTCGCCCACCCGATCTGGGCCTGCCGCGCCTCGCCGAACTGGCGGCGCAGATCGGGTGGCGGGACACCTACCGGCGGGTCAAGGGCTGGTGGAAGAACGAGCCGAGACTGATCGGGTGGGTCGACCATCTGGAACAGGCCGAGAGCCCCAAGCTGGTGGTCTGGGACGACACGGCGTACGAGATCCCGTGGGAGCTGCTCTACCGGCAGCGGATCGGAGGCGCGGCGGTCATGAACGCGGCGGACGGCACGGGCGGCTGGATCGGTGCCACGCTCCCGGTCATCCGCTGGCCCACCGTGCTGAACGGCGTCCGCGCCGAGCGCTACGACCCCCGCCGCACGGACTGCCGCGGCGGCGTACTCGTCTACGAGGACGAGGAGTTCCGCGCCGAGCACGACGGCGTCGGCCGGCACGAGGTCCTGCCCCGGTCCCGCCGCATGGCGGAGCTGCGCTCCCGCCTCGAGGACCCGTACACCGCCTTCGGGCTGCTCCTTCTGCGCTGCCACGGCAACTACTCCCGGAACCCCGAGAAGTTCCTGCTCGGTGACGCCTCGCTCGCCGCGCTGTCGGACGAATGGCGGATGCCCGCCCTGTTCGAGACGGGGGCGGCCGTCCTCATCAACTCCTGTGTGTCCGCGCGCACCGCCGAGGACCACCGGTACAACTCGGCCGTGCCCTGCACGTTCGCCGAGGTCTTCCTCAGATGGGGCGCCGGCGCGGTCGTCGCCACGCTCGCGGAGGTGAGCAAGGCGGACGCCCACGACTTCGCGGCACGGCTGCTCACCCAGGCGGCGGACGGCCCGGTGAACCTCGCCGCGGCCCTGACGGAGAACCGCGCGTACCACGCCCGGCGGGCCGAGACGGCCGTCCGGCAGGGGGACACCGCCGCCCTGGCCGGCGAGGAGATCGACGAGGAGATCAAGGCCTTCTTCGCCGGCTTCACCTACGCCTACTTCGGCCATCCGGGGACCACACTGGCCCTGGAGGCGCCACCGGCGCGGGCCTGCGGAGGGGGTGAGGGCGCATGACCGTACCGGCGGACCGGCCGTCCGTCCCGCTCCGGCCCCTCGTCAGCTGGCCCGAGGAGGTGGAGGGCGGGCAGAAGTACCTGGTCACCGTCGACGTCGAGTTCGACGCCGAGAACGACGCCTGGCCGTACGACACCGAGGAGTACGCCATCGGCTGCATGGTCGAGGGCGGCCCCGGCCTCGCCGTCGAGTCGGCCGGCGACACCACCCTCGTACTCCACCGCTTCGGCGGCACCTACGGCCCGGCCCGCTTCGTCACCTATTCCGTGGACGAGACCGGCGCCGGCCAGGACACGGCACTGCTGCTCACGCTGATCACCGCCGGCGGGGTGCCCTTCCGCAGCGAACGCCTGCCGGTGCGGACCAGCCCGGCCGGGCAGCTCCCGCCGGGTCCGCGGACCGAGGTGGAGCTGCCCGGACCGGTCGATCCGGACGGGCCCGGGGCCGAGGTGGAGGAGGAGACCGAGGAGGAGGCCGGGACCGTGCTGGTGCTGGCCGGGTCCGACGGGCTGCACGCCGCGCTGTACGCCCGGCTCACCGACCGGAAGTTCAGCGCGGACCACACGATCGGCACCCTGGTGGGCACCGCGCGGCGGGTGGTCGTCATGTCCGTCGACTGGCAGTCGCCGCAGTTCCGGCGCGAGGTCATGGCGGCCGGCCAGCGCCACGGCGTGTCACTGGTGGTGTCCCTGGTCCACGGGCGTGGCGTGCGGCGCAGGCTGGAGTACGGCGACGTCGTCGTGGCCACCGAGGTCGAACTGCGCAGCGGCATCGTCGTACGGCCCTCCTCGCGCCTGGTGGAGTCGGCGCGCGTGGTCATGGGCAGCAGCGCCTACTACGAGCCCGTGCGCCCGGACACCCGGCGGGACCAGGTCTGCCTCAACACCGCGTACACCACTCCCGCCGCCGAGCACCTGACGATCTGCGCGGTCGGCCGGGCGGCGGTCGACCGCGCCACGGAGGTGCTGAGGTCGGTGCTCGGCACCGAAGCCCCGCGTATCGACCGGCTGGCCCTGCCGCGCGTACCCGCGGCCTTCACCGGACGGGACGCGGAGACGGGCCACCTGCTGAAGCTGCTGAACCCCTCCGAGCGGATCTCGACCGAGCGGTTCACCCTGGTGTCCGGCATGCCCGGCATCGGCAAGACCGTGTTCGCGGTGGCGGCGGCCCGCGAGGCCGTGGAACGCGGCTGGTTCCCGGGCGGCGCCTACTGGATCCCGCCCGGCCCGGAGGCGGCCGCCGCCGTGGCCCGGTCGGTGTCCCGGTTGCGGGACGGCCAGCAGCCGGTGCTCGTCGTGCACGACGAGGCGACCTGGGCCGAGGCGCACGACACCTGGGACGACGTTCCCGCCCGCAGCCGGTTCCACGTCCTGGTCACCTCCCGCCCCGCGACGGGGGCCCCCGACGAGCGGCACATGGTGCTGAGGCCCCTCACCCCCCAGGCCGCGACGGCCGTCCTCGGTGCCGCCGGCCCCGAGAACGAGGCGGCGCAGCGGCTGGCCGCCCTGTGCGGAGGCGTGCCCCTGGCCCTGCGGCTCGCCGCCCAGTACCCCGGAACCCTCGCGCAGATGCTCGACCGTACCGAGTCGGCGGGCGGGATCTTCCATGTCTTCGACGAGCTCAGGAACGCCTTCGACACCGAGTACGCGAGGCTTGCGCCGGCCTGGCGCACGGCACTGCGGCTGCTGTCGGCGGCGCCGGGCGACGACCTCGGGACGGAATCGGTGGCCGTGCTGTTCGCCGGGCACGACGCGGCCGTGCGGGGGCTGCACGGGGCCGGCCTGATCGTGCAGGAGGGGCCCGCGGAACAGGGGCCCGCGGAACGGCTCCGGGTGGAGACGCTGCCGAAGGAGTACGTCCGCCAGGTGCTCGGCAGGGGGCCGGCCGTCCGGGAGGAGGCGACGAGCGCACGGCGTCGCCTGCTGGCCTTCTGCCTCGACCGGACCCGTGCGGCCGTCACGGACCTGGGCCTGGGCGCCTCGCCCCCCGACGACAACCGGCCCGGGGCCCGTGAGGACGCGCTGGCCTGGCTGGACGGCGAGCGCGACAACCTGGTCGCACAGGCCCTGGAGGCGCCCGCGTACGCCGACGCCGACCATGTCGCGGACCTCGTGCTGCTCCTGGGCGCCTACCTGAACTGGCGCCGGGACTTCGAGCGCTGCCTGGACTGCTGTGCGACCGCGCTGGACCAGCACGTCAGCGCACATCTGAGGGCGCACCTGATGAACCTGAGGGGCGCCGCGCTGCGCGGCACGGGCCGACTGGCCGAAGCGACGCGGACGCACGAGTTGGCCCTGACCCTGCATGAGCAACTCGGCGACGCCTGGGGCGCGGCCAAGGCCCACGAGGCCCTCGGCCTGGTGGCCGCAGAGCGGGGCGACTGGGCCACCGCCCTGACGGCGCACACCAGGGCACTGGACGGGATGACGCGCGTCGGCGACCGCCGCGGCGAGGCCGAGGCGGGCACGGACCTCGGCGTGGCCCTCCTGAAGACGGGCGCGTACGCGGAGGGGTTCGAGTATCTGAGCCGGGCCACCGACATCTGCCGCGAGCTCGACGACCGCCCGGGCACGGCACGGGCGCTGCTCATCCGCGCCGAGGCCCTCTACGACTCCGGCGGCATGCAGGACGCCCTCGCGCTGGCGGAGGAGGCAGCGCCGCTGTTCGAGGAACTGACCGACGACTACGGCCGGGCCCGGGTCCTGGAGGTCAGGGCCCGGGCGAACGAGGAACTGCGCCGCTACACCGACGCGCGCAACCAGTGGAAAGCGGCCGTGGAGGCATACCGGCGGGTGGGGGACACGGAGAGCGCGACCCGGGCCATCAGACACTCGTACCGCGTCGGCATCGGCGTGCACCACCGCGAGGCCCAGGTCCTGATCACGGTGGCGAGCGGGCTCCTCAGGACCTCCTCCTACCGGTGGGCCGTCCTGCTGGCCCGCGGCCAGGGCTGGGAGACCCGGCGCGAGAGCCGGTCCTCCATCAAGATCAACGCGCTGCCCAAGGCGGTGGCGGAGCCGCTCGGCCTGACGCTGCGTGAGGCCGACACGCCCCATTGCCCGGCGCCGGTCGAGATCGCCCTGCCCCTGACGGGCTTCGACCTGGCACCGCACACCTGGCGGGGCACCGACTCGTCCCAGCCACTGGGCTCGCAGCGCCCGGTGACCCTGCGCTACACGGACCGGGGTGCGTCGACCCTGAACCCGGGAGCCGCGGCCTGGCAGAACCTCCAGCACGCGCAGAGCTTCCTCGCCTGGTACCTCCCACTCCCCGCCGCGGGGGAGCCGCTGGGCGTCCACCCGCGCGGCGGCATCCCCTTTCTGTGCGGCCCGGTCAGCCATGGGCCCGGCCGGGAGATCATGTCGCGGCTGCTGACAGAGAGCCATGGCGTCGCCCTGTGGACCACGGCTCCGCACGCGAAGGAGTGCGGCCCGCAGTGTGAGCGGCTGATCCGCACCGTGGACGACTTCCTGCGCGGCATCGGATCCATCGCGGAGATCCCCCGCGCCCTGTGGTGGCTGCGCGTCCAGGGCCGCGACGAACAGCTCTCGCTGCTCTACGACGACCCCCTGTCGCCCCTCCCCAACTTCCATCGCCCCGCTTACTGAGCCCCGCTGTCCCGCATCGGTCGCGGAATCCGAGGTTCCTGTCCCCTTATGAGGGATCGTTTCACCCGTACGGATTAAATGTGCTCAAGCCGCCGGAATGGCTCATCCCCCGACGCCTACGGTCGCACGGGTGATGAGCACCAGTCCGGAGACCTCGACCCGCACCACCGGCGCACACAGAGCGCACCGTGAGGCGCGCGATCGTGCTGCGGCGCACACGTTGGCGCAGCGTCCGCCCGCGCGCTACGAGCCCTACCTGGACGGCCTGTTCACCTACTGCCTGTCCGTGCTGTGCGACCACGAGGCCGCGACCGCCGCACTGGGCGACGTCCTCGCGCTCGCCGAGCGGCGCGGGCAGCGGGTGCCGCAGGCGGCGGACGACCGCAGGGCCTGGCTGTACGCGCTGGCCCGCTGGGCGTGCCTGCGCAAGCTCGCCGAGGCCAAGCAGAAACGTCAGGCCACGCACGCGGCGGGCCGCGCCCGGGCCGAGAAGGGGCACGTCACCGACCCGCCCGTCTCCGCGGAGGCCCAGGAGCAGCGGCGCGGCGAACTCGCCCAGCTCGCCTGGCCGGAGGCCGCCGGCACCAGCCCGGAGCAGCGCGAGGCACTCGAACTCGCCGTACGCCATCACCTCGCCGCCCAGGAGGTCGCCGCCGTCCTCGGCATGGACCTCGCCGCCGCCCGCGAACTGCTGGCCTCCGCCGCCTGCGAGGTCGAGCGCACCCGCGCCGCGCTCGCCGTCGTCGAGGCCGGCGGCTGTCCCGGCGTGGACCGGCTCACCGGCGACCAGCAGCTGGTGCTCAGCAGCGCCCTGCGCCGCGAGCTGGTGCGGCACGTCGACGACTGCCCGCGCTGCCGCCGCACCGCCGGGCGCGCGGTCCCGGGACGCTGGCCCGGCACCACGGTCACCCCTGCCGAGCTGCCCGTCCTTCAGGCGCCCCGCGCGGCCCTGCACGTCGCCCTGGCCCCCGGCCCGCGCGCACGGGGCTCCGCCACGCCCCGCTTCGACCGGCGCGGCTTCCCCATGGACCCCAAGGACCGTGCCGCCCGCCGGGACCGCATCCGCGCGCGTGCCGTCACCACGACCGTCGTGGCCACCGTCGTCGCCGCCCCGGTGCTGGCCCTGTGGGCCGCGTACCGGGGCACTCCGATCGGAGAGGGCCAGGCCGGCCCCGCCGCCACCGCGCGCGAGGTGCACGGCCCCCACGGCCTGGACGGCGCCCCGGTAGGCGGCTACGAGAACGCCGGGAACGCCACCGTCCCCGGCAGAAGCCTCGCCAAGGACGGCTCCTCCGACGTCTCCGTGGAGGTGGTCAGTGTTCCCGGGGCCGGGCACAGAGGGGCCGGACATCTCACGGTCACCGCCGACACCAGGGGCGACACCACACTCGTCACGCTCACCGCGGCCGGCCCCTCCCCGGTCCGCTGGTCGGCGACCACCTCGGCCGACTGGCTCTACCTCAGCCGCCCCTCGGGGACCCTCCGGCCCGGCGAGTCGTTCACGATCAAGGTGTACGTCGACCAGCTGCGCGAGCCCGCCGGCCACTGGACCGCCCGGCTGGCGATCGCCCCGGCGGGCGCCGTCGTCTCGATCGAGGGCTACGGCCCCGTCCCCACGCGACCGGCCGACCCACCCCCGACCGCCGTCCCGGAGCCGGCCCCCACGTCCTCGCCCCCCACGGACCCCTCACCCACGGCCCCGCCCCCGCCCCCGCCCACGGACCCGACCCCCACCCCGACCGCCCCGCCCGACAACTCCTCAAGCCCCACACCCCCACCGCCCGACCCCGGCGCCCCGCCCCCACCGGACACCCCGGCCTAGCCGCGCGCCACCGCATGCGCGACACCAGCCACCCCACGAACGAGCCCGCACCCGCCGACGGCGAGGACACCCCACAGGGCCCCCGCACAGGCCCTAGGCCGGGTCCGCCGGATGCGGAGCCACCAGCGGCAGCTGGGAGGCCAGGCGCTGCTCGCACAGTTCGGCCAGCCGGTCGTAGCCGGCCTTGCCCATCAGCTCGGTCAGTTCGGGGCGGTAGGAGATGTAGACCGGCTCGCCCGCGCCATGGGCGGAGGTCGCCGACGTGCACCACCAGTGCAGGTCGTGGCCGCCCGGACCCCAGCCCCGGCGGTCGTACTCACCGATGGACACCTGGAGCACGCGTGTGTCGTCGGGCCGGTCGATCCAGTCGTACGTCCGCCGGACCGGCAGCTGCCAGCACACGTCCGGCTTGGTCTCCAGCGGCTCGCGGCCCTCGCGCACGGCCAGGATGTGCAGCGAGCAGCCCGCGCCGCCCGCGAAGCCGGGCCGGTTCTGGAAGATGCAGGAGCCCTGGAAGGGCCGCGTCTGCCGGGAACCGTCCTCGTCCTCGGAGACCCAGCCGTCCGCCAGCCCCTCGTCGTGGTGCTGCCAGATGTCCGGCGTGAGCCTGGCCACGTGTTCGGCGACCCGCTTCTCGTCGTCCTCGTCGGAGAAGTGGGCACCCAGCGTGCAGCACCCGTCGTCCGCGCGGCCCGCCTGGATGCCCTGGCAGCCGCTGCCGAAGATGCAGTTCCAGCGAGAGGTCAGCCATGTCAGATCACAGCGGAAGACCTGCTCGTCGTCCGCCGGATCAGGAAACTCCACCCACGCGCGCGCGAAGTCGAGCCCCTTCTCGTCGCCCGCCTGCGCAGCCGTGGAGGATTTGTCGCTCTTCGCCTTTTTCGTCTTTGGCACGCATCCAGGGTAAGTGGCCCAGGGCCGCTCCGGGGCCTGAGGACAGCGGTACTGGCAGTAGCGTTCCGTACATGAGACTCGGTGTCCTGGACGTGGGTTCGAACACGGTGCACTTGCTGGTCGTGGACGCACACCCCGGCGCGCGCCCCCTGCCCGCGCATTCGCACAAGGCCGAGCTGCGGCTCGCCCAGCTCCTCGACGGCAGCGGTGCCATCGGCGCCGAGGGCGTCGACAAACTGGTCGGAGTCGTCCGGGACGCCCTCCAGGCCGCCGAGGACAAGGGTGTGGAGGACCTGCTGCCGTTCGCCACGTCCGCGGTCCGCGAGGCGAGCAACGCCGACGAGGTGCTGTCCCGCGTCCAGGACACCACCGGCGTCGAGCTCCAGGTCCTCACCGGCGAGGAGGAGGCCCGCCTCACCTTCCTCGCCGCCCGCCGCTGGTTCGGCTGGTCGGCCGGGAAGCTGCTGGTCCTGGACATCGGCGGCGGCTCCCTGGAGATCGCCTACGGCATCGACGAGGAGCCCGACGCGGCCGTCTCCCTCCCGCTCGGCGCGGGCCGGCTCACCGCCGGCTGGCTGCCCGGCGACCCGCCCGACCCGGAGGAGATAAGGGCACTGCGCCGCCATGTGCGCACCGAGATCGCCCGCACCGTCGGCGAGTTCACCCGCTTCGGCGCCCCGGACCACGTGGTCGCCACCTCCAAGACCTTCAAGCAGCTGGCCCGTATAGCCGGCGCCGCCCGCTCCGCCGACGGCCTCTACGTCCAGCGCGAGCTCAAGCGCGAGTCCCTTCAGGCCTGGGTCCCCCGCCTCGCCTCCATGACCGAGGACCAGCGCGCCGAACTCCCCGGCGTCTCCGACGGCCGGGCCGGCCAGCTCCTCGCCGGCGCCCTGGTCGCCGAGGCCGCGATGGACCTCTTCGGTGTGGAGAACCTCGAGATCTGCCCGTGGGCGCTCCGGGAGGGCGTGATCCTGCGGCGACTGGACCACATGGGGTCGGTGTAGAGCACACGGAAAGCACACGGCGAGCACGCGGAGAGCACCCGTAGAGCACCCGGAGACAGGCCACGGACGACCGGCACTCGCCCGTGGCAAACCCCACAACGGCTAAGAGGGACCCCGCGTTCCGCTCACCGCAGCCCGTAACCTGTCCCTCATGGCAGAGCCCGTCCGCATCCCAGATGCGAAGGTCGCCCTCTCCACGGCCTCCGTGTACCCGGAGTCCACGGCGACGGCCTTCGAGACCGCCGCACGCCTCGGTTACGACGGCGTCGAGGTCATGGTGTGGACCGACCCCGTCAGCCAGGACATCGAAGCGCTGCGCCGCCTCTCCGACTACCACGCGATACCGATCCTCGCGGTGCACGCGCCCTGCCTGCTCATCACCCAGCGGGTCTGGTCCACCGACCCCTGGGTCAAGCTGGAGCGCGCCCGGGTGGCCGCCGAGAAGCTCGGCGCCGGCACCGTGGTCGTGCACCCGCCGTTCCGCTGGCAGCGCCAGTACGCCCGGGACTTCGTCACCGGGATCTGGCGCATGGCCAACGAGACGGACGTACGGTTCGCGGTGGAGAACATGTACCCCTGGCGCTACCGCGACCGCGAGATGCTCGCCTACGCCCCCGACTGGGACGTCACCCAGGACGACTACCGGCACTTCACGATCGACCTCAGCCACGCGGCGACCTCCCGCACCGACGCCCTCGACATGCTCGACCGGATGGGCGACCGCCTCGGCCACGTCCACCTGGCCGACGGCCGGGGGTCGGCCAAGGACGAGCACCTGGTCCCCGGCCGCGGCACCCAGCCCTGCGCCGAGGTACTGGAGCGGCTCGCGCTGACCGGCTTCGACGGCCACGTCGTCATCGAGGTCAACACCCGGCGGGCGATGTCCAGCGCCGAGCGCGAGGCCGACCTCGCCGAGGCCCTGGCCTTCACCCGCCTGCACATGGCCTCCCCGGTGAAGGTGCCCCGGCGGTGACCGGGACGACCGGCGCCCGCCGCCGCGGCCGGCCCCCGCGCACCGAGTCGGCCGGCACCCGCGACCGCATCCTCACCGCGGCCCGCGGGGAGTTCTCCGAGCGCGGCTACGAGAAGACGTCCGTACGCGGCATCGCCAAGGCCGCCGGCGTGGACTCCGCGCTCGTCCACCACTACTTCGGCACCAAGGACCAGATCTTCGAGGCGGCCATCGAGGTGGCCTTCGCGCCCGCCCTGAACGCCCCCGACGCACTGGCCGCGGGCCCCATGGACGCGGTGGGGGAGCGGCTGACCCGCTTCATCTTCGGCGTCTGGGAGAACCCCACCACCCGTACGCCCCTGCTGGCCATCCTGCGCTCCGCCGTCAGCAACGAGACCGCGGCCGCCGTCTTCCGCCGCCTGGTCGCCACCCAGCTGCTGCGCCGCATCGCCGTCCAGCTCGACCTGCCCGACGCCGAACTGCGCGCCGAACTGGCGGCCGCCCAGCTGATCGGGTGCGCGATGCTGCGCTACGTGATCAAGGTGGAGCCGCTGGCGTCGGCGGACCTGGAGCAGATCGTGGCGCGGGTGGCGCCGGTGGTGCAGGGACACCTGACCGGGCCCTGAGCCGGGGCCTGGCCGGTCCCTGAGCCGGGCGCCGAGCACAGCCGTTCCCGAGACATCCGTCCCGCAATCCGGACAGCTTGTCCCGATCCCTGGATGACCGGCGTACGCTCGTTACAGCCCTACCTGTCTGAAGGAGCGAGCGACGATGCCCGAGCTGAGGTCCCGCACAGTCACCCACGGCCGCAACATGGCGGGCGCCCGCGCCCTTATGCGCGCCTCCGGTGTACCCGGTGCGGACATCGGCCGGAAGCCGATCATCGCGGTCGCCAACTCCTTCACCGAGTTCGTGCCCGGCCACACCCACCTCCAGCCGGTCGGCCGGATCGTCAGCGAGGCCATCACCGAGGCCGGCGGTATCCCGCGCGAGTTCAACACCATCGCCGTCGACGACGGCATCGCGATGGGCCACGGCGGCATGCTCTACTCCCTGCCCTCCCGCGACCTGATCGCGGACAGCGTGGAGTACATGGTCGAGGCCCACTGCGCCGACGCCCTGGTCTGCATCTCCAACTGCGACAAGATCACCCCGGGCATGCTGCTGGCCGCGCTGCGGCTGAACATCCCGACGGTCTTCGTCTCCGGCGGCCCGATGGAGGCCGGCCGCGCCACCCTGGTCGACGGCACGGTCCGCACGCTCGACCTGGTCGACGCGATCTCCGACGCCGTGAACGACAAGATCTCGGACGAGGACATCCTCCGTATCGAGGAGAACGCCTGCCCGACCTGCGGCAGCTGTTCCGGCATGTTCACCGCCAACTCGATGAACTGCCTCACCGAGGCCATCGGCCTCTCCCTCCCCGGCAACGGCTCGGTCCTCGCCACCCACACGGCCCGCAAGCGGCTCTACGTCGACGCGGCCCGCACGGTCATGGACATCACCCGCCGCTACTACGAGCAGGACGACGACACGGTCCTGCCGCTCAACATCGCCACCTTCCAGGCCTTCGAGAACGCCATGGCCCTGGACATCGCGATGGGCGGCTCCACCAACACGATCCTGCACCTGCTGGCCGCCGCCCAGGAGGCGGGCGTGCCCTTCGCCCTGGACGAGATCAACGAGGTCTCCCGCCGGGTCCCGTGCCTGGCGAAGGTCGCCCCGAACGTCGCGAAGAACCGCACGTACTACATGGAGGACGTGCACCGCGCCGGCGGCATCCCCGCCCTGCTCGGCGAGCTGCACCGCGCGGGCCTGCTCAACGAGGACGTGCACTCCGTCCACAGCCCGTCCCTGGCGGACTGGCTGAAGACCTGGGACGTCCGCGGCGGCTCCCCGTCCGCCGACGCGGTGGAGATGTGGCACGCGGCACCCGGCTGCGTCCGTTCCGCCGAGGCCTTCTCCCAGTCCGAGCGCTGGGAGGCCCTGGACGAGGACGCGGCGGAGGGCTGCATCCGCTCGGCCGAGCACGCGTACTCCAAGGACGGCGGCCTGGCCGTCCTCAAGGGCAACCTGGCCGTCGACGGCTGCGTGGTGAAGACGGCCGGCGTGGACGAGTCGATCTGGACCTTCGAGGGCCCGGCGGTCGTCTGCGAGTCCCAGGAGGAGGCCGTCCAGCGGATCCTCACCCAGGAGGTCAAGGACGGCGACGTCGTCGTCATCCGCTACGAGGGCCCCAAGGGCGGCCCCGGCATGCAGGAGATGCTCTACCCGACCTCGTACCTGAAGGGCCGGGGCCTGGGCAAGACCTGCGCCCTGATCACCGACGGCCGCTTCTCCGGCGGCACCTCGGGCCTGTCCATCGGCCACGCCTCCCCGGAGGCGGCCTCCGGCGGCACCATCGCCCTCGTCGAGGACGGCGACCGCATCCGCATCGACATCCCGAACCGCACGATCGAGCTCCTCGTCGACGAGGCCGAACTCGCCCGCCGCGAGCAGGCCCTGGGCGGCGTCTACGCCCCCAAGAACCGTGAGCGCAAGGTCTCGGCCGCCCTGCGCGCCTACGCGGCGATGGCCACCAGCGCCGACAAGGGCGCGGTGCGGGACGTGACCAAGCTGGGCTGAGCGTACGTACACCTGAAGGGGCCGCCTCCGGTGGGGGCGGCCCCTTCGGCTGTCACCAGTCAGCCGGGTCGCGGCCGTCGACGGCGAAGACGGTGCCGTCGGGTGCGGAGGCGTAGACACGGCCCTTGACGACCACCGGCTCGGGCAGCGATGCGACGACCCGGTCCGGGTGTGTGCCGAGCCGGGTCGGGGTCTGCCCGAGGAGCCTGCCGCGCCGGGCGTCCACGGCGAGCAGCCGCCCGTCGGGGATGGTGACGTACACATGGCCGCCGTCGACGACCGGCGCCGAGCCGCGGCTCACGGAGGTCTGCAGCTGCCACGACTGCCGGCGCGCGCCCATGTCCACGGCCGACAGCGAGCCCCCGGTGGCCATGAGGTAGACCACGTCTCCGCGCACCGTGGCCTGGGAGTCCTCGGCGGACGCGGGCACGGCCACCCGCCGCGTCGTCCGGGACGCGGGGGTGTAGCGGACCACCGCCCGCGTGTCCCCGTAGACCCGGTCGACGGAGAGGAAGTAGAGCGATCCGCCGCTGGTGCCGACGGGCCGCAGTGATCCGTCGAGCCGTGCGTCCCAGCGCACGTCACCCGTGTCCGGGTCCACCGCCGTGACCCGCGTGCTCGACCCGTCTGCGGAGGTGCTCGTCGCGTACGCCGCCCGGTCCCCGGTGAACCAGGTGAACAGCGGGAACGCCTGCCCCGGCACCCGGCGGTGCCACTTCGTCCCGCCCGAGGCGCTGTCCAGGGCGGTGACCGTCCCGTCGGCCCCGGTGAGCAGGAGGGTGTCGCCCGTGAACCGCATTCCGCCGCCCGCGGGCAGGTCCTGCTTCCGGCGCACCTTGCCGGACGCGGGATCGAGCGCCTCCACGCGCCGCCCCTCGTCCGTCAGGATCTGCACCAGCCCGCCCGACAGCACGGGCGCCCCGCCGCCGAGCGACGACGTGGCGGCGGAGCGCCGCCAGAGCAGACTGCCGTCGGAGAGGGAGAGGCCGTAGACCCGCCCCGACTGCTCGCAGACCAACGCGGCGGCGGTGGCGGCGCATTGGGGTACCCCGGCATCCCCGGACCCGGGCTTCTCCGTCCACGGCAGGAACCCGTCGGCCGCCGCCCCGGCCGACACGGTGTGCGAGCCGCCCGCAGCCGACCGGGGAGCGGGACCGTCGAGCAACCGCACCGAGGCGACCGCACCGCCGACGACGAGCGCGAGCACCGCGGCCGCCACGCCCCACCACCGGCGCCCCCGGCGCTGCCCTGCGGTCCCCACGGCCCCGGACTCCACGGCATCGGGCGCCACGGCCTCGGGCTCCTCGCCCGTCTGGCCGTCCGCCCGTCCGCCGGTCTCGCCGCCCGTCTGCGCCTGGTCCGCAGGCGTGTCGATGTCGACCGTACGCTGCGACGGTATGAAGGTCTGCGTGTCGTACGAGGCCGCCACCGACCGCAGTTCCCGCATCAGTTCGTCGGGAGTGGGCCGTTCCTCCGGCTCCTTGGCGAGGCAGCGCAGCACCAACGGCGCCATGTTCTCCGGTACGCCGGCCAGGTCGGGCTCGTCGTGCACGACCTGGTACGCGACGACATAGGGGCTGTCGGAGTCGAACGGCCCGCGCCCGGTGGCCGCGTGCACCATGACCGACCCCAGGGCGAACACGTCGGCGGCCGGGCCCACCTCCCGCGGACGCCGGAACTGCTCCGGCGCCATGAACGGCGGAGTGCCGATCAACTTCCCTGTCTCGGTGCGCAGTTCGCTGTCCTTGGGGCGGGAGATCCCGAAGTCGATGACTTTTGGCCCGTCCTCGGCGAGCAGCACATTGCTCGGCTTGAGATCGCGGTGCACGACCCCCACCCGGTGAATGTCGCGCAGCGCCTCGGCCAGCCCGGCCATCAGCCGGCGCAACCGGTCCGGGGGCATGGCCCCGTGCTCCTTCACATGGTCGGCGAGGGTCTGCCCCGGGATGAACAGCGTCGCCATCCACGGCCGTTCCGCTTCCGGATCGGCGTCCACGACGGGCGCGGTGAACGCGCCGCTCACCCGCCGGGCGGCGGCCACCTCCTGCCGGAACCGGCCACGGAACTCGGGGTCCCTGGCGAACTGCGCGTGTACGACCTTCACCGCGACCTTCATGCCCGAGGTGCTGCGGGCCAGGTGCACGACACCCATCCCACCCGAGCCCAGCCTGGACTCCAGCTGGTAGTGACCGGCGTACTCGGGAAGTTCCGCTTCCGCGCCCGCTCCGGCGTTCCGCTGTGGCGCCATGGGACCACCCCCGTGCTGTTCGTCGGCGCGCGCGACGCACGGAGCCTAGTCGATGACTCGTACGAGACAGAGGCGGCTTGCTAGCGTTCGCGTGCGAATCACGCACATGTGTTTCGTATCGCGTTTCCGGGGAATCAACGGGACCCCATGGCACTCATGGGGATCGAACGGGGGAGTTCACATGTCTGTCACCGACATCGGAGAAGTCGAGGGCGGGGACGGGGCGGCGACCGTCACCGCCGCCGCGGAATCGAGTGTCCGCTACTACTCGGTCGCCCCGGGCGTCCGGCTCAACGTCCGCAGCGGCCCCGGCACCAACTACGGCCTCGTCCGCACCCTGGCCGAGGGTGCCAAGGTCCCGATCTACTGCCAGACGCCGGGCCAGACGGTCACCGGCCCGTACGGCACCAGCAAGATCTGGGACAACATCGGCGACGGCTACGTGTCCGACGCGTACGTCCACACGGGCGCCGACGGCTACGTGACCTCCCGCTGTTCCTGACCCGCCACGGAGCCCGCCGCGCCGTCCGGCCATAATCGTCCCGTGAGCGACGAAACCGGCACCCCGGACACCACGGCGGGCTCCCCGGGCGGCACCCCCGGCGACGGCCCTCGCCCCGAGCCCCTGCGGTTCTTCGGCACGACCTGGGTGAACCACGACAACGGCTACGCGGCCCGCCGCGCGGCCGTCACCGCCGGCTCCCTGGCCGCGGCCGTCGCCTCCTGCGTCGTCCTGCGCTTCGCCTACCAGGGACTGGAGATCGCGAACAGCGGAGCCTTCGTGACCGTCCTGGTCGTCGCGATGTTCGCGATCTGCAGCGCGCTGGCCTTCCGCAACACCTGGGACGGCTTCGGCAAGCGCCTCGACCCCGCCCGCCAGGCCTCCCTGCGCGGCCTGCTGGCCATCGGCTTCGTCGGCTCCCTCGCCGCCTACTTCTTCCGCTCCCTCACCGAGGCCCCCGGCGAGAAGCTGCATCGCGCCGAATACGAAGAGGCCCGCGCCCAGCACACCCGCCGCACCACCCGCCGCACGGGAAACCCCTCCAAGAAGCGCCGCAAGGGATAGACGGAAAGGGAAAGCGGAAGAAAGGCTTTCACCGTACCGACGGCATGCCCGGGCCCCAGCGGCCAGCATGACCGTATGACCACAACTCCATCACCGTCTCCATCACCGTCTCCGTCACCGTCCCGGTCTCCGTCGCCGTCGCATTTCGCCTCCCGGGCCCACTCCTTCAACGGCGCCGCCGCCCAGTACGCCGCGAACCGCCCCTCCTATCCGCCCGCCCTCTTCGACACACTCGAGGAACTCGCCGCCCGCCCCCTCACCGGCGCCCGGGTCGTCGACGTCGGCGCCGGCACCGGCATAGCCACCGCGCTGCTGCACGCCCGCGGCGCCGACGTGCTCGCGGTGGAACCCGGCGACGGCATGGCGGCCCAGTTCCGCCGCACCCTCCCCGACGTCCCGCTGGTCCGCGGCAACGGCAACGCCCTCCCGCTGGCCGACGCCTCCGCCGACCTGCTCACCTACGCCCAGGCCTGGCACTGGACCGACCCGGCCCGCTCGGTCCCGGAGGCCCTGCGCGTGCTGCGCCCCGGCGGGGCCCTCGCGCTGTGGTGGAACAAGAGCCCCCTCGGCGTCCCGTGGATCGACGCCCAGAACGAACGCCTCCAGCGCCACTTCGATGTCGACCGGCGTACGGAGGTGCACAACAGCTCGCGGTCCGCCCTCGCCGACCCCACCGGCCGCCTGGACTTCGCCGACCGCACGGTCCGCTGGAGCCGCCGCGTCCCCCTCGACACCCACCTCGCCAACCTCGGCAGTCACTCGGCCTTCCTGGTCCAGGACCGGGCGGCCACCGATGCCTTCCTCGCCGAGGAGCGCGCCCACCTCCGCACCGCGTTCCCCGACGGCACGGTGGAGGAGGTCTACGACGTGGAGCTGCTGGTGGCCGTCGCTTGACGGCACTCCACCCCGGGCGCATTATTCATCGCATGATGAATTATGTGCCCGGCCCTTCGGGGACCCCTGCCGGCCCCCCGTCGGCCCCCGCCGTACAGGCTTCCTCCCTCACCGCCGTCCGAGGCCCCCGCACCGTCCTGCGCGGCCTCGACTTCACCGTCCCGCGTGGCCAGATCACCGGCCTGCTCGGCCCCTCCGGATGCGGCAAGTCGACCCTCATGCGAGCCGTCGTCGGCACCCAGGCCAAGGTCACCGGCACCCTCCAGGTCCTCGGCCGCCCCGCAGGCCACCCCACCCTGCGCACCCGCATCGGCTACGTCACCCAGGCCCCGTCCGTCTACGACGACCTGACCGTCCGCCAGAACCTCGACTACTTCGCCGCGATCCTCGACCCCGGCCGCGCCGCGGCCGACCGCCGCCACGAAGCCGTCACCCGGGCCATCGCCGACGTCGACCTCACCACCCACGCCGACGCCCTCGCCGGCAACCTCTCCGGCGGCCAGCGCGGCCGCGTCTCCCTCGCCGTGGCCCTCCTCGGCACCCCCGAACTCCTGGTCCTCGACGAACCCACCGTCGGCCTGGACCCGGTCCTCCGCCGCGACCTGTGGCACCTCTTCCACGACATCGCCGCCACCCGCGGCGCCACCCTCCTGATCTCCTCCCACGTCATGGACGAGGCCGAGCGCTGCCACCGCCTCCTCCTCATGCGCGAGGGCGAGATCCTCGCCGAGGACACCCCCGACGCCCTGCGCACCCGCACCGGCGCCGAAACCGTCGAGGCGGCCTTCCTGCACCTGGTGGACGAGGCGGCAGCCGCGGGCCACGCGCAGGAGACGGAGAAGGAGACGGCACGATGACAAGTACGACGCTCAACATCTCCCGCACCACCGCCACCGCGGCCCGCGTCCTGCGCCAACTCCGCCACGACCCGCGCACCATCGCGCTGATGCTCCTGGTCCCCTGCCTGATGCTGCTCCTGCTGCGCTACGTCTTCGACGGCAGCCCGCACACCTTCGACAACATCGGCGCGTCACTCCTGGGCATCTTCCCCCTGATCACCATGTTCCTGGTGACATCCATCGCCACCCTGCGCGAACGCACCTCCGGCACCCTCGAACGCCTCCTCGCCATGCCCCTCGGCAAGGCCGACCTCATCGCCGGCTACGCGCTCGCCTTCGGCGCCGTGGCGATCATCCAGTCGGCACTGGCGACGGGCCTGTCACTCTGGATCCTGGGCCTCGACGTCACAGGCAGCCCCTGGCTACTGCTCCTCGTAGCCCTCCTGGACGCCCTGCTCGGCACCGCCCTCGGCCTGTTCGTCTCGGCCTTCGCGGCCTCCGAATTCCAGGCCGTCCAGTTCATGCCCGCGGTGATCTTCCCCCAACTCCTCCTCTGCGGCCTCTTCACCCCCCGACCCGCCATGCACCCCGCCCTCGAAGCCATCTCCGACGCCCTCCCCATGTCCTACGCCGTCGACGCCATGAACGAACTCCTCCACCACACGGACATGACGGGAACCTTCGTAAGGGATGTGCTGATCGTCGCCGGCTGCGCCCTACTGGTGCTGGCCCTGGGCGCAGCAACATTGCGCCGCCGAACCGCGTGAGGGCCGGATACTGCTCAGCCCCGGCCGTCATTACTCAGCCCGTCCGGGGGTGCCCCCTCTGGGGGAGTTTGAGGACGAGGCCGTTCAGGCCGATGGGGGTCCAGGGGGCGCAGCCCCCTGGCGGGGCCGAAGGGGCGGAGCCCCTGGGGACGGGAAGGGCAGGGGCGGCGGGGGCGAGACCACATCCCGCCCACCGGACACCCGCCCCCACCCCCGCACCCCCGGTGCAAGGATGACCCCATGACCCAGAAAGTCGCAGTCCTCGGCACCGGCAAGATCGGCGAAGCCCTGCTCAGCGGAATGATCCGAGCCGGCTGGGCCCCCGCCGACCTCCTGGTCACCGCCCGCCGCCGAGAACGCGCCGAAGAACTCCGCACCCGCTACGGAGTCACCCCGGTCACCAACCCCGACGCCGCCAAGGCCGCCGACACCCTCATCCTCACGGTCAAGCCGCAGGACATGGGCACGCTCCTCGACGAACTCGCCCCCCACATCCCCACCGACCGCCTGGTGATCAGCGGCGCCGCCGGCATCACCACCACCTCCATCGAGGACCGCCTCACCGCCGGCACCCCGGTCGTCCGCGTCATGACGAACACCCCCGCCCTCGTCGACGAGGCCATGTCCGTCATCTCGGCCGGCGCCCACGCCACCGCCGAACACCTCACCCACACCGAGGAGATCTTCGGTGCCGTCGGCAAGACCCTCCGCGTCCCCGAGTCCCAGCAGGACGCCTGCACCGCCCTCTCCGGCTCCGGCCCCGCGTACTTCTTCTACCTGGTCGAAGCCATGACCGACGCCGGCATCCTGCTCGGCCTGCCCCGCGACAAGGCCCACGACCTGATCGTCCAGTCCGCGATCGGCGCGGCCACCATGCTCCGCGACAGCGGCGAACACCCGGTCAAGCTCCGCGAGAACGTCACGTCCCCCGCCGGCACCACGATCAACGCCATCCGCGAACTGGAGAACCACGGCGTACGAGCCGCCCTCATCGCCGCCCTGGAAGCCGCCCGCGACCGCAGCCGCGAACTGGCCTCGGGCAAAAAGGACTGAGCGCCCCGGTGACCCAGTGGGGGCACAGGGGGGGGCGATGGGCTCAGCCCACCACCGCAGCCCCCACCACCTCCTCCGTCGTCACCACCCGCGCGAACCCACCCCCGTGCAGCGACACCGCTGAAGCCTGCGCGACCTCCTCCGCATCGCGCCGCCAGCCGAACGGCCCCTCCAGGTCGAAGGTGTACGTCGCGTCGTACGGCACCACCACGTCGTACCCGAGGTTCCCGCCCATCCGGGCCGTCGTCTCCACGCACATGTTGGTCTGGATCCCGATCACCACGACCTGCCCGATCCCCTCCGCCGTCAGCCAGGCCCCCAGATCCGGCGTACCGAGGAAGGCCGAGTTCACGGTCTTCGTCAGGAACAGCTCGGCCCCCGCCCCCTTCCCGCGCCGCTCCGCCACGTACTCCTTCAGGTCGTTCCCCGCATACCCGGGCCGCAGCGGCGACTGAGGTTTCGGCGAGTCGTGCCGTACGAAGACGACCGGCCGCCCCGTCGACTGCCATACGTCGATCAGCGCCGCGATGTTGTCATCGGCCCCCGGGTTGTTCCGCGGCCCCCAGAAGCCGGCCTCCTCGAAGCCCTTCTGCACGTCCACGACCACCAGCGCTGCGTTCTCCGCGATCTCCATACCGACGATCCTCCCGCCGTCGGGCCCGCCCGCCCCATAGGGTGAAAAGACAGCGATCGATGGTTTACTGCCACCCATGGCCCGCGCCCACCGCATCGCCCTCGTCGCCTTCCCCGGCATCCGCGCCTTCGACGTCTCCGTCATCACCGAGGTCTGGGGCACCGACCGAACCGACCGCGGCGCCCCCGCCTTCGACCTGCGTCGAGTCGCCGCCGGCACCACCCCCATCCCCATGCGAGGCGGCCTCTCCCTCCTCCCCGACCGCGCCCTCACCTGGCTCGACCAAGCCGACCTGATCGTGATCCCCGGCCTGGACGACCACCTGACCCCCGCACCCACCCCCGTCCTCGACGCCCTCCGCCGCGCCCACACCCGCGGCACCACCCTCGCCGCCCTCTGCGGCGGTGCCTTCACCCTCGCTCAGGCCGGCCTCCTCGACGGCCGCCGCGCCATCACCCACTGGAACCTCGTCGACCTGCTGCGGACCCACCACCCCCAGGTCACCGTCATCCCCGACGCCCTCTTCATCGAGGACGGCAACATCTGGACCGCGGCAGGCACGGCGGCCGGCATCGACCTCTGCCTCCACCTGGTCCGCCGCGCCCACGGCGCCGAAGCCGCGGCCACCATCGCCCGCTCCATGGTCACCGCCCCCTTCCGCACCGGCACCCAGGCACAGTTCATCGAGCGCCCCACCCCCCGCGCGGACCGCGACGCCGACTCCCTCGCCGCCGTACGCGAACACGCCCTGCGCCACCTCCACGAACCGCTCACCGTCGCCGACCTGGCCGCCCACGCGGGCATGTCCCCCCGCAGCTTCGCCCGCCACTTCACGGCAGCCACCGGCACGACCCCGCTGCGCTGGCTCCTCGACCAGCGCATCGCCGCAGCCCAGAAACTCCTCGAACGCACCGACCTCCCCATGCCCGAGGTCGCCCGCCGCGCGGGCTTCGGCAGCGAGGTCACACTGCGCCAGCACTTCGCAGCGCGCCTCGCCACCAGCCCACGCGCCTACCGGACCGCGTTCACGACATCCCCAGCCCCCGCGGGCAGCAGCCCGATCGCCCGATAGGCGGCATCCACGGTCGGACGCGCCATCGCCCGAGCCCGGTCGGCCCCCCGACGCAGTACGTCCTCCACATAAGAGGGATCCGCACACAACTCCTTGTGCCGTGCCTGAACCGGCCGCAACACCTCCACGACGGCCTCCGCGGTGTCCTTCTTCAACGCTCCGTACGAGGCGTACCCCGCACCCAGCGCCGCCGGATCCCCACCCGTACAGGCGGCGAGAATCTCCAGCAGATTCGCCACCCCGGGCCGCCCCTGCCGGTCGTAGACGACCTCCCGCCCACTGTCGGTCACCGCCCGCATGACCTTCTTCCGCACCACGTCCGGCTCGTCGAGCAGATACACGATCCCCGGCCCGGAGTCGTCGCTCTTGCCCATCTTCGAAGCCGGCTCCTGGAGGTTCATCACCCGCGCGGCCACCCCCGGACTGGTCGCCTTCGGCACCACGAAGGTATGCCCGTACCGCTGGTTGAACCGCACCGCCAGATCCCGCGTCAGCTCCACATGCTGCGCCTGGTCGTCCCCCACCGGCACCTCATCGGTCCCGTACGCCAGGATGTCCGCCGCCATCAGCGCCGGATACGTCAGCAGCGACAGCCGCACGCTCCCACCCCGCGTCCGCTCCCGCGCGGCCTTCTCCTTGTACTGGATCATCCGCCGCATCTCACCGTCGGTCGCCACGCACTCGAGCACGTACGACAGCCGAGCGTGCTCATCGACATGACTCTGTACGAACACGGTGCACAGCTCGGGATCCAGCCCCGCCGCCAGCAGCAGCGTCGCCGCCTGCCGGCTCAGTCTGCGCACCCGCGCCGGATCGTGTTCCACGGTCAGCGCGTGCAGATCGACGATGCAGAACACTCCGTCCGACCTGTGCTGGTCCACCTCGGCCCAGCGCCGCATGGCTCCCAGATAGTTCCCCAGCGTCAGATGCCCGGTCGGCTTGACCCCGCTGAAGACTCGCGTCATCTCTCCTCCACCTCCTGGTCGAGGCCGCCGTCCCGGTCGGCCGGCCCTCAGGAGCCCTGGAGGGAGAAACGAGAACGGCCGCCGAGGCGGCGGCCGTTGAACGCATACGTGAGCGCGGCCGCCGTCAGGCGGCCCACCACTGCTGGTTGCACGTACGCGTAGTCATGGGCCCAGAGTACGCCGCCGGCGTGCCGTCCCGCCGCGAGTTGACACACCCCGACCTGATCCGTAAGGTTCTTCGAGTTGTCCGACGTGAGAGCCGACTCCGGTCGGTCCCCGGACAGCCATTCCGTAGGTACCAACCACAGCTCGGCGATCCGTTGCCGTGTGCTTTGGCGCGCGTATTTGCGAAATGAGGAATCCGCGTTCGAAAGGGCGCAGCCCCCGATTAGGTCGGGAGCGAGGAATCCACTAAAGTCTCACTCGTCGGAACGGCCGCAGGGCCGGGAAGACACCCCGCCGACCGGGAATCGGACGCCGAAAGGATCTGATAGAGTCGGAACCGCCGGAAAGGGAAACGCGAGAGCGGGAACCTGGAAAGCACCGAGGAAATCGGATCGAGAAAAGATCTGATAGAGTCGGAAACGCA